>NZ_BAABHG010000015.1:0-269882 GCF_039541975.1 Amycolatopsis samaneae
GGGGTCGGGGTCGGCGCGGGCTCCGCCGGAGCCGCCGGGGCGGGCGGGTTCATCTGGGCCGCGGTGGGCGCGGGCGCGGCGTTCGCGTCACCGATCACCGCGGGCACGCCGCCGACCTCGACGGTCTCGTCCTCGCCCGCGCGGATCTCGAGCACGGTCCCGGCCACCGGGGAGGGGACCTCGGTGTCGACCTTGTCGGTCGAGATCTCGAGCAACGGCTCGTCGACCGCGACGGTGTCGCCGACCTGCTTCAGCCACCGGGTGACGGTGCCCTCGGTGACGCTCTCGCCGAGCTCGGGCAGCTTGACCTCGGTGCCCTGGGCCGGGCCGCTCGGCGCGGGCGCGGCGGCGGGCGCCGGGGTCTCGGCCGGGGTCGCCTGCTGGGCGGGCTCCGGCTCGGGCTGGGCGGCGGGGGCGGCGGCGGGCGCGGACGAAGCCGGGACGCCGCCGGTGCCGTCGTCGATCACGGCGAGCTCGCCGCCGACCTCGACGGTCTCGTCCTCGGCGGCGCTGATCTTCACGACCGTGCCCGCCACCGGGGAGGGCACCTCGGTGTCGACCTTGTCGGTCGAGATCTCGAGCAACGGCTCGTCGACCGCGACAGTGTCACCCTCCTGCTTCAGCCACCGGGTGACGGTGCCCTCGGTGACGCTCTCCCCGAGCTCCGGCAACGTGACGGTGTAGGCCATCGTTCGCTGACTCCCTTGATATGTCTTGCGTGGTCTGATTCTGCTGGTGAGACGTCAGCTGTGCACGTGCAGCGGCTTGCCGGCGAGGGCAAG
Source organism: Amycolatopsis samaneae (assembly GCF_039541975.1). NCBI lineage: Bacteria > Bacillati > Actinomycetota > Actinomycetes > Pseudonocardiales > Pseudonocardiaceae > Amycolatopsis > Amycolatopsis samaneae. The sequence goes on from NZ_BAABHG010000015.1 coordinate 783, forward strand.
GAACGCTTCACCGAGGGCCTCGGTCTGGGTGGGGTGCGCGTGGATCAGCGGGGCGACGTCCTCGGGGAACGCTTCCCAGCTGTAGATCAGCTGCGCTTCGCCGATCAGTTCGCCGACCCGGTCGCCGACCATGTGCACCCCGACGACCGGACCGTCCGGGGCCTTGACGAGCTTGACCCCGCCGGAGGTCTTGAGGATCTGGCTCTTGCCGTTGCCGCCGAGATCGTAGGTGAACGTCGTGACGTCCGCGCCGTAACGCTCCTTGGCCTGGGACTCGGTGAGCCCGACCGAGGCGACCTCGGGGTGGGAGTAGGTGACGCGCGGGATACCGCTTTCGTCGATGACGCGCGGGTTCAGCCCGGCGATCTCCTCGGCGACGAAGATGCCCTGCTGGAAGCCGCGGTGCGCGAGCTGCAGGCCGGGGACGATGTCGCCGACGGCGTAGACGTTGGGGAGGTTGGTGCGCAGGCGGTCGTCGGTGAGGACGAAGCCGCGGTCGATCTTGACGCCGGCCTCCTCGTAGCCGTGCCCCGCCGAGTTCGGGCCGCGGCCGACGGCGACCAGCAGCAGATCCGCCTCCAGCGTCTCGCCCGACTCGAGCGACACGCTCACGCCGTTGTCGTCCTGCTTGGCACCGGTGAACCGCACGCCGGTCTTGAAGGCGATCTTGCGGCGGCGGAAGGCGCGCTCGATCTGCTTGGAGGCGAACTCGTCCTCGTTCGGGACCAGCCGGGGCAGTGCCTCGACGATGGTGACGTCGACGCCGAAGGAGGCCCAGACGCTCGCGAACTCGACACCGATCACGCCGCCGCCGAGGACGACGACCTTCTTCGGCACGTAGTCCAGCGACAGCGCCTGCTCGCTGGCGATGACGCGCCCGCCGAGCTCCAGCCCGGGCAGGGTGCGCGAGTACGAGCCGGTGGCCAGGATGACGTTCTTCCCGGTGTAGCGGGTGCCGCCGACCTCGACCGTGGTGCCGCCGACGAACGTGCCGGTGCCCTCCACGAGGTTCACCTTGTGCGCCTTGGCCAGGCCCTGGAGGCCCTTGTACAGACGGGAGACGATGCCGTCCTTGTACTTGTTGACCCCGGCGATGTCGATGCCCTCGAAGGAGGCCTTGACACCGAACGTCTCGGCGTCGCGCGCCTCGTCGGCCACCTCCGCGGCGTGCAGCAGGGCCTTGGTCGGGATGCAGCCCCGGTGGAGGCAGGTCCCGCCCAGCTTGTCCTTCTCGATCAGCGTGACGGAGAGGCCCAGCTCGGCGGCGCGGAACGCCGCGGCGTAGCCGCCCGACCCGCCTCCCAGGATCACAAGGTCGGCGGAGGTGTCGGTCACTTCAATAACTCCTCGGCAAGCGATGGGTGGTGCTCTGGCGTCACGCGGGCGCGGTATAAACGCGCGCGCGACACCGCCATCTTGTCACTACGGTGATCTGCCTTGCGAGCTAGCCGGGTGTGGCGACACCGAACACACGCCCGGCCCGGGATAATGGGACCGACGCGACTTGGGAAGTGAGGTGGTCGAGGTGGGGATCTTCGACTCGCTGCGTCGCCGCGGCAAGGGTGGCCAAAAGCCCGGTACGCTGCGGAAAGCCAACGCGACCGACACCCGGCACCTGGAGGAGTGGACGTCCTCCCGCCACGGTGTCGAGGCCTATGTGGAACCACGCACGACCGTAACCGAGACCACCGTGGTGTTGATCGCACACGATGGTGAATGGACCCGGCGCCGGATCGACAGCCTCGAAGCGGCCCAGCAGTTCGGGCACCGGCTCTCGATCCCGGTGTACGAGGTCGCCAGGGTCGGCTACCCACAGCGGATGCGCGAGTACACCGAACGCAAGAAGCGCGGCCAGGCCTGAGCCTCCCGGCTCGCCGGGTCAGAGAGTGATTGTGGCGACGACCTCCTTCTCGTGGAGCTGCCCGGTCTTGCGGAAGCCCAGGCGGAGGTAGAACTCCTCCGGCCCGCCCTTACCGGGCACCCAGCACACGGACATGGTCTTCTGCTCGCGTCTTCGCGCTTCGTCGAGCGCCGCGTGCACGCCGAACCGCCCGTACCCGCGGCCCTGCTTCCCGGCCGCGATGTTCAGCCGCCAGAGCCAGCAGCGGAGGAAGTCGGCCTTCGCGGCCGGATCGAAGCCGGCCATGACGAACCCCACCGGTTCTCCGTCGTCGAGGATCAGCCGGGGCCAGGCGACCTCGGGCTGGACGTAGGCCTCGGCGAGTGACTCGGCCACCGAATCCACGAAGCGCCGTTGGCGCTTCGCGACGGCGATGTCGCACGCGTCTTCGACGTTGTCCTTGGTGATCTCTGCCAGGGTGAGTGTGGTCACGATCACAAGTTAGCGGCGCGCACCGACAGTTTCGGCCCGGCTCACGCCGATTGGGCCAGCAGGGTCAGATGGTGTTCGAGCAGTGCGCGGAACCCCGGGTACGCCGTGCTGCCGAACACCGGGTCGACCTCGACGGCGTGCCACCGGTCGCCGGCGCGGGCCAGCAGGACGACGGCCGGTTCGGCGAGCACCACGACGTCGTCCACGACCCGGAGTTCGCCGCTGCCGAGCAGGCGCGGGAAGACGACGTCACCCGGCAGCCCGTCGCAGGTACGCAGGAAGTCCCGGTAGTCGTCCGGCAGCCGCAGGCCGAGCCGCAGTTCGGTGGCGTCGAGGTCGGCCGGGCTCGCGGGGGCGGGAGCCGTGCCGGTGCCGCGGAACCGGAGGATCCGCGAGATCAGCTCCGGCCAGGTGCCGCTCTCCGGCGGACAGCGTTCGTACAGCGCCGCGACGAGCGCGTCGGCGCAGCGGGAGGGCCATTCGGCACCGAGACCGAGCGGGTCGGCACCGGCGACCAGGCGCGGCGCGAGCGTGCGCGAGGCGGCCAGCGTCGCGACGTCCGGGCGGGCCTGTCCGGCGGCCCGCGCCGCCCACTCGGGAAGGTCGTGCGCGGCGATCGCCGAGCGGAGCCGGTCCGGGCGCGAAGGCGCGAGTTTCCCGGCGAGTTCGGACACGATCCCGGCCGCAGGGGAGTCGCCGAGGCCGCCGTCGAGGTCCGACACCGGGCGAAGCAGTGACGCGGTGTGCGCGCGTTCTTCGGCGTCGAGGTCGAGTGGCGGCAGCTCCGCCGCCCAGTCCGGCCGGGTGCCGCGGGCCTCGAACAGCATCGCCCAGGCGCGGGCGCGGACCTGGCTCGGCACGAGCGCGGTGACCGGGCGCTCGGTGAGTGTCCGCCACTGCGTCACGAGCCGGTCGGCTTCGGCCGTGGCGCCCGCCGTCGCGAGCAGGAGCGCCGTGTAGCCGATCCGCTCGTCGAGCGCGGCTTCGTCGGCGGTCAGGACGTCGCGTACCGCCGATTCCAGGTATTCGCCGGGGTCCATGGGTGCCATAGTGCCGTGAAGGCCTCCTTCACAGCGCTCACCGCTGTGAAGGAGGCCTTCACGGAACGTCGGAAATCAGCCCTGCGCCGCGATGTCCGCGAGCACCGCGGAGATCGTGCGCACCGGGACGCCGGTGCCGCCCTTGCCGGTGTAGCCCCACGGGCCGCCGGTGTTGAACGACGGGCCCGCGATGTCGATGTGCGCCCAGGGCAGGCCCTCGGCGACGAACTCGCGCAGGAAGATCCCGGCCGCGAGCATGCCGCCCCAGCGGTGCCCGGTGACGTTGGCCAGATCGGCCAGCCGCGAGTCGAGGTCGCCGCGCAGCTCCTCCGGCAGCGGCATCGCCCAGCCGCCCTCGCCGGTCTCCTGCGCGATCTTCGCGACGCGGTCGCGGAACTCGTCCGAGCCCATGATCCCGGCGGTGCGGTTGCCGAGCGCGACCACCTGCGCGCCGGTCAGCGTCGAGGTCTCGATCAGGTAATCCGGGTTCTCCTCGGCGGCGCGCACCATCGCGTCGGCCAGCACGAGCCTGCCCTCGGCGTCGGTGTTGAGCACCTCGACGGTCTTGCCGCCGTACATGCTGAGCACGTCACCGGGACGGTACGAGGTCGCCGAGGGCAGGTTCTCCGCCAGCGGGATGTGCGCGACGACCTCCAGCGGCTGCTTGAGCTTCGCCGCCAGCACGACCGAGGCGAGCACTCCGGCGGCCCCGGACATGTCCGAGGTCATGTGGTCCATGTTCGCGGCGGGCTTGATCGAGATGCCGCCCGAGTCGAAGGTGATGCCCTTGCCGACCAGCGCGACCTTCTTGGCCGCCTTGGCGGGCTTGTAGGCGACGCGCACCAGGCGCGGCTGCCGCGCGGAACCGCCGCCGACGCCGAGGATCCCGCCGAAACCCTTGCGCTTCAACGCCTTCTCGTCCAGCACCTCGAACTCGAGGCCGTTCGCCTCGGCCAGCTTCTGCGCGCGGTCGGCGAACGAGGCCGGGTACAGGTCGTTCGGCGGGGTGTTGATCAGGTCGCGGGCGATGATGACCGCCTCGGCGGTCGCGGTCGCGGCCTTCAGCGTCGCCTTGTGGTCCTTCGCGGCGCCCGCCTCGGGGCTCGCGAAGTCCACCTTGGCCACCGGGGCGTCACCGGGTTCGGAGCGGTACGCGGTGAACACGTACGCGCCGAGCGCGACGCCCTCCACGGCGGCGGCCAGGTCCAGCGCGGACAGCGTGACGAACGCGCGGTCGGTGCCGGCCAGCGCGCGGGCCGCGGCACCGGCGGCACGGCGGACCCGCTCCGCGGTGACGGTGCCGTCCGCCTCCGCCTTGCCGAGGCCGACCGCGAGCACCACCGAGGCCGTCAGCTTGCCCAGCGTCGGCAGCTTGACGATCTCCTCGGCCTTGCCGCTCGCGCCGAGCGTGGCGAGGACCTCGGCGAGCTTGCCGTCGAACGCGCCGTCGGCGACCGAGGCACCGGAGGCGAGCACCGGCCCGTCCTCGCCCTGCAGGGTGCCGACCACGACGACGTCCGCGCGCGTCTTGGCGAGGGCCCCTTCGGAATTCTCGGAGAGGGCGAGCTTGGGCACGGTCACGGTGTGGCTCCTCGTGCGGTCGTGTCGGTACCGGACGGTGGCCCGGTCGGATCGTAAGCCATGCTAATGACAAAAGGAGCCGGAATGGAAAGGGGCTCTCTTGCGTCTCGGTGGCGGACTGCCGCTCGCGCTCGCCGTGGGGGCCGCGAGCGCCGGGTACTGGGTCGCCGCGGCGGTCGCCCTCGCCGGGCTCCTGGCCTGTTTCGCGGCCCGTCTGCCCCCGCTCGGCGACGACGGCCCCGAACGGTACGTCGCCGGTTTCGCGCGGCTCGCCGCCGTGGTCGTGCAGGCGACCGCCTTCGGTCTCTACGTCGTGCCGGCGCACCCCGGCGTGGCCGCGGCGGTTCTTGTCCTCGCGGTCGTGGCCGCGGACTTCGCCGGACTCCGGCTGCCCGAGCCGGTGGCCCGCGGGGTGACGGTGGCGTTGCTGGCCGCCGCGCTCGTGCTGGTCGCGATCTGCGTGGTGGTCGCCCCGGTCGGCACGCGACCGGGGATCGGCGCGCCCGCCGTGCCCGGGGTACTGGTGGCGCTGCTGGTGGTGTTCCCGCTCCTGCTGCCGCGACGGGCCGAGCACACCGGGCGGCGGACCGTCGTGCTCTCGGTGGTCGCGCTGGTGGTCACCGCCGCCGCGCTGTACCAGCTCGGTGCCCTCCGCCTCGGGCTGTCGGCGACGTCGGTGCGGGACCTGCTCGCCGCCGCCGACGCCGGGGCCCTGCAGCCGGTCCTCACCGTCGTCATGGTGCTCGCGACCTTGCCCGCCTCGCTCACGACGTTCGCCGAAGCCCGCGAGCGGATCGCTCCCGCGCGCGGCACCGCGGCGGTCGTGGCTGGTCTGCTCGCCGCGGCGGCCGCGGTGGTGGCCGGTCCGGTCGCCGCGCTGGTGGCCGCGGGGCTGGGCGGTGTAGTCGAGCTGCTACTGCGTGTGCGCGCGAGCAGGTACCGTGGACGACGTGTGTGATCTCCGCTGGCGCCCGGGACAGACGGTGGTGGAGCGTTTCCTGCGGCCCGACGGCAGTGTCGGGCAGCAGCACCCGCTGCGGGTGCTGTCCGACGACGGCCGCGTGCTGACGGCCTGGCTCCCGGCGGGCACCGGGATCATGGCCAGCAGGCTGGCCGACGGGCGTGCTCTGCGCGAGGCGCCTTTGGCCGAGCGGTTCCGCACGGCCAGGACGTCCGTGCCCGCGATCTGGCACGAAACTTCGACGCTGCGGCGTATCGCCGACGACGAGTGGTCCTCGGTGTGGTGGTTCTTCGACGCGGAGTGCCGTTTCCAGGGCTGGTACGTCAATCTGGAGATTCCGCTGGGCCGGTCCGCGGCCGGTCCGGACCGCATGGACGGCATCCTCGACGTCGTGGTCACCCCGGACGGCGGCTGGAGCTGGAAGGACGAGGACGAGGCCGACGCGGCGGTGGCGGCGGGCAGGCTCACCGTCGCGCAGCTGGTCCGGTTGCGTGCCGAGGGGGAGCGGGTGGGCGAGCTGGTCGAGCGCCGGGCCTATCCCTTCGACGGGACCGGCACGGACTTCCGCCCGGAACCCGGCTGGCCGGCGCCGCTGCTGCCGGGTTAGCCCCGGTCAGCCCGCGAGCAGGAGGAGCAGGAGCGCCAGGACAGCGTTCACCACCAGCAGGATGACCACCGAACGGGTCTTCAGGTCCCGCGGCATGACCTGGCCGTGGATCTTCGCCCACCACCAGATGCCGAACCCGCCGGCGACGAGGCCGAGAAAGCCGCCGAAGCCGCTGCTGAGAAGGGCCCAGCCGACCATGCCGAGCATGCCGGTGCCGAAGGTCAGCAGGACCGCGGTGGCGAACGTCTTGACGTCCGCGCCGGCACCGGGGGAGGTGGTCTTCGCGGGCTGCGCGGGGTGGTTGGTCACGTCCCCATCCTAAGCTGTCGTCCGGCCGGATGCCGTGGACTCCGGCGAACCGGGTAATGGCCGGACTTCCGACTAACGCCCGTCCGACTAAGAGCTATTGTCTAACCATGACGACCACGACGCAGTTCACGCATGTCCCACACCCGAGTCCCGCGAGTGCGGACCGCGTCGCGGAAGTACTGGCCAACCCCGGTTTCGGGACACATTTCACCGACCACATGGTGACCGTGAAATGGTCTGCCGATAAGGGCTGGCACGACGCCACCGTCGGCCCGTACGAGCCGTTCACGCTCGACCCGGCGACATCCGTGCTGCACTACGGCCAAGCGATTTTCGAGGGGCTCAAGGCCTACCTCCAGCCCGACGGCTCGATCGCCGCGTTCCGGCCCGACGCGAACGCGCAGCGGTTCCAGGCCTCGGCCGAGCGGCTCGCGATGCCGAAGCTGCCCGAGGACATCTTCATCGAGTCGATCCGTGAGCTGCTCGCGGTCGACTCCCGCTGGGTGCCCACCAAACAGGGCGACTCGCTCTACCTGCGCCCGTTCATGATCTCGACCGAAACCGGGCTCGGCGTGAACCGGCCCGCCGGTGAGTACCTGTACGCGCTCATCGCCTCCCCGGCGGGCTCGTACTTCACCGGTGGGGTGAAGCCGGTCAGTGTGTGGCTGTCCACCGAGTACGTCCGCGCGGCGCCCGGCGGTACCGGCTTCGCCAAGTGCGCCGGCAACTACGCGGCGTCGTTCGTCGCGCAGGCACAGGCCGTGGAGAAGGGCTGCGACCAGGTGGTCTGGCTGGACGCGGTGGAGCGGCGCTGGGTCGAGGAGATGGGCGGGATGAACCTGTTCTTCGTCTTCGGTTCCGGCTCGGACGCGCGGGTGGTGACCCCCGAGCTGACCGGCTCGCTGCTGCCGGGGGTGACCAGGAAGTCGCTGTTGCAGCTGGCTTCCTCGCTCGGCTACGCGGTCGAGGAGCGGCGGATCTCCACCGAGGAGTGGGAGTCCGCGGCCGCGTCCGGTGCGCTCACCGAGGTGTTCGCGTGCGGTACGGCCGCGGTGATCACGCCGGTCGGGCACGTGAAGCACGCCGGTGGCGAGTTCTCGGTCTCGGGCGGGAAGGCGGGCGAGCTGACCATGAAGCTGCGTGAGCGGCTCACCGGGATCCAGGAGGGCACGCACCCGGCGCCCGAGGGCTGGATGCTCAAGATGTCCTGACTCGTTTTCCGGGGCCGTTCCGAGGGTTTTCCTTCGGGACGGCCCCGTTTTCGCGCTCTGTCCTTTGTGGACGAATTGGGCGGGATCGTCATGGCGCGTGCGGCGTTCGGCCGGGGTCGCTGTCCCGAACGACGCGATGGGGACGTTGATCATCTCGAACGCGTCGCTCGCGGCGCTGGGCCGCGCGCAGCCCGTGGCACGCCCGCGGATCGCCTCCGGTGGGCCCGGTTGTCCACAGCCACCCGCCGTTGTGGACAGTTCCCGCCCGCAGCGCCCGAAAAAGCGTTCTCGTCGTACCCCGCCGGTAGAATGGTCTTGGGGTCGCCCCCCGGTGAGGGAGGGGGACACCCCCACGTAGCTGGTGTGTGGGGGAGAGAGCGGGAGAGCCGGGTCAGGAGGCGGGGGCCGGGGTCAGGGGGCCGCTCACGCCGGACTGCTCGTGTGTGGTCATCTCCGCCAGCACCCGGGCCGCCATCGCCAGCAGGGGCAGGGCCGCCACCGCGCCGGTGCCCTCGCCGAGCCGGACGTCGAGATCCAGCAGCGCGCCGAGGTCGAGGTGCTCCAGTGCCAGCGCGTGCGCGGGTTCCCCGGTCAGCTGACCCGCGACCCACCAGCGGCGGGCGCCCGGCGCCAGTTCCTCGGCGACCAGCGCCGCCGCGGTCACCACGAGCCCGTCGAGCACCACCGGGGTCCGGCGCACGGCGGCCTGGGCGAGGAACCCGGCCATCGCCGCGATGTCCGCGCCGGTGGCGGTCCGCAGCAGCGCGAGCGGGTCGGCCAGTACCGCGCGGGCCCGCCGGAGGGCGTCCCGCACCGCGGTCGCCTTGCGCATCCACGTCGTGTCGTCGATGCCGGAGCCGCGGCCGACCACCGCCACCGGCTCACTGCCGGTCAGCGCCGCGACCAGCACCGAGGCCGGCGTGCTGTTCCCGATCCCCAGATCGCCCGCGACGAGCAGATCCGCGCCGCCGTCGACCTCGGCGTCGGCGATCCGCATGCCCGCGCGCACCGCGGCGAGCACCTCGTCCCCGGTGAGCGCGTCCTCGACGTCGATCGAGCCCGATCCGCGCCGCACCTTGAACTCGCTGACCGCGCGCATCGCCGACGTCTCGGTGTCGACGGCCATGTCGACCACCCGCACACTCGCGCCCGCCGCGGCGGCCAGCACGTTGACCGCGGCGCCGCCGGTGAGCATCGTGCCCAGCAGTTGCGCGGTGACCTCGGGGGGATACGCCGAGATACCCTTCGCCGCGATCCCGTGGTCCCCGGCGAAAACGATCACGCGCGGCCGGGAGAACGGGCGGGGCGGCGACTGGCCCTGACAGGCCGCGATCCACACGCCGAGGTCCTCGAGCCTGCCCAGTGATCCGGCGGGCTTGACCAGGTTGCCGTGCAGGGCGATCGCCGCCGATCGGGCGTGCTCGTCGGGGGCCTCGATCTCGGCGAACTCGATGGGGGTCTCCACGCTCGAAACACTAGCGCCCGCGGCCGGATCGGGTCCTCGCCGGTGTGCGGCGGCCAGTAGGGTTCCGTTGTGCGGGAAAGTCTTCCAGCGTCCACCGCGGCCGGGGTCGTGCTGGCCAGCGGCGCGGGCACCAGGGTCGGCGCCAAGCTCAACAAGGTGTACCTGCCGCTCGCCGGCAGGCGGGTCGTGTCGTGGTCGCTCGACGCGTTCGCCGCGGCGGCCGGGATCGGCGTGCTGGTGCTCGTGGTGCGGCCGCAGGACGCGGAGCTGGCCGCCGAGGTGGTGGCCCGGCACCCGGGCCCGGTCGAACTGGTACACGGCGGCGACACCCGCCAGGCGTCGGAACTCAACGCGCTGCGTCACCTCGCGCCGCGCGTGGCCGACGGCCGGATCGACGCGGTCCTCCTGCACGACGCCGCCCGCCCGCTGGTGACGGCGAAGCTGATCGAGGACGTGCTGGCGCGGACACGGGAACACGGCGGCGCGGTGCCCGGTCTCGCCGCCGACGACGTCGTCGCGGTGTCGGGTGACGCTCTGTCGGCACGGGTACCGGGCGCGATCCGGGTCCAGACCCCGCAGGGATTCCGCGCCGAGCCGCTGGTGGCGGCCTACGAACAGGCCGAGCGGGAAGGGTTCCTCGGCACCGACACGTCCTCGTGCATGGAGCGGTTCTCCGCGCTGCCGGTGCGCTGGGTGCCCGGCGGCGCGGAGAACCTCAAGATCACCTACCCGCACGACCTGGTGGTCGCGGAACGGGTGCTCACGGGCTCCGGGTGAGCGTGGGGTCGCGCTCGATGACGCCGTCGAGGGCCTCGTCCACCGCGGCCAGCAGGTCGGCCTCCAGCTTCACCCCGGCGGCCTTGACGTTCTCGTGCACCTGCTCCGGGCGGGAGGCGCCGACGATCGCCGAGGCGACGTTCGGGTTCTGCAGCACCCAGGCCACCGCCAGCTGGGCCATGCTGAGCCCGGCGTCGGCCGCGAGCGACTCCAGCTTCGCGACGCGGGTCAGCACGTCGTCGTTGAGGAACCGCTCGATCATCCGCGCGCCGTTCTCGTCGGTCGCGCGCGAGCCGGCCGGCGGTGCCTGACCGGGCTTGTACTTGCCGGTCAGCACGCCCTGCGCGATCGGCGACCAGACGATCTGGCTCAGTCCCTCGCGCTCGGAAGCGGGCACGACCTGCGGTTCGATGACCCGCCACAGCATGTTGTACTGCGGCTGGTTCGAGACGAACGGGATCTTCAGCTCGCGGGCGAGCGCCGCGCCCTGGGTGATCTGCTCCGCCGTCCACTCCGAGACGCCGATGTAGAGCACCTTGCCCTGGTGGACCAGGTCGGCGAACGCGCCGAAGGTCTCCTCCAGCGGCACCGTGCGGTCGAAGCGGTGCGCCTGGTACAGGTCGACGTAGTCGGTGCCGAGCCGCTTCAGGGAGGCGTGCGCCGACTCCATGATGTGCTTGCGGCCCAGCCCCTTGTCGTTCGGGCCGCCGGGCCCGGTCGGCCAGAAGACCTTGGTGAAGATCTCCAGGCTCTCCCGTCGCTGCCCCTTCAGGCCGCGCCCGAGCACCGACTCGGCCGCGGTGTTCGCGTAGACGTCGGCCGTGTCGAACGTGGTGATGCCCGCGTCGAGCGCGGCTTTGATGCAGGCCTGTGCCTGCTCCTCCTCGACCTGGGACCCGTGGGTCAGCCAGTTGCCGTAGGAGATCTCGCTGATGTTCAGGCCACTGCGGCCAAGACGTCGAAACTCCATGCCGACAGCTTAGACATGGTTCGTTCGCGAAACTAACGACCTGTGACGTACCGGGTCAGTTCGGGATCGGGTCGCCCGGCTTGAGCCGCGGCTTGGGCACGCGCAGCTTGCGGATCTGGCTGGCCCGGACGAACGCGTACCAGCCGACCGAGCGGCCGTTGATGGCTTCCTTGGGGAACCGCTCCCTGGCCAGCTTCGCGATCTTGCGGCCGTTGACGAAGCCCTCGATCGCCATCACCAGCAGCATCGCGGTGCACAGCAGCGTGACGTACTGCTGCGCGGCCGGGTACGGCACGAGCAGGGCCACGAACACCAGGATGGCCAGCGGCATGAACAGACCCAGCAGGTTGCGCCGCGAGTCCACCAGATCCCGGACGTAGGCCTTGACCGGCCCGCGGTCACGGGGCAGCAGGTACTTGTCCTCGCCCGCCATCATCCGGTCGCGGCGTTCCTTGGCCGCGGAGCGGCGCTCCTCCTTGCTGGCCGGGTTCGCCTTGCGCAGCTCCTTGTTGCGCTTCATCGCCTCACGCATGGTGGTGGGCGGCGGGGCCACCGGGCCGCGCCGCTTGCCCTCCGCCTCACGCCGCTTCGGGGTGGCCTTGCCCTTGCCCGGGGTGTAGGCCTTTCCCTGGACGTCGACGGCGTCCGCCTCGACCGGTTCGGCTTCGGTGGCGGTGGTGTCAGCAGAGCTGCGGCGCAGGAACCTCACCTCACCAGGGTATTGCAGCCGTCACGGCGCCGTTCACCAGGTCGATCGATCCGCGACATCGATATGCGACCATGGTGGGGAACAGATCGGAACCCTGCCGTGTTGTACGTAGTGCACCAGGAGTATCCGCAGTGAGTTCGACCAAGAGGGAGTGCCATGACGACCGCTGAGCAGACCGGCGCTGGTACCGCCGAGGAGACCCACGGCGTGACGTTGACCGACGCCGCGGCCGCCAAGGCGAAGGCGCTGCTCGAACAGGAGGGCCGCGATGACATGCACCTGCGCATCGCCGTCCAGCCCGGCGGCTGCGCTGGCCTGCGCTACCAGCTGTTCTTCGACGAGCGCGAGCTCGACGGCGACCTGTTCCGCGACTTCGACGGCCTGCGCGTGGCCGTCGACCGGATGAGCGCGCCGTACGTGTCCGAGGCCGTGATCGACTTCGTCGACTCGATCGAGAAGCAGGGCTTCACGATCGACAACCCGAACGCGACCGGCAGCTGCGCCTGCGGCGACTCGTTCCACTGACGCCGCGTCGCCCGTAAGCCGGAGAAGGCCGTTACCCCGCTCGGGGGTAACGGCCTTCTCCGTTCCTGGATGCTGTTTCGGTCAGACGTACGCGTCGAGCTCGGCGACCTGCGCGTGGCACGCGTCGTCGACGGTCCACGGCGGCGCCGCCTCACGCGGCAGGGGCAGGTTCTCGGCCTGGAGAGCGGCCGGGATATGCGCGCAGTCGGCGATCAGCTCGCCGATGTTTTCCGGTTCCGGGGCGACGTTCAGGGCGTTCACGACGGTCACGCTATTGATCCGTACCCCAGCCGGAAAGCAGTACCAGCCGGTAGTGTCGTCTCGTGCGCGCGAACTACCCGTACGGGTTACGACTCGCGGGTAACTTGCGTCCCCAGCCGAGGTCGAAGAACTAGAGGAGTACCGGTGGCAGACAAGGCCAGGATCGCGGTGTCCGGCAGTATCGCAACCGACCATCTGATGCACTTCCCCGGCAGGTTCGCCGAGCAACTCGTCGCCGAGCAGCTGCACCGGGTGTCGCTGAGCTTCCTCGCCGACGACCTCGTGGTCCGGCGCGGCGGGATCGGCGCGAACATCGCGTTCGGGCTCGGTGTGCTCGGGGTCCGGCCGGTGCTGGTCGGCGCCGTCGGCGCGGACTTCGCCGACTACCGGTCCTGGCTCGAACGCCACGGTGTGGACACTTCCGGCGTCCTCGTCTCCGAGGTCGCGCACACCGCGCGGTTCGTCTGCACCACCGACCAGGACCTGTGCCAGATCGCCACGTTCTACGCCGGCGCGATGGCCGAGTCGCGCAACATCGAGCTGCTGCCGATCGCCGAGCGCGCCGGCGAGCTCGGCCTCGTGATGATCAGCCCGGACGACCCGGACGGCATGATCCGCCACGCCGAGGAGTGCCGTCAGCGCGGGTACGACTTCGCCGTCGACCCCTCGCAGCAGCTGGCCAGGATGGACGGCGCGCAGGCGCGCGCGTTCGTCGCCGGGGCGAAGTACCTGTTCAGCAACGACTACGAGTGGGAACTGCTGCTCCAGAAGACCGGCTGGAACGAGGCCGACGTGCTCGGCCAGGTCGGGATGCGGATCACCACGCTGGGCGAGAAGGGCGTCGAGATCGTCGGCAAGGACGGCGTCTCGCTGACCGTCGGCGCCGTTCCCGAGCGGGCCAAGGTCGACCCGACCGGTGTCGGCGACGGCTTCCGCGCCGGGTTCCTCGCCGGTCTCGACGGCGGTCTCGGCGTCGAGCGTTCCGCGCAGCTCGGCTCGATGATCGCGGTGCTGGTGCTGGAGACCGTCGGCCCCCAGGAATGGACGTTCGACCGCGCCGACGCGCTGGCCCGCATCGGTGAGACCTTCGGGCCGGCCGCCGCCGACGAGATCGCCGGTGTCCTCCCCGCCGCTTGATCCACTTGTCCGTGTGACAGGACAGAAAGGTCCGTGGGGGCCTCCTTGAGGGATCTGGAGTCCCTCAAGGAGGCCCCCACGGACCATCCGGGGCTAGAGCTTGACGGGGTAGACCGGCTCGGGGACCTCGGGCTTGATGCGGTGCTCGACGAAGATCCCGTGCCAGATCATGAACACCAGCAGCGCCCAGATCTGCCTGCTCCGGTCGAACTGCCCGGCCTTGTGCTCCTCCAGCAGCGCCAGCACGGCGTTCTTGTCGAGCAGCGCGTCGGTCTTCGAGTCCGCGATGATCCCGCGGGCCCAGTCGTACATCTCGTCCCGCAGCCAGTGCCGGATCGGTACCGGGAAGCCGAGCTTCTTCCGGTTGATCACGTGCGGCGGGATGATCTTGGTCAGCGCCTTGCGCAGCGCGTACTTCGTGGTGCCGCCCGCCAGCTTCTGGTTCAGCGGGATGGTCGAGGCGACCTTGAACACCTCGGCGTCGAGGAAGGGCACCCGCAGCTCCAGCGAGTTCGCCATGGTCACCTTGTCCGCCTTGACCAGGATGTCGCCGCGCAGCCAGGTGAACAGGTCGACGTGCTGCATCCGCGCGACCGGGTCCCAGCCCTGGGACTCGCGGTACCAGGGCGCGGTGACGTCCATGAAGCCGATGCCCTCGGCGAAGTCCGGCATGACCGCGCGCAGCTGCGCGTCGCGGAAGTTGCGCGCGTTGCCGTAGTAGCGCTCCTCCAGTGTCAGCGCGCCGCGCCGCAGCAGATCCTTGCCGCGGGTGCCCTCGGGGATCTTCGTCGACACCTTGCCGAGCAGCTTCCGCACGCCACCGGGGATCTTCTCGAACGGCGCCAGCGACACCGGTTCGCCGTAGATCGTGTAGCCGCCGAACAGCTCGTCCGCGCCCTCGCCGGACAGCACCGCCTTGACCCGCTTGCGGGCCTCGCGGGCGATGAACCACAGCGGGATCAGCGCCGGGTCGGCCACCGGGTCGTCGAGGTACCAGACGATCAGCGGCAGGGTTTCCATCATCTCGTCCGCCGACACGATGCGGACCACGTGCTCGACCCCGATCGCCGCGGCCGACTCGGCGGCGACGTCCACTTCCGAGTAGCCCTCGCGCTCGAACCCGCTGGTGAACGCGATGAGGTTCGGGTTGTGCTCCTTCGCCAGCGTCGCGGTCGCGGTCGAGTCGATGCCGCCGGAGAGGAAGGCGCCGACCGTGACGTCCGGGTCGGAGATCATGTGCTTGGACACCGAGTCGCGCATCACATCGGCGATGCGTTCGTACAGCGCCTCCGCTTCGGCCTCGCTGTTCACCGGCTTCACGGCGAACTGCGGGTGGAAGTACCGCGTGAACTTCACCTCACCGCCGGGAGAGAGGCGGAACGACGTCCCGGACTCGACGCGGCGGATGGCGGTGTGCATCGACTCGGGCTCGGGCACGTACTGCAGGACCAGGTAGTGCTGCAGGGCGGTGCGGTCCAGCTCCTCGGCGACGCCGAGGGTGTCCGACAGCTCCAGCAGGGACTTCTTCTCGCTGGAGAATGCGATCCCGCCCGGTCCGGCGGAGTAGAACAGCGGCTTGATGCCGAACGGGTCGCGGGCACCGAAGACGAGCTTCTCCTGCGAGTCCCAGATCAGGAACGCGAACATGCCGCGCAGCTTCTTGACCGCGTCCTCGCCGAGGTAGTGGTACGCCGCGACGATCGCCTCGCCGTCACCCTCGGTGTTGAACTTCGCGCCGTGCTCCTTCGTGAGCTCTTCTCGCAGCTCACGGTAGTTGTAGATCTCGCCGTTGAAGTTCAGCGTGTACCGCGTCGGCGCCTCCGGCGGCCCCCAGACCAGGGGCTGGTGCGCGTGGTCGACGTCGATGAACGCGAGCCGGTTGAAGCCGTAGACGACCTCGGCGTCGGCCCAGGTGTCCTGCTCGTCGGGGCCGCGGTGGCGCTGGCAGCGCATCGCCGCGCCGACGGCGTCACGGGCGTTCGCAGCGTCGGTTTCGGTGGCGCAGATCAGTCCAAGCAGGCCGCACACGTGTACTCACACACCTCTGGTCGTGGCCGGGGTCTGGGAAGGGCCCAGTATGCCGCGCGCCGCCGTCACCCGGCCGTGGTGGGTGACACGTATGCCACGCGTACCCCTTGGGGGGCGGTACGCGTGAACTCAGCTAGGCTCCGCGTGTCACGAAGATCGGTCGAGGAGGCTCTGGGTGAAAGGGCGAGGCGCAGTGGGAAATCCAGGGCGCACCCCGGTGGGTAAGCGGGTCGGCCGCGTCGCCGCGCTGGTGGTGCTGGTCGCTCTGACCGCGACGGGCTGCTCGGGCGACGAGATCCTCCGGTTCGGCTGGCCGGTCGGGGTCACCCCGCAGGCGAACGACATGCGGTGGCTGTGGACCTGGACCGTGATCGCCGCGCTGGCGGTCGGTGTCATCGTGTGGGCGCTGATCTTCTGGACCGCGACCTTCCACCGCAAGAAGAAGACGGCCCCCGGCGAGGAAGAGGAACTGCCCCGTCAGTTCCAGTACAACATCCCGCTGGAGCTGTTCACCGTCG
The DNA here is from genome assembly GCF_039541975.1 of Amycolatopsis samaneae. NCBI lineage: Bacteria > Bacillati > Actinomycetota > Actinomycetes > Pseudonocardiales > Pseudonocardiaceae > Amycolatopsis > Amycolatopsis samaneae. The sequence goes on from NZ_BAABHG010000015.1 coordinate 17,214, forward strand.
TCGTCCCGACGATCATGGTCTGCGTGCTGTTCTTCTTCACCGCGACGACCGAGAGCAAGGTTCTGGACAAGAAGCCGAACCCGGACGTCACCGTGGACGTGATCGCCTTCCAGTGGAACTGGGAGTTCAAGTACGAGGGCGACAAGGCCAAGCGTGCGGACGGCGGCCAGGTCAGCACGGTCGGCTCGTCCGGTGAGATCCCGCTGCTGGTGCTCCCGACGAACAAGACGATCGAGTACAAGCTGCGGTCGACCGACGTCATCCACTCCTTCTGGGTCCCGGAGTTCCACTTCAAGCGGGACGTCATGCCGGACCCGGAGAAGAACAACCAGGACTTCTCCTTCCAGAACTCCATCGACCGCGAAGGTTCCTTCGTCGGCCGGTGCGCGGAGCTGTGCGGCACCTACCACTCGGTGATGAACTTCGAGGTCCGCGCGCTGTCGCCGGACAAGTACGATCAGTACATCCAGCTGCGTACGCAGACGAACCCGAAGACCGGCAAGCCGAACACCGCGTCCGAGGCGTTGACGGCGATGAACTGTGGCGAGCTGTGCAGCCCGTTCGCGGTCACCACCAAGCCGTTCAACACCGACCGCACCGCACGAACCGCGACCAACTGACCCGGTTCGAAGCTTCGAAAGGAAACCTCCATGAAGGTCGAGGCGCGGATCTTCGACATCGTCGCGGGCTTTGCCTTCGTCGTCGCCGCCGTCTACGGGTTCATGACCCACTACATGAGCGGCTACGGTACCGAGCCGATCGGTGTGGTCGCCCTGATCCTCACCGGCGGGCTCGCCCTGCTCGCCGGGAGCTACCTGCGGTTCGTCTCCCGGCGGATCGAGGCGCGGCCGGAGGACCGCGAGGACGCGGAGATCAGTGACGGCGCCGGTGAGCTGGGCTTCTTCAGCCCGGGCAGCTACTGGCCGGTCGGCCTGGCCGCCTCGGCCGCGCTCGGCGGTCTCGCGCTCGCGTTCTTCCACGTGTGGCTCCTGATCATCGCGATCGTGGCCCTGCTGATCACGATCGGCGGGCTGGTGTTCGAGTACCACACGGGCCCGAGTCACCACTGAGTTTCACCCCGGTCCTGGCGGCACGGCGCGGAGCGAGCGCCGCCGCCAGGACCGCGAGCATGCCCGCCACCTCCGGCCAGCCGGGCCGGTGGCCGTAGGCGAGAACGTCCACGAGCACCGCGACCACCGGGTACACATAGGACAGCAGGGCGACCGTGGTCGTCGGCAGCTTCCCGATGCTCGCGTAGATCAGCACGTACATCAGCGCCGTGTGCACGGTGCCCAGCAGGACCAGCCACAGCAGCCCGGAAGCCGTCGAAGGCAGCGGCGTCAGCAGCAACGCGGGCGCGAGCAGGACGGCGCCGACCGCGCACTGGACCGCCGCCAGCAGATGCGGCCGGACGTGGGTGAGCTGTTTGGCCACGAACGACGCCCCCGCGTAGAGCACGGCCGCGCCAAGCGCGAGGCCGATTCCCGCCAGCCGCACGGGTTTCCCGTCCTCGCCGTGCGCGGACAACGAGATCACCGCGACACCCGCGAACGCGATGCCCGCGCGGACCAGGTGGTTCTTCGTCACCTTCTCGCCGAGGAAAGCCGCGGCGAGACCGACCAGGATCAGTGGCTGGGTGTGGTAGACGACCGTGCTGACGGAGATCGACGACAGCGCGTACGAGGCGAACAACAGCACCCAGTTCCCGACCAGGAAGACGCCGCCCAGTACCGCGAGCAGCAGGTCGCGGCGAGTGGGCCGCCAGGTGTGCAGCCAGCCGCGCGCGGCGCACCACAGGAGCAGCAGGACGCCGCCGACGAGGCAGCGCGCGAACGCCACGGCCGGTGCCGCCGCGCCGCTTTCCAGCACGACCGCGCCGATGGTGCCGGACAGGGCCATGGCCGCCGACCACTGCAGCAGGGGCCGTTTTTCGGGGGAGAGGTTCGTCATGCCGTCCACCTTCGCCGGGTGAGCGTCGAGCGACCAGTGTCAGAAATGACATCGGGCGCAAAACTTGTGACATGCTGGCCGGGTGGATGTGAACCGTGTCGCGGTCGTGCTCGCCGACCAGGTGTCGCCGTTCGAGCTCGGGGTCGCCTGTGAGGTGTTCGGCACCGACCGCAGCGCGTCCGGAATGGACGGTTGGGACTTCGCTGTCTGCGCCCCCGAAGGCGCGAAAGTCATGAGCTGGTCCGGTTTCGGGCTCACCGGGTTGTCCTCTTTGGACTTCGCGGCGAGCGCGGACCTGCTCGTCGTGCCTACCTGCGCGCCCCGGACGGCGCCGCCGCCGGAACCGGTGCTCGACGTGCTGCGGGACGCGGCCGCGCGCGGGGCGTGGGTGGCCGGGTTCTGCGCCGGGGTGTTCACCCTGGGCTACGCGGGCCTGCTCGACGGGCGGCGCTGCACCGTGCACTGGGTGTACGAGGCCGAGTTCCGGGAGCGCTTTCCCACCGCCGACGTCGATCCGCAGGCCCTGTACGTGGACGACGAGGGTGTCCTGACCAGCGCGGGGACCGTGGCCGCGGTGGATCTGTGCCTGCACCTGGTGCGGCGGCTGCGCGGGGTCGCCGCCGCGACGGCGCTGGCCCGGCGGATGGTCGCCGCGCCCCACCGGACGGGCGGCCAGGCGCAGTTCGTCGAGGCACCCGTCCCGGCGACCGCGGCGCCCGGCGACTCCGTCGTGGCGGAGGCGCTGGAATGGGTCGAACGGCGGCTCGACCGGCCCTTCAGCGTCGCGGAGCTGGCCCGGCGCAGCGGACTGGGGGAGCGGACGTTCCTGCGGCGGTTCTCGGCGGCCACCGGCACGACACCGCATCGCTGGCTGACCGAGCGGCGGCTCGACCGCGCACAGGCCCTGCTGGAAGAGGGACGCCTGTCGGTCGAGGACATCGCGGTGGCGTGCGGATACGCGTCCGCCGCCGCGCTGCGTCACCAGTTCGCCCGGTTGCGCGCGACGACGCCGACCGCCTACCGCGCCGCGTTCCGGGGCTGAGCGCCGAGCGTTCCGGCCGTGCGCTGCTCGTGCGCCCCAATGTGGCATTGGGTGCGCTGGACGCACCGAACGCCACATTGGATGCGTTGGACGCAGCGAACGCCACATTGGGTGCTCCGCCCTTGCCCCCACCGCCGCCCTCATCGGAGACGCTCCGCGTCCCGCCCCGATTCCACGCAGCGAACGCCACAGTGGAGCGCTGGGGCCAGGCTCAGGAGCGGGCCTGGGCGGAGAAGGCGATCCAGCGGTCCAGCAGTGCCGCGGCGGCGCCCGAGTCGACGGCGGTGGCGGCCCGGTCCAGCGCCGCGGTGAGGTCGTCCTCGAACGATCCGGTGAAGCCGGTGAACGCGGCGAGTGCGGCGGCGGCGTTGATCAGCACCGCGTCCCGCACCGGGCCCGTCTTGCCGCCGACGAGGTCCCGCACCACCTGGGCGTTGGCTGCGGCGTCCCCGCCGCGCAGGTCTTCGGCGGTGGCACGGGCGATGCCGACCGAGGCCGGGTCGAAGACGCGCTCGGTCACCTCGCCGTCCGAGACGACCCACACCGACGAGGTCGTCGTGGTGGTGATCTCGTCGAGACCGTCGTCACCCCGCACGACCAGCACCGAGGCGCCGCGCCGGGCGAAGACCTCGGCGAACACCCGGGTCTTGTCCGGGTAGGCGCAGCCGATCAGCGCGCTGCCCGGCTGCGCCGGATTGGTCAGCGGGCCGAGCAGGTTGAACATCGTGGGCACGCCGAGCTGGCTGCGCACCGGGCCCGCGTGCCGCAGGGCGGGATGGAACGTCGGCGCGAAGCAGAACCCGATGCCCAGCTCGGCGACGCTGCGCCGGACACCGTCGGGCGGCAGGTCGATCGCGACGCCGAGCGCCTCGAGCACGTCGGCCGCCCCGGACTTCGACGAGGCGCTGCGGTTGCCGTGCTTGACCACCGGCGCGCCGGCGGCGGCCGTGACGAGCGTCGCCATGGTGGAGATGTTCACCGAGTTCGACCGATCGCCGCCGGTACCGACGATGTCCACCGCCGCGCCGTCGATCCGCACCCGGTACGCGTGCGCCAGCATCGCCTCGGCCAGCCCCGAGACCTCGGCCGGGGTCTCGCCCTTGATGCGCAGCGCGATCGCGAACCCGGCGATCTGGGCCGGGGTCGCGGCGCCGGACATGATCTGGTCCATCGCCCACGCCGTGTCGGCCTCGGCGAGGTCGGTACGTGCGATCAGCTGGTTGAGCAGGGACGGCCAGGTGCGGGGGACGGGGGTGTCGCTCATGCGATCGTCTCGCTCCGCGAGGCGGTGTTTAATCTCTTTCGGCGCATGGTATCCACGATTCGCTCGCAGGCTTCGCTCAGGTGGCGGGTCAGCCGTTGACGGCGGGCACCCGGCGTGCGCGCAGCACGTCGGCCACCGTCTCCGCCGCGGTCAGCGGGTCGAGCGGGTGCACGAGCACGGCCTCCGCGCGCGACCAGGTCGCCAGCCAGCGGTCGTCCCTGCGCCGCACGGCGACCACGATCGGCGGGCAGTCGGTGATCTCGCTCTTGAGCTGGCGGCACAGCCCGATGCCGCCGGTCGGCTGCGCCTCACCGTCCAGGATGGCCAGGTCGACCTGACCGGCGTCCATCTCGCTGAGCACGTCCGCGATCCCGGCCGCCTCGACGTAGTCCACCCGGTCCAGGTCGGCGGCGGGGCGGCGGCCGATCGCGTTCACGATCGCCTCGCGTACCTCCGCCTTGTGGCTGAACACCAGGATCCGCATGTGGCACGCCTCCAGCTCGTCTCGTCACCGTGGACCCCGCGATCGTATCCGGCATGACCGACATCACGCGGGCGCGGTCGGTGACTCACCCGGTTGCCGGGCGTCCCAGCCCAGGGAGTCGCCGCCGAGCCGCTGGGCGAGTCCCGCCATCCGCGAGCGTTCCTGCGCGCAGTGCAGCGCGTCGAGGACCTGGACGCGCTGCGCCTCGACCCGGGCGAGCGCGTCGGCGGAATCTTCCGTTTCGGCGGGTTCGCGCAGGTCCCAGCCGTCCTGGGCGAGGATCGCCGCGGCTTCGGCGACCCGCTCGCGGGGCAGCGTGAGGTGATGCCGGAGCACGGCGGGCGCGTCGGGTACCCAGCCGGGTGAACGCGCGAGCACCGAGGAGTCCGCCTCGGCCGGATCGAAGGCTTCCACGACGATCTTCAGCCCGGGCGTGTCCGGTGTCAGAGCGGGACTTTCCCGCTTCTTCAGCAGGTCACGCAGCTGCTTCAGGAAACTCATGAGTAGCTCTCACCTTCGGCGGGTGGCGATGTGATCGGATCCGCACGCGACCCGCCGTGGACCCGAAGGGCGGGGTGCCGGTGCGAGAGGACATAATGCGACGCGTGACAACGGCAGCTCCCACCATCAGTCAGCGGGTCCACTCGCTGAACCGGCCGAACATGGTCAGTGTCGGCACCATCGTGTGGCTGTCCAGCGAGCTGATGTTCTTCGCCGGACTGTTCGCGATGTTCTTCACCGTCAAGGCGCAGAACTCCTCCGGCCACTGGCCGCCGCCGCTGCACGGTGAGCCCTTCCACCTCAACGTCGCGTACGCGATCCCGTTCACGGTGATCCTGGTGCTGTCCTCGTTGACCTGCCAGTTCGGCGTGTTCGCCGCGGAGCGGGGCGACGTCTACGGGCTGCGCCGGTGGTACATCGTCACGTTGATCATGGGCGCCATCTTCGTCGGTGGTCAGGGCAACGAGTACCTGAACCTGATCGACGAGGGGCTGACGATCCCGTCCGGCCCGTTCGGCACGGTGTTCTACCTGGCGACCGGTTTCCACGGTCTGCACGTGATCGGCGGTCTGATCGCCTTCGTGTACCTGCTCATCAGGACCAAGCTGAGCAAGTTCACGCCGGCGCAGGCCACCTCGGCGATCGTCGTGTCCTACTACTGGCATTTCGTCGACATCGTGTGGGTCGGCCTCTTCGCGGTGATCTACATCATTCCCTGATCCCGCTCCGCCGCCACCACGTTCACTATCGGCCTGAACTGACAGCAAGGGTTGCCGCAAGATGACCACCAGCAAGAAAACCTCGGAGCGCCGGTACCGCGCGCGGTCGAAGCTGCGGAGGCGGTTCGCCGGCCTGCTCGCACTCGGTGTCGCGCTGGTGGGGGCGGGCGCGCTGTACGCCGTGTTCGCCCCGGAGCCGCAGACCGCGACCGCGCAGGGCGATCCGGCCCTGCTGCGTCAGGGCGAGCAGGTCTACAACAACACCTGCATCGAGTGCCACGGCGCGAACCTCGAGGGTGTCAAGGACCGCGGCCCGAGCCTGATCGGCATCGGCGACGCCGCGGTGTACTTCCAGACCTCGTCCGGCCGCATGCCCGCCGTCCGCCAGGAGGCGCAGATCGCGCGGAAGCCGGCGAAGCTGTCCGAGAGCGAGATCGACGCGGTCGGCGCCTACATCCAGGCGCACGGCGGCGGTGTGCAGCGCCCCGCGGAACGCGGTGAGGCGCTGCGCGGCTCGGACCCGGCGCGTGGTGGCGAGCTGTTCCGCCTCAACTGCGCGTCCTGCCACAACTTCACCGGTCGCGGCGGCGCCCTCTCGGCGGGCAAGTACGCGCCGAACCTGGACCCGGCCACCGAAGAGCAGATCTACGACGCGATGCTCACGGGGCCGCAGAACATGCCGAAGTTCTCCGACCGGCAGCTTTCGCCGGAGGAGAAGAAGGACATCGTGGCCTACGTCAAGTCCGTGTCCGACGGCAACAACAACCCTGGCGGTAACAGCCTCGGCGGGCTCGGCCCCGCTTCCGAGGGTCTGATCGCCTTCATCGTCGGGATCGCCGCGCTGGTCGGCGTGACGTTGTGGATTGGATCGAAGGCATGAGTGCCGAGGAGGGGCCGAAGCCGCCGACGGAGGCGGAACTGGCTGAAATGGACCGTGACCAGCTGCTCAAGCTGGGCGGCAAGCTGGACGGCGTCGAGATCGTCGACTACCCGGAGCCGTGGCCGGTCAAGGGGACCCGCGCCGAGCGGCGCGCCGAGCGCCTGGTGGCGTTCTGGTTCGCGCTCTCCGCGCTGGCCGGGCTCGCGTTCGTGGTCTCGCTCATCTGGTGGCCCTGGCAGTACAAGGAGCCGAACGACGAGCGCGGCGCGTTCCTCTACAGCCTGTACACGCCGTTGCTCGGCATCACGCTGGGTCTCGCGATCCTCGGGCTGGCCATCGGTGTGCTGCTCTACACGAAGAAGTTCGTCCCGGCCGAGACCGCGGTCCAGGAGCGGGGTGACGGCGGGTCGAAGGAGATCGACAAGGCCACGATCCTCGCCCACCTCGCCGACGCCGGGAACCGCAGCACCATCGCCCGCCGCTCGCTGATCAAGCGGACCGCCGGCGCGGGTGCCGGTGCCCTCGGCCTGGCGGCCGCGGCGCTGCCGGTGGCGTCCTTCATCAAGGACCCGTGGAAGAACTCGGACAACAAGGACTCGCTGTGGCACACCGGCTGGCAGCCGGCGCACCCCGGCGAGAAGGTCTACCTGCGCCGCAACACCGGCAAGCCCGAGGAGATCGTCCTGGTCAAGGCCGAGGACCTCGACGCGGGCGCGATGGAGACGGTGTTCCCGTTCCGCGAGTCCGAGCGGCACGACGAGCACGCGCTGTCCCAGGCGTTCAAGCGCTCGGACAACCCGGTCATGCTGATCCGCCTGCGCCCGACCGACGCCGCCCGCGTGGTCAAGCGCGAGGGTCAGGAGGACTTCAACTTCGGTGACCTGTACGCGTACACGAAGATCTGCAGCCACGTCGGCTGCCCGACTTCGCTGTACGAGCAGCGGACCAACCGGATCCTCTGCCCGTGCCACCAGTCCCAGTTCGACGCGCTCCACTACGGCAAGCCGATCTTCGGTCCGGCGACCCGGCCGCTTGCCCAACTGCCCATCACAGTGGACGATCAGGGTTACCTGTACGCGCGCGGTGACTTCATCGAGCCGGTCGGGCCGGCATTTTGGGAGCGCAAGTCATGAGTTCACTGACCACGCCGACGAAGGGCACGAGCCCGCTCGAAAAGAAGCTGGGCGAAGCGGCCAAGAACGCCGACGACCGCTACCACCTCGCCAAGGGCCTGCGGCACCAGTTCAACAAGGTGTTCCCGACCCACTGGTCCTTCCTGCTGGGCGAGATCGCGCTCTACAGCTTCATCATCCTGCTGCTCTCGGGTGTCTACCTGACGCTGTTCTTCGACCCCTCCATGCAGGAGGTCGTCTACCACGGCAGCTTCAAGAACCTGCAGGGCGTGGAGATGTCCCGCGCGTTCGCCACGACGCTGGACATCTCGTTCGACGTCCGGGGCGGGCTGTTCGTGCGGCAGCTGCACCACTGGGCCGCGCTGATCTTCGTCGCCTCGATGATGGTCCACATGCTCCGGATCTTCTTCACCGGCGCGTTCCGGCGCCCGCGTGAGGCGAACTGGATCATCGGTGGCCTGCTGCTGATCCTGGGCATGTTCGAGGGCTTCTTCGGCTACTCGCTGCCGGACGACCTGCTCTCCGGTACCGGTATCCGCGCGACCCTGTCGGGCATCGTGCTGTCGGTGCCGGTGATCGGCACCTGGATCCACTGGGCGCTGTTCGGCGGGGAGTTCCCCGGCGACCAGATCATCCCGCGGCTCTACACGATCCACATCCTGCTGCTGCCGGGCATCATGCTCGCGCTGGTCGGGGCGCACCTGGCGCTGGTCTGGTACCAGAAGCACACGCAGTTCCCCGGCGTGCGCCGCAAGGAGACCAACGTCGTCGGCGTGCGGATCATGCCGTACTTCGCCCTCAAGGGCGGCGCGTTCTTCGCGATGGTCACCGGTGTGCTCGCGCTGATGTCGGGCATCTTCCAGATCAACCCGATCTGGAACATCGGCCCGTACAACCCGGCGCAGGTGTCGGCGGGTTCGCAGCCGGACTGGTACATGGCATGGGCCGACGGCATGCTGCGGATCTGGCCCGCGTGGGAGGTCTACCTCGGGAAGTACACGATCCCGGCGGTGTTCTTCGCCGGCGCGGTCGGGATGCCGATCCTGATCGGCCTGCTGCTGGCGTACCCGATGATCGAGCGGAAGCTGTCGAAGGACACCGCGCACCACAACCTGCTGCAGCGGCCGCGGGACGCACCGGTCCGCACCGCGCTCGGTGCGATGGCGCTCGGGTTCTTCGCGGTCATCGAGCTGTCCGGCTTCAACGACATCATCGCCGACCAGTTCGACATCTCGCTGAACGCGACCACGTGGGCGGGCCGGATCGGGGTGCTGATCGTGCCGCCGATCGCGTACTACGTGACGTACCGGATCTGCCTCGGCCTGCAACGTGGCGACCGTGAGGTGCTGGAGCACGGTGTCGAGACCGGCATCATCAAGCGGCTCCCGCACGGTGAGTTCATTGAGATCCACCAGCCGCTGGGCGGAGTGGACGACCACGGCCACGCGGTCCCGCTGGAGTACCAGGGCGCGCCGGTGCCGAAGAAGATGAACAAGCTCGGATCCGCCGGACACGCCGTCCCCGGTTCGCTCTGGTCGCCGGACCCGGTCGAGGAGACCGCGGCGCTGGACCGGGCCCGTGGCAACGGTCACGGCGCTCCCGAGCTGGAGTCCTCGGAGTCGGGCAAGACCTCCGGTCACTGATCCACCGGAACTGCCGTTAAGGCCACCTTGCGGGCGTCAGACGCCCACAAGGTGGCCTTAACGGCGTTCTGGATGGGTTTTCGCGGATCGGCTATGGCGCGGACGAACGCCCCAATGTGGCATTGGGTGCGTTCAACGCAGCGAATGTGGCGTTCGGTGCGTCCAGTGCACCGAACGCCACATTGGGGCGCTGGACGGTGGCCGGTCAGTCGCCTTCGACGCCGATCTCGAACGCGGATTCGGTTTCGGCGGCGGAGTAGGAGCGGAAGGCGATGTGCGTGACGGTGTCGAGGACGCCGGGCACCTTGCCGATGCGGCCGGGGATGAGGTCGGCGAGATCCTCGTGGGCGGCGACGCGGACGGTGGCGATGAGGTCGACGTCCCCGGCGCACGAGTAGACCTCGCCGACGCCGTCGAGATCCGCGATCGCCTGCGCGGCGGACGGGATCGCGTCCGCTTCGACGTGGATCAGCACGATGGCGGTGATCACCGGTGTCCTCCCGAGTTCTGGTTGCTGCTGCGCGCGATCCTAGCCGGGTGCGCCGGGCTCAGTTCGTGGCCCGTTCCAGTGATCGCGCGCCCGCCGCCAGGTCGAGCCAGCCCGCCCAGCCCGCGACGGCGGCGGGTTCGGCCCACGGCCTGCTCGTCCGTACCAGCCGGACGCCGGGGCGGGCCAGCCAGCGGAGCAGGACGCCGACCTCCTCGGGGGCGGCACCGTGCAGCGGGCCGGGGCCGGGCAGCACGGTCTCGGCGGCGGCCACCAGGTGCTCGACGATCGGCATCGGTGGCACGCCGCGCCGGGCCACACCGGCCGAGGCGAGCCTGCCGTACCGGATGATCGCGAACTCCCAGCCGCCCGCGCCGTCCGGCGAGGCCGCGACGAGTTCGGTGATCGAGGCGAGCGCGGCCTGCCGATGGGCCCTGCCGACGGCGCGGACGAGGGCGGCGAGGTCGTCGCGGTGCCGGGCGGCCTGCTCGAAGTGCTGCCCTTCGGCGAGCCGGGCGAGATAGGCGGCGGCGCCGCGCAGCGGCCCGGCGTCGCGCCCGGCGATGAGTTCGGTGACGGCGTCGACGGCGGGGGAGTAGTCCTCGACGCTCTGCCGTCCGGCGCACGGCGCGCCACATCGGCCCAGCTCGGCGAGTACGCACGGCGTTCCCGAGGCGCTGGTCGGCGAGATGCGCTGGGTGCAGGTCCGCAGCCCGGACGCGCCGGCGAGGGTGTCGGCGGCGGTGCGGGCGTCGGCCTGGCTGCGGAACGGGCCGAGCACGCCGGGGCGGGGCGCCCGGATCACCGACAGCCGGGGAAAGGCCTCCTCGGTGAGCCCGATCCACCAGGCGTGGTGCGGGTTCTTCGACCGGCGGTTGTACATCGGCCGGTGCGCGGCGATGAGCCGCAGCTCGCGGATCTCCGCTTCGAGCGAGTGGGCGCACTCGACGGAGTCCACCCGTTCGGCGAGCGCGACCATCTCCCGGATCCGGCCGCGGCTTTCCGAGCCGGTGAAGTACTGCCGGACGCGGCGGCGGAGATCCTTGGCCGTGCCGACGTAGAGGACCTCGTCGCCCGGCCCGCGGAACAGGTACACCCCCGGCCGGGACGGCAGGTCGTGCGCGAGGTGCCGTTTCCGGCGCTGGGCGCCGGTGACCTCGGGCAGGTAGTCGACGAGTTCCTCCACCGTGTGCACGCCGAGGTTGCCGACCCGTTCCAGCAGCGCGTGCAGGACGTCGACGGTGGCGCGGGCGTCGTCGAGCGCGCGGTGGGTCGGCCGGGTGCGGGAACCGAGCAGCATGGCCAGCGAGGAGAGGCGGTAGCTGCGCGCCTCCTCGCGCGGGATCACCCGCCGGGCCAGCCGGACCGTGCACACGACCGTCGGTTTCGGCCAGGCGTAGCCGTGCCCTTCGCAGGCCGCGCGCATGAACGAGACGTCGAAGCCCGAGTTGTGCGCCACCAGGACGCTGCCGCCGATGAACTCGAGGAAGGCGGGCAGCACCCGGTCGATCCGCGGCGCGTCGTACAGCATCGCCTGGGTGATGCCGGTCAGCGAAACGATCTGCGGCGGGATCGGCGCGCCGGGGTCGACCAGCGTCGCGAACTCGCCGAGCACCTGCCCGCCGCGGACCTTGACCGCACCGATCTCGGTGATCCCGTGCGGCCCGGGTTTCGTGCCGGTGGTTTCCAGGTCGAACACGACGAAGGTGGTGTCCCGCAGGGGGGTGCCGAGCTCGTCGAAGGCCAGCTGAGCCTGGCCGGTGCGTCCACGCGGGTCCATGATCCCCGCACTGTAGGACCGCCCACCGACATTCCCGGCGCGTGCAAGGCGTCCCACGCGACGCGGATTCGGCGTACGGGGCCTACCCTGGACCAATGCACCCGCAGCCGGCCGACCCGGAACTGCCCGAGGACGCCACCGGCCCCTCGGGTGTCGTTCCGCGCCCGGACGACGAAACGGCCGAGGAGCCCTCTCGGCCCGAACCGGCGACGTGGCAGGCGCTGCCGGAGCCGGTCCGGGACCGGATCGCCGAACTGGCGGCCGCCGCGGTGGCGAAGCTCCCGGTCGCGGACGTGCCGAGGCAGCTGCGGCCGGTCGCGAAGTTCGCCCCGGCCAAGCGCGCGAAGCTCGGCGGGACGGCGCTGCTCACCGCGTTGGGCGAGTCCTCGCAGTTCCGCACCGCGGTCATCGAATGGCTGCGGGAACACCGCACGGACGTGCTCGACCCGAACGCCCCCGAATCGGTCGCCGCGGCCGCCGCCGCGGTGCTGCTCGGCGAGGCCAGCGCGGCGGGCCGGGTCCGGCTGGTGGCCAAGAACGCCGAGGAGACGGCGCTGCGGGCCGAACGGGACGCCGCGCTGGCCCGCAACCAGCGGCTGGAGGCCGAGCTGGCGCAGGTGCGGGCGGAGCTGGAGCAGGCACGGGAAGTCGCCGAGAACGCCCGTGGGGAGCGGGAAGCCGAGGTCGAGAAGCTGCTGAAGCGGCTGCGCGAGCAGGGCGTCCAGGTACGGCAGGCCAAGGACGCGGCCGAGGCCGCGCGCGCCGAGGCGGAGCACGGCTCGTCCGCGCGCGCGGACGAGATCGCCGCGCTGAACGCGCAACTGGAGCGGGAGCGGCAGCGGGTGGCGAACGAGCGGGCCCGCGCGGAGCGCGCGGTCGCCGACGCCGAGGTCGCGCGGCAGTCGGCCAGGGAGGCCCGTGAGGCCGACGAGGTGCGGCTCGGCCTGCTCATCGACACGATCGACGGCGCGGTCACCGGGCTGCGCCGTGAGCTGGCGCTGGGCGCCCGCGGGGCACGTCCGGCGGACATGGTCCGCGGTGCGCGCTCCGGGCTCGGGCAGGGCGGCCGGATCCAGGACGTCGCGGCGCTGGACCGGTACCTGGCGCTGCCGAACGTGCACCTTATCGTCGACGGCTACAACGTGACCAAGACCGGCTACCCGGAGCTGGCGCTCGCCGACCAGCGGGACCGGCTGATCCACCAGCTCTCGGCGCTGGCCGCGCGGACCGGCGCCGAGGTGACCGTCGTCTTCGACGGCGCGGGGGTACTCTCCGTCCCGGCCGCGGTGCCCCGCGGTGTCCGGGTGTTGTTCTCCGAGCGCGGTGTGCTCGCCGACGACGTCATCAGGTCGCTGGTCGCGGCCGAACCGGCCGGGCGGCCGATGGTGGTGGCGACCTCGGACCGGGCGGTCGCGGACTCGGTCCGCGGCGGCGGGGCGCATCCGGCGCCCTCGGCGGTGCTGGTCAGCCGGTTGAGCCGGGTCTAGGCACGCGTCGCGCGGTTTCCCGCGGGCCTCCGAGGGGTGAACGCGCGAAAACTGTCGGTGGTGGCTTCTACCGTGTTTTCCGACGGCACGGAACTGTGAGGAGCCCGACATGGACGACATCCGTCCCCGCCCGGTCGATGTGGACCTGGCCGAGATCGACACCCTGATCGTGGACTGTGACCGGTGCGCGGTCCGCGGCGACGCCTGCGCGGACTGTGTGGTGAGTGTGCTGCTCGGCGCACCGCCCTCGGTGGTGTGGGACGCCGACGAACGTCGCGCGGTCGACGCGCTCGCCGAGGCGGGAATGGTGCCGAAACTCCGGCTCGTACCCGAGGGAGGGCGACAATCCGCCTGACTCGCCCGATCCGTGGCTACGCGGTGAAAGGTCGATCCGCTCGGTAAACGGTCGGTAGTCGAAACGACACCGGATGAAGCCCCAGCGTGTGGCGGCTGTCACAGTATTTCTCCCGCGCTGGTCCGATGGTGTTTCCCGGCATCACGCAGAGTTTTTGACGGGGGCTTGGTGGACGGGCCCCCGGTCGTTTCGTAACCTGTCCGAGATCTCGTGGCCAGCAGCCGCCGAAAGGGCGGCGACACGGGATCGCCGCCGGAACAGCTTTGTCGGGGAGCTGAGACCGGAACCACCCGCGTGCCACACCTGTTGCGGAAGAGCACGGCCAGGTGCGCGGCCGGGACGAAGTGCCGGAGCGGGCCCCCGACCTCTCCGGTGGGTGTGTCCGTCCCGGGCCGGTCGGCGGCCGAGCGCAAAGGAGACCCGCGCGACCGTGCAGTCGCATCCAGTCAAGCGGGTGGTGTCAGGTGCCATGGCCGCGGTAGCGGTGATCACCGTCGTCACCCTTGCCCAGCCCGCGGCCTCCGCCGCCCCGTCCCCCGCCCCCCAGACCCCGCCCGGCAACTCCTCGGACGCTCTGGCCAAGTACCGCGAGCTCTCCTCGCAGGCCGAGAAGATGAACCAGGAGCTGCTCAAGGCCCAGGACGATCTCAAGGCCAAGCAGGGTGAGCTCGACAAGGCCACCACCGACACCGACGCCGCGAAGGACGCCGGTGCCAAGGCCGCCGAGAACGAGAAGAAGTTCCGTACCGAGGTCGACAAGTTCGCCGGTGCCTCCTTCACCAGCGGTGTGCAGCTGAACAAGCTGTCCTCGCTGCTGGCCGGTGGCACCACCCAGGAGTTCCTCGAGCGCTCCTCGGCGCTGGACGTGATTTCCGCGGACAAGAACGTCGCGCTCGGCAACCTCAGCGGTGCCGTCAAGCAGGCCGCCGAGTCGACCGCGAAGGCGGCCGACGCGCAGAAGCGCGCCCAGGACGCCCGCGACGCCGCGGCGAAGCTCGCCAGCGACATCGAGGCGAAGAAGAAGTCCCTCGACTCGCAGGTCGCGGAGCTGAAGACGCAGAGCAACCAGCTCAGCGCGTCCGACAAGGCCGCGCAGCAGGACCGGGGCGGCAGCAGGCCCGACGTCAAGGCACCCGGCGCCGCGGCGCAGGCCGCGGTGAACGCGGCGCTGAGCAAGCTGGGCAGCCCGTACGTCTACGGGGCCACCGGCCCGGGCACGTTCGACTGCTCCGGCCTGATGCAGTGGGCCTACAAGCAGGCGGGTATCTCCCTGCCGCGCACGGCCGACGCGCAGATCGCCTCCGGCGGCACCCGGGTGTCGCGGGACCAGCTGCAGCCGGGTGACCTGGTCGGCTTCTACTCGCCGATCACGCACATCGGCATGTACATCGGCGACGGCAAGATGGTGCACGCGCCGGACACCGGCGACGTCGTCAAGATCTCGCCGCTGCAGAGCCAGTACGCGGGCGCCACGCGCCCCAGCAGCTGAGCCGGGCGACGAACCCGTGAACGGGGCGGTACCGCACACGCGGTGCCGCCCCGCTTTCGTGGACGGGGATCAGTAACCTGCACGGTGTGCTGAGGACCCTGCTCGTGACCAACGACTTTCCGCCGCGCCCTGGCGGGATCCAGAACTACCTCAACTCACTGGCCACCCGGCTGCCCGCGGACGACCTGGTCGTCTACGCGCCGTCGTGGGAGTCGGGCTCGGGCTCGCACACCGAGTTCGACGCCGAGGCGCCGTTCGAGGTGGTCCGGCACCCGACGTCGCTGATGCTGCCCACGCCCGACGTGCTGCGGCGGGCCAAGCAGATCATGCGGGCCCGCGACTGCGAGGCGGTCTGGTTCGGTGCCGCCGCCCCGCTCGCGCTGCTGGGGCACTCGCTGCGGCGGGCAGGCGCGCGGCGCGTGCTGGCCTCCACCCACGGGCACGAGGTCGGCTGGTCGATGCTGCCGGGCTCGCGGCAGGCGCTGCGGCGTATCGGGGACACCGTCGACGTCGTCACCTACGTCAGCAAGTACACCCGCCGCCGGTTCGCCGCCGCGTTCGGCCCGCGCGCCGGCCTCGAACTGCTGCCGTCCGGGGTGGACACCACGGTGTACCGACCGGACCCGGCCGGGCGCGCGGAGATCCGCGCCCGGTACGGCCTCGGCGACCGGCCGACGGTCGTCTGCGTGTCCCGGCTGGTGCCGCGCAAGGGGCAGGACATGCTGGTCGGCGTCCTGCCGGAGCTGCGAAGGCGGGTGCCGGACGCGGCGCTGCTGCTCGTCGGCGGTGGCCCGTACCGGGGGCGCCTCACCGCGATGGCCGACGCGCTCGGCGTCGGGGACAGCGTGGTGCTCACCGGTTCGGTGCCGTGGGCGGAACTGCCCGCGCACTACAACGCCGGGGACGTCTTCGCGATGCCCGCGCGCACCCGCGGCAAGGGCCTGGACGTCGAAGGGCTCGGGATCGTCTACCTGGAGGCGTCCGCGACGGGGCTGCCCGTGGTCGCGGGCAGTTCCGGGGGCGCCCCGGAGGCGGTGCTCGACGAGGTCACCGGTCACGTCGTCGACGGCCGCGACGGCGCGCAGCTGTGCGAGACGCTGGCGTCGCTGCTGGCCGATCCGGTGCGGGCGCGGCGGATGGGCGCCGCCGGCCGGGAATGGGTCGCGGAGAACTGGCGCTGGGACACCATGGCGGAGCGGCTGTCGGGCCTGCTCGACGGCGACCCCGTGGCGGCGGTGCGCTGATGGCCGAGATCGTCTTCCTCCACTCCGCGCTGGGCCTGCGCCCGGCGGTGGTGGCGGACGCCGAGCGGCTCCGCGCGGCCGGGCACGTCGTGCACGTCCCCGATCTGTACGCGGGGAAGAGCGCGGACAACGTCACCGACGGCATGGCGATCAACCGGGGGATCGGCTATCCGGAGCTGTTCGGGCGTGCTCGGGCGGCCGTCGCCGGGCTGCCGGGCGGGCTCGTCTACGCCGGGTTGTCGATGGGCGCGAGCATCGGCGCGGACCTCGCGAGGACGCGTGGTGACGCGAGCGCGCTCGTCCTGCTGCACCACGTGCCCGAGTACGTGCCGGGGGTGCCCGCCGCCCTGCACGCGGCCGATCCCGACGAGTGGGTCGAGGCGGACCGGTACGGCGCGTGGGCGGGCAGGCCGGAGGTCGAGACGTGGCGCTATCCCGGCGTCTCGCACCTCTACACCGACCCGGACACCCAGGAGAGCCTGCCGGGCGACGCCGTCGCGGCGGCGGAGACCTGGCAGCGAATCCTCGCCTTCCTCGCTCGTCTCTGACGCACGCTCGCATACGGGTCCGTCCCGTCGCGGCCCGCAGGACCGCGGTGGTCACGAGCCCTCGTACACCGCCGGGTGACGCGGGTCGTCGACGCGCACCACGACGTCCGCCAGCGCCGCCGGATCGACCTCCTCCTCGTAGCGGGCGTAGGCGGGCAGCGCCCAGGCGTCCCCGGCCGGGACACGGCGGCGCAGGGCGGCGGGCGAGCACCACAGGTGCACCACGAGGTCGAAGGCGAGGCCGGTGCCGAGCAGCAGTTCGCCGTCGACGAGCACGACCCCGCCCTCGGGCACCGGCACCCTGGCCCGGCGGGTGGCGCGGTCGCGTCCGGCGTCCCACAGCGCGGGGAGCACTTCACCGCGGCCGCCGTCGGCGAGCGGGTCGAGGACCTCGCGGCGCAGGGCGTTCACATCGAGCCAGTCGGTGTAGCGGGCGTCGGGGTCCTGCCTGCCGTGCTCGAACCGCAGTGACGCCGGGCGCAGGAAGTCCCGCGCGGAAATCCGCACGGTCGGCCGTCCGCGCAGGCGCAGCGGGTCGACCAGCGCGTTCGCGAGTGCTGTGGTGTCCGTCGCGCCTTCGGCGCCGTCGACGGCGACCGCGATCCGGGAGCGGCCGGTGACGGCCTCGATGCGGTCGGTCAGCTCGGCCGTCAGCGCGGCCGGGGAAATCGGGCGGTAGCGCACGGGGAAGATCCTGCACCCGGACCGGGGACGGTTTTCGTCGGTGCCTGCTGCCATGATGGACCGGTGAGCGAGGAAGTGGGAAAGACTGCCGAAAGTGGTTGGCAGATAGGCGTTTCCCGGACGTTGCCGTATCCGCCGGAGCGGGTGTGGGCGTTCCTGGTCAGCAGGGAGGGGGTGGAGATCTGGCTGGGGCCCGGCGCGGAGCTGCCTCGTGAGCGCGGCGTGGCGTACGAGACGGCGAGCGGTACGACAGGGGAGATCCGGAGCTTCCACGAGGGCGAGCGGATCCGGTTGACCTGGCGCCCCAAGGACTGGGACCACGATTCGACCATGCAGGTGACGGTCAGCGGCACCGGGCAGAAGGCCACGCTCCGTTTCCACCAGGAATGGTTGTCTGGCCCGGAAGAACGGGCCGGACAGCGGGCATACTGGAAGGACGTGACCGAACGCGTGGTGGCGGCGCTGGCCGAACGCTGAGGCGTCCCGCGCGGTGAGCCCGGGGGAGTGGCGATGACGGCGGCTGGGGACATCACGGAATTCGGCGAGGAGTTCGTGCAGGACACGCACGCCGTGCTGGCGGCGTTGCGGGAGGGCGGCCCGGTGCGGCGCGTCCGGCTGCCGGACGGCGGGCCGTGCTGGCTGGTCGGCGGGTACGCCGACGTCCGTGCGCTGCTGGCCGATTCCCGGCTGGCCAAGGACTCCACCCGCACGCACGAGCTGTTCCAGGCGCGGCGGGGCGAGGAGGAGCTGGACGCGCCGGCCATGGAGCTGGTCGGGCACATGCTCAACAGCGACCCGCCGAAGCACACCCGGCTGCGCAGGCTGGTGAACAAGGCGTTCACCAGCCGCACGGTGTCCCGGCTGCGGCCGAGGATCGAGGAGATCACCGCCGGTCTGCTGGACGCGATGGCCGGGAAGCCGAGCGCCGACCTGCTGCCCGAGTTCGCCGCTCCGCTGCCGATCACGGTCATCTGCGAGCTGCTCGGTGTCCCGCTCGATCGCCAGGCCGATTTCACCGGCTGGTCGAGCACGCTGCTGTCCAACGCGGGGCCGGAGGCTTCGATGGCCGCCGCCGGGCAGATGCACGGATACCTCGTCGAGCTGATCGCGTACAAACGCGCCGAACCGGCCGAGGACCTGCTGTCCGATCTGGTCCACGCCAGTGAGGAGGGGGACCGGCTGTCCGACGCCGAGCTGGTCTCGATGGCCTTCCTGCTGCTGGTGGCCGGGTACGAGACGACGGTGAACCTGATCGCGAACGGGGTGCTCGCGCTCCTGCGGGCGCCGGACCAGCTGGCGCTGCTGCGGTCGGACCCGGCGTTGCTGCCGGGCGCGGTCGAGGAGTTCCTCCGCTACGACGGCCCGATCATCCTGGCGACGATGCGGTTCACCACCGCGCCGGTGGAGATCGGCGAGGTCACCGTGCCCGCGGACGAGTTCGTCCTGCTCTCGCTGCTGGGCGCGAACCGCGACGCCGCGCGGTTCGACGATCCGGACCGGCTGGAGGTCACCCGCGCAGAGGGCGGGCACCTCGCGTTCGGGCACGGGATCCACTACTGCGTGGGCGCGCCGCTGGCGAGGCTGGAGGCCGAGATCGCCATCGGCGCGCTGCTCGCGCGGTTCCCGGCGCTGCGGCTCGCCGGGGAGCCCGGGTCGCTGCGCTGGCGCGACAGCAGCCTCGTGCATGGCCTCGAGTCGCTGCCGGTTTCGCTCGCCTGAGGACGCGCCGCGGGGGTGTCGTAGGGTCGGCGGATGGACGCCGCCGCCCTGCTCGCCCTCGACGCCGCGCACGTCTGGCACCCCTACGCGCCGATGCCGGGCCGGGTTCCCCCGCTGCTGGTCACCGGCGCGCGCGGGGTGCGGCTGGAGCTGGCCGACGGACGCGAGCTCGTCGACGGCATGTCCTCGTGGTGGGCGGCCGTGCACGGCTACCGGCACCCGGTGCTCGACGCGGCGCTCGCGGAGCAGTCGGCGCGGATGAGCCACGTGATGTTCGGCGGCCTGACCCACGAACCGGCGATCACGCTCGCCACGACGCTCGTGGACCTGACGCCCGACAGTCTCGAGCACGTGTTCCTGTGCGACTCCGGTTCGGTGTCGGTCGAGGTCGCGGTGAAGATGTGCCTGCAGTACCAGCGCTCGCGCGGCCGGGGGGACAAACGGCGGCTGCTGACCTGGCGCGGTGGCTACCACGGGGACACGTTCACGCCGATGAGCGTGTGCGACCCGGAGGGCGGGATGCACGCGCTGTGGCGGGGCGTGCTGCCCGAGCAGGTGTTCGTGCCCGCGCCGCCGTCCGGGTTCGGGGCGCCACCCGATCCGTCCTATGTGGACACCCTGGCCGCGGCGATCGCGCGGCACGCGGACGAACTGGCCGCGGTGATCGTCGAACCCGTCGTACAGGGCGCGGGCGGGATGCGTTTCCACCACCCGGAGTACCTGCGCGTGCTGCGGGAGCTGACCGAGGAGCACGACGTCCTGCTGGTCTTCGACGAGATCGCCACCGGGTTCGGCCGCACCGGCCGGATGTTCGCGGCGCAGCACGCGGGTGTGACACCGGACGTGCTGTGCGTCGGCAAGGCGCTCACCGGCGGCTACCTCAGCATGGCCGCGACGTTGTGCACCGCGGAGATCGCCGACGGCATCAGCATGGGTGAGCTGCCGGTGCTCGCGCACGGCCCGACGTTCATGGGCAACCCGCTCGCCTGCGCGGTCGCGAACGCCTCCCTCGGCCTGCTGGCCGACGGCGGGTGGGAGCACGACGTCAAGCGGATCGAGGCGGCGCTGCGCGCCGGGCTCGCCCCCGCGGCGGACCTGCCCGCGGTGCGGGACGTCCGAGTCCTCGGGGCGATCGGCGTGCTCCAGCTCGATCACCCGGTGGACATGGCCGTGGCGACGGAGGTGGTGACCGCGCACGGCGCCTGGCTGCGCCCGTTCCGCGACCTGATCTACACCATGCCGCCCTACGTCAGCACCGATGCCGACCTAGCGGTGGTCACTTCGGCCATGCTCGCGGCGGCCGCCGCAGCCTGAGCTGCGGAATTTCACCCGAAGGTAGGCGCCGCGTCCGCGCAGCGACGGAACGTGTGTGACCAGTGTCACTCGATGGTCACTTTCGCCCAAATGGGCTAATCTGGTTGCACGGTAGTGGTCTTGACGTGCGAGAACCCGCCCTCCCGACTACTGGGATCAAACCTGAAAAATCTTTACATAGCGGACATTTCGGGAGTTTTTCGGTTTCCTGTCCCCATGACCGAAATCTTCCGTGGCGCCCATGACACCGGGCCACCGTTTCCGTCTTCCGCCTACTCGCCTTCCCGGGGTCGTAGAAGGGAGGCAGGAGGCGTTCCCGGCGCCAGTGAATCACTCTCCGTAGCTACACGTCGTGCTGGTAACGCAAGTTTTACACTCGAATGGTCCGGACATAGCGGACATTTCACCACTTTCGGGGTTGGCTTGTGACCATGCGACCCCTTGCCGTGCTCAAACACGACGTGCCCGCATCCCTCGTGGTCTTCCTCGTCGCCGTCCCGCTCTCGCTCGGGATCGCGCTGGCCTCCGGCGCCCCGGTGGTGGCCGGGCTCATCGCCGCCGTGGTCGGCGGCATCGTCGCCGGCGCGCTCGGCGGTTCGGCCCTGCAGGTCAGCGGCCCCGCGGCCGGGCTGACCGTCGTTCTCGCGCAGACCATCGCCACCTTCGGCTGGGCGGTCACCTGCGCGATCACCGTCGCCGCCGGCGCGCTCCAGGTACTGCTCGGGCTGAGCCGCGTCGCCCGCGCCGCGCTGGCCATCTCGCCCGCCATCGTGCACGGGATGCTCGCCGGGATCGGCGTGACGATCGTGCTCGGCCAGCTCCACGTCATCCTCGGCGGCACCGCGCAGAGTTCGGCGATCAAGAACATCGCCGAGCTGCCGGGCCAGATCGTCGCCCACCACGACTCGGCGACCCTGATCGGCCTGCTCACCCTGGCGCTGCTGATCATCTGGCCGCGCCTGCCGCGGGCGGTGCGGCGCGTGCCGGGACCGCTGGCCGCCATCGCCGTCGCGACGGCGGTTTCGGTGCTGGCCGGGATGACGTTGCCGAGGGTCGAACTGCCCGGTGACGTGCTGAACGTCCAGCTCGTCCCGCAGCTGCCGTCGGGCGGTTGGGGCGGCTTCGCCCTCGCGGTGGTCACCATCGCGGTGATCGCGAGCGTCGAGAGCCTGCTGTCCGCGGTCGCGGTGGACAAGCTGCACACCGGTCCCCGTGCCAACCTCGACCGCGAGCTGATCGGCCAGGGCGCCGCCAACATGGTGTCCGGCGCGCTGGGCGGGCTGCCGGTCACCGGCGTCATCGTGCGCAGCTCCACCAACGTCGGCGCGGGGGCGAAGACACGCGCGTCGGCGATCCTGCACGGCGTCTGGGTGCTGGTGTTCGTGGTCGCGCTGGGCGGGCTTATCCAGAGCATCCCGCTGGCCGCGCTCGCCGGGCTGCTGGTGTACGTCGGCGCGAAGCTGGTGAATCCGGGGCACGTCCGCCAGGTGCACACGCACGGCGATCTCTACGTCTACCTCGTGACCCTGCTCGGCGTGGTGACACTCGACCTGCTCAAGGGCGTGCTCGCCGGGATCGCGCTGTCGCTGTTCCTGATGCTGCGCCGCACCATGTGGTCGGGCATCCACGTCGAACGGGTCGGCGGCGATCCCGCCGAGTGGCGCGTCATGGTCGAGGGCGTGCTGACGTTCCTGTCCGTGCCGCGGCTGACGAAGGTGCTCGCCCAGGTGCCCGAGGGCGCCACCGTGAAGCTGGAACTGGTCGTGGACTACCTCGACCACGCCGCGTTCGAGTCGCTGTCGAACTGGCAGCAGGCGCACGAACGCGCGGGCGGCTCGGTGACCGTCGACGAGGTCGGCCACCCGTGGTTCGCCAAGGGCAAGCAGGGCAGCCCGACCCTGAGCCGCATCGCGGCCGTCCGCGCGGTGCCCCGCTGGCTCGCACCGTGGTCGGAATGGCAGGCCGCGGACATCCGGCTGCCCAGCCAGCGCGGCGGCCCGACCCTGCGCGGGGCCAGCGAGTTCCACCGCAGGACCGCGCCGCTGCTGAAGGACACGCTGTCCGGCCTGGCGAACGGCCAGCAGCCGCACACGCTGTTCATCACCTGCGGGGACGCGCGGATCGTGCCGAACCTGATCACCACGAGCGGGCCAGGCGACCTGTTCACCGTGCGCAACATCGGCAACCTGGTCCCGGCGGGCCAGGCCGACTCCTCGATGAACGCGGCCGTGGAGTTCGCGGTCGGCGTGCTCGGCGTGCACGAGATCGTGGTGTGCGGGCATTCGAGCTGCGGCGCGATGGGCGCGCTGGCCAACGGCGCGCCCGCCGGGAAGCCGGGGCTGTCGGACTGGCTGCGGCACGCCGAGCCGAGCGCGCGGCGCTCGGAGACGGTGACCGTCGGCGGCGTCCGGCCGGTGCGGGAGCCCGACCGGCTGGCGCTGCACAACATCCTGCAACAGCTGGAGCACCTGCGGCACTACCCGCTGGTGGCCGAGGCGGAGTCGCGCGGTGAGCTGACGCTGACCGGCATGTACTTCGACGTCGGCGCGGCGCAGGTGTCGCTGTGGGACGGCCGCACCGGGGACTTCGTGCCCGCGGGTGTGCCCGCGCCCGCCGAAGCGCACCGCAACGGGCGGACCGCCGCCGGATAACCGGCGAGGGGGCTCTCTCCGCCCGGCGGGGAGAGCCCCCTCACACCCGAGGGGGCGCGGACGCGCGGGAGTCACTAAGTTGTCAGCACGTGAGCATGCTGGTGGTAACGGGAACCGGGACCGGCGTCGGCAAGACGATCACCACGGCCGCGATCGCGGCGCTGGCCGTCGCGGACGGCCGGCGGACAGCCGTGCTGAAACCCGCCCAGACCGGGGTGCTACCCGGGGAGCCCGGTGACCTCGACGACGTCGTCCGCCTGGCAGGCGGCCCCATCACCACCCGCGAACTGCGACGCTACCCGGACCCGCTCTCCCCGGAGGCGGCCGCGCGGCGCAGCGGCATCCCGGCGGTCGAACCCGCCGAGGTCGCGCGCGCGGCGGGGGAACTCGACGCCGGGCACGACCTGACCCTGATCGAGGGCGCGGGCGGCCTGCTGGTGCGTTTCGACCCGCAGGGCGGCGGGCTCGCCGACGTCGCCTGGTCGCTGGGCGCGCTGGTGATCATCGTCGCCGAGGCGGGGCTGGGCACGCTCAACGCGACCGCGCTGACCGCCGAGGTCGCCACCCGGCGCGGGATCAACGTCGCCGGGGTCGTCGTCGGCGCGTGGCCCGCCGATCCCGACCTCGCGGCGCTGTCCAACCTCCAGGACCTGCCGACCGCGGCGGGCGCCCCGCTGCTGGGCGTCCTGCCCGCCGGGCTGGGCTCGGTGAGCCACGAGGAGTTCGTGGCGCGGGCCCGCGCCGGGCTGTCGCCGTGGTTCGGTGGCGAATTCGACCCGGAGACGTTCGCCGGCCGGGCCTCGGCCCAGAAGTGATCTCAGTGTCCATTGTGGACTTTGTGACTCCCGGAGTGCCCGCGTGGCGGGACACGCGGCGTGGCGGGGCGGCCAGTAGGTGACTCCGGGCGCCGACCGGTTACGCTCGGTCGACAGCAGTGCAGGAGGGAGTCCGCGGTGGGTGAGTCTTCCGGCGGTGCCGCGCACCGATCGTCGGCCGTCGCGGACGCGTGGTCGGTGCCGGTGCTGTGGCGCCCGCGACGGGAACGGCCGAAGGTCGTGGTCAAGGCCGATCTGCTGCCCGCGGTGAGCGTGCTCTCCACGGCAGGGCTGCTCGGGATCCCGCTCGGCTGGCTGTGGTCGCGGATCGCGCCGCCGGAACGGCTGCGGGTCGTCACCTCCGACGGCAGGCTCGCGCCGCTGGAGCTGGAGAGCTGGCACCGCTTCGACGATCTGGCCATCTACGGTTTTCTCGCGCTGGGTCTCGGCCTGCTCATCGGCGTGGTGGCGTGGCTGCTGCGGGAACGGCGCGGCCCGGTCGTGCTCGTCGCCGCGGTCGGCGGCTCGGCGCTGGCGGCGTGGCTCGGCACGCAGATGGGCGTCGCCTTCGGCAACGCGCGCTTCGAGGTCACGGCCGCGCCCGCGCTCGGCTCGGTGGTCGAGCAGGCGCCGAAACTGGAGTCGGGCTGGGTGGTGCTGGCGGCGCCGCTGGCCACGGCGCTGGTTTACGCGCTGCTCACCGCCTGGAACGGTCGCGACGACCTGGGTCGCCGACTCGGCTGACCGTTTTCGCCTAGTCTGGTGTCCTCACACCTTCGAGGGGACTCCACAGCATGACTGACGACATCGAGGTTTCGCGGCACAACGCCGTCCGCTTCCCGGGGATCAGCCCCCGTGCCTACGAGCACCCGGTGGATCGCGGCGCGCTGGCCGCGTTGCGCGCGGTGCCCGGATTCGCGCAGGTGGTCAAGGCCGTCGCGGGCTTCTACTCCGAGCGTGGCGACCGGCTGATGGCGCTGGCCTCGGCGATCCGCGTCGGTACGAAGCAGTACCCGGAGATCGACCGGCTTCGCCACGAATGCGCCGAGACGCTCGACCTGGAAACGGTGCCGAACGTGTTCATCCAGCGCGACGCGCAGGCGAACGCGATGGCGATCGGCATGGACGAGCCGTTCATCGTGCTGACCACCGGGCTGGTCGAGCTGATGAACCCGGATTCGCTGCGGTTCGCGATCGGCCACGAGATGGGGCACGTGCTGTCCGGGCACACGGTGTACCGGACGATCCTGGTGCGGCTCATCCAGATGCAGCTGTCGATGTCGTGGACGCCGGTGAGCGCGCTCGGCCTGCGGGCGGTCATCGCCGCGTTGCACGAGTGGTTCCGCAAGGCCGAACTGTCCTGCGACCGCGCCGGGCTGCTGTGCGGGCAGGACCCGACCGCGGCGCTGCGCGCGCAGATCCTGGTCGCCGGCGGGATCGACCCCGCCAAGATCGACATCCCGTCGTTCCTCCAGCAGGCCTCGGAATACGAGTCCGTCGAGGACATCCGCGACAGCTTCCTCAAGCTCCGCAACGTCGAAACCCTGTCGCACCCGTTCGCCGTCGTACGCGCGGCGCAGTTGCAGAAGTGGGCCGCGTCCGAGGAGTACCGCGCGATCCTGGCCGGGGACTACCTGCGCCGCGACGAGGACACCCCTGCGTCCAACTGGACCGACGACCTCAAGGCCGCGGCGAAGTCCTACCGCGACTCGTGGAGCGAGTCGAACGACCCGCTGGTCAAGGCGTTCAGCGACGTCGGCGAGGCGGTTTCGGGCGCCGCGGGCAAGGTCTGGAACAAGTTCGGCGGCGGTGGGAACGGCAACGGCGGCTCCGACTCGGGTTCGGACTCGGGTTCCGGTTCCGGCTCGGCGAAGTAGCTCTCGCTGCTCCCAGCGGCTCATGCGCCCCAATGTGGCGTTCGGTGCGTTGGACGCACCGAACGCCACATTGGGGCGTTCGTGGGGGCGCCGGTCAGTTGAGGTTGGCCGGGCGGCTCAGGTCGGTGAGTTCGCCCGGCGGCAGCGGTACGGCGCCGAGCGCGTCGAGGAATCCGGCCTCGCGGATCAGCAGGCGGCACACGATCCGCAGGCGGCGCAGCGGATGCGTCTCCTCCAGCAGGCGCTGCCGGTCGGTCACCGGGAGCAGGCAGTCGGCGGCGAGCTGGTAGGCGAGGTCGGCGACGTCGGTGCCGGGGTCGGGGCGCTGCCAGTCGTCGGAGCGCCAGGCGGACTCGCAGTACCGTTCGTGCGCGGCCCGCGCGACCTCGGCCAGCCGCGCCGTGGTGTCCGCGGCGGCCGGGGGGACGGGGTCGTCGGGGAGCCAGTCGACCGAGCCGATGAGGTAGGGCGCCGACACACAGTCGACCTCGCGAAGCCGGAACCGGCGGCGCCCGGTGGTCACGACGTCGAAGCGGCCGTCCGGCAGCCGCTTGGCCTCGCGCAGGACGGTGCTGCACCCGACGTCGTGGAGATGGTCCAGACCACGGACCTCGCGGATCACCGGGGTGCGGAGCGCGACGACGCCGAACTCGCGCCCGGGGACGGTGCCGCTGACCAGGTCCGCGGTCAGCTGTCTGTAGCGCGGTTCGAAGATGTGCAGCGGTAGGTGAGTGCCCGGCAGCAACACGGTCTGCAACGGGAACAACGGAAGTATCGTCGTCTCGCTGGTTTCCTGCTCGGGCTCGGCCACCCGTTCACGGTACGGGGCGAACGGCCGCCGCGCAGCGCGGTCAGCGGCCCGACGGCGGGCGGAACACCGCGAACGGGTCGGTGATCTGCATCCCCTTGCCCGCGAAGGAGAACAGCGCGGCGGGACGCCCGCCCGCCCGGCCGGGCGGCGCGGTGCGCCCGGTCGGCTCCAGCAGCCCGCGCCGGGACAGCACGCGCTGCAGGTTCGTCGCGGACACGCGGTAGCCCAGCGCGGCGGAGTAGAGCCCGCGCAGCGCGGAAACCGTGAACTCCTCGGGAGCGAGCGCGAAGCCAAGGTTCGTGTAGCAGAGCTTCGAGCGCAGCCGGTCGCGGGCGCGCAGCACGATCGACTCGTGGTCGAACGCCGTCCTCGGCAGCTCCGCGACGTCGTGCCAGGCGGTGTCCTCGGGGATTTCGGGATCGACGTCGGAGGGGACGAGGCCGAGGAACGCCGTCGCGACGACGCGTGGGCCCGGGACGCGCTCCGGCGCGCTGAACACCGCCAGCTGTTCGACGTGCTTGAGCTGGCGCACGTCGACCTTCTCCGCGAGCTGGCGCCGGATGGACGTTTCGACGTCCTCGTCGGGGCGCAGCCGCCCGCCCGGCAGCGACCAGCGGCCGAGGTGGGGATCCAGGGCGCGCTGCCACAGCAGCACCCGGAGTGTGTCCGAGCGCACTTGAAGTACCGCCCCCAAAACCTCGTGGGCCAGCGGGGCACGGGTGTTAAGATGACTTCGCACGGTTTTCGATTATAAGGCGAAAACCGAGGACGGGTCCAGGAGGGCCAGGTATGACCACCACGATGGAAACCGATCTCACGCCCTACGGCGGGGTCGAGGCGAACGCGGACTGGGCGGACGAGGTGCGGGCGCTCGCGCGCAAGCGGGACGCGGTGCTGCTGGCGCACAACTACCAGGTGCCGGAGATCCAGGACATCGCCGACCACACCGGCGATTCACTGGCGCTCAGCCGGATCGCGGCGAGCAGCGACGCCGCCACGATCGTCTTCTGCGGCGTGCACTTCATGGCCGAGACCGCGAAGATCCTCGCGCCGGAGAAGACCGTCCTGATCCCGGACGCGCGGGCGGGCTGCTCGCTGGCCGACTCCATCACCGGTGCCGAACTGCGCGCCTGGAAGGCCGAGCACCCCGGCGCGGTCGTCGTGTCCTATGTGAACACCACCGCCGAGGTCAAGGCGGAGACGGACATCTGCTGCACCTCCTCGAACGCCGTCGACGTCGTCGCCTCGATTCCCGCCGACCGGGAGGTGCTGTTCCTGCCGGACCAGTTCCTCGGCGCGCACGTCAAACGCGTGACCGGGCGGGAAAACCTGCACATCTGGGCCGGGGAGTGCCACGTGCACGCCGGGATCAACGGCGCCGAGCTCGCCGCGCGCGCCGAGGAGAACCCGGACGCGGACCTGTTCATCCACCCCGAATGCGGGTGCGCGACCTCGGCGCTCTACCTCGCGGGCGAGGGCGCGGTGGCGCCGGAGCGGGTGAAGATCCTGTCCACCGGGGACATGGTGCACGCCGCGCGGGAGACCCGCGCGAAGTCGGTGCTGGTGGCCACCGAGATCGGCATGATCCACCAGCTGCGCCGGGCGGCGCCGGAGATCGACTTCCGCGCGGTCAACGACCGGGCCTCCTGCCGGTACATGAAGATGATCACCCCGGCGGCGTTGCTGCGCTCGCTGCGCGAGGGCGCCGACGAGGTCCACGTCGATCCGGAAACCGCGGCGAAGGCGCGGGCCTCGGTGCGGCGGATGATCGAGATCGGGCAGCCGGGCGGCGGCGAATGACCACCTCGGTTAGTGACTTTCAGGCGAAAACCACCCCCGCCTGGGAGGCGCGCGCGGACCTGGTGGTGATCGGCAGCGGTGTGGCCGGGCTGACGGCCGCGCTGCGTGCCCAGGAGCTCGGCCTGCACACCCTGGTGGTCACCAAGGCGACGGTCGCCGACGGCAACACGCGCTGGGCACAGGGCGGCGTCGCGGTCGTGCTGGAGGGCGAGCACGAACTCGGTGACACGGTGGGCAAACACGCCGAGGACACGTTCACCGCGGGGGCGGGGCTCTGTGACGAGGACGCGGCGCGGTCGATCCTCGACGGCGGCCCGGCGGCGGTGGCGCGGCTGCGCGCGGCGGGCGCCCGGTTCGACGTCGCGGCCGCGGGCGGCCCGGCGCTGGCCAGGGCCCGCGAGGGCGGGCACAGCGCGTTCCGGGTGATCCACGCCGGCGGCGACGCGACCGGGGCCGAGGTCGAACGGACCCTGGTGGCGCGGACCGGGGGCAGCGGGATTCCCGTGCTGGAACACCACATCGCCGTCGACGCGCTGCGCACGCCCGCCGGGGACGTGGCCGGGGTGGCCGTCCTCGATCGCAACGGCGTGCCGGGGGTGGTCCGCGCGTCCGCGGTGCTGCTCGCGACCGGTGGGTTCGGGCAGCTCTACCAGGCGACGTCCAATCCGGAGATCGCCACCGGCGACGGCCTCGCGCTCGCGTTGCGGGCCGGCGCCACGGTCGCGGACGTCGAGTTCGTCCAGTTCCACCCGACCGTGCTCTACACCCCGGGCGCGCGGGGCCGGTGCCCGCTGGTCACCGAGGCGGTGCGCGGGGAGGGCGCGACCCTGCTGGACGCGGCGGGCTCGCCGGTGATGCGCGGGGTGCACCCGCTCGGCGACCTCGCGCCGCGCGACGTGGTGTCCGCGGCGATCACGCGGCGGATGGCACTGGCGCCCGGCGGCGTCGCCGATCACGTCTTTCTCGACGCGACCAGCGTTCCCGGCTTCGCCAAGCGGTTTCCCACCGTGCACGCGGCCTGCGCGGCCATCGGGGTCGACCCGGCCGTCGACGGCATCCCGGTGACCCCGGCGGCGCACTTCGCGTGCGGCGGCGTGGTGACCACTGTGGACGGACGGTCCGGGGTGCGCGGGCTCTACGCGGCCGGTGAGGTCGCCCGCACCGGGCTGCACGGCGCGAACCGGCTGGCGTCCAACAGTCTCCTGGAGGGACTGGTGGTCGGGCAGCGCGCCGCCGAGGCGGTGAGCGCCGACCTGGCCGCCGGGCTGCTCGCCGACCCGGCACGCGGGCGGTTGCCCGAGCGGGGGACGGCGCGGGCCGCGGACCGGGACGCGCTCCAGCGGGTGATGAGCCGCTACGCCGCGATCGGCCGGGACGCCGACGGGCTCGCCGCCGCGGGCTCCGTCCTCGACTTGTCCATTAAGGACAGTCCAATGACGACACACGCCGCGGTGGAGGACGCCGCGCTCACCCTGGCGGCGCAGGCGTTGCTCGCCGCGGCCGTGCGGCGCACCGAGTCGCGGGGCTGCCACGTGCGCACGGATTTCCCCGATCGTGGCGGGCTGGACTGGCGGCGCAGCCAGTTCATCCGGCTCAGTCCCTCCGGCCAGCCGGTGCTGACCGGGCAGATGCGGATGGAGGGTGTGGCATGACCGAGTTTTCCCCGATCTCGCCCGAGGTCGAGCTGGCACTGGTGAAGGAGGGCTTGGACCTCGACGACGTCCGGCGCGTGGTCACCACGGCGCTGGCCGAGGACCTGAAGTACGGCGATGACGCGACCACCGCCGCCACGGTGCCCGCGGGTGCCCGCGCGCTGGCCGAACTGACGCCGAGGGTGCCCGGTGTCATCGCCGGGATTCCCGTGGCACTGGCCGTTTTCGACGTCGTGCTGGGCGGGGGCTACGAGGTGCTCGGCGCGCGCGAAGACGGCGAGCGGCTGGTCGCCGGTGAGCCCGCGCTGGTGCTGAGCGGTCCGGTCCGCGGGCTGCTGACCGCCGAGCGGACCGCGCTGAACCTGCTGTGCCACCTCTCCGGCGTCGCCACCGCCACCGCGGCCTGGGTGTCCGAAGTGGACGGTACGGGCTGCGCGATCCGGGACTCCCGCAAGACGTTGCCGGGGCTGCGGCTGCTGCAGAAGTACGCGGTGCGCCGCGGCGGCGGGGTCAACCACCGGCTCGGCCTCGGCGACGCGGTGCTGATCAAGGACAACCACGTCGTGGCGGCCGGTTCGGTGACCGCGGCGCTGGCGGCCGCGCGCGAGCACGCGCCGGAACTGCCGTGCGAGGTCGAGGTCGACGATCTGGCCCAGCTGGAGGAGGCGCTCGCGGCGGGCGCGGACGAGATCCTGCTGGACAACTTCTCGCCGGAGCTGTGCGCGCGGGCGGTCGAGCGCCGGGACGAGGTCTCCCCGAAGGCCCGGCTGGAGTCCTCCGGCGGCCTGACCCTTGACCGCGCCGCGGCGTACGCCCGTGCCGGGGTGGACTACCTGTCGGTGGGCGGGCTGACCCACTCCTCCGCCGCGCTGGACCTGGGCATGGACCTGCACTGACGGAGACGCCGTGAAGCCGCGAACGGAAGATTCGAGACACCTCGAGAGCCCCCGGTCAACACTCTAGCCGGGGGTACCGACAAGCCTCAGGCACGTCGATCCGTGAATGCCACATTGAGGGACTCTGAGTCCCTCAATGTGGCATTCACGGACTTGGGGGAAACAAAGCCGCGACGGCGGAATTGCCGTCGTTCCCGCCGGGAGTTCCGGCCTAGCTTGGGGACGGGCAGGCGGAGACTCGGGGAGAACGGCGTGGCGCGACGGTTCGGCGGAGTGGCGGCGGTGACCGGCCTGCTCGCACTGGGGATCCCGGCCACGGCCTCGGCGGCGCCGCCCGCGCAGGGACAGTGCGCGACCCCGCTCGGCACGTACACCGGGGCTGTCCCGTGGGGACAGCGCTTGCTCGACCCGGCCAGGATCTGGCCGCTGACCCGGGGCGAACAACAGGTGGTCGCCGTCGTCGGCACCGGGGTCGACGGGCAGAACCCGCAGCTGCGCGGCCAGCTCACCGGTGGCGCGGAGGCGGCGTCGGACTGCGACGGGCGCGGCACGATCGCCGCCGGGATCGTGGCGGCGCGCCCGGATCCGTCGACGACCTTCGCCGGGATCGCGCCCGAGGCGCGGATCCTCCCCATCCGGTACACCAACGGCGGCGGCAGCACCGAGGGCGGCGACCCGAAGGCGCTCGCGTCCGCGATCGACCAGGCCGCCCAGAAGGGCGCCGGGGTGATCCTGGTGGCCGTACCGTCCACAGCGGACAGTCCGGAGCTGTCGGCCGCCGTCGACCGGGCGCGGGGCAGGGGCGCGGTCGTCGTCTCGCCCGCCGCCGCGACCCAGCAGGGCGGGCACACCTACCCGACCGCGACACCCGGGGTGCTCGCGGTCGGCTCGATCAACGCCGCGGGCGAACCCGCGCAGACCGAGGCGGGAGGCTACCTCGGCCTCGCCGCTCCCGGCGCGGACCTGGTGAGCACCTCGGCCGGGCCGGGTGGCGGACACCGGTGGGGCATCACGAATCCCGGCCTCGCGGCCGCCTACGTCGCCGGCGCCGCCGCGCTCGTGCGGGCCTACCAGCCCGGTCTCACCGGCGACCAGGTGGTCACCCGGCTCCTGCTGACCGCACACCGGCCCGCCTCCGGCGGCCGCGATCCCCGCCGGGGCTGGGGCGTGGTCGATGCCTACGCCGCCGTGTCCTCCGCGCTGCCCGCCGACGTCGCGGGCCCCGGCCTGCCGGGAAAGCCCGCGTCGCTCCCGGCCGTCACGCCCGCCGCCGCCGACGCCCGTCCGCACGCCGACCGCGTCGCGGGCGCGCTCGCACTGGCCGGTGTCGGCGCCGCGGTCACCGCCGGTTTCGCCGTCGCGGCGTTCCGCCGGGGCCGCCGCCGCTCCTGGCGCCCCTCCCGGTTCGCCCCCTCACGCGAGAACTCCTCCTGATCACGCGAGACCTCCACACCCGCACGCGACGTCTCCGAACCCGCACCGGGACGGGAACGGCGAACTCGCGTGCTCGAATGGCGAACTCGCGTGACTGGAAGGAGAACTCGCGTGATCAGGGGGTGACGCAGCGGGTGGAGCCGACGATGGCTACGCCGGCGCCGGAACGGGCGACGTGCACGGTGAAGTCGGCGCCGTCGCGGCTGCAGCGGGCGATCAGCTCCAGGGCGTTGCTGCGGTCGTGGACCTGCCAGCCGTCGCGTTCCAGCCGGGGGACGACGAGTTCGACCAGGCGGCGTTCGGCGTGCGCGGGCCGCTCCAGCCGGACGCCGTACTGCCAGCAGGTCAGCAGGCCGGGACGGGCGGGGTCGCAGTCCAGCTCGCCCCGCACGGTCGGCAGCGCGCCCTCGCCGAACGTCGCGGCGACGTGGTCGATGACGGCGGTCAGTTCCTCGGCCAGCCGGTCGAGGTCGGTGCTGTCGGTGATCACGGAATGGTCCTCAACGTGTTCGGGCCCGCGAAGCCCCGCTCGCCGAAGCCGCGGGGTGCGGAGCTGCCTTCGGGGGTGACCGTCCCGCCGGTGATCACGTCGTAGATGTTCTGCCACGAGTCGGATCCCGGCTTGAGGACGTCGTTGTGCGCGGACAGGCCCCACAGTACGTCGCCGTGGGCGTCCCGGCCGGTATCCAGTTCGGTGACGCCGGGGAAGGTGTCCGGATCGGCGCCGTGGCCGAGGTCCGAGCCGAGCCACTCCGCCACGCCCGCGTTACCCTGCGCGAGAACGATCGGGTCGAACGGCGCGGTCATCGAGTACCGCTGGACCCCGGCCTGGCTGGGCGGCAGATCCGCCGGGCTCCAGATCCCGTGGCCCATCCCGGCCGATTCGACGTGCAGCACGCGGTCGACGTCGAGCCCGAGCCCTTCGGCGAGGCCGACGGTGGCACCGCCGTAGCTGTGCCCGATCGCGGTCACCATGACGTCGCGGCCGGCGTGGCTCGCGATCTGCCCGCGCAGCTCGTCGGTGAACGCCTTGAGATCCGGGGCCTGCGCCCTGGAGTAGGCCGAGTCCGGGGCTTCGGCGACGACGCCCTGGGGGAACACGCCGTCGGCCCAGACGACCATCGCGGTCCGCCCGGCCGGGTCCGCGGCGACCAGGCTCCGGCCGAGCCCGGCGTAGCCGTCGAAGTTGTCGAGCCGGGTGTTGGTACCGGGCACGAACACGCCGACGCTGTGCGTGCCGGGTTCGAGATGGCCGATCAGCTCGGCGATCCGGCCGTCGCCCGCGGGATCGAAGCGCAGGATCTGCCGGTTGTGCGCGAGGATGTCCTCGTACAGCGCGATCCGGCGCCGGGCGCGGGCGATGTCCTCGGCCTCGCCGCCGTGGGCCAGCAACCCCGCGAGGTGCTTGCGTTCGCCGGTGAGCGCGTCGGCGACCTTCGCCCGGTTGCGGGTGATCTCGCCCGCCCACGCGCCGGTGTCCGCCCCGCCGCCGGCCCCGGCCGGACGGCCGGCGGCGGGCAGCGGGTCCTCCGGGAGCAGCGCGCGGTACATCGCGGCGACCCGCGTGTCGAGCCTGCGATAGCCGGCCGCGCTCCCGGTCAGTCCTGTTTGGACGGACCGGATCCGGTCGACCTTTTTGCCGAGCCGGTCGGCGATCCCGGTCGTCGTCTTCGTGAAGGCGGCCGCCGCGGCGGCGGACCCGGCGAGTTCGCCGAACGCCGCCGCCGGGAGCCTTTCACCGGCCACTGTGGACTGTGCGGTGGCGAGCGCGTCCGCCTGGCCGCCCAACTCGCCCGCCACCTGATCGAGCCGGGCCGGGACGACCCGGTAACCCCCGGCGGTGGGTGCAGAAGTCACCGAGTACGTCCCTTTCCCCGCGCTCAGCGGGTTTCCGGTTCCTCACCGATCACCGAGGGCGCCACCGGGGACGACTGCCCCCAGACGTTCTCGGTCTCGACCAGCCAGGCCGGGATCCGCTTGCCCGAACCCATATCGCCGCCCGCGCCCATCCCCATCGGCATCATGGGCATCATCGGCATCGCGCTCTTCGCCGCGGCGGCGCCCACGGCACCCGCCGCGCCACCGGCCAGCCCGGACATTGCCTGGCCCGCGCCGTCACCGGCCAGCCCGGAGTGCGCGGCCGGGACCTCGCCGGGACCGCTGACCCCGCCGCCACCGGGGATCCCGCCGGCCGGCGGCGCGCCGCCCCCGATCGGGATGCCGCCACCGGCGCCGCCGGTCGCGCCCGGCGCCGCGGCACCGCCGCCTCCGAGCTTCGTGCCCGGCGGCTTCTCTTCCTTGTTCTCCTCGTTCTTCTTGCCGCTCGCCCACGCCGGGATCTTCGGCATGATCGACCCGAACCGGCCGAACGCGGCGGCCGAAGCCGCCGCGAGCCCCGCGGTGAACATGTCCCCGAACAGCGGGCTGCCCCCGCTGGGAGCGGGGCCCGTGCCCGGCGGTGTCGGGGTGCCGCCGGGCAACGGGTGTCCGGAACCGGGAGTCACGACGGGCGGAGGCGCGGTGCCGGTGACACCGTTGCCGACCGCGGGCGCGCCCCCGGTGCTCGCGCCGCCACCGGCCGGTGGTTTCGGGACCGGCGCCGCGTTCGGCGACACAGGGATCGCCTCCTCCGCGGCGGTGTAGTCCCCGGCGAGCTGGGTCATCACCACGATCGCCTTGCCATGCGCGGTGCCCGCGGCGTTGGACGCCGCCTGCTGCTGCTCGACGTTGGTGATCGCCTGCTGGCGCTGCTGCGCGGCGGCCTGGACCACCGCGGGCGAGGCGTCCGGCGGCAGCAGCGGCGGGTTGACCGCGAGCGCGACGTCGGCGGGGGAGACGTCGGGGACCGGGACCGGCGGCGGCATCTGCTTCTTCGCCTTCACCAGCGCGTCGGCCGCGTCCTCCAGCAGGTGGTTCATGCCCTGCGCGGTCACCGCGACCTTGCGGATCCCGCCGACGAGGTCACTGATCATCCGGTGGTACTGGTCGGCGGCGCCACCCGCCCAGCTGTCGGAGAAGTCGCTCAGCTCGGCGGAGAGGTTCTCGGCCTGGTCGTGCAGACCGCGCGCGGTCGAAGCCCACTTGTCGGCCGCGGCGCGGGCGCTGTTCGGGTCGCCCGCCTGCAGCATCGCATACAGCTGCTGGTGGGTGTAGGCGGCGAAGTTGGTGTGTGCGGTGGTCATCCCTTGATTCCCCCTGCGTTCGACGTCCCGCCCGAGCCACCGAGGCCGAGCACGGACAGCAGCGGATCGAGCAGGCCGGTCACCTGGCCCGAGGTGTGCAGATCGCCCGCGACCGATTCGTCGGCCGACTGGTAGCCGTCGGCGACGGTGGTGGTCACGTCCTGCGCGAACGTGATGGCGCCGCGGACCTGGTCGAGCAGGCCCTGCATCTCGGCGACCGCCTCGCGGTGGGCCTCGGCCAGCGAGCCCGCCTCGCCGAACTCGCCGAACAGCAGGGGATGGTCGCCGAGGGTGAGCAGAAAGTCGTTCGGCTTCGCCATCGCGTGGATCTGGGTCTCCAGCTCACGCACGAAGTCCTTGAGCGACTCCAGATGAACGTAGTACGACTGGTCGTGCATCGGTCCCGACTTTCTCGTGGTCAGCTGACGCGGAAAAGCCGGTTGGCCGGTGCGAGCTGGGGGTCACCTCGCACCGGCCAACCGACGGCGGGATCAGCCTGCGAACAGGCTCTGGTTGCGGTTCTCCAGCTGGTGCTGGAGGTCGTGCGCCTCGCCGACCTTGCCGCCGAACTGCGCGATGATCGCGACGATGTCGGCGGTGGCCTGACGCAGCCGGGTCTCGGCCTGGCGGGCGGCCTCACCGGCGGAGCTGCCGGAGGCGTACCAGGTGGAGGTGATCGGCTGGAGGTTCTGGTGCAGCTGCTCCAGCTGCGAGGTCAGCGTCTTGGCCTTGGCGGCCAGCGACGCCGAGCTGTGCTGCAGCGCGGCGAAATTGATTTCGACGACATCGGCCATCGGAAGTGTCCTCTCCGGAAACGATCAGAGGTTGAGACGGGGGACGACGCTGCCCTCGAGCGTGTTGCCGACACCCTTGAAGCTGGAGCTGGTGTCCGCGTCGCCGTGGTTGTAGTTCGAGTGGCTGGAGTGGACCAGCTGCGACATGGTGTCGAGCTCGCGGACCGCGGCGCCCATCTTCTCCTGCAGGCGGCGCTGCAGGTCCCAGAACGCGAGGGCCTGGTCACCCTTGTAGTTGCGCAGCGTCTCGGTCAGCTCGGACTCCAAGCTGGCCATGGTGGTCTTCGCGCTCGACGCGGTTTCCTCGAAGCCCTGGACGGCGCGCGTCATCGCGGCGGAATCGGACTGGAATCCCGGACTGGACATCGACGGGCCACCTCCTCTCTAGTTCGGGGGAAATCCCGGCGGGAGCGGCTCGCTTTCCGAGTCGCTCATGGTGAATGTCACGCTAGGAAATGAGAGGGTGTGGTCAAACGGCACAACTGCCGGTCGTACTGACGGCAGTATTACCCACAGGCCGCCGGTGGGGTTGTCCCCACCCGGTGACGGGTGCCCGCACCAGTGTCTCGCGTGGCCGCACGCGGAACGCTCGATGCCATGTCGGACAACGGAATCAGCCTACGCTCCCTGCACCGTCCACTCGTGGTGCTGACCGGCGCGATGGCGGTACTCTGCCTGGTGTCGCTGCTGGGCCTCGCGATCGACGACCGGACGATGGTCAACGCGCCGATCTGGCTCAAGCCCTTCAAGTTCACCGTCGCGATCGGGTCCTACGCGATCACCCTGGCGCTGCTGCTGTCCCAGGTGCGGCGGGCCCGGCGCACCGGCTGGTGGCTCGGCACGGTGTTCGCCTTCGCGATCGGGCTGGACATGGCGTTGCTGGTGTTCCAGATGATCTTCCGCGACCGCCAGCTGCACTTCAACAAGGAAACGGCAGCCGACAGCGCGATCAACAACGTCGTCGCGGGCGGGGCCTACCTCGCCTGGCTGGCGATCGCCGCGGTCGCCGTGCTGCTGCTGTGCCAGCGCATGCCGGACCGGGCGCTGAGTTCCGCGCTGCGCTGGGGGACCGGCCTGTCGCTGGCCGGGATGGCCGCCGCGATGTTCATGTTCTCCGCGACACCGGAGCAGGCCGCGGTGTTCCGTGCCGGTGGGCAGCCCACGACGTTCGGGGCGCACACGGTCGGCGCGCCCGACGGCGGGCCGGGGCTGCCGCTGACCGGCTGGAGCTCGGTCGGCGGGGACCTGCGGATCCCGCACTTCGTCGGGATCCACGCCATCCAGGTGGTGCCGCTGATCGCGCTCGGCCTCGTGCTGCTGGCACGACGGCACCCGGCGCTGCGGTCCGATCTGGTGCGACGGCGGCTGGTGCGCACCGCGGCGCTCGGGTACGCCGGGATGTTCGTGATCCTGACCTGGCAGGCGCTGCGGGGACAGTCGGTCGCGCACCCCGACTTCTGGACACTGCTGGCCGCCGCGGGCGTGCTGGCGGCGATGGCGGGCGCGGCGGCGCTGTCGGTGCGCGCCCGGCCGGTATTCCGCTCGGAAACCGTCGTGGGCGTCGGCTAGTCTTCCCGGTGGAAAGAGGGGGTAACAGTCGATGCAGACCAACCTGAACATGTCCGCCGCGAGACCCGGTTCCGTGGGTGTCCGCCTGATCGGCGCCGGTCTCGCCGCCGTGGTGCTCACCGTGGTGGTGGGCTGTTCGTCCGGGACTGAGACCGGTACCGCGCCTTCCGCCGCGCCCGCGCCGGAGGCCTTCGGCCCGGCAGGCTACCGCGGCCTGGTGCCGGGGATGGCCAAGGAGGCGGCACTGGCCTCCGGAAAGCTCGCACCGGCGCCGACGTCCACTTTGGACGGCTGCACGGACTTCAGCTACACCGGCGGCCCGGCACCCGATCCGGCCAGGATGGCGGCCGAGGACGCGGCGGAGAAGAAGGCGAAGGAGCTGCGGCAGAAGTCCGAAGACTCCGCCGGCGCGGGGCAGGTCCGGCAGGGGGCCTCGGCCCGGGAATACGCCGACTCGGCGGCGAAGCTGGCGGGATCCGCGAAGCTGGCCGCCGACGCGGCGCTCGCGTCGGCCGATGTCGCGGGCAAGCGTGAGGCACGGGACAAGGCCTTCGCCGCGGCCGGGGGCGCGTCCTTCGGCAAGGACGGTTTGCGCGAGCTGGGTGCTCCGCAGGACGCGAAGACCGCGGAGGGAATCGGGGCCGGATCCTCGCTGGAGGAGCTGAAGAAGGCCTACGAACCTCGTGGACTGAAGCTCGGCGAGAACAAGCGGTACCAGCTGCCGATCGCCGAGAAACCGGGCTGGAGCTACGAGTTCACCACCACACCGGACGGGAAGGTGGGCGCGGTGTCGCTCATCAGCTCGGCGAAGTGCGGCTGAGCCCCGGTCAGTCCACTGTGGACCAGTAGCCCGCCATGAGTTCGCGCGACCACGCGGGCTGGCGGACCGGGCCACGGGGACCGAACTCCGTCAGGTACGGCTTGACGTCCAGTACCGGGGTGCCGTCGATCGCGTCCAGTCCGGCCAGGGTGAGCGTCAGGCCGTCGACGCCGACGAGCGCGCAGGTGGTGACGCCGATCCGGTTCGGCCTGCCCTTGCCGCGCTGGGCGAAGATGCCGACCGGGGGCCAGGCCGGGTTTCCGCGCGGGCGGCGGGCGCCGTACTGGACACGATCCGGGTCGACGCGGTCGAAGAGGTAGACGACCTCGACGTGGGAGAACTCGTCGAGCCCGGCCAGCGCTTCCGGCGTGAACCGCGTGCTGTCCAGGGTGATCGTCGCGGCGACGGTGTCCCAGTCGTCGTCGAGGGGTTCGGTGCGCGCCGAGCTGACCAGCCCGATGGGTTCGACTTGCATGAGCCGCATCCTCCCACGCGGTACCGCTTCGTGGCGGTGCACGCGGAAGGTCCCCGCCGCCACGGCGAACGTGGCGGCGGGGACCTTCGCGTGTTCTTCCCGGGGGTGGTCAGACCCCGGCGGTCGACTTGATCCAGTCGCGGCTGTGCGCGACGCTCGCGTAGTTCTGCGTGCCGTGCGGGTCCGAACCGCTGTTGCTCCCGGTCGAGCAGACGCCGACCTGCACCCCGTCGGCCAGCTGCGGGCCGCCGGAGTCGCCGTGCCAGGCCGAGCCGTTGACGCCCTTGCTGGCGATGGCCTGGCCGCCGAAGGCGTCCGTGCTGGTCCCGGTGACCTTCACGTTCGCCGTCTTGAGGGTGCTCGCCGGCGGGCTGCTGCCCTCGGTGCGGCCCCAGCCGTAGATCTGGTTGGTCGCGCCGGTGGACGGGTTGCCCGTGCCCAGCTTCATGAAGGTGGTGTTGACGGCCTTGCTCAGGTGCAGCAGCGCGATGTCCCCGTTGGGCGAGGCCTTCTGCTGGTCCACAGCGGCCTCGGTGCCCTTCTGGAGCTTCACGTCGCCGACCTTGACGTGCATGCCCGGCTTGTTCAGGCAGTGCTGCGCGGTGAGCACCCACTGCGGGGCGATGATCGTCCCGGAGCACTCGAAGCCACCGTTGTCGGTGACGTTGTTCCAGTAGATCTGGGCACCCCACGGCGCGGAACTGACCGTTCCGCCGCCGATGATGTCCTCCTGGGCGTTCGCGGCCCCGGCCGAGACGATGCTCAGCGCCGCAGCGGCTCCGGCTGCCACGGCGACAGCCCTCGACATTCGCATGAAAACGTCCTCCGGCCAACGAGTTCGGGGAGTTCGTTCCGGTTGAAACGATTTCACCAACCTAGGTGTCCGGTTGGGGATTTCGTAACCTACCGAAGTCGGTAGCGCGCAGGAGGAACGTAGTGGGCCAACCGGGTGACGCTCTGGTGGCCCGAGCGCCCCAATGTGGCATTGGGTGCGTTGGACGCACCCAATGTGGCGTTCGGTGCGTTGGACGCACCGAATGTGGCATTGGGGCGCATGGGCGTTCGGGACACGGACCTCGGGGCGCGGCGTTCAGGAGTCGGTGGGCTTGGTCCAGGCGACCTGGATGAGGCCGGTGCCGTGCCGCCGTGAGACCAGGGTGCCGCGGCCGGCGGGCTGGGGCGACGGCTTCACGTCGCCGAGCAGCGGGCCCTCGTCCTTGGCGCCGGACATGATCAGACCGGGCGAGCCGAGTTCGCGCAGGCGTTGCAGCACCGGTTCGTAGAGCGCCCGGCCCGCGCCGCCGGAGCCGCGCGCGATGATCAGGTGCAGGCCGATGTCGCGGGCCTGCGGGAGGAATTCCAGCAGCGGCAGCAACGGATTGCGGCCCACGGCGGCGACGAGTTCGTAGTCGTCGACCAGGACGAACAGTTCGGGGCCGCGCCACCAGGAGCGGTTGCGCAGCTGGTCGGGGGTGACGTCGGGGCCGGGCAGGCGGTTGCGCATCGCCGTCTGGCACTGGGTGACCAGATCCGTCAGCGTGTTCTCGGCGCCCGCGTAGCCCAGCAGGTGCGGCTCGTCGACGGCGCCGAGCAGGGCGCGGCGGTAGTCCCCGACCAGGATCAGCGCCTCGTCGGGGGTGTAGGCCGCCGAGATGCCGCGGGCCAGCGCGCGCAGCAGGGCGCTCTTGCCGGATTCGACGTCGCCGAAGGCCAGGAAGTGCGGGTCCGCGGCGAAATCGAGATGGACGGGCCTCAGCGTCGACTCCGCGATGCCGAGTGTGACCCGTTTGCCCGGCGCGGCCGGGAGCGAGTCCAGCGGGACCTCGGCCGGGAGCAGCCGGACCTGCGGGGCGCGTTCTCCTTGCCAGGCGGCGGAAACGCGGCGGACCAGGTCGACACCGCCCGTCCCGACGGTGTCCGGGCGCTGGTCGCCGTCGATGCGCGGGAGCGCGGCGAGGAAGTGCAGCTTGTCGGCGGTCAGGCCGCGGCCCGGCGCGTCGGCGGGGACGTTCTGCGCGATCTTGCGGTCGATCGAGGAGTCGGCGGGATCACCCAGCCGCAGTTCGAACCGCGTGCCGATGGCGTCGCGCAGCTGCGCGCGCACCCCGATCCACTGGTTCAGCGAGACGATGACGTGGATCCCGAAGCCGAGACCCCGCGCGGCGAGCCCGGTGATCTGCTCCTCCAGCTGTTCGTACTCCTGGCGGATCGTGGTCCAGTTGTCCACGAACAGGAACACATCGCCGAATTCGCGCCCGTCGGTGCTTTCGGTGAGTTCCGCGCGGCGGGCGCGGAAGGCCGCCATCGACTCGATGCCCTGCGCGGCGAAGAACTCCTCGCGCTGCTCCAGCAACGCCGTCAGTTCGGCGACGACGCGGCGGCAGCGCTGCGCGTCGCGGCGGGTGGCGTAGCCGGACACGTGTGGCAGCCCGGCGATCGGCGCCAGCGCGCCACCGCCCATGTCCAGCACGAAGAACTGCACCTCCGACGGCGTGTGCGTCAGCGCGAGCATCGCGGCGACGTCCCGCATCAGCGTGCTCTTGCCGCTCTGCGGGGCGCCGACGATCAGTGCGTGCCCGGCGGCACCGGAGAAGTCGGCCCACAGCATGTCGCGCCGCTGCTCGAAGGGCTTGTCCACCAGCGCGACCGGGATCATCAGCTTTCCGTTGCCGCCCCAGCCGAGCGGGCACAGGCCCCGCTCCGGATCCTCGCCGAGCGGGGGAAGCAGCTGGTCCAGAGTGGGCGGTTCGGCCAGCGGCGGCAGCCAGATCTGGTGCGCGGCGGGACCTTGACCCTCCACTCTGGACAGCATCGCGCCGATGATGGTCTCGCCGGTGCCCTTCGCCTCCGGCACACTGTCTACAATGGTCTCTTCGGTCACCGGGACTTCCACCGCGGCCAGGGAAAACGGCAGGACGCCGAGCCGTTCGCCGTCTTCGCGCACGACCTCGCTACGCGGCGGGAGCTCGCCGGAGACGTAGGCGGCCTTGAGCCGGGTGAGCGAGTCGTTGTCCGACTTGAGGTAGGCCGAGCCCGGCACCGGCGGCAGCTGGTAGGCGTCGGCGACACCCAGCACCGCGCGGCTTTCCGCGGCCGAGAAGGTCCGCAGCCCGATCCGGTAGGACAGGTGCGAGTCCAGCCCGCGCAGCCGCCCCTCCTCCAGCCGCTGCGACGCGAGCAGCAGGTGGATGCCGAGGCTGCGGCCCAGCCGCCCGATCGCGACGAACAGGTCGATGAACTCCGGTCGCGAGGAGAGCAGCTCGCTGAACTCGTCGATGATGACCAGCAGCGACGGCAGCGGCTTCAGGTTCGCGCCGCCCTCGCGGGCCCGCTCGTAGTCCCGCACCGAGGCGTAGTTCCCCGCCGCGTGCAGGAGTTCCTGCCGCCGCAGCAGTTCCCCGTTCAGCGCGTCCGCCATCCGGTCGACCAGCGCGAGGTCGTCGGACAGGTTGGTGATGACCGCGCAGGTGTGCGGCAGCCCGGTCATCCCGGCGAACGTCGCGCCACCCTTGAAGTCGATCAGTGCCAGGTTCAGCTTTTCTGAGGAGTGCGTGACGGCGAGCGCGGTGACCAGCGTCCGCAGCAGCTCGCTCTTCCCGGACCCGGTCGCGCCGATGACCAGCCCGTGCGGCCCCATGCCGCCCTCGGCCGACTCCTTGAGGTCCAGGTCGACCGGCCGCCCGTCCGGATCGACGCCCAGCGGGATCCGCAGCCGGTCCCGCGCCGAACGCGGCGCCCAGGTCACCGCGACGTCGGTGTCGCGCGGATCGCCGATGCCGAGCAGCCCGGCCAGCCCGAACGTCGCGGACATCGGCTTTTCGGCCACCACGGCGGCGGCCTGGTGCCGCGGGGTCAGCATCCGGGCCAGCGCCTCGGCCGCGCCCCGGTCGAGCTGGTCGGGCGTACCGAGGAAGCCGAGCCGCTGCTCGGTGCCGTCAGCGACCACCATGCCCAGCTGTTCCGGCGCGGCGTGCAGGCTCAGCAGCAGCTCGCTCGACGCCGTCCGCGGCTGCTCGCCGGCGATCTCCAGCACGGAGACCCCGAGCCTGCCGTGCTCGTCCACCAGCCGGGAATCGCCGAACGCCTGGCCGCCGTCGACGACGACCACGAGGTGCGGCAGGTCGGGCAGCGCGGCCGGGCGGCGGCTGAACACCGGGCGGTCGCCGAGATCGGGCCCGAGCAGCTCGGCCAGCGGCCCCAGCTCGGCGGCCACCAGCCGCCGCGGCCCGGTCGCGTCGGCCGCGGTGGCCGACGCGGCGTGCGGCAGCCACTTCACCCATTCCCAGTCGTGCCGCCGATCGTCCGCGACACACAACGCGATCCGCAGATCGGCGGGGGAGTGGAAGGTGGCGAGCTGGGCCAGCAACGCGCGCGTCATGCCGAGTGTGTCCGGGCGCCGTCCGGACAGCGACACCGCGGCGAACGACCGCAGCGACACCGCCACCGGCAGCCCGTCGACCGTGGAGTACGTGCGGATGAAGTGCTTCAGGCTGGTCGAGGACACCGGGTCGAGGTCCTCCAGCGGCACGGTCTGCGGCGCCTTGAGCGGCGTCGCCAGGCGCTGCGGCCCGGTCCCCGCGCGCACCTGCCCGAAGTGCCCGTCGCCGCGCCGCCGGTCCCACAGCCTGCCCGTTTCCACGTAGGCCCACAGATCCGCCGGGGCGGGCTGCGCCGCCACCAGCGTGGCCCGCTGCGCGTCGGCGATGTCGCGCACCTGGCCGCGCAGCCCGGTCAGGTACCGCTGGTAGTCCCGGCGCTCGTCGTTGATCTGCGCCTTCTTCGCCATCCCGCCGCGGCCGAGCGACATCACCACCATGCCGCCCATCGCGGTGACGAACAGGGCACCGAAGATCCAGGTCATCACCCCGCCGTCGCGTCCGATGTAGACGAACGACATGGCACCCATGCCCAGCATCATCGGCAGGAACATCATCAGCTGCATCAGCCCGCCGGAGCCGCTCTTCGGCAGCAGGGGCGGGGACTG
The DNA here is from genome assembly GCF_039541975.1 of Amycolatopsis samaneae. Lineage (NCBI taxonomy): Bacteria > Bacillati > Actinomycetota > Actinomycetes > Pseudonocardiales > Pseudonocardiaceae > Amycolatopsis > Amycolatopsis samaneae. Next base: position 61,697 of record NZ_BAABHG010000015.1, read on the forward strand.
CAGGACGATCTCGCCGGGCAGGTCACCGAGGACGTCCAGACGATCGCGGGACGGGTTCATCGAGGGGCGCTTCCTGGCTGCTCTGTGGGTAGTTCGCCGCCCATTCTGGTCACTCTTCCCGCCGTGCTGGTGGGTACTTTTGCCGTCCGCCCGCCCGCGAGAGCGAACTTAACCTGCTCGTCAGCACAACCCAGCGGGAAGGAGGGCCATGGTCAGCACGGGCGAGTACCGGGCCGAACCCGAGGCCATGCGCTCGGCCGTCGGCAACGTCGGCGGCATCATCGCCCACGGCATCAACGCCGTCGCCGACCTGGAGCGCATGATCGTCCAGCCGACGTCCTTCGCCTCCTTCGGCAGCGCGGTCGCGGCGGCGAACGCGGCGCTGCACAGCAGCCAGATCACCGCCGTGCGCACGCTGTTGCAGTTGCTGCAACAGATCAACAACCTGGTCAAGGACAGCGCCGACGCCTACCAGGCCGCCGACGAGGCGGTCGCGGGCGGCTACGGCGGTGGCCACGCGCCCGGTGGCGGCGCGACGACGGGCACGTCGATCTGGGGCAACTCGCACGCGGCGGAGCTGGCCACCCTCGCCATCAACGACAGCGCGGGCGCCACCGGCGAACCCGGCTCGGTGGGCAACGTGCTGCGCTACCTCGGCGACGCCCAGCTGGGCCAGCTCGGGCACCACCCGATCACCGACGCCCGCTTCCACGGGGTCGCCGACTTCAACGACTGGCTCGCCCGCGACGCCGACAACCAGGCGCGGGCCGGGCTGATCGAGGTGTACGCGGGCACCGCGCGCAGCTTCGGCGACGTGCCGGGCGGCGTGCAGAGCGGCGACGTCGTCGTGGTCGAGCCGTTGCTGGCCGCCGACCGCGCCCCGGTCATCGGCGTAGCCGGTGACGGCGGGCAGCTCTACAACCACGGTCTCGTCGACGCCGGGACACACGGTCTGGCGAAGCTCAGCGTGTACCGGCCCGCCTCCGTTTGACCTTCCTCCCCCGGCCGTTCCCTAAGTGAGGTCCGATGCTGACTTTCCCCAACTCCAGCGCGATGGACGCCACCGCGTCCTCCGGCGGGCCGATCACCGTGCTGCCGCAGATCGTCACCGGCCAGCCGGAGCAGATCGCCAAGCACGTGCTCGACATGCTGCGCAAGGCCAACGAGTTCCTGTCCCTGTATAACGACCTACACAAGGCGGCCGAGCAGCTCGGCAAGATCTGGTCGGGTTCGGCCTCGGAGTCGGCGATCAAGAAGATCACCGACTCGCTGGACCAGCTGACCAAGATCGTCGGCGTGGTGCAGAAGGGCGCCGAACTGCTCGGGGTGTCCGGCACCCTGATCAAGGCCGCGCAGGAGGCATACCGGGCGGTGGTCTCGGCGGTGAACCCGACCGTCGCCGCGCTGATGTCGAACTGGTGGACCTACGGCGCCGCGGTGGCGCTGTCGACGGCGACGAGCGCCTCGCTGCGGGCGTTCATCACCGCGATCGGCGCGCTGCTCAAGGCACTGGGCGTGGTCGACCTCGCCAACCAGGTCACCCAGCTCGCGCAGATCATCGGGGAGATCGAGAAGCTGTTCGGCCACCACGATTCCGGGGCGGGCGCGGGATCCGCGGGCAACGCCGCGGTGGCGGGCAAGCCGGTCACCGCACCGCAGCTGCCGCCGCCGGTGGCCAGCGAGACGGGCCAGCAGGCGATCGGCGGCTCCGGCGGTGGCGCCGGTGGTGGTGCCGGTTCCGGGGGTGGCGCGGCGATCCCGACGCAGCCGTCGTTCACCCAGTACCAGCCGCCCGCGCTCTCCGGGGGCGGCGCGTCCTCGGGAGCCTGGGGCCACGGCGGCGTGGACGCGTCGAACAGCTGGATCCCGGTGGACCGCCCGGCCACCCCGCCGAGCGTCCCGGCGCCCTCGCCCGCGCCCGGCGGGGCGAACGAGGTCGTCATCCGCACCGACCTGTCCACCGGCCAGTCGGTGATCGAGGCGCCGGGCGGCAAGGACATCGACATCGATATCGACATGACCTACGACGGCAAGCACTTCGAGCAACATGTCGACATCGACTCGGGCGCCGACTCACCGGTGAAGGGCCGCTGACGATGTGGGGCTCCGGGGTCGTCGACGCGTCGGGGGCGGTCGGTTCCGTGCTCTCGGCCTACCGGCGCGTGCTGGTGGAATACCGCCGTCGGGTGACCGGCGACCCCGGTGCCCTGTCCGCCTCGGCCCAGCGGTGTGCCGCGCGGGCCTCGACGATTTCGGGGCGGGCCACTGCGATCGGGGACTCCGCGCGGGCGCTGAACGCGGACTGGGAAGGCGCGGCCTACACCGCGTTCGCGGCAGCCGCGCGGGAACTGAGCGCCGACCTGACGGCCGTCGCGTCCGAATTGGACGATCAGGCGAAGCGGCTTTCCGTTGCCGCCCAGCTGTTCCGCTCGGCGGCCTCGGCGGTGGACGCGATCCTCGCGCGGTTCGACCAGTACGCGGCCCTGCTGACCGCCCAGTCCCGCGCGGTCAGCCCCGGCGCCGTGAGCGCGTTCCTCACCGCGGCACGGGACTTCGGCGAGCAGGCGGTGACGGCGGCGCGGCAGATCGCCGACGAGGCGGACGACGCGCTCGCCGGGCTGTTCCCGCCCGAACGGCCGGGCAGACTCGAACACGAGCTCGGCAAGTGGGGATCCGGCGCGCTGCACTGGCTCAACGGCGAACCGCTGGACGGCCGCTCCCGGCCGCGCACGGCGGCCTACTCCTGGTTCGGGAACTCCGGCTGGAAGAAACTCACCTGGGACGGTCTCCAGGGCACCCGCGCGCCGAGGAAGGCCGACACCCCGTTCGGGCAGCCCGAGCCGGAAGGCTTACGCGACAAGGCTTTCCGCAACACCGAGATCACCTACGCGAAGTGGGCCCACGAGCAGGACGGCTTCACGCCGGGATGGGACGCGAAGATCTCGTCGCAGGGCTGGGACGTGAAGGCGTCCGGGCACGCCGAACTCGCCGCGCTGCGCGAAGAGAGCGAGCTGAAGGGCGAATGGGGCGTCGCCGAAGCGCACGCGAAGGGCACGGCGTTCGCCGGCGGTGAGATCGGCGGCTCGCTGCAGGGCGGCGCGCACGGTGTCGGGCTGCACGCCAACGCCTTCGTCGGCGGCAAGGTCGAGGGCGAGGTCGCCGCCGACGTCGCGGGCCTTGGCGTTGGCGCGAACGGGACCCTCCAATATGGACTCGGTGCCCAGCTGGACGGCCAGGCCGTGTACGAGTCCGGGCACCTCAAGGTGAACTTCAAGGCCGGGGTCGCGCTCGGCCTCGGCGCGGGCGTCGGCGCCAAGATCGACATCGACCTGCCCAAGATGGCCGACACCATCGGCGAATACGGCGGCGCGGCGGTCGACGCCGTGGGCTCGGCGGCGGGCGAGGCCGCCGACGCGGTCGGATCCGCCTGGGACGACGCGGTTTCCGCGGTGAGCTCGTGGTGACCGCCGTGACCACCCTGCCGCTCGGCTTCGACGTCCCGGACGGCTGGACGCCGGTGGATCCCGGGCAGGTAGGCGCGGAGGGCGCGGCGTTCGTCGCGGTGCGGTCCGGGCCAGGCGGGGAGTTCACCGCCAACATCACCGTGGGTGTGCGGCAGCGGCCCGATCCGGCGTCGATCGCCGAGATCGCCGAGGAGGCCGTCGAAGGGCTCGGCCGCACCGTGGCCGGGCTGGAGGTGCTCAGCCGCCGTCCGGTCGGCGGGCAGGCCGCGCCCGGGATGACCCAGGTGCTGCGGCTGCGGACCGGCGAGGGCCTCGACCTCGTGCAGACCCAGGTGCACCTCACGGTGCCCGGCGCGGAACCGGCCGGCCGGATCGTGCTGGAACTGGCCTGCACGGCCACGCCCGAGGACGCGCGGGCACTCACCGGGGATTTCCAGCGGTTCGTGGGCAGTGTCCACGTGCGACACACAGAAGGAGAAACGCAGTGACCGACCCGTACGCGGCGCCGGACATGGACGAGCTGCTCGCGCAGGTGCGCAGGCAGACCGAAGAGGTCCAGCGCATTCAGCGCACCGTCGAGGCGATGGAGGTCAAGGCCCACTCGCGGCAGAACGAGGTCACGGTCGTGCTGCGGGGCGACGGCCGCTTCACCTCGATCGACATCGACCCGCGCGCGATCCGCGAGTACGACGCGCGCAACCTGTCGGAGATCGTGCTGGAGGCGGTGAACGCGGGGCTGCAGAAGCTGGCCGAGACCTCCAGCGCCAAGTTCGCGCCGGTGATCGAGGCCGCCAAGGCGGTCGGATGAGCGGCGGCGGACGCACCGAGGGACGCCTTCGGTGCGGTGGGGGCGACGAGGGCGTCCCTCGGTGCGCCCAACGCGCCCAGGGCGTCCCTCGGTTTCGGCGCGCCCAACGCACTCAAGGCGTCCTTCCGCTTCCGGCGGTGCGGACGTGAGCGCGCCGAGCGTCCCGGCCATCTCGGGGACGACCCGGCGCGTCACGGTGGTGACGCCACGGGCACGCGTCGACGTCGCCCTGCCGCAGCAGAGCACGTTCGCCGAGCTGGTCCCGCAGCTGGTGCGGCTGGCGGGCGCGTCGGGACAGGCTTCGGCCGAGCATCCGGGCTGGGTGCTGTCCCGCCTCGGCGGGGCCCCGCTCGCGCTCGGCCTGACTGTCGCCGCGGCCCAGGTCCGCGACGGCGAGGTGCTGCACCTGACCCCGCGGGAACGCCCGCGGGGTCCGCTGCTGTTCGACGACGTCGTGGACTCCATCGCCAGCGTCGCGGACACGCGTGGCGGCTGGGGACCCGCGGTGGCCCGCCGCGCCGGCATCGTGGCCGCGTTCGTGCTGCTGCTCGCGGGCGGGCTGCTGGTGCAGTCCGCGGCGGCGGGCAGCGTGCTCGCCCCGGTCGGGACCGGGCTGCTCGCCCTGGTGCTGCTGCTCGGCGGCGGCGCGCTCAGCCGGGCCTACGGCGACGCCGAGGCGGGCGCGGCCGGCGCGTTCGCCGGGGCCGGGGTGGCGCTGCTGGCCGGGATGTCGATCCTGCCGCCGCACCCGCTGTTCTCGCTGTCGGCGGGGCCCCTCGCCGCCGGGCTCGCGGCGGTGACGGTGTACGGCGTGCTCGCCGCGGTGTCGGTCGCCGACCGGCTGCCGTGGTTCGTGGCGATCATCGGCGCGGCGGGGCTCGGCGCGCTCACCACCGGAGTGGTCCTGGTCGGCGACGTCCGCCCGGTGGCCGCCGCGTCGGTCGTCGCGGTGCTCGCGACCGCGCTGGCTTCGGTGGCGCCGATGCTCGCACTGCGTCTCGGACGGCTCCCGCTGCCGCGGGTGCCCGACGACATGGATTCCTTCCGTGCCAACGAACAGCCCTCACTCGGCGCGGACATGGTCGGCCGGACCACGCGGGCGCAGGCGCTGCTGACCGGGTTGCTGGTCGCGCTGGGCCTGGTGGTGCTGGCCGGTGGCGTGGTGCTCGCCGGTGCGGGCGGGCCGTGGGAGGCGGGGCTGGCCGGACTGCTCGGGCTCGCCTGGATCCTGCGGTCGCGCTCCTACGCCGGCCGCGCGCAGCGGCTCGTCCTCCTCGGCTTCGGCGTGCTCACGCTCGTCACGGCCGGCGTGTGGCTCGCCGCGAGCGGGCAGCGGACCGCGGTGTTCGCCGCCGGGTTCGCGGTCGTGCTCGCGGCGATCGTGTGCCTCGTCTACGCGACGCGGGTGGCGCGCGGGGTGCGTTCGCCGTACTGGTCGCGGCTGCTCGACGTCACCGAGTTCCTCACCCTGCTCGCGCTCATCCCGTTCGCCGGCGTGATCGCCGGGGTCTACGACCTCGTCAGCGGCTGAGCTTTCCCGAAGGTCCGTGGGGGCCTCCTTGAGGGACTCTAGGTCCCTCAAGGAGGCCCCCACGGACCGTTTCAGTGTTCCAGCGCCAGGGGCAGGGTGCGGCGGACGGCGGAGGCGTGCCGTCCGTACAGCGGGACCGCCGAGACCCCGGTCAGCGACGGCACCGGCGAACCGGGCCGGGCGCCGACGCGGATGGTGACGTCGGCGCGTTCCCGGCCCCCCGGGGTCCGCCGCAGCGTATACGACGTCGCGGTGAACGCCGCGCCGGTGGCCGAGAAGTCCAGCGTCCGCGCCAGTCCCCGTGCCGAGCGCGGGGTGAAGCAGGCCTGCGCCGACTCGCCCCACTGCCAGGCGCCCCAGCCGTCGGCGGCGGGGATCTCCGGCGAGTCCGGTTCACGCCGGACACCCAGCGCGACACGCAGTTCCTTCGCCAGTTCCCCGGCTTCGAGCACGGTGCTGACGTACCCGGCCTCGGCCAGCGCGCCCATCAGCCCCAGCGCCGCGCACGCCGTGCTGCGCAGGGCTCCCAGCTCACCGCCGCCCCTGGCCAGCGCCGCGATCGGCGCCTCCTCGGGCCGGTACCGCACGGTCAGCCAGCGCACCCGGAGCACCGGGCCGTCCTCGCGCGGCACCGCCCAGGTCAGTAGCTGCGCGCTGGACAGCGGGATCGCGGCGTCCCGGAACCGGTCCCGTAGGATGTCCACGAGTGCCTCCGGTGACGGCGTTCCCGGCCCCGGCGTGAGCCGCACGATCGCGCTCCAGCCGTCGTCGATTTCGGCCACGCCGAACCGGTTCCCGGCCCGGTCGACGTGCTGGCGCACCCGTACCGGACCGGCGATCACGTGCAGCGGGTCCGGGCTGTCGCGGCGGTCGTCGTGCCGGCGCAACCGGTATCCGAGCCAGGTGAGCGCCCAGCCCGCGGCGTGCTTGCCCGCGAACCGCACCGAGGTCACGGCCACCAGCACCGCCGCGACGGACGCGACGGTGATCCGCACCGGCTGGGCGACCCCGGGGAGCGCGAACACGACGAGCACCGCGATCCCGGCGATCTCCCACACGGCGGCCTGCAACGGCCGGATCGGCAGCAGCCACGGCAACGGCGCGGACCCGGCGGGGCCGGACCGCGGCGGCGGGCGATGAGCCCCCGGTGGTGTGGCGGGCGCGGTTTCGGCGGGTGCAGCGGCTACGGCGTCGGCGGACACGGCGTTCCCTCCCTTACCCGGACCGGCAGGGCGACGCTAGTCCTTCCGCGTGCGCGCGTGGGCGTAAAAATTACCCTCGTCATCCGGGCGGACCCACGCTTAGCATCGGCGCCTCGGCAAGGGGCGATCGAGGACGACCGGGGGTCTTGGGAAGCGTGTGGACGCAGCGGGACCAGATCCAGGCGTACCAGTTCCTCCGCCGCAGGCTGGTGTCCGCGCTCGTCGCCGCCGACGCCAATCACCCGGTCTCGCCCAGCCGTCGTCTCGTGCTGGGCACCGTGCTCGGGCTCGCGGTGGCGCTGCTGGTCACGGCGGTGGTCGGGGTGATCGGCCTGCTCAACCCGTCCGGCGGCAAGGACTGGCTCGCCGGCGGGAAGGTGATCGTCGAGGAGGGCACCGGCGCGCGCTACGTCCTCGGCCAGGACGGCGCCCTGCACCCGGTGCTCAACTACGCCTCCGCGCGGCTGCTGGCCGGCGGCAACGGCGACGCCACGGTGTCGGTCCCGGCGAAGAAGCTCGGCACCGCGCCGCGGGGTACGCAGATCGGCATCCCCGGCGCCCCCGACTCGCTGCCCGCCGCGGCCGCGCTGGTCACGACGCCGTGGATCAGCTGCAGCCGGACCACCACCGACGCCCCGGCGTCCGCCGAACCGCTCACCGCGGTCGTGCTCGGCGTGCCCGTCACCGGCACCGAACTGCCGCGCGACCAGGGTGTCATCGTCCGGATCCCGGCCGGTGACCAGTACCTGATCACCGCGGGCCGCCGGTTCCGGCTCAGCCCCGAGGCCGCCACCGCGCTCCAGTTCGACAGCTATCCGACGATCGCGGTCTCGGCGCGCTGGATCGACACCGTCCCGGCCGGACGCGACCTCGGCGCGATCCCGGTCGCCGACGCCGGGGCGCCGGGACCGCGGGTCGGCGGCACCGCGACCCGCGTCGGCGAGGTGCTCTCCGTCGTCGACGCGATGGCCTCCGCGGCCGAAAACACCTCCTACTACCTCGTCCGGCGCGAGGGCCTCGAACCGATCGGCCAGACCCAGGCGAGCCTCGTGGTCACCACCGCGGAGAACGCGCGCGCCTATCCCGGGCGCCCGGCGCCGGTCCCGGTGAAGGCCGCCGACGTCGCCGCGGTGCGGAAGGCGGGCGAACCACGCTCCGGCGGCGCCGACCCGGCGGGCTACCCCGACCGCATTCCGGGGAAGGCGGCGATCAGCGGTACCTCGGTGACCCTGTGCGCGCAGGACGGCCGCGTCGTGGTCTCCGCCGACGTCCCGCTGCCGCGCGGCGCACGGGCGATCGGGGTGCCCGCCCGCGCCGACGCGCGCGTGGCCGACCAGGTTTTCGTGCCGCCCGCCGGCGGCGCGGTGGTCGCCGAGGCCGGTTCGGGGACGGTCTACGTGGTGACCGAGATGGGATTGAAGTACCCGGTGGCGGACGCCAAGGCGCTGGCGTCGCTCGGTTACGGTTCCGTAGCCCGCCAACCGGTTTCCAGTGGTTTGCTGGCACTGATGCCGACGGGACCCGCGCTGGACCCGGCCGCGGCCGGGCAGGCGGTGCCCTCGGGTGGAACGGGGTGAGCGAGTCTTGCAGATGACGGACGAACGACCGGGCGGGACGGCGGAGACCGCGGGCAGCACGCGGATCCGGGTCGCGGTGATCGAGGACCACCCGCTGTACCGGCGGTCGGTGGAACGGGTGCTCGCCGAGGCCGGGGGCATCGAGCTGGGTGCCGTCGTGGACTCGGTCGCCCGCTTCCACGTGCACCGCCAGCCGCCGGGCAGCGTCGTGCTGCTCGACCTCGGGCTGCCCGGGGTCGCCGGTGCCGCCGCGGTGCTGGAGGTGTGCGAGCTCGGGCACCACGTCCTCGTCGTGTCGGCGCAGGCGGAGTCCGAGCAGGTGCTCGGCGCGATCGCGGCCGGGGCCAAGGGTTTCCTGTCCAAGGACGTCGACATCGACGAGCTGCTCATCGCCATCCGGACGGTCGCCGAGGGTGGCGCGTACGTCTCCGCGGTGGTGGCCGGGATGATCATCAAGGACAACACCGACCGGCCCGCGGTGGGCCCCGACGCGGAGCTGTCCCGCCGGGAGGAACAGGTCCTGCGGCTCGTCGCGGCGGGCGAGCGGGACATCGACATCGCGACCATCCTGGACATCGGCGTGCGCACCGTCCGCGGCTATCTCGACCGGGTCCGCGACAAGACCGGGTACCGGCGGCGGCCCGACCTGGTGAAGGAGGCGATCCGGCGCGGGCTCGTCGGGCCGTCCGGCGCGCCGCGGCGTCCGGCAGGGCGGTGACCGGCGTGACCTCCGAGGGCGACCGCATCCAGGTCGCGGTGATCGAGGACCACCCGCTCTACCGCGACGCCGTCGCGCGGGTGCTCACCGAGGCACCCGACATCGAACTCGGTGCCGTCGCCGACTCGGTGGCGCGGTTCGCGGTGCAGCAGCAGCCTCCGGGCAGTGTCGTCGTGCTCGACCTCAAGCTGCGCGGTGTCGCGGACGCGGCGGCCGTGCTGGAGGTGGGGCACATGGGGCACAAGGTGCTCGTGGTGTCCGCGCACGCCGAACAGCCCGAGGTACTGGGCGCGATGCAGGCGGGCGCGAAGGGTTTCCTGTCCAAGGACGTCGACGGCGACGAACTGCTGCGGGCCATCCGCACCATCGCCGAGGACAACGCGTACGTGTCGCCGACACTCGCCGGGATGATCATCCAGGACAGCGACGATCGGCACGCCGGGCCGAAGATCGTGTTGTCGGAGCGGGAAAAGCAGGTGCTGCGGCTGGTCGCGGCCGGTGAACGGGACGTCGACGTCGCGGAGATCCTGAACATCAGCGTCCGGACCGTCCGGTCCTATTTGGACAGAATCAGGGACAAGACCGGGGAACGGCGGCGCGCCGGGTTCGTCCGCGTCGCCATCCGCGAAGGCCTGCTGCGCTAAAGCGGCGTGAGGGCGAGGATCCGGACGCATCACGAGGCCAGCGCCTGGCGCAGCCGCCGGGCCTGTACGGCCAGCTGGCTGGAGCCGTTCCGGTCGGCCAGCGCGTCCAGTTCGGGCAGGGGCTCGCGGATTTCGGCCTGCCCGGCCAGTTCCACCGCCAGCGCCAGCAGATCGGCCAGCCGGTTGGCGGGCTTCTCCGCCGCGGGTGCCACGGCGTAGGGCAGCCCGGCGGCCAGCATCTCCCACACCTGCGGCCCCGCACCCGCCGCCGCCAGCTCGCGCAGCGCGGGCCGGTCGCCGCCGCAGGTGACCACCGGGTCCAGCCACGACGACCGGGCCGGGAGGCGGTGGTCGGCCCTGGCGACCTGCGCGATCGCCTGGAGCCCGCGCGCGGCGATCGCCGGGCTGGTGAGGAAACCCGTGAAGAACCGGGGACTGGCGGACGGACCGGCGAGCGTGGTGCCGCCCGCGGTCTCCAGCCGGAGACGTCCGCTCGGCAGGTCCAGCGCGGACGAGCGCGGATAGCGGTAGACGTGGGTCCCGGTCATGCGGGAAAGCGCGGTGCTGCCGACCGCCTCCTGCTCATGCGAACGGCATACCAGCGGCACCGTCCCCGCTGACCGAGAAAGGTCGGAAAGTCCACAATGGCTGCACTTTCGGCCCGGTTGTGCCGTTGACGGCACACCGCGCTAGGCGGACGCGTAGAAGTCCGGATCCTCTTCGTCCGGTGTGGCGGGCGCGAACTGCCGGAGCGTTCCGTCGCGGAACATCCAGAGCCGGAAGAACGACTCCTCCTGATCCATCAGGAAGACCTGGACCTGGTTGGGCTGCCGCCACGGGAGCCGCCCGACCCGGTCGAGCAGCGCGTCCAGGTCGGCATGGTTGAGCGCGCCCGCCCAGACCACGCATTCCGGGTACTTCCAGCCGCCCCACTGGGAGTCCTGGCCGGTGGTCTCGGCGAGGAAGCCGCAGCCCCGGCCCGGCCTGCCGTCCCGCAGCGGCGCCTGCGTCCGCAGCCACTCGCTCAGCGCCTCGGCCTGACGGTTGTCATCGAGGGCGACCGACATCATCATGTTCGCGACCCAGCTCACGGTGGCATCTTCGCCGACCGGTCCGCCGCGCCGCGAGCGAATTGAGTCACAGCCGCCGGTTCGCCAGCGCTCCGGTGGCCTCACGCGCCTTCGCCGCGACCGCCTCCTCGACGTCCACGACCACCGTCTCCGGTCCGGCGCCCAACTGGGCCCGCACCCGGCCGAAGCCGTCGGACACCGTCGAGTACCCGATCCCGGTCGGCGCGTTCGGGTTCACCTCGATCCCGCTCGCCGCCGGGTCGGCCTGCCCGCAGCCGAGCACCCAGCAGCCCGAGTCCAGCGCGCGGGCCCGCACCAGCACCTCCCACTGCTCGCGCTTGCCCTCGCCCGCGCCCCACGAGGCCGGCACCACGACGACGTCCGCGCCGTCGTCGGCCAGCGCGCGGAACAGCTCCGGGAAACGGACGTCGTAGCAGGTGGCGACGCCGAAGACGGTCCCGCCGACGTCGAAGGTGACCGGTTTCGTCCCGGGCGCGACGGTGTCGGACTCGGCGAAGCCGAACGCGTCGTACAGGTGGATCTTGTGGTAGCCGAGATGGTGCCCACCGCCGGTGACGAGCACCGTGTTGCGGACGCGCCCGTCGTCGGCCGGGGTGAACATCCCGGCCACCACGACCACGTCGTGCTCGGCGGCCAGCGCCGCCACCGCGCTCGCCCACGGGCCGTCCAGCGGCTCGGCGACCGGGCCCAGCGGCCGCCCGAACCGGGCCATCGTCGCCTCCGGGAACACCACGACCTCGGCGCCGCCCTCCCGCGCGGCCGTGACCCCGGCGCGCACGAGATCCAGGTTCGCGCCCGGATCGTCGCCGGAACCGATCTGGCACAACCCGATACGCGGCACGGCGTCTCCTCGTCTCTCCGGGGCTCGCGGGGCACCACCGAGTATCCCTGCCGGGCGGCTCGCGGCCACCTCGTACCCTGGAGTCCATGTTGAACCGCACCGACCTGCGCGGGCAGGTCCCGACCGCCGCCGAACTGCGCGCCACGCTGCCTCGCGCCGAATACGACGTGGACGCGGCGCTGCATCACGTGCGCCCGGTGGTCGAGGCCGTCCGGGAGCGCGGGGTCGAGGCGGTGCTCGAGTACACCGAACGCTTCGACAAGGTGCGCCCGGCCGCGGTGCGGGTCCCGGCAGCGGAGCTGGCCAAGGCCCTCGACGAGCTGGACCCGCAGGTGCGCGCCGCGCTGGAGGAGTCCATCGCCCGTGCCCGCGCGGTCCACACCGGACAGCGCCGCCAGGACGTCACGACCACCGTGGTCGAGGGCGGCACGGTCACCGAGCGCTGGGTGCCCGTCGAGCGCGTCGGGCTGTACGCGCCGGGCGGGCTCGCGGTGTATCCCTCGACCGTGGTGATGAACGTCGTCCCGGCGCAGATCGCGGGCGTCGGCTCGCTGGTGCTGTGCTCGCCGCCGCAGGCCGCGTTCGGCGGGCTGCCGCACCCGACCATCCTCGCCGCCGCCCGGCTGCTGGGCGTCGACGAGGTGTGGGCGGCAGGCGGGGCGCAGGCCGTGGCGCTGCTGGCCTACGGCGGCACCGACACCGACGGCGCCGAGCTGACCCCGGTCGACATCGTGACCGGGCCGGGCAACATCTACCTCACCGCCGCCAAGCGGCTCCTGCGTGGCCTGATCGGCATTGACGCCGAGGCCGGGCCCACCGAGATCGCCATCCTCGCCGACGGGACCGCCGACCCGGTGCACGTCGCGGCCGACCTGATCAGCCAGGCCGAGCACGACCCGCTCGCGGCGAGCGTGCTCGTCACGACGTCGGAGGAGCTGGCCGACGCGGTGGAGAAGGAACTCGCGACGCGCGTCGCGGCCACCAAGCACGCCGAACGGGTCGCCGAGGCGCTGGGCGGCAGGCAATCCGGCGTCATCCTGGTGTCCACAGTGGACGACGGGATCCGGGTCGTGGACGCCTACGCCGCCGAGCACCTGGAGGTCCAGACGGAGAACGCGCGCGAGGACGCGGCCAAGGTCCGCAACGCGGGCGCGATCTTCGTCGGCGCGTACGCCCCGGTGTCGCTCGGTGACTACTGCGCCGGGTCGAACCACGTGCTGCCCACCGGCGGGTTCGCCCGCCACTCCTCGGGCCTTTCGGTGCAGAGTTTCCTCAAGGGCATCCACGTCGTGGACTACTCCGAGCAGGCGCTGCGCGAGATCGCCCCGCGCGTGGTCGCGCTGGCCAACGCCGAGGACCTGCCCGCGCACGGCGAGGCCGTCACGGCCCGGTTCGGAGGTGAGGCCCGATGACCGTCGGCGAGGAGATCACCCTGGAGCAGCTGCCGCTGCGCGAGGATCTGCGTGGCGGGTCGCCCTACGGCGCGCCGCAGCTGGACGTGCCGATCCGGCTCAACACCAACGAAAACCCGTATCCGCCGCCGCCCGAGCTGGTCGCCGACGTGGCCGAGGCGGTCCGCCGCGAGGTCGAGTCGCTGCACCGCTACCCCGACCGCGACGCGGTCGCGCTGCGGGAGGATCTGGCCGATTACCTGAGCGTGTCCACCCGTGTCGTGCTGTCCGGGGCGAACCTGTGGGCAGCCAACGGGTCCAACGAGGTGCTCCAGCAGATCCTGCAGGCCTTCGGTGGCCCGGGTCGCACCGCGCTGGGCTTCGAGCCGTCGTACTCGATGCACCCGATCATCTCGGCCGGGACGCGCACCGACTGGGTGCCGGCACCGCGCCGCGCGGACTTCAGCCTCGACACCGAGGCCGCCGCGCGGGTGGTCCGCGAGCGGCGGCCGGACATCGTGTTCGTGACCAGCCCGAACAACCCGACCGGCGGCTCGATCCCGCTGGACGGGCTGCGCGGCGTGCTGGAGGCGGCGCCGGGCATCGTCGTCGTCGACGAGGCGTACGCGGAGTTCTCCTCGCAGCCGAGCGCGGTCGAGCTGCTCGCGGAGTTCCCGGCGCGGCTGATCGTGTCGCGCACGATGAGCAAGGCGTTCGCCTTCGCGGGCGGGCGGCTGGGCTACCTCGCCGCCGCGCCCGCGATCATCGACGCGTTGCAGCTGGTGCGGCTTCCGTATCACCTCTCGAAGCTCACCCAGGCGGCAGCGCGGGCCGCGCTGCGGCACGCCGACGCCACCCTCGCGTCGGTGCACAAGCTGGCCGCCGAACGGGACAGGGTGGTGGAATCCCTGCTGGGGCTGGGTTTCACCCCGGTGCCCAGCGACGCGAACTTCGTCCTCTTCGGACGGTTCGCGGACGCGCCCGCGAGCTGGAAGTCCTATGTGGACCACGGCGTGCTGATCAGGGACGTCGGCATCGAGGGGCACCTGCGGGTGACCATCGGGACGCCGGAAGAGAACGACGCCTTCCTCGAGGCGAGCAAGGAAATCTCACGATGACACGCGTAGGCAAGGTGGAACGCACCACCAAGGAGTCGGCCATCCTGGTCCAGCTGGACCTGGACGGCACGGGTCAGGTCGAGATCTCGACCGGCGTGCCCTTCTACGATCACATGCTGACCGCGCTGGGCGTGCACAGCAGCATGGACCTCAAGATCGAGGCGAGCGGCGACGTGCACATCGACGCCCACCACACGGTCGAGGACACCGCGATCGTGCTCGGCCAGGCGCTGCGCCAGGCCCTCGGCGACAAGAGCGGCATCCGGCGCTTCGGCGACGCGTGGATCCCGATGGACGAAACCCTCGCGCACGCCGCGATCGACGTCTCCGGCCGTCCGTACTGCGTGCACGTCGGCGAGCCGGAGCAGTTCAACACCTTCACCATCGGCGGGAATTATCCGTTCGTGCTGACCCGCCACGTGTTCGACTCGCTGTCGTTCCACGCGCAGCTCGCGCTGCACGTCCGGGTGATTCACGGCCGCGACCCGCACCACATCGCCGAGGCGCAGTACAAGGCCGTCGCCCGCGCGCTGCGTGCCGCGACCGAGCCGGACCCGCGCGCCGGCGGCATCCCGTCCACGAAAGGCGTGCTGTGAGCAAGGAAATCGTCGCGGTCCTGCTGCTCGCGCTCGGCGGATTCCTCATCGGCGGCGTCTACTCGACGTGGAAGACCGCGAAGTTCATGGCCGGGGTGCTCGGCGTCGCCGCGCTGCTCGCGATCGGCGGCGCGATCGCCTGGCTGGCAAGCTAGGGGAATGACACGAGCACCGGTCGTCCTGTGGTTCCGCCGCGACCTTCGGCTGGGTGACCACGCCGCGCTGCTGGCCGCGGCGGAACACGGCGACCGGGTGCTCGCGCTGTACGTGCTCGACGACGCGCTGATCCGGCCCGCCGGTTCGCCGCGCGTGGCGTTCCTGCTCGGCTGCCTGCGCGCGCTGGACGAGCAGCTGGGCGGCAGGCTCATGGTCGTCGAGGGTGAGCCCGCCACCGAGGTCGTGAAGGCCGCCCGCGCGATCGGCGCGAGCGCGGTGCACGTCAGCGCGGACACCGCGCCGTATGGCCGCCGCCGCGACGCCGAGGTCGCGAAAGCCTTGGCGGAGCACGGAATCGAGTGGGTCGAGACCGGTTCGCCGTATGCCGTGAAGCCGGGCAGGGTGACCAAGCCGGACGGTGACCCGTACCGCGTGTTCACCCCCTTCCGCCGCGCGTGGGGACGGCACGGCTGGCGGCGTCCCGCCGACACCGGACCGTCCCTTGTGGACTGGTTGGAACCGCGCGGGTCCGTGTCGCTGCCGGAGGTGCCGGCACCGGAGGGCATGACGCTGCCCGAACCGGGGGAGGAGGCCGCGCTCCGGGTGTGGGACGCGTTCCTCGGCGACGGCGTCGAGACCTACCACGAGGACCGGGACCGGCCGGATCTGCCGGGCACGACCCGGCTTTCGCCGTACCTGCGCTGGGGTTGCGTGCACCCGAGGACGCTGCTGGCCGATCTCGACGGGGACACCCGGCCCGGCGCCGAGGCGCTGCGCGGGGAGCTGTGCTGGCGCGAGTTCCACGCCGACGTGTTGTTCCACCGGCCCGAGACCGCCCGGCGGAACTACGACCGGCGCTTCGACGCGATGCCCTGCGACACCGGAAAAGCCGCGCAGGTCGCGTTCGAGCAGTGGTGCGAGGGACGCACCGGCTACCCGATCGTCGACGCCGGGATGCGCCAGCTGCTCGCCGAAGGCTGGATGCACAACCGCGTCCGCATGGTCGTCGCGAGCTTCCTGGTCAAGGATCTGCATCTGCCGTGGCGCTGGGGCGCGCGGCACTTCATGCGCCACCTCGTCGACGGCGACCTCGCCTCCAACCAGCTCAACTGGCAGTGGGTCGCCGGGTGCGGCACCGACGCCGCGCCGTACTTCCGGATCTTCAACCCGCTCACGCAGGGGGAGAAGTTCGACCCGTCCGGCGACTACGTCCGCGCCTACGTGCCGGAGCTGCGGGAGGTGTCCGGCAAGGCCGTGCACAAACTCCGCGAGCGGCCCGAGGACTATCCGGAGCCGATGGTCGACCACGCGGCCGAGCGTCAGGTGGCCCTGGAACGCTACGGCGCCGTTACCGGCCGCTGAGCCGCGTCAGTCCTTTTCGGACCGCAGTACCGGACGCGGCTCGCCGGCGGGCAGTGGCGCCGGTTCCCCGGCGAGTCCGAGTGCGCACAGGATGTCCCTCGGCGACTTCAGCAGTTCGGGCCGGTGGTCGAGCGCGAGCTGCTGGGCGGCGGTCAGCTGGTGCACCATCAGCTCGCCTTCGGCCTTGACGATCAGCAGCGCGCCGACCCGGACCACGGCGTTGGTGAACGGCTGGAGCGAACTCAGCACGGGAGCCAGGTTCTGCATCATCGTCGCGGTCACCGTCGCGTCGGTGCTGTGCACCAGCCGGGACTCCAGCGCGTGCGCGCCGAGCAGCTTGGCTTCGGTGCCCAGCGGCGAGGCGGTCACGGTCCGGAACTTCGCGCGCAGCCGCCGGAACCACGACCCGATGACCGGTTCGTCCCGCGCGACGACCTCGCCGCCCGCCGCGCGGATCAGCGCTTCGACCGCGTCCTGGACGCGTGCGGTGTCCCTGTTCTCGTCCAGGTAGATCGAGACCGGCATCGAGCGGGCGCAGACCTCGCCGCCGTCGACGACCGGGGGCGCCTCGTCGAGTTCGCCGATGACCGGCGGCGCCGGGCTGAGCCGCCCGAAGATCTCCCCGGACTCGACGGCGAGCTTGGGGTGGGGCTTGTCGGTTTCCCCCGGGTGGTCCTTCCCGTTTCCCCTGCCGTGCGGTGCCGCCGGGTCGTCGTCCATGGGTAGAGTCTGACCGCCCGGCGGCGGCTTGTCACCGTCGCGGACCGGCTCCGACCAGTTCGCGCCCGCCGTCCCCGCGGTCCTCGTCGAGGTGCTTGGTGAGCTTCTCACCCTCGACGTCGACGTTCGGCAGGATCCGGCCGAGCCACTTCGGCAGCCACCACGCGCCGCGCCCGAGCAGCGACATCACCGCGGGCACGATCGTCATCCGCACCACGAACGCGTCCACCAGCACCCCGAAGGCCAGCGCGAACCCGATCGACTGGATCAGCGAGGACTCTGCGAGCACGAACCCGGCGAACACGCTGATCATGATCAGCGCGGCCGCGACCACCACGCGGGAACCGTGCCGGAACCCGGTGACCATCGCCTCCTGCGGGTCGGCGCCGTGCACGTGCTCCTCGCGCATCCGCGTCACCAGGAACACCTGGTAGTCCATCGCGAGTCCGAAAAGGACACCGATGAGCAGGATCGGCAGCATGCTCATGATCGGCCCGGTCGTCTTCACCCCGAGCAGGTCGGTGAGCCAGCCCCACTGGAACACCGCGACCACGGCGCCGAAGGTCGCGATCACCGAGCCGAGGAAGCCCAGCGTCGCCTTGAGCGGCACCACGACCGAGCGGAACACCAGCATCAGCAGGATGAACGCCAGCCCGACGATCAGCGCGAGGTAGGGCAGCATCGCGTCGGCCAGCTTCGCCGAGACGTCGATGTTCGCCGCCGTCTGCCCGGTCACCATGAGCTGTGCGCCGGTGCGGTCGTGCAGTGCCGCGCCGCGGTCGCGGATCGCCGAGACCAGGTCCTCGGTCTGGGTGCTGCCGGGGCCGCTCTTCGGGATCACGGTCAGCAGCGTGGTGGCGGTGACCGGGTTCGTCTTCGGCGGGCTCACCACGGCGACGTCGGGCAGCGCGAGGCTTTCGGTGGCCTGCTTGACCGCTTCCTCGGGGTTACGGCTGGCGCTGGTGTCCACCACGACCACGAGCGGCCCGTTCGCGCCCTCGCCGAAGCTGCGGCTGACCAGGTCGTACGCCTTGCGCTGGGTCGAGTCCGGCGCCGCGGTGCTGTCGTTGGGCAGGCCGAGCTGCATCGACGCGGCGGGCAGCGCGACCACGGCCAGCCCGGCCAGCGCGAGGACCAGCACCGGGATCCGGTACCGCGCGACGAACCGCGCCCAGCGCTCGCCGTGCGTCCGCGCGGACGGCTTGCGGCGCAACCGGATCCGGCCGCCTGCCACCCGGCGCCCGGCGAAGCCGAGCACGGCGGGCAGCAGCGTCAACGCGATGAGGACCGCGATCGCCACGGTGATCGCCGCCGCGACGCCCATTTCGCCGAGGAACGGGATGCCGACCACGGTCAACCCGGCCAGCGCGATGATCACCGTCAGCCCGGCGAACACCACCGCGGACCCGGCGGTCCCGGTGGCCCGCCCGGCCGCTTCCTCCGGATCCCGGCCCTCGGCCAGTTCGTGCCGGTAGCGCGACACGATGAACAGCGCGTAGTCGATACCGACGGCGAGCCCGATCATCAGCGCCAGCACCGGGGTGTTGGAGTTCAGTTCGAGGAATCCCGAGGCGAGCATGACGCCCGCCATGCCGATCCCGACGCCGATCAGCGCGGTCAGCAGCGGGATCCCCGCCGCGACCAGCGAGCCGAACGTGATGATCAGGACCACCGCGGCGATCGCGACGCCGATGCCCTCGGTCGCGTCGGTGGCGGGGACGCCCTGCACGGCGTCCCCGCCGAACTCGACCTGGTACCCGGCCTGCCGGGCAGGCGCCGCGGAGTCGAGCAGCGCCTGGCGTTCGGCGTCGGTGAGTTCGAAGCCCTTGATCGCGTAGCTGACCTGCACGAGGGCGACGTCGTGCCGCTCCGGCGCGATCGCGCCCAGCTGGTACGGGTCCGCGACCGCGGCGACCTTCGGCGCGGCCTTGAGCTTCGCGACGACGGCTTCGACGGCGGCCTTGCCCTGCTCGTCGACGACCGTGTGACCCGGCGGCGCGGCGACGACCACGCGCGCGGTGCCGCCGCCCGCCGCGGCCTGCGGGAACCGCTCGGCCAGCTGGTCGGCGGCCCGCTGTGATTCGGTGCCGGGGATGGTCACCGAGCTCGACAGGCTGCCGGACAGCGTCAGCGCGCCGATACCGAGCGCGACCAGCACCACGGCCCAGACGGTGGAGACGAGGACACGTCGCCGGAACGACAGCCTGCCGAGCCGGTAGAGGAAGGTCGCCACGAGCCGAACTCCATTCGATCCAAGCGGTGGGCCAGTCACGGGATTTTCACTCGAAGTAGTTACCTCGAAGCTAGCCGATCGGCTAGGACGCGACAAGCCGATCGGCAAGTATGTGACTAGCCGCACGGCTAGTGCATGGTTTGCCGATCGGCAAGTGCTGGAATAGGGTCGGCCGGCTGGGCGGGGCGCGGAGGCCCCGCCGGGCACCAGCAGGGGAGGACACGATGACCGCAGGCCCGGCCGGGGACACCCGGGCGCGACTGCTGCGGACGGCGCTGAAGCTGTTCACCGAACACGGTGTCGAGGGCACGTCGCTGCAGATGATCGCGGACGCGCTCGGCGTCACCAAGGCCGCGGTGTACTACCACTTCAAGGCGAAGGACGAGATCACCGAGGCGGTCGTCGAACCCGCGCTGAAGGAGCTCACCCGCATCATCACCGAGGCGGCGCGGCTCCGGCGCCGGGGCGCCCAGGTCGACTACCTGCTCGACGGGTTCGTCGACCTCGTCGTGCGGCACCGCGCGCTCGTCGCGCTGTTCTCCAGCGACCCGGGCATCAGCCGTGCCATCGAGAAGTCCTTCTTCGACGGCGGCGACGAGGACACCAAGGAAAACCTGCTGGGCATCCTCGCCGGCCCCGACGCCGACCTCACCGCGCACATCACCGCGGTCGTCACCCTGACCGGCATCGCGATGGCAGGCGGCGCGCCGCACTTCGCCGGGGTCGACGACGAAACCCTGCGCGCGGCCCTGCTCGACGTCGCCCGCCGCCTGCACCGCCGCCCCCGCCGCTGACCCGACCCTCCAGGTACGCGAGCCGACCGTCTGGGCACACGAACCGACCGTGCGGGTACGCGAACCGACCGCCCGGGTGTCCGGGCGGTCGGTGCCGGAACGGCGAACTCGCGTACCCAGCGGGTCGGCTCGCGTACCCAGGGGGTCGGACGGTCAGTTTCCGCCGAAGCCGTTGCCGAACGGGCTCTGCTGCGGGGTGATCGTGGTCTGCTGGGTGTCGGTGGTGCTGCCGAGCGTGACGGTCATGGTCTGCTCGGAGCCGTCGGCGTGCTTGACCGTGATCGGCACCTGCTGGCCCGGCGTGTGCTTGAGCACCTCGGCCTGCAGATCCGCGTACGAGTTGAGCGCGGTGTTGTCGAGCTTGGTGACCGTGTCGCCCGGCTTGATGCCCGCGGCCGCGGCCGCGCCGCCCTGCTGGACGTCCGCGAGCGGTGCGCCGCTCGCCGACTGGCGCTGCGAGCCGAGGGTGCCGGTCACGCCGAGGACCGGTTTGGTGGCCTTGCCGCTCTGCATCAGCTCGTTCGCGACGCGCTTGGCGGTGTCGATGGGGATGGAGAAGCCGAGCCCGAAGGACTGCAGGCCGCCCTGGGACTTCTGCCCGGTGTCCACGGCCGAGTTCACGCCGACGACCTGGCCGTCCATGTTCACCAGCGGGCCGCCCGAGTTGCCGGGGTTGATCGGCGCGTCGGTCTGGAGTCCGTTGTAGACGATCACCTGGCCGCCGTTGTCGTCGCTCGCGGTCACCGTGCGGGACAGCGCGCTGACGATGCCGGAGGTCACGGTGTTGGACAGCTGCTCGGGGCTGCCGATGGCGGCCACCGGCTGGCCGACCTTCAGCGTGCTCGACTGGCCGATCTTCGCCGGGGTGAGACCGCTCGCGCCGTCCAGCTTGATCACCGCGAGGTCGTAGGAGGGCGCGGTGCCGGTGACCTTCGCCGCCAGCTTCTTGCCGTCCGGGGTGCTGACCTGGATCTGACCGCTCCGGCCCGCGCCGGAGACCACGTGGTTGTTGGTCAGCACGTACCCGTCCTGGGTGAGGATGATCCCGGTGCCGGTCGCGGTGCCCTGTCCCGTCGCCACCTTGATGTCCACTGTGGACTTCATGGCGACCTCGGCGGCGTACTCGACCGAACCCGGCTTCGAGCTGACGTTCGCCGCCGACGGCGCCTCGGAGGTGAGCACGGGCGGGGTCTTGTCCGAGAACAGCGCCGCGCCACCCAGCGCGGCGCCGCCGCCGATCAGCCCGGCGATGATCGCCGTCGCGACGATCGGCATCGACACCCGGCGCTTGGCACGGGGGCCGGCGGGGGCGGGCGCGCCGAGCGGCACGGTGTAGGGCGAGGGGCCCATGCCCTGCGGGGGCGTGCCCTCGTGCGGGGGCTGGGCGGGCGGCACGCTCTGCTGCCACCACGCGTGCCCCTGGGGGCTCTGGGGGTTCTGCGGGGCCTGCGGAGTCTGCGGTGTCTGGGCGGCCTGCGGCGCCGCCGGCGGCGGCTGCGGGGTCTCCGGCGCCGGCTGCTCGTGCGGCTGCTGCGGCTGGGGGTGCTGCTCGCCCTGGGGTGGCGTGTTTTCGGCCATGCTCACACGGTCGGGCCCGAACCTGAGAAACCCCGTAGAAGCGGCTGAGAAGCGACGGTGAACTTCCTGAGGAAGGCTTCTCAGGAAGGGTCCGCCGCCAGTGGCTGGAGGAACTCCGGCGGCACGGCGGCGGTGAGCCAGACGCCGTTCGCGCTCACCTGGAACTCGTGCCCGGCGGCGGCCATGGCCGCCGCGTCGACCCGCAGCAGCACGGGGGCGCCCCGCCGCGCGCCGACCTTCGCCGCGGTGGCGCGGGTGGCCGACAGGTGTACCGCGTGCCGGTTCATCGGGCGCAGTCCCTCGGTGAGGATCGCGGGCAGGAACCGGCCGACCGTGCCGTGGTAGAGCACGGCGGGCGGCTCCGCGACGGGCAGCGCCAGGTCGACCTTGACGCTGTGGCCCTGGCTGGCCCGGATCCGCGTGCCACTCTCGTCGTAGGCGAAGCGGCGCTTGTCGTTGGTCCGGACGACCTCGTCGAGTTCGGCCCGGCTGAGCCGGAAGCCGTGCGCGGCCAGCGCGGCGAGCAGGGTGTCGATCCCGACCCAGCCGCCGGTGTCCAGGGTGATGCCGATGCGTGCGGGATCGTGCCGGAGATGGAGCGCGAGCCGTTTCGAGGCCCGGATCCTGCGTTTTTCGTTCATGACCGCACTAGTGACCCACACCGATGTGGTGCCGGGCAACCGGATTCAGAGGCCACCCTCGGTCGCGGGGCGCAGTTTGCTCGCGCCGGGGCCGAACCGGGAGAGCTGGTCCTCGGCGTTGTAGAGCCCGCAGCTGCGCAGCGAAAGGCAACCGCAGCCGACGCAGCCGGTGAGCCGGTCGCGCAGCCGTTGCAGCGCGTCGATCCGCGCGTCGAGCTCGTGCTGCCATTCCCGGGAGACCCTGGCCCAGTCCGCCTTGGTCGGCGCGTGGTCGGTGGGCAGCGAGGCCAGTGCCTCGCTGATGTCCTCCAGGCTCAGGCCGACCCGTTGCGCGGCGCGGATGAACGCGATCCGCCGCAGCACCGAGCGCGCGTAGCGGCGCTGGTTGCCCGCCGACCGCTCGGAGCTGATCAGCCCCTTCTCCTCGTAGAACCGCAGTGCGGTGTGGGGAACGCCGCTACGTTCGGCCACCTGTCCGATGCTCAGATGCTCGGCTAACCTCGTCACCGGGTCAGGCTATCCTTGACTTCGAGTTTAGTCGAGGTTGCATCGTGGCTTCATGACCACCGCGACACTGCCGGGTCGGGCGGATCTGCCGAGGCTGATCGCGCTGATGACCGGAGACGACAAGCACCAGGCGGCCGCCGAGTCCACAGTGGACGTACTGTGGGTGCTCTACGACCGTGTCCTCGACATCACGCCGGAAACCTTCCGCGAGCCGGGCCGGGACCGGTTCCTGCTGTCCAAGGGACACGGGCCGATGGCCTACTACGCCGTGCTCACCGCGAAGGGCTTTCTCGACGAGTCCGAGCTCGCCGACTGGTCCTCGGCCCGTTCCCGGCTGGGACACCACCCCGACCGCCGCCGCGCGCCGGGGGTGGAGATCTCCAGCGGTTCGCTCGGGCACGGCCTGCCCATCGCCGTCGGCACCGTGCTGGGCCTGCGGATCCGGGGGTTCGGCGACGCCAAGGTGGTGACGCTGGTGGGCGACGCCGAGCTCGACGAGGGCTCGAACCACGAAGCCATCGCGCTCGCCGGGCGGCTCGGGCTGGAGCAGCTGACCACTGTCGTCGTCGACAACTCCTCGGCCACCCATGGCTGGCCGGGCGGCATCGCGCGGCGGTTCGCGGTCGAGGGCTGGGAAACCCGCACGGTTTCCGGCCGCGACCACGAGGCGCTGTACGAGGCCTTCACCGCTCCGCACCCGGACCGGCCGCTCGCCGTGGTCGCGACCGTGGAACAGAAAACGACCGGCGAACCGAAAGGCTGACCGATGCCCACCATGCGTGACACCTTCGTGAGCACCACCGAGGACATCCTCGACACCGATCCGGACGTCGCCGTCGTGCTCGCCGACATCACCGCGGCCCAGCTGGGCTCGGCGGCGCTGCGGCACCCCGGCCGGGTGCTGAACGTCGGCATCCGGGAGCAGCTGCTGGTCAGCGCGGGCGCCGGGCTCGCGCTCGCCGGGATCCGTCCGATCGTGCACACGTTCTCGCCGTTCCTGGTGGAACGGGCCTTCGAGCAGATCAAGCTCGACCTCGGGCACCAGGACGTCGGCGCGGTGCTCGTGTCCTACGGCGGCTCCTACGACATGCCCGCCGAAGGCCGCACGCACCAGTCGCCCGGCGACGTCGCGCTGATCGACTCGCTGCCCGGCTGGGCCGTGCACGTGCCGGGGCATCCGGAGGAGGCCCGGCGGCTGCTGCTGGAGGCCGTGCCCGGCGACTGCCGGGTGTATGTCCGGCTTTCCGCGCAGGAGAACGCCGAACCCCATCTCGGCGCGGGGCTCCAGACCCTGCGGCTCGGGACGCGCGGGGTCGTCCTCGCGGTCGGCCCGATGCTCGATCGCGTTCTCGCCGCGACCGAGGGTCTCGACGTCACGGTGCTCTACACGGCCACCGTGCGCCCGTTCGACGCGGACGGCCTGCGTACGGCCGTGACGGCCACGGGTTCCACCGACGTCGTGCTCGTCGAGCCCTATCTCGCCGGGACGTCCACCGCGCGGGTCGCCGACGCGCTTTCCGCGACACCGCACCGGATCCTGGCGCTGGGCGTGCTGCGGGACACCGAGGTCCGGATCTACGGGGAAGTGGGGGACCACGACCTCGTGCACGGTCTCGACGCGGATTCGATCGCCTTGTCCGTCAAGGAGTTCCTGGACCACTGAGGCGGTACGGGCTCACCTTCGCGCAGTCGGCCGGGTGCGGGTGTCCCGCGAAGAACACCGATGGCGTGCCACGGAAATCCGGATGCGCGGGCGGCCCGGCTCTGCCACCGTGTCCCGTTGTGTGCCAAGCCGAACCCGTGCTCCGCCGCGCGGCCGCTCCCGACGCCCGCGCGGTGGCCGACCTCTGGCTGCGGTCGTTCGCGGCCGCGCTGCCGGCCGTCCGCCGCCCCCGTACCGACGACGAGGTCCGCGCCTACTTCCGCGACGTCGTCATCCCGGCGCGGGAGACCTGGGTCGCGGACGTCGGCGGCGAGATCGCCGGGCTGCTGGTGCTCACCGAAAACCAGCTCAGCCAGCTGTACCTGGAGCCGCGGTGGCGCGGACGCGGGCTCGGCGACCGGTTCGTCGCGCTGGCGAAACAACGCCGCCCTGCCGGACTGGAGCTGTGGACCTTCCAGGTCAACGGGCCCGCCCGGCGGTTCTACGAACGGCACGGGTTTCTCGCCGCCGAGCACACCGACGGCAGCGGCAACGAGGAACACGAGCCGGACATCCGGTACGTGTGGCGCCCGGAGAGCCAGGCCGAGTCAGCGCAGTAGCGAACGCGGTGCCGGCGCGAGCACGAGCCGTTGCGGCGTTCGGGAAAGCCGCGTATTCAGTTGTGGCAGAACCTCCTTTCCCCACGGGGGCAACGCGTCCAGCGCCGCCTCGAACGCGGAGACGGCCGCCTCGTCCGTGAAACGGGTGAACCACACGAACACCGTTTCCTCGCGGACGGGCAGGCGGGGGAAGGTGTTCTCCGCGGGTTCGGTCTCGAAGCACGCGAGCGGCGCTCCGCCCGCCTCGGCCAGCACAGGCCCCACCGTCTCGGCGAAGAACCCGGCGAATCCGGGCTGCGCCGGATGGCAGACCGTGACCACCAGCCGCGAGGACGGGCGCGTTCCGGCGCCCTTCGGTGGCCGTGGCTCGCCGGGCGCCGGGAAACCGGGGCCCGCCGGGCGCAGCAGCAGGACGTCCGAGGAGTCGGTCATCGTGGCGTTCGCGGTCTCCCGGTGCCGCGCCCACACCGGCCCGGTGTAGAACGCCTCCAGCGCGGCGCGGCGGGAGTCCATGTCGCGGAAACCGCGTAGCCACACGAACTTCCCGGGATCGGCGGGCTCGGTGAACTGACCGAACAGCCGCGCGCCCACGGCCTCCTGCGGCTCCACGAACTCGCGTTCGAAGAGCGTGACGAGATCGTCCCGGCGGCCGGGCACGGTGGTGTACCGGCGCAGCTCCAGGACCTGCTGGAAGGCGAGGAAGTCGTCCATGCCCGCGACGGTAGCCGTGGGCACCGACAGTTCCGGATCAGCGGAAGGCGGCGAGCCCGGTGACCGACTGCCCGAGCGAAAGCGCGTGCATCTCTTCGGTGCCTTCGTAGGTGAGCACGGTTTCGAGGTTCGCCATATGCCGCATCACCGGGTACTCCAGGGAAATCCCGTTCGCGCCCAGCATCGAGCGCGCGGTGCGGGCGACCTCCAGCGCGGCGCGGACGTTGGCCATCTTCCCGAAGCTGACGTGGTTGTGGTGCAGGGTCCCGGCGTCCTTGAGCCTGCCGATCTGCGCCGCCACCAGACCGGCCCGGTTGACCTCGACGAGCAGGTCGGCGAGCTTGCGCTGGGTGAGCTGGAACCCGGCCAGCGGCTTGCCGAACTGCTCGCGGGAAAGGGTGTACTCCAGCGCCGCTTCGTAGCACGCGCGGGCCGCGCCCACGACGCCGAAGAGAATGCCGTAACGCGCTTCGTTGAGACACGACAGCGGGCCGCGCAGCCCGCGAACCTCCGGGAACGCCGCGGAGTCCGGCAGCCGCACGCCGTCCAGCACGAGTTCCGCGGTCAGCGACGCGCGCAGCGAGAGTTTGTGCTTGACCTCGTTGGCGGTGAAACCGGGAGTGCCGGTCGGGACGACGAAGCCGCGGATCCCGTCGTCGGTGCGGGCCCACACGACCGCGACGTCGGCCACGGTGCCGTTGGTGATCCACATCTTGGTGCCGTGCAGCACCCAGTCCGAGCCGTCCCGCACGGCGCGGGTGCGCATGCTGCCCGGGTCACTCCCCGCGTCCGGCTCGGTGAGCCCGAAACACCCGAGCGCCTCGCCGGAGGCCAGCCGCGGCAGCCACTCGGCACGGTGTTCCTCGCTGCCCCAGCGGTGGATCGCGTACATCGCCAGCGAACCCTGCACCGAAACGAAACTGCGCAGCCCGGAGTCGACCGCCTCCAGCTCCCGGCAGGCGATCCCGTAGGCGACCGCGCTGGTCCCCGCGCAGCCGTAGCCCTCCAGGTGCATGCCGAGCAGGCCCAGCTCGCCGAACCCCTTCGCCAGCTCCGCCGCGGGCAGCGATCCGGACTCGTACCAGTCCGCGACGCGCGGGGCCAGCCGGTCGGCGGCGAAGGCGCGTACCGCGTCCCGGATCGCGCGTTCCTCCCCGGTGAGTCCCGCGTCGAGATCGAGGAAGTCGTGCGGGTCCGGACTGGTGGCCATGTGGAGTGCTCCTCGGGGCTCGCGGACGATCCTCGCAGGAAACCACAGTCAGCCGACGGGCCCCCGCGTGGCGTTCGTCACTCGTCGTCCCCGAAAGGTGGGCCGGCGCCGGGGTGCCCGGTCCGTCCTGCGCTGCTGCGGCGGGATCGGCAGCTCGGCGAGCTGCGGAAACGGGACGCTGTCGATGTCGTCCCGCCAGGCCTGGAACAGCCGGGCCAGTGGATCGGTCTCGGACATCGCCTCTCCCGGCGGCTCAGGGGGCGCTGGGTCCAGGCGCCACACACGGATGGGTGAGTACCCGTATTGTCCGCCGGTCAAACCTGGCCCGCGCACATCCTTTTTCACCGGTCGTGCACGTCCCGTCTACGCTGGGCCCGTGCCTTCTGTCGTGATTCTTGACTACGGTTCCGGCAACCTCCGCTCCGCCGAGCGCGCCGTGCGGCGGGCGGGCGCCGACGTCGAGGTCACCGCGGACCCGCGCGCCGCGGTCGAGGCCGACGGCCTGGTGGTGCCGGGTGTCGGCGCCTTCTCCGCGTGCATGAAGGGCCTGCTGGACGTCGCCGGGCACCGGGTCATCGGCAAGCGGCTCGCCGGCGGCCGCCCGGTGCTGGGCATCTGCGTCGGGATGCAGATCCTGTTCGCCCGCGGCGTCGAGCACGGCGAGGAGACCGAGGGCACCGGCGAGTGGCCCGGCACGGTCGAGCGGCTGCACGCCGACGTCCTGCCGCACATGGGCTGGAACACCGTGCGCGCGCCGGCGGACTCGCGCCTGTTCGCCGGGCTGGACCCGGAGGAGCGGTTCTACTTCGTGCACTCCTACGGCGTGCGGAAGTGGGAGCTGGACTCCGGCCTCGCCGGGCAGCAGCCCCAGGTGACCTGGTCGCACCACGGCGAGGAGTTCGTGGCCGCGGTCGAGAACGGGCCGTTGTGGGCCACCCAGTTCCACCCGGAGAAGTCCGGGGACGCCGGGGCCCACCTGCTGCGGAACTGGCTCGGAACGCTGTAGCGGGCTCCGGCCCCGAGACGCGCGCGCCGGGGCGGCGCCTTAGAGTGACCGCGTGACTTTCACGCTGCTTCCCGCTGTTGATGTGGCCGATGGCCAGGCCGTGCGACTCGTCCAGGGCGAGGCCGGTACCGAGACCTCCTACGGCAGCCCCCTGGAGGCCGCGCTCGCCTGGCAGCGCGACGGCGCCGAGTGGATCCACCTGGTCGACCTCGACGCCGCGTTCGGCAAGGGCAGCAACCGCGAGCTGCTCGCGGAGGTCGTCGGCAGGCTCGACGTCCAGGTCGAGCTGTCCGGCGGGATCCGGGACGACGAGTCGATCAAGGCCGCGCTCGCCACCGGCGCCCGGCGCGTCAATCTCGGCACCGCGGCGCTGGAGGATCCCGACTGGACCACCCGGGTCATCGGCGAGTACGGCGACCGGGTCGCGATCGGCCTCGACGTGCGGATCACCGAGGCGGGGCACCGGCTTTCCGCGCGTGGCTGGACGTCGGACGGCGGCGATCTGTGGGAGGTCCTCGACCGCCTCGACCACGACGGCGCGTCGCGTTACGTGGTCACCGACGTCAGCAAGGACGGCACGCTGCGCGGGCCGAACCTGGAGCTGCTGCGCGAGGTGACCGCGCGCACCGACGCGCCGGTGATCGCGTCCGGCGGAGTGTCCAGTGTGGACGATCTGCGGGCGCTCGCCGCGCTCTCGCGCGACGGGGTCGAGGGCTCGATCGTCGGCAAGGCGCTGTACGCGGGCGCGTTCACGCTGCCCGAGGCGCTGGCGGCCGTCGCCGCGCTCTGAGCTTCGGTCAGTCGCCCGGCTCGTCGAGCGCGATCGCGATGCCGATCGTGCGCCGGGTCCCGCCGCGCAGGCGGCTGAAGAACATCGTCACCCGGCCGACCAGCCCGTACTTGCGGGCGATGGCCGCGCGCGTCCGCTCGGTGTCCTCGTCGCCGAGCAGCCGGGCCCGGCCGTCCACCACCGCGCCGTGTGTCCGCGCGCCCCGGAAGTCGCATGCCTGCACGGTGACGCGGCCGCCGGCGCGGACGCGCTTGACCTTGCCCGCCTCGCGTTCGGACCACAGCACCAGCTCACCGCCGAGCCCGGCGGCCCACACCGGCGTCGGCACGGCCCGCCCGTCGCGGCGGAAGGTGGTGACGACGACGTACTTCTCGGCGGCGAGGCGGCTGAGTTCCGATCCCATGTGGACACGGTAGCCCCGCGCGGACGGAGCAGCGGGATGACGAACGCATGGGCCGTCCGGAAGACGCGGGACACCGTGTCGCGCTGTGAGGATTTCTTCTGGTGTGTCCCCGTGACGCTGGGAGGATCCATGTCCGTCACCGAACACGTTCCGCCCCCTTCCCCCTCGGCCTCGTTCGTCGCGGGGCCCTACCCGGCCCGGCGGGCCCGGGTGGTCGTCCTGGCCGTGCTGGCCGGGCTCGTCCTGACGGTGCTGTGGTCCGCGCCGTTCGTGGACAAGGTGATCGGCGACAACGTCGCCGACACGCTCCTCGGGCACGACGCGAAGGCGACGCCGATCAGCGGAGTGCTGGCCGGGACGCTCTTCGCGTTTGTTTCCGGGCTGGCCGGTTCGTTCACCGCGTGCAACATCGCCGCGTTCGGCGCCGTCGCGCCGCTGGTGGGCGGACAGGCAGCCAGCCGGAAACGCCGGTTCCTCACGACGCTGAAACCGCTGGGCTGGATCGCCACCGGGATGCTCGTCGTGTCGGTGACCTACGGCGTGGTCGTCGCGCTGGTGGGCACGCGGATGCCGCAGTTCTCCACCGCGCAGTCCGGCGGCCTGTCCGCCCGCGGTCTCCAGTCGATGATCGTGTTCGGGGTGATCGGGCTCGCGTTCATCGTGCTCGGCCTCGCCTCGCTCGGTGTCGTCGGTGACCCGCTCGGCGCGCTGAGCCGCCGGTTCCCCGCCGCGCCGCTGGTCGTCATGGGCGCGCTGATCGGCGGATTCCTCGTCGGGCGGCCGTACCCGCTGTTCCGGATCATGTTCCGTGACGCGGCGGAAAGCCACAACGTGCTTTACGGCGCCGCCGCGTTCGCGCTGCAGTCGGTGGGCAACATCGTGGTCATGGCGGTTCTGTTCCTGGTGCTCACCCACGCCACCGGGGGCCGCGTCCGGCGCTGGCTGACCGCGAAACCCACCCGCGTCGCGGTCGTCACCGGTGCCGCGCTGCTCGTCGCGGGCACGTTCACGCTGCTCTACTGGGACGTACGCGCGCTCGGGCGGGCCGGGGTGATCTGGTTCCCCTCGATCGGCTGGTGAGAGTCCACATCGGACTGACGAAGGCTCAGGAGCCGAGCCAGCGGTAGTCGGGCGCCGGGTCGAGCACCACGGCGTCCGCCACCGCGGTGAGCGTTTCCCTGGACTGCCTGCCGGTCACCGTCAGCCATCGCCCGGAGGGGAGGCGGACGGCGACCAGCGCGTCGTCGCCCTGGCGCGGCGGCACGTACCGCCCGTCGGTGCCCCGTACCGGCACCGCCGTGCCGCCGCCGAGCCCCGGCGAGCCCGGCCCGACGCCGACCCGCAGTGCCGTCCCGGCCGGCCCGGTGGCGGTGAGTTCCGTGGTGCCCGCCGCCGGGGTGTTCCCCTGGACCACAGTGGACTGTTCGCGCAGCCCGGCGGGCAGCGGGCCGAGGCGGGCCTCGCCGCGCACGAGCACCGCCCCGCCGCCGCGCACCGAATCCGCGATCCGCTCGGCGACCCGGCGTGCCTCGGGGACACCGGCGATCTTCGCGGTCAGCACGTGGTAGTCGTCGGCCATCCAGGTCAACGTCGCGGCGGTCCCGGAATCGCCGGTGACCATGCCGACCCGGCCGCGCACGATGACCTGGTCGCGCAGCGCCGCGATCCGCAGCTTCGTCTGCGACCACTCCGGGTCGTCGGTCGAGTACGCGGAGAGCACGACCTCGGCGGGCCCGGCGGCCCAGCGCCGGACCTGCGGGGTGATTCCCGGGCCCGCGGCGCGGTACTGCTCGGTGAACCCGTCCGGCAGCCAGCCGGGGGCGTACTGGAGCAGCGGCCGGTCGGTGGTGGGCGAGGAGGCGGGCGTCGCCGCCGGGTCGGCGTCGAACGCGCCCCTCGCGACCAGCGGGATCCCGGCGACGATGGCGATCACGGCGGCGGTCGCCCCGGCCAGCGCCAGCCGCGACCGGCGGCGGCGCGGCCGGGCCTGGACGGCCCTGGCCAGCGCGTTGCGGACCTCGTCGCCGTCGGGGGCGCGGGTGGCCAGGTGATCGAGGCTTTCCCGCAGCAGGGTTTCGGTTTCGAGCTCGCTGAGCTCGCGGGGCGAGGTCATTCGCAGGCTCCGGTGGTGAGTGCGGCGGGGCGCGGGGAGACGGATGCGCGGAGGGTGGCCAGCGCGCGGGAGATCTGGCTGCGCACGGTCGAGGCCCGGCAGCGCAGTACCTCCGCGATCTCGGCGTCGGAGTAGTTCTCGTAGTACCGCAGGACCAGCGCGGCGCGTTGCTTGCGGGGCAGTTCGGCCAGCCGCGCCAGCATCTCGTCGCGTTCGTCGTAGGCGTCGGCGTGGTCGGAGACCGGCGGGCCGAGCGCGTCGAGCACCTCGGGCGCGGACGGGACGCTCCGGCGTACCGCGCGGCGCCGCCACGACAGGTACTCGTTGGTCACCATGCGCCGCACGTAGGTCGGCGGCGAGTCGATCGTGGACCAGCGCTGCTGCGCGCGCAGCAGCACCTCCTGCACGATGTCCTGCGCGAGGTCCGGGTCGTCGGTCAGCACCGTCGCGTAACGCAGGAGCCCGTCCAGGCGGTCCGCGACGAACTCGTCGAAGCTCGCGGGCACGGTTTTCCTCTCCGCCATGGGTCGTCCGAACTACAGACGCGCGAGCACCCCGTTCTGATGCATCCCGCCCGCGATTCGTCCGGCCGCCGATGACTACGCTGACGGTATGTCTGTGGCGGTGAGGGTCATCCCGTGTCTCGATGTCGACGCGGGACGCGTGGTGAAGGGCGTCAACTTCGCCGGTCTGCGCGACGCGGGGGACCCGGTGGAACTGGCCGCCCGCTACGACGCCGAAGGGGCCGACGAGCTCACGTTTCTCGACGTCACGGCGTCCTCGGGGGATCGGGAGACCACCTTCGAGGTGGTGCGCCGTACCGCCGAGCAGGTGTTCATCCCGCTCACCGTCGGCGGCGGCGTGCGGACCAACGACGACGTCAACCGGCTGCTGCGGACCGGCGCGGACAAGGTGAGCATCAACACAGCCGCGATCGCCCGCCCGGAGATGCTCCGCGAGGCTTCGCGGCGGTTCGGCGCGCAGTGCGTCGTGCTGTCGGTGGACGCGCGGCGCGTGCCCGAGGGCGGCGAGCCGACCGCGTCCGGTTTCGAGGTCACCACGCACGGTGGCCGCCGCGGTACCGGCATCGACGCGGTCGAGTGGGCCGCGCGCGGTGAGGAACTGGGCGTCGGGGAGATCCTGCTCAACTCGATGGACGCCGACGGCACCAAGAACGGCTTCGATCTGGAACTGATCGAGCTGGTCCGCGCGGCCGTCCGGGTACCGGTGATCGCCAGCGGCGGCGCGGGCGCGGCCGAGCACTTCCTGCCCGCGGTGCGGGCCGGGGCGGACGCGGTGCTCGCGGCCAGCGTGTTCCACTTCGGGCAGCTGAAGATCGGCGACGTCAAGGACTCCTTGCGCGCCGGTGGGGTCGTGGTCCGGTGATCCCGAAATCCTGGAAGGCCCCGGCCGAGGTCAAGATCACCGCGTACCTGCTGGTCGGGCTGGCACTGGCCTGGATCGCCGAGGTACTCGTCCTGATGTTCGCCCCGAACTCGTCGCCGCGCAGTTTCCTGCTCCCGGTGACCGCGCTGATCCTCGGTGGCGTCGTCGTCACGGGGATCGCGTTGAAGATGCCCTTTTCGCGCTACGGCGGGTTCGCCGTGGCCGTCGTCTTCGCGCTGTTGCAGGCTTTTCTTCTGCTCGCGGCGGAGCTGGTCTGGATAAAGCTCGTCTCCGGCGTGCTCTTCGCCGGGTACATCTACGCCGTGGTCCTGTTGAACTCGATGCCGCTGAAGCGGTTTCTGCTGGGAGCTGACGCGTGAGTCTCGACCCCGCGCTGTCGGCGCGCCTGAAGCGCAATTCCGACGGCCTGATCGCCGCGGTCGTCGTGGAACACTCGACGTCCGACGTGCTGATGATGGCGTGGATGAACGACGAGGCCCTGGAAGCCACACTGACCACGCGCCGCGCCACCTACTGGTCGCGCAGCAGGCAGGAGCTGTGGGCCAAGGGCGAGACCTCGGGGCACGTCCAGCACGTGCGCGAGGTGCGGATCGACTGCGACGGCGACACCGTGCTGCTGCGCGTCGACCAGACCGGGCCGGCCTGCCACACCGGGACCCACACCTGCTTCGACTCCGACGACCGCCTGCTGCTCGCCGACGGCTGACGGTTCGTCCGCGATCGTCGTCGCTCCCGGCCTCAAGCGCCCCAATGTGGCGTTGGGTGCGTCCAACGCACCGAACGCCGCATTGGGTGCGTTGGACGCACCGAACGCCACATTGGGGTTTTCTCGGTAGCGGCGGGCGGTGCTGGTGTCGCGAATGTCGCATTGCCGACGTTCAGCGTCGCGAATGTCGCATTCGCGACATCGTCTCAGCTGAAGCCCGCGTCCTGAGCGGGGCGTTTGGGGACGGTGAGCGATGGTGGTGGCCTTTTGCGGGGGTGAGCGGGTGCTGAAAGACGCTTTCAGTGCGTTGGTTGTGCTGAAGGACGCTTTCAGTGCGCTGAGCGCATCGAAGGGGAAGTCCGATTTGGTTACCAACTTGTGACCTCGAACTCTTTGCGCCCCTGCGCCCACGGTGTGGGCTACTGGCCAGTAGCCCACACCGTCCTTGACAGATAGGCGCTTGCGCACATAAACCACAGCATGGCGACGTTGTGGTATTGAAAATCATCCTTGGCACTAATCATTGTCTGGGAGGGTGAAATGGCCAGACTTGAGAAACCAAGTCAGATCCGCGACGTCATCCTTATCAAGAGTGCCGATTGCCCTACGCGCGGCATTGATCGATTCATTCGTGCCCCAGTAAATAAGCCCCGCGACTGCGACATAAGAAAGTGACGGTCCATGAAGAAACCTAACTTCCTGAAACTCGCCGCTGCTGGCGATTTCTTCTAAAACCCTAACCAGGTTTGGGTTCGGACTCTCCCGCCCGCGGCGACCAAGATTGATCACAGCAGCCAATCGATATGATGGCGACGTGCTCTCATTAAACGCAATATCAATAATTTCTTGCATCGATTTCGCGTCATATTCGGGGTCTGGGTCAAACAAGCCAGCCATCTTCGCTACCTCCCGAGCCATTTCTTGCGTTCTTCTTCAATCATCTCTCGCAGCGCGGCGACGGATTCGTGGTCACCAATAGATTCGGCGTATTCAATTTCACGCTCATAAGCGCGACGTTCCATGTTGAATGCGTGCTCGACATCACGCATTTGACGCATCCCGGCCCAACCTTGAGCAAAGTCATCGATGAGGTGTTGATACTCGTGCCGAAGTGCCCCAATAGATGCATCCGGGTCGATAATCATTTGCCCCGGCGAGCCTGGAGTCGGCGCAGGCGCGTATGTCATCCGCCCAGAACGCAGCTCTACTTCAACTCCTAGCTCTTCGGCTCGTTTCAAAGTTTCTGACCACTCATGAGGATGTGTCTCGCGAGCTGCACCATGCTTGCGGAGCGGATCGCGATCTGAGTGATACAGAGGGCCGTGTGCAACTAGGCTGCTTTGCCGGTTCAGCAAGGTCGGTTGCGAAGATGTCACACTCTCAGGGCGTGCATGGCTGGAACTTGAGGAGTCAATCTCTTCCTCGGTCTCGCGGGCACTGTTCAGGAATTGTTCATATCGGGAACCATTTTTCTCGTTTCGACGAAAATACTTCAATAAGCCAACTTTTGAAAGCGAGTATCCGTTTAGAACGTGCCCTGGCGTGGCTAGGGTTTGCCGGAGTCTGCGGATCGGTCGCGCGGCGCGAAGGAAGAGCAGGGTGGCGATAGCTGCGATAGCCATTTGTGCAGGTAGTGGCATCCCGGCAGCGAAGGTAGCGTGCAGGAGTAGGGCGTGGATGCCAGCGAGGACGGACATGACGATGAGATGAAAAAGCACAATGCCGCCGAGCTTGGCGATTTTACGGAGGACGTCCGGATGAAATAGGGCTATTAGCCCGAGCAGGGGTGCAGTGAGGATGAGCACGCGGATGAGAACTTGGGCTATTAGCACGACTAGTTTGACGAGTAGTTGGAACAGCGCATACAGGATGCTTTGCACCAGCGCTAACGCGCCAGCTCCTGCGCGACCGCTATTTTCACCCGTGAAGTAGCCGGTAGCAGCTCCAAGTTTGCCCGCGATGTCTTTGTAGTCAGCCTTTTTGGCATCAATAGTGGCTTGAACTTTGTCTGGATGATTTTTCAGATAGTATTGCTGATCTCGCGTGAAGGCTTGCGCGTCCAACAGCCGCAGGCTATACGGCCGGGCTTGTTGATCTTTTGGGACGGCTTGCGGATCTTTCATGTCGACTTGTGGAGCCTTCGGGTCACCGAACTCGCCACGCAGCCAATTCTTATAAACAATCTGCTCGTGCAGAGCCTCCGGCAACGTGTCCCGCGTGTTGGTGTTATCAGTGTCATCGAGGAACCCGGCTTGGATCTCGGAGGTGGTACGCACCACGGCGGTGTCGAAGGGGCCGAGGAACCGCAGCAGCGTGAACGAGGAGGCGGCGAGCCAGAGTGCCGCGAGGGTGTAGAGGCCGCGTCGGCTGACCGCGGCGAGGTTGCCTCGCCACATCTGGTGGAACATGAGGACGACGATCAGGAGCGCGCACAGGGCGAGCAGTTGGGTGTAGATGTTGCCGTAGACGAGGTGTGCACCGGTTTCGATTGCGTGGTCGATCGGGGCGAGCAGGGCGTTGTTCATCACTGCGTAGTGCAGCCCGTTGGTGGCTCCGACCAGTGCTTTAGCGCCGTCGAACAGGCGGTTACCGAAGGCAGTGTCAAAGCCGCTCGTCGGCTTGGTCAGGCCGGACAACGGCCCACAATTGGTCTCGTAGGTGTGCCAAACCAGGCCCGCGTAGCCGTAGCTGTCGTAGGCCGACGGCGGAACCCGAACACCGCTGGGGCCGGGATCGATCGCTCCGACCAGGCCGTCACTCGGACGCTGTGGATTCGGCGCTTCTCCGCACGCCGCAGCATACGCGACTGGTCCGCTGAAGCTGGCATAGCAGCCAAGCACAGCGACCACCACAACCAGCACTGCGGGCCGCGTGCGGCGGTGCGTCAAGATGTGCTTCCGGCATCGCCAGGCCGAAGCAGCAGCGAGGCCGAGCGTGATAACGAGCAGCACGAGGACCCGTGCCCCTAGATCAACATGCCTCCGGCCAGGCCCAACCGCCTGACTGACTGCCACGCACCCATGAGGTACCCCCTCTAACCGTAACTACCTGCGGTTATCACCCCAGCGCAGAGAGCGTAGACCGAACGGCCTACGACCGGAAGGCCCAAAAGGGCTTAACAGCCGGGTAGTTCGACCAGCGTCCTTACCTACTGGTCAGTTCGCTGGTGAGAGTCCAGGTGAAGGCTACGCCGGATTTGGGGTGGACCCAGCCATCGGTACTGATGGAGATCGGCGCGGCGGCTCCTGGTTGGCTGCGGCGGATCAGCGGCGTGCCGGGGTTGGTGAGGAAGTCGAGCGGGGTGATGTGCTCGATGCCCGTGTTGGTGTGGTTGAACTCGACGCTGAGGCCATTGGTGGGTTTGTCGATGTCGATCCACAGTGCGTGTCCACGAGGCTCGACCAGGGTCGTGTAGCTGTAAGACACGAGGTAGTCTGAGCTTCCCCCGGTTGTCCGGACACCTCACCTGAGGTGACCGCCGGTCACCAGGGAGGATGTTCTGGTGCCTGCACCACACCCGCCTGAGTTTCGTCAGCCTTCCGTTGTCACCAGTCCCGCCTTGTTCCACTCATCCACCACAGCGCACTGACTCACCCCGGCCAACAGCGCCTCAGCAGCGTCCCGGATCGCTTGCCGTTCCCGCGCCACCTGCGCGGCCGACACCATCGGACGCCGACTGGTGCCGTTCTCGTCGAACTCGCTCTCACCCGGCGCAGGCGTCCACGCCCGATCCCTGCCGGGAAACCCGAACCGACGCGGACCAC
This sequence comes from Amycolatopsis samaneae, assembly GCF_039541975.1. Lineage (NCBI taxonomy): Bacteria > Bacillati > Actinomycetota > Actinomycetes > Pseudonocardiales > Pseudonocardiaceae > Amycolatopsis > Amycolatopsis samaneae. Next base: position 99,041 of record NZ_BAABHG010000015.1, read on the forward strand.
CAACATGCCCACGACCCTGCGCGCGGAACGTCTCGAACCGCTTCTTGATCCGCCGTGACGTGTCATCACTGGACCGTGCCGCGTGCGCAACCTCGATCCGCAAAATAAACCGATCATCCGGGTCCGCCAGATCCCGCGAACCATGCGCGCTGTAGACCGTGAACCCGCGATTCGCAAGCTCAATCAACGTCTCCAGATCACGCGGCTGCCGAAACAACCGGTCGGTGTGCCAGACCACAATCCCATCCGACACACCCGACTCAACCCGCTCTAACAGCGTTTCCCAGCCAGGGCGACGAACGCCACGCTTCCACGCCGACAGTCCGTCCTTGAGTTCCTTACCCAGACACGCACCGACCCGTTCGATCACCTTCCGGTTATCAGCCCACTGTGTCTCGACCTTCTCCAAATCACCGGTATCGGGCATCCTCGACAACCGGCCATAGGAGTCCAACACGAGAGGCCGCTCCGGGTCCCCACGCGAACACTCCTGACGCTTCATCCACTTCATGCTGCTCATGCATGTAAACGTACGGCAGCAAACCAGAGTTCCCCAAGGCGTCCTTCAGCACACCTCGGGCGCCGGAACTCACCACTCCCAGTGAGAAAACCTCATTGGGGCGCAAGACCGCGCCGAACCGGACCCGGGCGGATTTCCGGATGCACGGGCGGAGCGGGTCAGAGGCCGAGTTCGCCGGTGAGATAGCGCTGCACGTTCGGGGCGACCGCGACGACCATCGTCTCGATCTCCGTCGAGGCGAGCGGCTCGAACTTGGCCACGTAGCGGATCATCCCCATCCCGATGATCTGGGACGCGGCGAGGGTGGTGCGCAGGTCGACCTGGTCGGAGCCGAGCGCGGCGATCAGCTTCGTGAAGAACTTCTGGAAGAAGTCGCGCAGGACGGTGCCCGCCTGCTCGTGCCCGGTGACGCTGCGGATCAGCGCCTGGAAGGTGTCGCCGCCGGCGCCGTCCCAGCGGGTGAGAAAGGCACGGACGATCCGCTGGCCCAGTTCCTCGTCCGGGCCCTGCCGCAGTTCTTCGAGCAGTTCGAGGGGCGAGAAGGGCAGTTTCAGCACCGCGTCCGCGAACAGGCCCTCCTTGCTGCCGAACCAGTGGTTGACCATGGCCGCGTCGACCCCGGCGCGGGCGGCGATGGCGCGCACGGTCGAGCCTTCGTAGCCGTTCTCGGCGAACACCGCGCGCGCGGCCTCGACCAGCGCGGTGCGGGTGTCCTGGCCGGCGGGCCGCCTGCCGCGCCGCCGCCCGGTAGTCTCCGTGTTGTCCGTGCTCACTCCTCCATCATGACGACGCCGGACCGATAATTCAACGTTCGCTGAATTACTCCCCGGCGCAGGCGCTCCGGCGTGGTGCAGCACAATGAACCGTATGGTCGCCGCACAAGCCGGGCTCGGCTCGGTCAGCCTCAGCCGCACACAGTTCCGGGACCTCGCCGAAGACCGCCGGGTCGTTCCCGTGGTCCGCCGGGTGCTCGCCGACGGCGAGACCCCGCTCGGGGTGTACCGCAAGCTCGCCGCCGACCGGCCGGGCACGTTCCTGTTCGAGTCCGCGGAGAACGGGGCGTCCTGGACCCGCTGGTCCTTCATCGGCGTCCGCAGCCCGGCCGCGCTGACCGTGCGTGACGGCGAGGCCGTCTGGACCGGGAGCCCGCCGGTGGGGCTGCCCAGCGAGGGTGACCCGCTGACCGTGCTGCGCGAGACCATCGAGGCCCTGCACACCGAGCCGCTGCCCGGCCTGCCCCCGCTGACCGGCGGCATGGTCGGCTACATCGGCTACGACGCCGTGCGCTGGCTGGAGAAGCTGCCCGAGCTGGCCGAGCGGGACATCGACATTCCCGAGCTGACCATGCTGCTGGCCACCGACCTCGCCGCGTTCGACCACCACGAGGGCACGGTCACGCTGATCGCGAACGCGGTCAACTGGGACAACTCGCCCGAGCGCGTCGACGCCGCCTACGACGACGCGCTGGCGCGGCTGTCGGCGATGACCGAACAGCTGCGCGTGCCCGCGCCGCCGACCGTGGCCACCTTCGACCGGCCCGCGCCGGAGTTCGTCCGCCGCCGCGCCAAGGAGGACTTCCACGCCGCGGTGGACAAGGCGGTCGAGGCGATCAAGGCGGGCGAAGCGTTCCAGATCGTGCCCTCGCAACGGTTCGAGATCGAGACCGGCGCCGACGCGCTCGACGTCTACCGGGTGCTGCGGACCTCCAACCCCAGCCCGTACATGTACCTGCTGCGCCTGGAGGGCTTCGACATCGTCGGGTCCAGCCCGGAGTCGCTGGTCACCGTGCGCGACGGCCGCGCGACCACGCACCCGATCGCCGGCACGCGCTGGCGCGGCGCGGACCCGGAGGAGGACGCGCAGCTGGCCAAGGACCTGCTCGCCGACGACAAGGAGCGTGCCGAGCACCTGATGCTCGTCGACCTCGGCCGCAACGATCTCGGCAAGGTCTGCAAGCCCGGGACCGTGCGGGTGGTCGACTTCTTCCAGATCGAGCGCTACAGCCACGTCATGCACATCGTGTCCACGGTCACCGGTGAGCTGGCCGAGGGCAGGACCGCCTTCGACGCCGTCACCGCGTGCTTCCCGGCGGGGACGCTGTCCGGGGCGCCCAAGGTGCGGGCGATGGAGCTGATCGAAGAGCTGGAGCCGACGCGACGCGCGCTGTACGGCGGTGTCGTCGGCTATCTCGACTTCGCGGGCGACGCGGACACCGCGATCGCCATCCGCACCGCGCTGATGCGCGACGGTGTCGCGTACGTGCAGGCCGGGGGCGGGGTGGTCGCCGACTCGGTGCCCGACTACGAGGACACCGAATCACTCAACAAGGCCCGCACCGTGCTCTCGGCCGTCGCCGCCGCGCAGACGATGGTGCCCGCGGGCGAGCTGGACCCGGCCGGGGACTCCGCCCGTGTCTGAGTCATCCCCGCCCCCCTGCCCTTCGGGCCCACCCCCCGAGTCGGTCCCACCCCCCGCTCCCGCACGGCGTCCACTGTGGATGATCGTGGTGGCGCTCCTGCTGGGCGCGGCCGCGCTGTGGGGCGCGTCCCGGCTGGTGTGGTTCGCCGAGTTCCGCGACGGCGGTGTGCGCGGGACGATCCTGCACACCGAGACCGGGGAGCAGCGGGCGGTGTCGCTGGTGCCGCTGGCGATCCTCGCGCTGGCCGGGGTCGCCGGCGTGGTGGCCACCGGCGGCTGGGCCCGGCGCGCGCTCGGGGTGCTGCTGGTGCTGGCCGGGGCTGCCGGGGTGTGGGCCGCGGTCGACGGCGTCCGGTTCGGCGGGTTCGCCGACGGGCTCCCGGTGTCCCAGATGCTGATCGGCAGGGGACTGGCCGCGCTCGGCGGAATTCTCGTGGCGGTCGGCGGGTTGGCAGCCATCAAGGGTGCGGGAAGCGCTGTCCGGCTGGGCGCCCGGTACTCGGCACCCGGCGCCAAACGGAAGGCGCGGGATCCGGACACCGAGTTGTGGGAGGCGCTTTCGGAAGGTGAGGACCCCACCGCGAACCGGTGATCTTCATGGTGCGGCATTCGGAGCAACGCGCGTACCCGGGATAAGTCGGGACAGGTGCGGGGGTTAGCATCTTTTCGGCGGGAAGGGGAAGGTTTTTGTGAGCGACCTTGCGAATACACCGGTGGGTGCGGTAGTGGCCGGGGGCGGCCAGTGAGCGTGCTCGAAGACATTGTCGCCGGAGTGCGGGAGGACCTCGCCCAGCGCGAGGCCGCGCTGCCGTTCGACGAGCTGAAGGCCCGCGCGGCCAAGGCGGCGGCGCCGCGGGACGCGCTGTCCGCGCTGCGCGAGTCCGGTATCGGCGTGATCGCCGAGGTGAAGCGGCGCAGCCCCTCCAAGGGTGCGCTCGCGGACATCCCCGACCCCGCGTCGCTGGCGAAGGACTACGAGGACGGCGGCGCGCGGGTGATCAGCGTGCTGACCGAGCAGCGGCGGTTCGGCGGCTCGCTCGCCGATCTCGACGCGGTGCGAGCCGCGGTCGACGTTCCCGTGCTGCGCAAGGACTTCATCGTCAGCCCGTACCAGGTGCACGAGGCCAGGCTGCACGGCGCCGACATGGTGCTGCTGATCGTGGCCGCGCTGGAGCAGAACGCGCTGGAGGCGCTGCTCGACCGCGTCGAATCCCTCGGGATGACCGCGCTGGTGGAGATCCACAACGCCGAGGAGGCCGACCGCGCGCTGGAGGCGGGTGCCAAGGTCATCGGCGTCAACGCGCGCAACCTGCACACCCTCGAGGTGGACCGGGACGTGTTCTCCCGGCTCGCACCCGGCCTGCCGATGGACGTCTACAAGGTCGCCGAGTCCGGCGTCCGCGGTCCCGGTGACCTGATGTCCTACGCCGGGCACGGTGCGGACGCGGTCCTGGTCGGCGAGGGCCTGGTCGCCTCCGGCGACCCGAAGGGCTCGCTGGTCAAGCTGGTCACCGCCGGATCGCACCCCGCCTGCCCGAGGCCGTCGCGGTGACCGACGAGCAGCGCGGGGAGCACGATCCGGACGAGCGCGGGTACTACGGGCCCTACGGCGGCCGCTTCATGCCGGAGGCGCTGATCGGCGTCGTCGACGAAGTGGCCGCCGAGTACGACAAGGCCCGGCACGACCCGGAGTTCGTGGCGGAGCTCAAGCGCCTGCTCAAGGACTACGCGGGCCGCCCCTCGCTGCTCACCGAGGCGAAGCGCTTCGGCGAGCACGCCGGGGGCGCGCGGATCTTCCTCAAGCGCGAGGACCTCAACCACACCGGCTCGCACAAGATCAACAACGTCCTCGGCCAGGCGCTGCTCACCAAGCGGATGGGCAAGAAGCGGGTCATCGCCGAGACCGGGGCCGGGCAGCACGGGGTGGCCACCGCCACCGCCTGCGCGCTGCTCGACCTGGACTGCGTGGTCTACATGGGCGAGGTCGACACCGAGCGGCAGGCGCTGAACGTGGCGCGGATGAAGCTGCTCGGCGCCGAGGTCGTCGCGGTCAAGACGGGCTCGCGCACGCTGAAGGACGCGATCAACGAGGCGCTGCGCGACTGGGTCACCAACGCCGACACGACGCACTACCTGTTCGGCACCGCGGCCGGGCCCGCGCCGTTCCCGACCATGGTCCGGAACTTCCATCACGTCATCGGCCAGGAGGCCCGCGAGCAGATCCTGGCGCTGGCCGGGCGGCTGCCGGACGTCGTCGCCGCGTGCGTCGGCGGCGGGTCCAACGCCATCGGGATCTTCTCGGGGTTCTACGACGACCCCGGGGTCCGGCTGGTCGGGCTGGAGCCCGGCGGCGAGGGCGTCGAGACCGGGCGGCACGGCGCCACCCTGACCAAGGGCAGCCCCGGCAACCTGCACGGCGCGATGTCGTACCTGCTGCAGGACGAGGACGGCCAGACCATCGAATCGCACTCGATCTCGGCGGGCCTGGACTACCCGGGCGTCGGTCCCGAGCACGCGTGGCTCAAGGACAGTGCCCGCGCCGAGTACCGGCCGGTCACCGACGCGGAGGCGATGGACGCGTTCCGGCTGCTGTCGCGGACCGAGGGGATCATCCCGGCGATCGAGTCGGCGCACGCACTGGCCGGCGCGATCGAGCTGGGCAGGGAACTGGGCCCGGACGGCCTGATCGTGGTCAACCTCTCCGGTCGCGGGGACAAGGACATGGACACCGCGGCCAAGTACTTCGGACTGGTGAACGAGTGAGCGGGCTGGACGACGTTTTCGCGCGGACACGCGCCGAGGGTCGCGCGGCGCTGGTCGGCTACCTGCCCGCCGGGTTCCCGACGGTCGAGGGCTCGAAGGATCTGCTCGCCGCCACCGTCGAAGGCGGCGCGGACCTGGTCGAGGTCGGCGTCCCGTACACGGACCCGGTGATGGACGGCCCGACCATCCAGGCCGCCGCGGAGACGGCGCTGTCCGGCGGTTTCCGGCTCAAGCACCTCTTCGAGGTCGTCGAGGCGGTGTCCGCGCGCGGCGGCAAGGCCGTCGTGATGACGTACTGGAACCCCGTGCACCGCTACGGTGTCGACGCCTTCGCACGGGACCTCGCGGCGGCGGGCGGGCTGGGCATGATCACCCCGGACCTCATCCCAGACGAGGCGGGGGAGTGGATGGCGGCCTCGGCCGCGCACGGCCTCGACCGGATCTTCCTGGTCGCGCCGTCCTCCTCGGAGGAGCGCATCGCGAAGACCGTCGGCGCGTCGTCCGGCTTCGTCTACGCCACCGCGGTGATGGGCGTGACCGGCGCCCGTGACCAGGTCGGCGTGCACGCCGAGGACCTCGTCCGCCGCACCCGCGCGCACACCGGGCTGCCGATCGGCGTCGGTCTCGGCGTCCGCTCCGGTGCGCAGGCCGCGCAGGTGGCCGGGTTCGCCGACGCGGTGATCGTCGGCTCCGCGCTGGTCACGGCCGCGTCCTCGGGCGCGGACAGTGTGCGCGCGCTGTCGGCCGAGCTGGCCGAAGGCGTCCGGAAGGCACCCGCCTCCGCCTGAGCGTCCAAAACTGTCGGTGCCCATCGGCATACTCCCCGTGTGGTTGTTTCAGAGGGGGAGGACCGGAAATGTCACACCCGGCGACGACGGTTACGGCGAATACGGGCGGAGGTGAACTACCATGGCAGTCTCCATTGACAGGGGGCGCGAGATGGCCGGCACGGACAACAGCTGGACTCTTGACGATGTGCTCGCCCTGCCTGAGGACCAGACGACGGGCCAGCGTGTCGAGCTGGTCGACGGGGCACTGCTCGTGAGCCCCTGGCCACGAGTCGGACACCAGCGGATGCTTTCGACGCTGCAACGCCAGCTCCACCCGGTCGTTCCCTCGGTGCTGGAAATGCTTCCCGGGGTGAACATCGTCCTCGGCCACCGGGGTGACCGGCTGGTCGTGCCGGATCTGGTGATCAGCAGGGACCCCGGTTTCGAGGGTGTCTACCTGACCGAGGACCAGGTGTTCCTGGTGTGCGAGATCGAGTCCCGGTCGACGAAGCTCAAGGACCGGACGCTCAAACGCGCGCTGTACGCCGAGGGGCGGATCCCGTACTACCTGCTGGTCGACCCGGTCGAGGAACCTCCGGCGGCCACGTTGTTCGCGTTGTCCGGTGAGGACTACGAGCCGATCGCGAAGAGCGAGGGCGGGCGGCTCGAGCTGAGCAGGCCGTTCGTGGCGAGCATCGACCTGGCCTGACCCGGCGTTTGTACGGAAGGTGTACGCCGGGCGCGCAGCCTGGGCGGCATGACCTTCGACTCTGGTGCTGCGTTCTCAGCGGGAAAGCGTGCTTCGAACGGTGGAGACCTGCCCCGGCGTTCCTTCCTCCGTGGCGCCGCCGGGTTCACCGTCGCGAGTGCCGCGGGGCTGTTGCTGCCCGGGATGGCGGACGCCGCCCCGGCGCCGCCGCGTGTCTACGGGTGCGCGGAGTGGGGTGCGCGGCCGCCGTCCGATCCGCTCGTCACCCTCAACCACCGCGCGAACCGCATTCTCATCCACCACATCGACAGCGCCAACAGCACCGACTACTCGCTGGCACACGCGTTCCAGGTGGCCAGGGACGATCAGCACGACCACATGGACAACAACCACTGGTCCGACACCGGCCAGCACTTCACCGTCAGCCGGGGTGGGTACCGGCTGGAGGGGCGGCACGGCAGCCTCGACGCGCTGCGTGCCGGGAACAGGATGATCCGCGCCGCGCACTGCCCTGGGCAGAACGACAACGCGATCGGGATCGAGAACGAGGGCACCTACATGACGGTCGAACCGCCCGCGGCGCAATGGAAATCGCTGGTGGTGTTCTGCGCCTACATCTGCCGGCAGTACGGCATCCCGGTGGCGGAGATCAAGGGGCACCGCGACTTCTACAACACCGACTGTCCCGGCGACCGGCTCTACGCGAAACTTCCCCAGCTGCGCAAGGAAGTCGCCGCCGCCCTCGCCGCGTGACACCCCGAGCCGCCGTGTGCCGTCAAGGCCACCTTACCGGCGCCCGACGCCCGTAAGGTGGCCTTGACGGCATTTGTGTCCACTGTGGATACCTGCTCGCGGGTGCGCCCCAGGGTGGCGGTGGGGGCAAGGAGCGGAGCACCCAATGTGGCGTTCGGTGCGTTGAGCGCACCCAATGCCCCATGGGGGCGTTGGGCGAGCCGTCGGAGTGGCGTCAGTGGATCCAGCGCATCGCGGCGGTCAGTTCCGCCGCGCCCGCGCCGGAGAACTCGGCGAGTTCGCCGCGGCGGATGTCCATCAGCGTCGTCGCGAGTTCCTCGCCGAACCCGGCCCACAGCGCTTTGTCCGCCTCGAACGCGGTGACGGCTTCGGCCAGCGACGAAGGCAGCCGGGTGATCCCGCGTGCCGCGCGGTCTTCCTTGGTGAGGGTGGCGGGGTCGACGTCCAGTGGTTCCGGCAGCCGGGCGTCCTCGGCGATCCCGGCCAGCCCGGCGAACAGCAGCGCGGCGACCACCAGGTACGGGTTCGCGGTGAGGTCGAAGCATTTGACCTCCAGGTTCGCCGCCGTGTCGCGCTGCCCGGCGGCGCCGCGGATCATGCGCAGCGGCGTTTCCCGGTTCTCCAGCCCCCAGGCGCGGAACGCCCCGGTCCACAGCTGCGGTGCGAGCCGGAGGTAGCTGATCACCGACGGCGCCCCGATCGCCAGCAGCGCGGGCAGCCGGTCGAGGATGCCCGCGCCGAACGCCTCGGCGGCCGGGGTCAGCCCGAACCGGCGGTCCCCGCCCGCGCACAGGTTGCGGCCGCCCTCCCAGACGCTCAGGTGCACGTGCCCGCCGTTGCCGACGTCCTCCGGCGAGAACTTCGGCGAGAACGACGCGCGCAGGCCGAACCGGGTGCTCACGGCGCGGATGGTTTCGCGTGTGAGCACCGCGGTGTCGGCCGCCCGCACCGGGTCGGCCGCGGCCACCGAAAGCTCGAACTGGCCGGGCGCGTACTCCGGGTGGATCTGCTCCATCGCAACGCCCTGTTCGTCCAAAGTGGACACCAGGGTGCGGAGATAGTCGCCCTGCTGGGAAATCCGGGTGAAGCCGTAGGCGGGGCCGCTGGTGGCCGAGCGTGGGTCCGAGGGCGCGGATTCGTCGGTCGCGATCCATTCCAGTTCGAAGCTCATCCGCGCGGTGTAGCCGTGCGCGGCCAGCCGCGCGGCCGCCGTGCCGGCGAGCGCCCTGGCGTCCTGCGGGTGCGGGGCACCGTCCTGGTCGTACCTCAGTGCCGGCGCCCACGCCCAGCCGGGGCGGCACGCGAGCGGGGTGAGCGCGTCGAGATCGGGGTGCAGCCGGAGGTCGCCGACCGGGCCGAGGGAATAGGTGCCGGGCACGATCGTGTCCGTGCAGAGGAAGAAGTCGAAGGAGTTCGACGCGCCGACGCCCCAGGCCGCCGTGGAAGCCAGCTTCGCCACCGGGACGGCTTTCGATCGCAGGACACCGCTGTTGTCCACGAACGTCAGCGCCACCAGCTCCGTTCCCGCGCGGCGCAACCGGTCCGCGGCGGCTTCTCCGCGCGCGGAAAGCGCGGCCCGATCGAGCTGGCTCATCCTGCCCCCACCGTGTACGACTTGGAGATCTTCACGAAGCGAGGTGGGCATCGTGTCAGACGTCGCCGGAAACCGTCCAGCGCTGCGCCGTTCGCTGTCGGTCTGGCAGGCCGTCGGGCTGTCGGTCGCCCTGATGGCCCCGAGCATGGCCGCCAGCATCAACCCGCAGCAGACCGCGTCCGCCGCCGGGCGCGCGGTGCCGCTCGCGTTCCTGCTGTCCGGGATCGGGGTCCTGCTCGTCGCCTACGGTTTCGTGCGGCTGTGCCAGTACTACCAGCACGCCGGCTCGGTCTACGCCTTCGTCGGCGCGACGCTCGGCCCGCGCGCCGGGGTGGTCGCCGGTATCGGGCTGCTCGGCACCTACACCTGCTACGCCGTCGTGACCAGCTCCGCCGCGGGCACGCTCGGCACCGCCTTCCTCGCGCACACCGGGATCTGGCCGGAGCCGCCGTCGTGGGGCCCGTTCGTGCTCACCGGTGTCGCGCTGGCCGGGGCGTGGCTGCTGGCGGTGGTGCCCGCGCGGCGCGGCACCGGCACGCTGCTCGTCGTCGAGGGCGCGACGATCGCGCTGATCCTGCTGGTCACCGTGGTCGTGGCGGTCCGGCTGATCGCGGGTTCCGCGCCGGGCGGCGGCCGGTTCGACCTCGGCGTGTTCACCTACACCCCCGGCACGGGACTGTCCGGGGTGTTCCTCGGCGCGGTGTTCGGGTTCCTGTCCTTCGCCGGGTTCGAGGCGGCGGCGACGCTGGGGGAGGAGACCCGTGACCCGCGCCGGGCCATCCCGCGCGCGATCCTCGGGACGGCGATCTTCGGCGGTGTGTACTTCGTCGTGGTCACCGCGGTCGAGATGATGGCGTTCGGCTCGGACGCGGACGCGTTCCGGCAGTCGTCTTCGCTGCTCGGCGACCTCGGCAGCCGGTTCGTCGGCCCGTGGGCGGGCGACGTCATCAGCGCCGGGGCCGCGATCAGCGCGTTCGGCTGCTGCCTCGCCTGCGTCGTCGGCGGCTCGCGGCTGTTGTTCGCACTGGGCCGGGACGCGTTCGGTGGGCGCGCGGTCGGCCGGATGTCCGCGCAGGGGACTCCCGCCGTGGCGGCGACGACGGTAACTCTGGCAGCGGCGCTGGTCATCGTCGGCTGCGCGGTGTTCTTCGGGGCCACCGCCGCCGACACGTTCGCCTGGGCGGGTTCGGTCGGCACGTTGATCCTGCTGATCAGCTATCTGCTCACCACGGTCGGCGCGATCCTGCTGCTGTTCGTGCGCAGGCGGATGCGGGTACCGCGCCGGCAGCTGGTGTTCCCGCTCGGCGCGCTCGCGTTGCTCGGCCACACCGTCTACGTCACCGTGATCCCGTACCCGTCGAGCGGCCCGGCCCGGTGGTTCCCGGTGATCGCGGGCGCGGTGCTGGTGGCCGCGGTGGTGATCGTGCTCGCCGCGCCCGGATATGCCCGTAGGGTGGGGGAAAGGCTGGCGGTGGCCGGAGGGGAGCGATGACCGAACTGCTGCCGTTCGTGGCGGACCTGCCCCTGGTGGATCACCACTGTCACGGTGTGGTCACCCACGATCTGGACCGTATGGGGTTCGAGCGGATGCTCACCGAGGCCGACACCGTGTCCCCGCTGGGCACGAGCCTGTTCGACTCGCTGATCGGGCTCGCCGTGCGGGCGCGGTGCGCGCCGGTGCTGGACCTGCCCCGGCACGCGCCGGCCGACGACTACCTCGCCCGCCGCGCCGAACTGGGCGCGGCCGAGGTCAACCGGCGGTTCCTGCGGAGCACCGGGATCACCCGGTTCCTGCTCGACGGCGGGTTCCTGCCCGAGCCGCTCACCACGACCGGCGAGTTCGCGGCGCTCGCGGGGAGCCCGGCCGAGGACATCGTGCGGTTGGAACAGGTGGCCGAGGACGTCGTGCGCGCCGGGACCGGCGCCGAGGGGTTCGCCGCGGAATTCGCGGGCGAACTGGCGAAGCGCACCGCGAACGCCGTCGGGGTCAAGTCGATCGCCGCCTACCGGGTCGGCCTGGAACTGTCCGGCGAGCGGCCGTCGCCGGGCGAGGTCACGGCGGCGGCCGGGCGCTGGCTCGCCCGCGTCGAGGCGGGGGAGCCGGTCCGGCTCGCCGACGAGGTGCTGCACCGGTTCCTGATCTGGTCGGGTATCGACGCCGGGCTCCCGGTGCAGTTCCACGTCGGCTACGGCGATTCCGATGTGGACCTGCACCGCTGCGACCCGTTGCTGCTGACCGGGCTGCTGCGGGCGACCCGGGCGAGCGGGGTGCCGATCCTGCTGCTGCACAACTATCCGTTCCACCGCAACGCCGCCTATCTCGCGCAGGTCTTCGAGCACGTGTTCGTGGACACGGGACTGATCACGCACAACGCCGGGTTCCGCGCACCGGCCGTGCTCGCCGAGGTCCTGGAGCTGGTGCCGTTCGGCAAGCTGCTGTTCTCGACCGACGCGTTCGGGCTCGCCGAGCTGTACCATCTCGGCGCGGCACTGTTCCGGCAAGGGCTTTCGGACTTCCTGCACGGCGCGCTCGCCGCGGCCGCACTGTCCGAAGTGGACGCGATCCGGCTGGCGGCGCTGGCCGGCCATGAAAACGCCGCGCGTGTGTACGGTTTGGAGGGACGCGGGTGAGCGAGCTGTGGGAGCGGTGGCGGCGGGCCGTCGCGGACGAACTGCCCGCGGCGGTCGAGCTGCGGCACCGGGTGCACGCCGATCCGCGCGGCTCGGGCGACGAGGAGGACACCGCCAGGCTCGTCGCCGAGGCGCTGGGCGCCGGTGAAGGGATCCGGGTCGCGAAGACCGGGCGCGCGATCCCGGTGCCGGGCACGGGGGACGGCGCCGCGGTGGCGCTGCGCGCTGAACTCGACGCGTTGCCCGTGCTCGAACGCACCGGTGCCGGCTGGGCCGCGGAGAACGGCCTGATGCACGCCTGCGGGCACGACGTCCACCTCGCGGCGCTGGTCGCGGTGTGCCGGGCGGCGGCGCGGATCGGGGTCCCGCGGCCGATCCTGGCGGTGCTGCAGCCGCGTGAGGAGACCTCGCCGTCCGGGGCGCTGGACGTCGTCGGGTCCGGGGTGCTCGCCGAGTACCGGGTCGACGCGGTGATCGGCGCGCATGTGCAGCCGCGCCTCGCCGAGGGCGTGGTCTCGGCCGCGCCGGGCCCGGTCAACGCCTCGACCGACGAGTTCGAGGTGGTCATGCACGGTCAGGGCGGGCACGCCGGGTACCCGCATCTGCTGCGCGATCCGGTCCTGGCGCTGAGCCAGCTGGTGGTGAGCCTGCAGCAGCTCGCGAGCCGCCGGGTGGACCCGGTGTTCGGCGCGGTGTGCTCGATCGGCCGGATCCGGGCCGGGACCGCGGCGAACGTGGTGCCGAACCAGGCGAGCGCGTTCGGTTCGCTGCGGCTGATGCGCGCGCAGGACCGCGACCGGGCGCTCGACGGGCTCGCGGAGATCGTGCACGGGACCGCGCGGGCGCACGGCTGCACCGCGGAGCTGCGGATCAGCCCGTGCGAACCGGTGCTGCACAACGATCCGGCGCTGGCGGCCGGTGCCCGGCGGTGGCTGCTGCTCGGGCAGTCCGAAGTGGACGTCGAGTTCCGGTCCTTCGGCGCCGACGACTTCGCGCACTACTGTGCTACCGGGGACGGCGAGGGCACCAGGGGGCTGATGATGTTCGTCGGCCTCGGGGACACCGCCGGGGCGCCGAGCCTGCACGACGAGCGGTTCCTGCCCGGTGACGGCGCCGTCGCGCAGGTGGCGGGCGCGCTGGTCGCGGGGTACCTCGCCGCGCTGGACGCCCGCGAACCGTGACGCGTGGTGAACACCGCGTGACCGAACGGCGGCTCCTGGACGGCACCCACCCGGTACGCGCTACGGTGACCTCGTGTATTCCGCCTCGGCATTCGTGCTCGCCACCATCCCCAGCCCCGATCGGGGCGTCTGGCACCTGGGGCCCATCCCGATCCGCGCGTACGCGCTGTGCATCATCGCCGGCATCATCGTGGCGATCTGGTGGGGTGAGCGGCGCTGGGTGGCCCGGGGCGGCACGAAGGGCACGGTCATCGACGTCGCGGTGTTCGCGGTGCCGTTCGGCCTGGTCGGCGGGCGGTTGTACCACGTCATCACGGACAACCAGCTGTACTTCGGGCCGGGGAAGAACCCGCTCAACGCGCTGAAGATCTGGGACGGCGGCCTCGGCATCTGGGGCGCGGTCGCGCTCGGCGCGGTCGGCGCGCTGATCGCCTGCCGCCGCAAGGGGATCCCGCTGCCGGCGATGGCGGACGCGGTCGCGCCGGGCATCGTCGTCGCGCAGGCGATCGGCAGGCTCGGGAACTACTTCAACCAGGAGCTCTACGGCGCGCACACGACGTTGCCGTGGGGCCTGGAGATCTACCAGCGTTTCAACCCGGACAACCCCGACGACCTGCTCAACGGCGTGGCGGTGGGCCACATCCCGCTGCCCGACAGCCCGGTGCACCCGACCTTCCTCTACGAGCTGATCTGGAACCTCGGCGTCGCGCTGCTGGTCGTCTGGGCGGACCGGAAGTTCAAGCTGGGCCACGGCCGCGCGTTCGCGCTGTACGTCGCCGGGTACACCGCGGGCCGCTGCTGGATCGAGCTGATGCGGACGGACAACGCGAACCACATCCTCGGCCTGCGGGTCAACGTGTGGACCTCGATCCTGATGTTCGCCGGGGCCGTCATCTACTTCGTCGTCGCCGCGAAGCGGGGCCCGCGTGAGGCGCCGGAGGCCCTCGTGGGCAACCAGCCCGCTTCCGGCACGGACGCGTCGACGCCGGAAGGTGCCACTGAACGGGAACATGCGGACGTCGCCGCCGACAACGGGGACTCCGCGTCCCCGGCCGCGAGTTCGCCAGGGGACGAGAAGAAGCCCGAAGGCCAGTCCTAGCCGAGAGCATTCCCGAGGAGTGCCGTGAAGGCCCCCTTACCGGCACTGAGCGCCGGTAAGGGGGCCTTCACGGCATGTCGGGGAGTAGGGCCTTCGCGGGTCCACAAAGGACGGTTGGCGCGGTGTCCCGAACGCGTCGGTGGGGACCTGTCATTTGTGGGCGCGCTTCGTCAGCGTGGCGTGGTGCCCGAGGGACGCCCTGGTTGCGTTGGATGCACCAAGGGCGTCCCTCGCTGCGTTGGATGCACTGAAGGCGTCCCTCGGCACGACCGGGCCCAGCGGCAGGAGACTCGATGTTCCGAACGCTCCGTTCGGGAGGTTCGGCGTCTCGTACGCTCCGTTCGGGACACGCCGTGCCGCCGGAACGCCGGGAAGATCAGCCGCGCAGGTGATCGCCGCCGCTGAAGTAGTCGTCATCGTCGACCGGCGACGACTCGGACCGCCGTGGCGCGCGCCGCGGCTGCTCCGGCGCGGGACGGCTCGGCGGCGCCGGACGCGACGGCGGAGGCGGCGCGGGCTCCTCGTCGGCGAGCGGGTCGGCGTAGTAGTCCTCGTCCGCCACCGGCCTCGGCCGCGCGGGAGGTGCCGGGGGCGGCGGAGGCGTGGGCGGGCTCGGCGGCGGTGGCTCCCGGTGCGTGGCCGGGGGCGCGTCCTGGGCCGGGGTGGTGAGCGGCCCGGACAGCGGATCGCCGGTGGCGCCGCCGCTCCTGGCCTCGATCACCTCGTCCAGGGTGGCGCCCTCCTGGAACGCCTTGAAGGTCTCACGCGCGCCGCCGCCGAGTTTCGCCCCGGCGAGCCTGCGCACGTCCGGGTCGGCGAACGCGCGGCCCTCGGCGACGTCCTTCCAGGACAGTTCGCCCGCGTCCACCTTGCGCTTGACGAGCCGCAGTTCGGCGGGCGCGTCGGGCTTCGACGCGGCCGCCTTCAGCGCCTCCTGCTGTTCCGGCGAGGAGGTGAGGTTCGCGGGCGGGATCTGGACCTTGTCGATTTCCTTGAGCAGGTCCCGGGATTTCGCCAGCGAACGGTCCAAATCGGACTCCGCCTCGCGGATCTCCTTGGTCTTCCACGAATCTTCCGGCGCCACGCCGGACGGTGAACTCATCGGTCGCTCCTACTCGCCCGAGCCGGTCAGCGTTTGCATTTGGGGCACTTACCCGACTTGAGTGCCGAGCCGCATCTGGTGCACCTGTTCTTGGTGCGGCACGTGGGGCAGAGGTGGGAAGAGCCCCAGTCGCCCGTCTTGCCGCACTTGGTGCACTTGCTGGCCGACTTGTCGTTGGGCGGCGTCTTGTCGCACTGGGGACACTTGCCGTGGGACAGTTTGGTGCCGCATTTCCTGCATTCGCCACTCTGCGGAGGGTGACAGCGCAGGCACCTGCCCTTGCCGACCGGAGCGCCGCACCTCGAGCACCTGGGGCCGACATCGCAGTTCCCGCACTTGCCGTTGGCGCGCTTGCCGCCGCATTTGGGGCACTTTTCCTCGGTGTGCGGCGGTTTTTCGTCCGATCCGGACGGCGTCGTGTCGTCGCCACCACGGCTCGGCGGTGGATCGTTGTCCTCGCGCCGTTTCGGCGGGGGCTGCGGGTCGTCCCCGCCGCCGTCGCCGGAGGGCGCCGTGGTGCCTCCGTCGTCGCCGGACGGGGCCGTCGTGTCGCCACCCTTACCGGTGACAATGTCCTTGATCTGCTTCAGCTGCGAGCCGATGTTCTGGATCGACTCCCACAGCTGCTGGACCTTGCCGATGATGTCCTCGATCATCTGGATCACGCTGAGGATCAGGTTCAGCAGCTGGAACGCTCGCCAGACGGTGGTCACCTCGGCGACCCAGCCCACGACCGGGACACAGGCCTTGGCGGCGATTTCGAGCAGCGTGTCGATGAGCTTCGCCAGCAGGTCCAGTGCCTTCGCGGCGAGCTTGCGCGAGCCGTCGGCCAGTGCGTCGAAGCCCTTCCCGATGGCTTTGGCGATCCCGGCCTCGGCCATCAGCCCGGCTCGCCAGCCGACGTTCACGTACGTCGCGTGTGCCGTCGAGGACGGCCCTTCCCAGTGCTCGCCGACGATCTCGGCGTTGCGCACCATGACCTCGGAAAACTGCTTCATCGCGTCCGCGATGGTCCGCCACGCCTCGGCGTCCGAGGCGATCTTGGTGAAGTCGCCGGTGATCGGCTTGATGACGAGGTCGATCAGGCTTTCCCCGGCGATCTCCTGGAACACCCAGTCGACCATCCGGACCTTGACGTCGGCGTCGGCCAGCAGCGACTCGATGTCGCCCGAGGCGTCGGTCGCGGGTGGTTCCAGCAGGGCGATGACGCCGCTGCCGTCGTCGAGGCCGTACGCGCCCTGTCCGCCCGGCGGCGACTCCGGCTTCGGGGTCGCGTCGGGAAGCTGGGGAAGGTGTCTTTCCTTGCCCTTCTTGTCCTTGTGCTCGTCCTCGTGTCCTTTTTGCTGCTTCTTCCGGTCCGGATGCTTGTCGTGTCCCGGCCCTCCATGGTGTTTGGCCACGGACCCCCTCCTTAGCAGTACTTAGTAGACCGGCTCGTGTGAGCGACGGGACGGGCCGTCCTCCGGCGCGGCGGCGATCTGCTTGTCCAGCTCCCGCAGCAGGGCCTCGAGCCGCTTCACGACGCTGTCTTCGTGCACCTGGTAGCGCTGCGCGGCGTCGGTGATGCCGGCGGCCATCGAGGCCAGCCGCTCGTGCCCGAACCTGAGCGTCTCGTCGTAGAGCGAGCCGACCAGGTCGACCACCGGCCGCAGCACCATGAACAGCCCGGTGAAGCCGGACTTGTCGCAGGCGGTGGTGTGCAGGTATTCGCTGATGCTCGTGATGACCGAATGCAGTGCCTTGAGGTTCTCCGCGTAGGCACGCAACACTTCCGGGTCGATCCGGACGGGCTTCCCGCCCGCTCCACCGCCACTGGCCGGTCTGCTGGTCATGAAAGATCCCCTCGTATCTCCCGCCGTGCCGAACACGTGGACACACGGTCCGCGAACACTATGCCACCAGACGGTCACCGCTCGTGGGCGGTTCGGGGAAGTCGCTGATCGTGACGGTGCGGGAGCGCGTGGTACGGGCGGCTCCCGGCGGGCGGCCCGCGTGCCGCCGCAGTAAACTCGGGGTGGGCCTGCGGGCATATACTTAGCGGAGCCAACTACCGTGACGCCATCAGGAACTATGTCGTTCCGCGCAGCCAGATCGTTACCGTTCCTCGCTGTCCGGGGCACTCCGAACGGATGCCGGCATGTTTCCTAGGTGTTAAAGTCGCGTCAACGAGCGGGCCATCGTCGTCCCGTGCGCACCATTTCGGCCGGTTTTCCGGCCATCGCACGACGACGAAGGAGGTCCTTCATGATCTTCTCCGCCATTCCCGGCAAGCAGGGTCTTTACGACCCGGAGACCGAGCAGGACTCCTGCGGTGTGGCCATGGTGGCCGACATCCGCGGGCGCCGTTCGCACGGCATCGTCACCGACGGTCTCTCCGCGCTGACCAACCTCGACCACCGCGGCGCCGCGGGCGCCGAACCCACGAGCGGGGACGGCGCGGGCATCCTGGTGCAGCTTCCCGACGAGCTGCTCCGGGCCGAGGCGGGGTTCGCGCTGCCGGAACCGGACGGAACAGGGCAGCACCGCTACGCGGCGGGGATCGCCTTCCTGCCCGCGGACGACGACCAGCGCCGCAAGGCGGTGGCGCTGGTGGAACGCGTCGCCGCCGAGGAGGGCCTGGACGTGCTCGGCTGGCGCGAGGTGCCGGTCGACGCGGACCGGGCGGGCCTCGGGCCGACGGCGCGTTCGGTGATGCCGCACTTCTCGATGCTGTTCGTCACCGACCACGGCGCCGCCACGGCCGGGGTCGAACTGGACCGCCTGGCCTTCTGCCTGCGCAAGCGCGTCGAGCACGAGAGCCGCAACGCCGACTGCGGCACGTACTTCCCGTCGCTGTCCTCACGGACGATCGTCTACAAGGGCATGGTCACCCCCGGTCAGCTGCCCGCGTTCTTCGCCGACCTCACCGACGAGCGGCTGGCGAGCGCGATCGCGCTGGTGCACTCCCGCTTCTCCACCAACACCTTCCCGTCGTGGCCGCTGGCGCACCCGTTCCGGTTCGTCGCGCACAACGGCGAGATCAACACCATCCGCGGCAACCGCAACCGGATGCGGGCCCGCGAGGCGCTGCTCGAATCGGACCTGATCCCCGGCGACCTGACCCGGCTGTTCCCGATCTGCTCCGCCGACGCCTCGGACTCCGCCTCGTTCGACGAGGTGCTGGAGCTGCTGCACCTCGGCGGCCGGTCGCTGCCGCACGCGGTGCTGATGATGATCCCGGAGGCGTGGGAGAACCACTCCACAATGGACGCCGAGCGCCGCGCGTTCTACAAGTTCCACGCGAGCCTGATGGAGCCGTGGGACGGCCCGGCGTGCGTCACCTTCACCGACGGCAGCCTGGTCGGCGCCGTGCTCGACCGCAACGGTCTCCGCCCGGCCCGATGGTGGCGCACCGCCGACGACCGTGTCGTGCTGGCCAGTGAGGCCGGCGTGCTCGACGTCGCGCCCGAGGACGTCGTCGCGAAGGGGCGGCTCAAGCCGGGCCGGATGTTCCTGGTGGACACCGTCGAAGGCCGGATCGTCGACGACGGCGAGATCAAGTCCGCGCTCGCGCGCGAGCTCCCGTACGAGGGCTGGCTGCACGCCGGCCTGCTCAAGATCGCCGAGCTGCCCGACCGCGACCACGTCGTGCAGAGCCACGACTCCGTGCTGCGGCGCCAGCTTTCCTTCGGCTACACCGAGGAGGAGCTGAAGATCCTGCTCGCGCCGATGGCCGCCAAGGGCGCCGAGCCGATCGGGTCGATGGGCTCGGACACCCCGCCCGCGGTGCTGTCGAAGCGGTCGCGGCTGCTCTACGACTACTTCAAGCAGAACTTCGCGCAGGTGACCAACCCGCCGCTGGACGCGATCCGCGAGGAACTGGTCACCTGCATGGCGCGGATCATGGGCCCGGAGCGGAACCTGCTCACCCCGGGACCCGCGTCGTGCCGCCACATCAAGCTGCCGTACCCGGTGATCGACAACGACGAGCTGGCGAAGCTCATCCACATCAACGACGACGGGGATCTTCCCGGCTTCGCCTGCAGCGTCCTTTCCGGACTGTACGAAGTGGATGGTGGCGCGGAAGCGCTCGCCGACGCGATCGAACGGGTCCGGCGCGAGGCGTCCGAGGCCATCGCGGCGGGCGCGCGCACGCTGGTGCTGTCCGACCGCGACTCGGACCACCGGATGGCGCCGATCCCGTCGCTGCTGCTGGTGTCCGCGGTGCACCACCACCTGGTGCGCACCAAGGAAAGGCTGCGGGTCGCTCTCGTCGTGGAGACCGGCGACGCGCGCGAGGTGCACCACATCGCGCTGCTGCTCGGCTACGGCGCCGCCGCGGTCAACCCGTACCTGGCCTTCGAGACGATCGAGGACATGATCAGCCAGGGCGCCGTGACCGGCATCGAGCCCGGCAAGGCGGTCCGGAACTACGTCCAGGCGCTCGTCAAGGGTGTCCTCAAGATCATGTCCAAGATGGGCATCTCGACCGTCGGCGCCTACACCGCCGCGCAGGTCTTCGAATCCCTTGGCCTGCACCAGGATCTGCTCGACGAGTACTTCACCGGGACCTCGTCCAAGCTCGGCGGTGTCGGCCTCGGCGTGCTCGCCGAGGAGGTCGCGGTGCGGCATCGCCGCGCCTACCCGGAAAACCCGACCGACCGGGTCCACCGTGGACTCGACACCGGCGGTGAGTACGCCTACCGCCGCGAGGGCGAACTGCACCTGTTCACCCCGGAGACGGTGTTTCTCCTGCAGCACGCGACCAAGACCGGCCGCGAGGAGGTGTACCGCCAGTACTCCGACGAGGTGCACCGGCTCTACCGCGAGGGTGGCGCGCTGCGCGGGCTGTTCTCCTTCCGTGACGGCGAGCGCGCGCCCGTGCCGCTGGACGAGGTCGAGTCCGCCGAGTCGATCCTCAAGCGGTTCAACACCGGCGCGATGTCCTACGGCTCGATCTCGGCCGAGTCGCACGAGACCCTCGCGATCGCGATGAACCAGATCGGCGGCCGCTCCAACACCGGCGAGGGCGGCGAAGACCCGGATCGGTTGCACGATCCGCGCCGGCGCAGCGCGATCAAGCAGGTCGCGAGTGGACGGTTCGGGGTCACCAGCGAGTACCTGGTCAACGCCGACGACATCCAGATCAAGATGGCGCAGGGCGCGAAGCCCGGCGAGGGCGGCCAGCTGCCGCCGAACAAGGTGTACCCGTGGATCGCGCGCACCCGGCACTCCACGCCCGGCGTCGGGCTGATTTCGCCGCCGCCGCACCACGACATCTACTCCATCGAGGACCTGGCGCAGCTGATCCACGACCTCAAGAACGCCAACGAGCAGGCTCGCGTCCACGTGAAGCTGGTGTCCTCGCTGGGAGTCGGGACGGTCGCGGCAGGCGTGTCCAAGGCACACGCCGACGTGGTGCTCATCTCCGGCCACGACGGTGGCACCGGCGCCTCGCCGATGAACTCGCTCAAGCACGCCGGGACACCGTGGGAGATCGGGCTCGCCGAAACGCAGCAGACGTTGCTGCTCAACGGTTTGCGCGACCGGATCACGGTGCAGGTGGACGGCGCCATGAAGACCGGGCGCGACGTCGTCATCGCGGCGCTGCTCGGCGCCGAGGAGTACGGGTTCGCGACGGCCCCCCTCGTCGTCGCGGGCTGTGTGATGATGCGGGTGTGTCATCTGGACACCTGCCCGGTCGGGATCGCGACGCAGAGCCCCGAACTGCGCAAGCGCTACACCGGACAGGCCGAGCACGTGGTGAGCTTCTTCCGGTTCGTCGCCGAGGAGGTCCGGGAAACGCTTGCGGCGCTGGGCTTCCGCACACTGGACGAGGCGATCGGGCACGCCGAGCTGCTGGACACCGACGCGGCCGTCGAGCACTGGAAGGCCTCGGGCCTCGACCTGGCGCCGATCTTCGAGATGCCGTCCGAAACCCCTTACGGTGGCGCGAAGCGGCGCACCCGGGGCCAGGACCACGGGCTGGAACACGCGCTGGACCGCACGCTCATCCAGCTCGCCGAGGCGGCGCTGGAGGACGCGCATCCGGTCCGGCTGGAGCTGCCGGTGCGCAACGTGAACCGGACCGTCGGCACGTTGCTCGGCTCGGAGATCACCCGCCGCTACGGCGGTGAAGGGTTGCCCGAGGACACGATCCACGTGCTGCTGACCGGTTCGGCGGGGCAGTCGCTCGGCGCGTTCCTGCCGCGCGGCATCACCCTCGACATGGTCGGCGACGCGAACGACTACGTCGGCAAGGGCCTGTCCGGCGGGCGGATCGTGGTCCGGCCGGATCCGGCGGCGAAGTTCGCGGCCGAGCGGCAGACCATCGCGGGCAACACCCTCGCGTACGGCGCGACGAGCGGGGAGATGTTCCTGCGCGGCCAGGTCGGCGAACGGTTCTGCGTGCGCAACTCGGGCGCGCTGGTGGTCGCCGAGGGCGTCGGCGATCACGCGTTCGAGTACATGACCGGCGGCCAGGCCGTGGTGCTCGGGCCGACCGGCCGCAACCTCGCGGCCGGGATGTCCGGCGGCGTCGCGTACGTACTCGACGTCGACCGGGGCAAGGTCAACCACGACATGGTGGACCTGCTCAAGCCGGGCGCGGAGGATCTCGCCTGGCTCAGGAAGACCGTGCAGAAACACTACGACCTCACCCGGTCCGCGGTGGCCGCGTCGCTGCTCGGCGACTGGCCGCGGCGCTCGGCGGCGTTCACCAAGGTGATGCCGAGGGACTACCAGCGGGTGATGGATGCGGCGAAGGCAGCGAAGGCTTCGGGTCGCAATGTCGATGAGGCGATCATGGAGGCGGCTCGTGGCTGACAATGGGCGAAGCTCCGGCTACGACCGCCGACCGGGTGCGGGTGTCCCGCAAGACACGGAGGCGGCTCGTGGCTGATCCGACTGGGTTTCTCAATCACAAAAGGGAAGAACCGCAGAAGAAGTCCAAAGAGGACCGTCTGGCGTCGTGGGGTGAGGTCTACGCGGACCTCGAATCCGGCGAGCGCAACGAACAGGTCCGGACGCAGGCTTCGCGCTGTATGGACTGCGGCATCCCGTTCTGTCACTCCGGTGGTTCCGGTTGCCCACTGGGCAATCTGATCCCGGAGTGGAACGACCTGGTCCGCCGGGGCGACTGGTCCGCGGCCAGCGACCGGCTGCACGCGACCAACAACTTCCCCGAGTTCACCGGGAAGCTGTGCCCGGCGCCGTGCGAGGCGGGCTGCGTGCTGTCCATCTCGCCGCTTTCCGGCGGGCCGGTCGCGATCAAGCGCGTCGAGGCCACGATCGCCGACCAGTCCTGGGAAGCCGGTTACGTGCAGCCACAGGTGTCCGAAGTGGCCAGTGGGCAGCGCGTGGCCGTGGTGGGGTCCGGCCCGGCCGGGCTCGCCGCCGCGCAGCAGCTGACGCGGGCCGGGCACGAGGTCACCGTGTTCGAGCGGGACGACCGCCTCGGCGGGCTGCTGCGCTACGGCATCCCCGAGTTCAAGATGGAGAAGAAGGTCCTCGACCGGCGGCTGGCGCAGCTGAAGAAGGAGGGCACCCGGTTCGTCACCGGCTGTGAGGTCGGCGTCGATCTGACGGTGGAGGAACTGCGCGAGCAGTACGACGCCGTGGTGCTCGCGGTCGGCGCGCTGCGCGGCCGCGACGACCGGACCACGCCGGGCCGCGAGCTGTCCGGGATCCACCTGGCGATGGAACACCTGGTGCCCGCCAACCGGTACGTCGAGGGCGACGGGCCGTCGCCGATCGACGCCGAGGGCAAGCACGTGGTGATCATCGGCGGTGGCGACACCGGCGCCGACTCCTACGGCACCGCGACCCGGCAGGGCGCGCTTTCGGTGACCCAGCTGGACCAGTACCCGACCCCACCGTCCACAAGGGACGACGACCGGTCGCCGTGGCCGACCTGGCCCTACATCCTGCGCACCTACCCGGCGCACGAGGAGGCCGGTGAGCGTCGCTTCGCGGTGGCGGTCAAGCGGTTCGTCGGCGACGACGAAGGCCGGGTGAAGGCGATCGAGCTGCAACAGGTGCGGGTGCACAAGGACCGCGAGACTGGGCGGCGTGAGGTCGTCCCGGTCACCGACGAGGTCGAGACGCTGCCGGCCGACCTGGTACTGCTGGCGATCGGCTTCGAAGGTGTCGAGGAGATGCCGCTGCTCGACGGGCTCGGGCTCGGCCTGTCCCGGCGGGGCACGCTCTCCTGCGGTGCCGACTGGCAGACCTCGGCCCCGGGCGTGTTCGTCTGCGGCGACGCGCACCGCGGCGCGTCGCTGGTGGTGTGGGCGATCGCGGAGGGCCGTTCGGTGGCCCACGCCGTCGACGCCTATCTGACCGGCGCGTCGGACCTGCCCGCCCCGGTGCACCCGACCGCCCTGCCCCTGGCCGTCGTGTAGGTCCGGCTCGCAAACGCCCCAATGTGGCATTGGGTGCGTTGGACGCAGCGAATGTGGCGTTCGGTGCGTTGGACGCACCGAACGCCACATTGGGGCGCTCGTCCGCCGCGAGAACCCCGCCGTGTTGGACCGGATGCCGGGGCCGGTGCCGCCGAACGGCGGCTGCCCGTTTGTGAACCGGGAACTACTTTCGAGTAGCTGTGCCTTTCCGTGGAAAGTGTCACAGCGGCCACAGTTCACTTTCGCGGGAAGTGAGGCGTCCATGAAACGAACCGTCCGAGCAGCAGTTCTCACCGCGATCACCGGCCTGACGATGACCGTCCTCGGCGCACCCGCCGACGCGACGCCAGGGCCCGCCGTCCACGCGGCGGCCGACACCCCGGCCAAGGCGAAGGCCGTCGCCGGGCGCTGGACCGCCGAGGCGATGCGATCCGCCATCCCGCTCGACAAACTCCTCCAGGCACCGACCGGCGTCTTCAAGGACGTCGCGAAGGGACTCGGCACCGTCATCCCGCGGAGCGTGCCGAACGGCGGCGGCGCGTGGACCGGCGGCGGCAAGGTGACCAAGACGGCCGGACGCGTGTTCTTCACCTTCAACGGCCGCAAGGCATCCTGCTCCGGCGACGCGGTCACGAGCGCGAACGCCAGTGTCGTGGTCACCGCCGGGCACTGCGTGAAGTACCAGGGCACCTGGCACACCGACTGGGTCTTCGTGCCCGGCTACGACAACGGCAACGCGCCCTACGGCCAGTGGACCGCGAAGAAGACGCTCACCACCCCGCAGTGGGAGGCGAGCGAGGACATGAACTACGACGTCGGCATGGCGGTGGTCAACCCGCTCGACGGTAAGCGTCTCACCGACGTCGTCGGGGCCCAGGGCATCGCGTTCAACCAGGCACGCAACCAGACGATGTACACCTTCGGCTACCCGGCGGCGGCGCCCTACGACGGCACGAAGCTGATCTACTGCAGCGGGCCGACGATCACCGACTTCCTGCTGACCCAGGACCACGGCATGTCGTGCAATATGACCGGTGGGTCGAGCGGAGGACCGTGGTTCCTGAACTTCGACGAGGCCACCGGCACCGGCGTGCAGGCCTCGGTGAACAGCTTCGGCTACACCTTCCTGCCCAACACGATGTTCGGGCCGTACTTCGGCGCGGACGCGCAGACGCTGTACGGCAAGGCACAGGCGGCCTGACCGCCGAAGCCGCGGTTCAGCCCACGGGTTGAGCCGCGGCTTCATGCCGGGGTCCGACGCGCGGGCAGGGCCGGTGCGCGACGCTGAGGGGCATGCGAAAAACGTTGGTACTACTGGCCTTTGTCCCGCTCGTGACGGCCGTTCCTGTCGCGAACGCCGAGGTGTCGAGTCTCAAGTGGACAACGCCGTGCCCGGACTACGGCCTGCCCCAGTCCCCGACCGCCGGGCTGGAATGCGCGAAACTGCGCGTTCCGCTCGACTACGCCGATCCCGGCGGGCGGACCATCGAACTCACGATCTCCCGTCACGCCGGCCCCGACCCGGCGAAACGACGTGGTGTCCTGCTGATGAACCCGGGAGGTCCCGGCGGGCCCGGACTGCCGATGCCCGCGCAGCTGATGGCGCGGCTCGGCTCCTCGGGGCTGCCCGAGGCCTACGACGTGATCGGGTTCGACCCGCGTGGCGTCGGCTACAGCACCCCGGTGACCTGCGGCATGGCTGCGGACCAGCGAGGGGCGATCATCGGCCCCTACGCGAACGGGCCGCGGGACGTCGCCGAAACCGCCGTCAAGGCCAGGGCGGTGGCCCGCCAGTGCGCCGCCGCGCCGACGGCGGACCTGCTGCCGCACATGACCACCGCGAACACCGCGCGTGACCTGGACCGGATCCGGGCGGCGCTGGGCGAGCGCACGATCTCCTACTACGGGTCCTCCTACGGTACGTATCTCGGCGCCGCGTACGCCTCGATGTTCCCCGCCAAGACCGACCGGTTCGTGCTGGACAGCGTCACCGGGCCGCACGGGGGCGTGCGGTCGCAGCGGCGGTTCGCCGAGGGTTTCGACGACCGGCTGCCGGACTTCGCCGCGTGGGCGGCGGCCCGCGACGACGTCTACCACCTCGGCCGGACACCTTCGGCGGTGATCGCGAAGTTCGACGAACTGGCCGCCGTCCGCGGCCCGGAGTTCCGGGCGCGTACCTGGACCGCGTTCTACGACGACGCGAACTTCCCGGCGCTGGCCGCGGACTGGGCGGGGGAGGCCGCCGTCCGGGCTGGCGGCCCGCTCGACGGGGACAACCACGCGGCCCTGCAGTTGCAGGTCGAGTGCAACGACACCGACTGGCCCGCCGACGTCGGCTACTACCAGCGGGCGGTCGAGCGGGAGCGGGTGACGCACCCGAGGTTCGGGCCCGCGGCGGCGAACGTGAACCCGTGCGCGTTCTGGCCGGTGGAGCGCGCCGAACCGCCGGTGCGCGTCGGCGGGCCGGGGCCGAGGAACCTGCTGCTCGTGCAGAACCTGCGTGACCCGGCGACGCCGTTGTCCGGTGCGCAGGACATGCGCGTGGCACTGGGCGGCCGGGCCACCATGACGACCGTGGACCAGGGCGGGCACGGTGTGTTCCCCAAGCGCAACGCCTGCGCGAACGAGGTCGTGCTGCGTTATCTGCTGCGTGGCGTGCTCCCGGCGCGCGACGGTTCCTGCCCGGCCTGATCCGGCGGGGGCACGCCGGAGGTCACCCGGTGTGTCCCCCTTGGCGGGTTCCTCCCCGGTGACGCGGGCCCCGTCTTATGCTGGTCGGGTGAACTGGACTGTGGATGTTCCCGTCGACACGCTCCCCGAACTGCCTCCGCTGCCGCCGGAGCTGCGTGCGCGGCTGGACACCGCACTCGCCCGGCCCGCGGCCCAGCAGCCCGAGTGGCCCGACCCCGAGCTGACCAACCGGGTCCGCGGCGTGCTGGAGAGTGTGCCGCCGATCACCGTGCCCGCCGAGATCGACCGGCTCAAGAGCAGGCTCGCGATGGTCGCCCGCGGCGAGGCGTTCCTGCTCCAGGGCGGTGACTGCGCGGAGACGTTCGAGTCCAACACCGAGCCGCACATCCGCGCCAACCTCCGCACGCTGCTGCAGATGGCCGTCGTGCTCACCTACGGCGCGAGCCTGCCGGTGATCAAGGTCGGGCGCATCGCCGGGCAGTACGCGAAGCCCCGCTCGGCCGCCACCGACGCGCTGGGCCTGCCGGTCTACCGCGGCGACATCATCAACTCGCTGGTCGCCAAGCCCGAGCTGCGCGTGCCGGACCCGGGCCGGATGATCCGCGCCTACGCGAACGCGGGCGCCGCGATGAACCTGGTCCGCGCGCTGACCGGCGCGGGCATGGCCGACCTGCACCAGGTGCACGACTGGAACAAGGACTTCGTGTCCTCCTCGCCGGCGGGGGAGCGGTACGAGGCGCTGGCCGCCGAGATCGACCGCGGCCTGCGGTTCATGAACGCCTGCGGCGTCACCGACACCTCGCTGCACTCGACCGAGATCTTCGCCAGCCACGAGGCGCTGCTGCTCGACTACGAGCGCTCGCTGCTGCGGCTGGACAACGCCGACGCGACGAACCCGAAGCTGTACAACCTCTCGTCGCACTTCCTGTGGATCGGGGAGCGCACCCGCCAGCTCGACGGCGCGCACATCGCCTTCGCCGAGCTGCTGTCGAACCCGATCGGCCTCAAGATCGGCCCGACCACCACGCCGGAGATGGCCGTGGAGTACGTCGAGCGGCTCGACCCGCGCAACGAGCCCGGCAGGCTGACGCTGATCTCGCGGATGGGCAACGGCAAGGTCCGCGAGGCGCTGCCCGGCATCGTGGAGAAGGTCGAGGCCACCGGGCACAAGGTCATCTGGCAGTGCGACCCGATGCACGGCAACACGCACGAGTCGTCCACCGGCTACAAGACCCGGCACTTCGACCGCATCGTCGACGAGGTCCAGGGCTTCTTCGAGGTGCACAACAAGCTGGGCACCTACCCCGGCGGCATCCACGTCGAGCTGACCGGCGAGGACGTCACCGAATGCCTCGGCGGCGCCCAGGAGATCTCCGACGTCGACCTGTCCGGCCGCTACGAGACCGCGTGCGACCCGCGGCTCAACACCCAGCAGTCGCTGGAACTGGCTTTCCTCGTCGCCGAAATGCTCCGCGGCTGAGTTTCCGGCCGTCATGCGCCCCAATGTGGCGTTCGGTGCGTTGGATGCACCGAACGCCACATTGGGTGCGTTGGACGCACCCAATGCCACATTGGGCTTTTTTCATCCTGTTGGTGCTGGTGGGGTGGGGTTGATGGTGCTGGGAGTGGTTGTGCTGTAACGGGTTTGCTGGGTTGCCTGCCGGTGGTGTGGGAACGTGGTGGAGCCCCCCGGATGTTGATCAAGTCGTGACTCAAGAATCCACGTCCGGGGGCTCCGCTCCCACTGTCTCACAGCAGGTCGTCGCTTCTTATCGCAGTGCGTTGCCGGTGTCGGCGGCCACGATCGCGATGTTGACCGGGTTGATCAGCCGGCGTCGTCGTGTGATCGGGTCGCGGTGGCGCAAGGTGTCGGCGGCCGAGCAGGCGGTGCTGGTGCTGGCGATGCTGCGCCATGACCAGCGGCTGCTGGACTTGTCCCGCGCCAACGCGGTGTCGGCCTCCACGATCCGTCGCTGGCTGCTGGAGACCATCCGGCTGCTCGCGGACCGGGCGCCCCGGCTGGACCGGGCGCTGCGGCGGTTGGTCGCCCGGGGTGCGGTGGTGGTGCTGGCCGATGGCACCCTGATCCGCACCCGTCGCCGCACCGGCACCGACAATCGCCGCAACTACAGCGGTAAACACAAACACCACGGCCTCAACGTGCAGGGCCTGACCGACGAGCACGGACGGCTGGTGTGGGTCTCGGCGGTGCTGGAAGGCAAGACCGCCGATATCCGTGCCGCCCGCCACCACCGGCTACGCGACCGCATCCACGCCCACGGCCTGACCCCCGCCGCCGACAAGGGATACCAGGGCTGGCACAAAGACGTCCGTGACACCCCCGACTGCGAGCATTGCGACGGTCCGTGTGAGCAGGTCGTGCTCACCCCCTACAAGGCTGAGGCGAACCGGCCGTTGACCGACGCGCAGAAACGCGCGAACAGCGTGTTCAACGCGATGCGCTGCCAGGTTTTGAGGGCGGCTTCGCCGCCCTCAAAACCTGGCGCATCCTCGACAAACTCCGCATGGCACCCCGCCACGCCACCACCCTCATCCGCGCCATCCTCGTCCTGACCCAGCACGAACACCACGTCCGCGACACCACAACCTGACCACTACCACACCCTGTCAAACCACCCCCGACCAGCCAAAACCCAGGATGAAAAAAGCCCATTGGGGCGTTTGAGGCCCGGACGGTCAGGAGGCGTCGACGAGGCGGGCGGCGGACTTGAGGACGGCGTCGCGCAGGGAACCGACGTCGGAGACCTCCGCGCCGTTCGCCTGGAGTCCGATGTGGACGGTGTCGCGGTAGGTGGCGACCGCGACACCGACCGCGTGCCGGGGCGCCAGCGGGACGAACGGGTACACCTCGGTCATCCGGGCGCCGTCGAGCGTCAGCCGCGCGGGCGGCAGCGGGACCGTGGTCACCACGAGGTCGAACAGCATCGGCGCGGCTAGCCCCGCGGTGCGGGTGCCGAGCCGGTGCAGCACGCTCGGTACCCGTTCGGCCAGTAGCGGGAACGCGCCGGCGCCGCGGGAGGGGCCCGCCGCCTTGTTGCGGCTCATCGCGCGGCGGACCTGACGCAGCCGGGCCACCGGATCGTCCACGCCCACCGGGAGCTCGCACAGGTATCCGGACAGCTTGTTCCCGCCGAGCTGCTCGGTGGCCCGGCCGCGCACGCTGACCGGGATGAGCGCGCGCAGGGACCGGCCGTCGGCCCGTTTGCCGCGGTTGACCAGCCACTCCCGCAGCGCGCCGGCGAGCACCGCGAGCACGACGTCGTTGGTGGTGCCGCCGTGTGCCCGCCGGACGCGGCGCAGATCGGCCAGCGGCAGCCGGACGAAGCCGAGCCGCCGTTCGGCCGAGGGCGGCGCGGACACCGGGGACAGCGGCGGGCGGGCCGCCCGCATCACCGAGGACGCGATCCCGGCCGTCTCACCCGCCTGGCTGAGGGTGGTGCCGAGCATGTCCTTGACCGTGTCCAGCGCGGAGCGCGGTTCGGGTAGCCGCGCCGGACGTGCAGTGGTTTCGGGTGCGCGCCGGGGCGCCGTGACGTCGTCGAGCAGGCCCACCGCGACCGCGTAGGCGCCCGCGCCGTCGGTCAGCGCGTGGTGCAGTTTCAACAGCAGGGCGAACTTCCCGTCCGGGAGCCCGGTCACGATCGTCAAGTCCCACAACGGTTTCCCGGTGTCGAGCGGCTCGGCGATCCAGCGCGCGGCGAAGGCCGACAGCGGGTCCGGTTCGTAGAGGGTACTCACCCGGTGGTGCCGGATGTGGTCGGCCGCAACGAAATCCGGGTCCTCGGCCCAGCCGGCGGCGCCGGGCGGGAACAGTGCCGTGCGCACGTGCTGACGCAGCTTCGGAATCCCGTTCGCGCGCCGGGCCAGCAGCGCGGTCACTCTGCCGGGATCCACCGGCTCCCGCGGGCTGAAGGTGAGCACCGCGCCCATGTGCATCGGGGCGGTTTCGCTTTCCAGGCAAAGGAAAGCCACGTCGAGCGCGCTGAGCGGGGAGCCTGCCATCGGCATCCTCTCCTTGTCCGGCGGAAACGGGAAGGGGGATGAGCGACACTGCATCATCAACACTGCATCATCGGGATATGACGGGTGTGTGTTCTCGGTGTTTCACCCGCGACAACCATGGTGACGTTCACCCGAACGTGTTCAGGACTCGGGGTGCCCTTCCGGCATAGCCGAGTTGGTTCCCGGGGTAAACCCGTTGGCGGGATCGCGCCGCGAGAAGGTGGCGCCGGGGCCTCTGCTGGGCAACGGCGACGGGGTACCCGGGCCGGCGCTCGTCTCGCCGGTGACGGTCTGGTGCGTGATCGCGACCTGGGCGCCGACGCGGCGCGCGGGGAGCTCGTTCGCCGTGCGGCGCGGCAGGCCCGGCCACAGCTCGCCCGCCTCGGGAGCCGCGCCCCGGATCGCACCGCCGTCCAGCCGGGTCTGCGTCTCGGCGATGCCGCGGTCGATCCACTGCACGATCAGTTTCATCGGCCCCGGCGGCGGCAGCGGCCAGACGAACACGTCGTGGTCGAAGTGGAACGCGGTCCCGCCGCGGCCCTGCGCCCGCAGCACCGGCGCGTCCGGTTCGGTCGCCGAGGGCACCGAGATCGTCTCGGAGCTGGCGCGGCTGCCGTCGGCGAACAGCACGCCGATGAGCAGCGCGTGGTAGTCCGGCACCCGGCGGTGGTCGATGAGCGTGCCGCGGGGCGCGTCGGTGAGCAGGTTGTCCCGTGAGTAGACCGACAGGCGCAGCGTCGCGGCCTCCGGCCACACCTCGACACCGCGCAGCGCGACCACCGTGCGCTCGGACCGCGCCAGCTGGATCACCCACGGCAGGACCGCCGGCACGATGTGCTCGGTGGGCGGGCCCGTCCACGGACGGCCCTCGTAGCTGTAGAGCTCCTGCTCCGGCACGGGGAACAGGGGCCGCTCGCGAGGACCGTCCGTGAAGAAGTTCATCGCCGTTATTCGCGGGCCGTCAGGTCGCCTTGCCGCTGCGCGGCCTCGCCGGCGGGCTGTGCCGACGGGCCCTCGGCGGGAGTACGTGCCTCGGGCCGTGCCGACGAGCCGCCCATGGCGTCCATCAGCTGCCGGGCCAGGCCGAGGCCGGTCCCGCCCAGTGACAGCGCCTTGGTGAACATGTCGGACATCCCGTCCGCGCCGTTCAGCACCACCATGTGGTCCACGTTACCGAATGCCTGGGCTCCCGCCTGCACGATCTCGGGCCAGCGTTCGGCGAGTTGCTGGGCGACCACGGCCTCCTGGTTCTCCGCCAGCGCCGTGGCCCGCGCCTTGATGGCCTCGGCCTCGGCGAGGCCCTTCGCGCGGGCCGCCTCGGCCTCGGCGAGCCCCTGGGCCTTGGCTGCCTCGGCGGCGGCCAGCCCGCGGGCCTTCGCCGCGGACGCCTCCGCCTCCCCGGTCGCCCTGGTCGCGCTCGCGGTCGCCTCCGCACGCGAGCGGGTGGCCTGCGCCTCGGCCTCCGCCGCGGTCTTCACCCTGGTGGCGTCCGCCGCCGCCCGCAGCTCGGTCTCCTTCGCCTCGGCCTGTGCCCTGGCGATCTGCGCGTCACGGGCCGCGTCGGCGGTGGTCCGCGTGTCGTACGCCTTCGCGTCGGCGGGCTTGCGGACCTGCGACTGCAACCGCTGCTCGGCCAGCGCGGCCTCCAGCTCGGCCGCGCGGGTCTCCTGGACGACGACCTCCTGGCGCGAGCTGGCCTCGGCGAGCGGGCCCGCCTGGCCCGCCTTCGCCCTGGCCTCGTCCACCTCGGCCTGGTACCCGGCCTGCTGGATCTGGCTGGCCCGCACCGCGGCCGCCTTCTTCGCCGCGGCGATCTGCTCGGCCTCGGCCGCCTCCTGGTCGCGTTCGGCCTCGGCGATCCGCGCGCTGGCCGCGACGGCGGCGGCGTGCGGCTTGCCGAGATTGAGGATGTAGCCGGTCTCGTCCTCGATCTCCTGGATCTGCAGCGAGTCCACGATGAGCCCGAGCTTGATCATCTCGGTGGCCGAGGACTGCCGGACCTCCCCGGTCAGCGCCTCGCGGTTGTGGATCATGTCCTCCAGCGTCAGGCCGCCGACGATCGAGCGCAGATGTCCCGAGAACAGCTCGTGGATCGTGTCGTTCATGCCTTTTTGCTGGTCGAGGAAGCGGCGGGCGGCGTTGGCGATCGAGGCGAAGTCGTCCCCGACCTTGTAGATGACCACCGCGCGCACGGTGACCGGCAGGCCCTGCTTGGTCACGCAGGAGACCTGGAGGTTGACCCCGCGCGTGTCCAGCGAAAGCCGTCGCGCGGTCTGGAAGCCGGGGATGACGTTGACCCCGCGCCCGGTGACGATCTTGAAACCGAGGCTGTCGGCGGTCTCGTGGCGCTCGACGCGCACGCCGAGCCCGGAGATGATGAGTGCCTCGTTCGGCTCGGCGACCTTGTACAGCAGCCGCAGCACTCCGAAGACGATGATCAGGAACGCGATCAGTCCACCGCCGGAGAACAGCAGGATTTCTCCGATGCCCATAGCCGCGCCACCCCCGCTCTCTTCTGTTGTACGGGCCGGGACGGCCCGGGGTTGTGCAGATCTGACGCCGTCACCGGCCCAGTGGTTGCCACCGCTGGACGTAGACGGTACGCGGCGGCTCGAAATCCACCACCAGGATCTGCGTGCCCGACGCGATGTTCTCCTCCGGATCCGCCGGATAGGCGTAGAACGCTTCGGTCCCGCCACGCACGTTGAGCAGCACCTCGCCGATGAGGCCCGGCCCGATCGCGCCGGTCACCCGGCCCCGGTTCCCGATCAACCGAACACCCGCAACTGGATCTCGCTGCCCTTCTTCACCCGTTCGCCGGGCTTGGGGTCCTGGTCGATCACGAACTGGAATCCGCCGTGGCCCTTGCCCTTGCGGTCGGACTTCAGCCCGGCCGCGGCGAGGATCTTCTCCGCGTCGTCGAGCTGTTTGAGCCGCACGTCCGGCACCTCGACGGCGTTGGACACGTACACGCCGACCTGGCGGCTGGTCGCGGAGGATCCACCGGCCGGGTTGGTCCGGGTGACCGAGCCTGCCGCGACCTCCTTCTTGAACTCCTCGCCGGCCAGTACCGGTTCGAACCCGGCCTGCTTGAGCATCTTGAAGGCCTCGTCCTGCGTGCGGCCGGTGACGTCGGGGACCGGTGGCAGCGGTTCGGGGCCCTTGGACAGCACGAGCGCCACCTGGCTGCCGATGTCGAGCGGGCTGCCGGGCTGGGGATCGGTGCGGATCACCGCGCCCTGCGCGACCTCGTTGCTGTACTCCGGGGTGCCCCGGGACGAGGTGAGCTGCACGGCCTGCAGCGCGCGCTCGGCGTCGGCGGCCGGGGTGCCCGGCTTGATGTCGGGGACCACCGGCCTGCCCTTGGACAGCGAGACGGTGACCGTCGAGTTCGGCGCCAGGGTGGTGCCGGCGGCCGGGTCCGACCGGATCACCGTGTTGGCGGGCGCGGTGTTGTCGAAGACCTGGTTGAACTGCGGGACCAGCTTCGCCGCGCGCAGCGCGTCCCCGGCGTCGGCCTGGTTCTTCCCGGCGAGCATCGGCACGGTCACGGTGTTCGGGGCGGAGTCGGTGAGGATGAAGGCGAACGCGCCGATCAGCCCGCCCAGCACCAGCACCGCGGCGGCGATCAGCGCGATCGTCCGCTTACGGTCGCGCGGCTGCCGGGCCTCCTCCGCGGGCATCGGCGGCTCGGCGGGCGGCGGCGGGGGTGGCGGGGCCGCGGCGGTCCGCGTCAGCGCGCGGGTGCCCTGTGGCCCGGTCACCGGCAGCGTCTGGTCGGTGACCGGCGCGATCCGCGTGGTGCGCTCGGTGTCGGACTCGGCCGCGTCCGGCGGTGGGGGCACCGGGATCGGCACCACCGGCAGGCCCAGCTCGGCGCGGACGGCGAGCAGCTCGGACAGCAGCACGCCCGCGTCGGCCGGGCGCTGTTCCGGGTCGCGGCGGGTGGCGCGCAGGACCAGCTCGTCGAGCGCGGGCGGCAGCTCCGGCCGCAGCTCACCCGGCCGGGGGACATCGTCGTTGACGTGGCGATAGGCCACCGAGATCGCGGTGTCCCCGGTGTAGGGGGCCTGGCCGGTGAGCATCTCGAACAGCAGGATCCCGGCCGAGTAGACGTCCCCGCGCGCGGTGGTCACGCCGGTGGTGACCTGCTCGGGGGACAGGTAGCCGACGGTGCCGAGGATGACGCTGGAGCTGGTCGTCCCGGCGCTGGCGACGGCGCGGACGAGCCCGAAGTCGGCGACCTTGACCACGCCGCCGGAGCCGACCGTGGCGCCGCGGCCGATGAGCACGTTCTCCGGCTTGACGTCGCGGTGCACCAGCCCGGCGGTGTGCGCGGCCGCGAGCGCGGTGAGGGCCTGCTCGGCGATGGTGAGCGCGAGGGAGAACTCCAGCGGCCCGTTCGCGTCCATCAGGTCGCGCAGGGTGCCGCCGTCGACCAGCTCCATCACGAGGAAGGCGTATCCCGGCTCGTCGCCGGCCGGGCCGTCGAAGCCCTGATCGTGTACCGCGACCACGTGTGGGTGATGCAGCTGGGCCGCCGAGCGGGCCTCCCGGACGAACCGGTCCACGAACGAGCGGTCGTCGGCGAAGCGCGGGTCCATGATCTTGATCGCGACCTGCCGGTCCAGCCGGGTGTCGGTGCCCCGGTAGACCGATGACATCCCGCCGCGCGCGAGCAGCCGATCCACCCGGTATCGCTGTTCGAGCAGCGTTCCGACCAGGCTGGCGTGGGTGCTTGTCACAGCCATGGATCGTACGGACTGGCGTACGCGCGGTGGGGGCGCCCTCGCCGGTCACCCGAGCGCACTAGCGGGAAAAGCGACGGAATGTGGCACAGTGTCACGTGTGAGTGGGATTCCTGTCGCCGATGACATCCTCGACACCGCCGTCTCCGTGCTTCCGTTGTCGGAGGTCGCGGACGTGCTGGGGATCTCGGCCAGCAAGGTGCGGCAGATGCTGCGCGATGGTCACCTGATCGCGGTACGCCGGGGTGGTGAACTCTGCGTGCCCGGGGACTTCTTCGTGAAGGACGGGGTCGTGAAGGGGCTCGCGGGCACCATCACGGTGCTCGCCGACTCCGGGTTCAGCCGGACCGAGATGCTGCGGTGGCTGTTCACCGCGGACGACACGCTGCCGGGGAACACCCCGGTCAACGCGCTGCGCACCAGCCACGGCACCGAGGTCAAGCGGCGCGCGCAGGCAATGGCCTTCTGATCACGCGAGATCTCCACCTGATCACGCGAGTTACGCCCCGAATCACGCGAGTTCCGTGCCTGATCACGCGAGTTCCGTCTCATGCTCCGGTGACCTCACCGGCGGGGATGGGGCCTCACGTGACGGGATGGAGAACTCGCGTGCGGGAAGGCGCGTTTCGCGTGATTGGAGGCGTGTCTCGCGTGATTGGGGGCGTAACTCGCCGGGTCAGGGGGTGTCGCCTTCGCCGCGGGCGGCCAGTGCTTCGCCGAGTTCGTCGGCGTGACGGATCGTGCGGACCAGGAACGGGACCGCGACGGCGATCGGCGAGTGTTCCGCGCCGCGGGCTTTGGCGGCCTCGCGGACCTGCGCGGCGATCGTGGACAGCGCCGCCACGGCCTGCACGGTCAGCCCGGCGAGCAGGCCGATCCGCTCCGGGCGCAGGCCGAACCGGCGCAGCGGGCCCGCCGCCCGTTCGATCGCGGCCACCAGGTCGCCGACCCGGGTGACGGCGGTGAACAGGTTCGCGGCGGCCAGCGCCGCCACCAGCCGCAGGCTCACCAGCCACGCGGCGTCGAGGCTCACCAGCCACCACTGCACCGCGAACACGACGAGCGCGAACAGCAGCAGTGCCCGGAACATGCGCAGGCACCGGCGGAACGGGACGCGCGCGAGCCCGTACCCCGCCACCACGGCCACGCAGATCCCGCCGAGCCACCATGGCGAGCCCAGCAGGAACACCGCCGTCGCGAGTACGAGCAGTGCGCACAGTTTCGGCCCGGCGGGCGCGCGGTGCAGCGGGCTGCTGCCCGGCTGGTAGCCGCCGTTCACCCGATCAGCTCCCGGTAGCGGCGCAGCGCCGCCTCCGGCCGGTCGTCGGCCACCACCCGCCCCCGGTCGAGGACGACGACACGGTCGAACCCGCCGAGCAGGTCGAGGTCGTGGGTCACCAGCACGACCTGCTGCGGGAGTCCTTCGAGGCGTTCGGCGAACCGGCGTTTGTTGCGCAGGTCGAGCAGGGTCGTCGGTTCGTCGCAGACGAGCACGTCCGGTTCGGTGACGAGCATCGCGCACAGCGCGAGCAGCTGCTTCTGCCCGCCGGACAGGTCGTGTGCCGGATGGTCGGCGTAGCCGTCGAGGCCGAATTCGGCGAGCAGCTCCGCCGCACGAGCCGCGCGGTCCGGTTTGGACAGTCCACTTCGGCGCAGCGAGAAGGCGACGTCCTCGCCCGCGGTGGGCATGACGATCTGGCTGTCCGGGTTGGTGAACACGAAACCGACGCGCCGCCGGACCGCCCTGCCCTCGCGCACCGGGTCCCGGCCGTCGACCCGGACCCGGCCCGCGCTCGGGTGGACCAGCCCGTTGATCATCCTCGCCAGCGTCGACTTTCCCGAGCCGTTCGCGCCGACGAACGCGACGCGCCGCTCGGGCAGCCGCAGGTCCACGCCGTCGAGCACGACGCGGTCGCCGTAGCGGTGGCCGACACCTTCGAACTCGATCACGGCACGCTCTCCCACCTCGTCGCCACTCCGACGCCGCCGCCCGCCGACAGCGCGGCCAGCCCGGTGCGCCCGGCCCGCCGCCGGACCAGGGTGCCGAACAGGCGCACCACGAGCACGGCGCCCGAGGCACCCCACGGGTGACCCAGCGCGATCGCACCGCCGTCCGGGCTGACCGTGTGCTCGTCGATGCCCGCCGCGTCGAGGCAGGCCAGTGCCTGACCGGCGAAGGCCTCGGTGAACTCCACCACGCCGGGTACGCCGTCGAGGACCTTCCGCATCGCGGGCACCGCGCCCAGCCCGAGCCGGTTCGGGTCGACGGCCGAGGTCGCCGAGGCGGTCAGCCGGAGCCCGGGCAGCCCGAGCCGTCGGCGGACCGCCTCGCTGGTGATCACCACGGCGGCGGCGCCGTCGCTGATCCCGCACGAGTTCGCGGCGGTGGCGGTGCCGTTCTCGGTGAAGGCGGGGCGGAACCGGGCCAGTCGTTCGGCGGTGAACCCCGCGCGCGGGCGCTGGTCGCGGTCGGCGGCGCCGAGCGGGACGAGTTCGGCGGCGAAGCGCCCGTCCCGCTGGGCTGCGATCGCGCGCTCGTGACTGCGTGCGGCGAAAGCATCCTGGCGTTCCCGGGAAATCCCGGCCTCCGCGGCGACGAGATCCGCGGCGGGCCCCATCTCCGGGTCACCGATCTCCGCGGGCGCGAACGGCGCGCGGGTGTAGGCCCGCGGCGGCGCGGTCGCGGATTCGGGACGCCAGAAGCGATAGGGCGCGGTGGACGCGCTTTCCACGCCGCCCGCGAGGTATGTTTCGCCCTCACCCGCGCGGATCAGCGCGGCGGCCGTGACGATCGCGGCGAGTCCGCTGGCGCACTGCCGGTCGATCGTGGCGCCGGGCACCGCCTCGCCGAGCCCGGCGCGCAGCGCGCTCACCCGCGCGGTGTTTCCGCCGGGCCCGAAGGTGTTGCCGAGCAGGACATCGTCCACAGTGTCCAGTCCGGAGTCCGCGAGTGCCGCGCGCAGCACGGGCGCGGCGAGTTCGTCCACTGTGTACCGGCGCAGCGCGCCCCCCGCGTCGCCGATCGGGGTCCGCCGGGCGGCGACGACCACCGGGACACGCTCGTTGCTCACAGTGTCTCCACGGCGAGTGTGCCGTCCCGCAGCATCGCCGCGACGGTGGCGCGTGCCGGTTTCCCGGCGGCGGTGCGGGGGAGTTCCTTGACCGCGAGCCAGCGCCGGGGCCGTTTCCCCGGTTCGAGTTCCGTGCGCGCGGCCGTCCGTAGTGCTCGCACGACGACGCTGGATGTGTCCGTGGTTTCGACGACGGCCGTCACGAGCGAGCCGAGTGTCCGATGTGGAGTCCCGGTCACGAGGACGTCGGTGACGCCGGGAACGGCGCGCAGCACGGTCTCGACCTCCTCGGCGGCGACCAGTTTCCCGCCACTGGAGACCATCGACGCCGTCCGCCCGCGCACCACCAGCGCGCCGGTGCCGTCGAACTCGCCTCGATCGTCCACAGTGGAGAACCCGGTGTGGACATACCGGGGAGTGCCGCCGTCCAGCCGCGCGCTGTGTGCCAGCGGCGAATCGACCCACAGCACGCCGTCCCGGATCTCGACGGTCACGCCGGCGACCGGGCGCAGGCCGCCGTCACCGCGCTCGACGGCGATCAGCGAGTGTTCCGCGGACCCGTAGTAGTACAGCGGCTCGGTTTCCGGCAGCAGCTCGGCGAGCCGCGCGCGGTCCCCGGCGCCGAAGTGCGCCCCACCGCAGACGATCGTCTTCAGCGCGCAGGCGGCCCTGAGCCCCGGCTCGCGGTCCAGGACGGCGAGCAGGGCGGTCAGCATCGCGGGCACCAGGTGCACCGACCTCGTCCGCGTCGCGGCCCGCGCCGCCGCGGCCGGGGACCATTTCGGCAGTAGTTCGACGTCCTGTCCGCACCAGAACGCGTGCAGCGCGCCGAAGAGGAACAGCGAGGAGCCGAGCGGTCCGGGGATGAGCACCGGCCCGTCGAGCGGGCCGAGCGCGGCGAAGCTGTCCAGCCACGAATCCCGGGTCCTGGCCAGCACCTTGGGCGTGCCGCCGCTGCCGGACGTCGTCGGCAGGTAGAACCAGGTTCGCCCGTCGCCCGCCGGGGTCACGCCTTCGGTGGCTTCCCCGGGCGTGCCGGTCACCACCAGATCCGGGGTCGCGTCGGCGAGCACCGCGGCCCGCTCCCGCGTCGTCCAGCCGGGTTCGACGATCAGCGCGGCGGCGCCCACGAGGTCCGCGCCGAGGAACCAGGCCAGGGTGTCCGAAGACGCCACGGTGTCGATCGCCACCCGCGCGCCCGCGCCGACGCCCTGGGCGGTCAGCCGCCGCGCCGCGCCGTGCGCCCGCGTCAGCAGCGCGGGTGGCACCGACCCCGGGCCGATGATCGGGGGAGTGGCGAGCATCAGCCCGCCCGTCGCGAGGACCCGGCGAGCCTGCCGGGCAGGGCCCGGTGCAGGACCGAGGTGATCAGCGCGACGGCCACCACCTTGATCGCGTCCCCGGGCAGGAAGACCAGCGACTGCACCACACCCGCGCGCAGGTCGCCCAGGTAGAAGGCGAGGTAGGGGACGCCGATCAGGTAATCCGCGG
This sequence comes from Amycolatopsis samaneae, assembly GCF_039541975.1. NCBI lineage: Bacteria > Bacillati > Actinomycetota > Actinomycetes > Pseudonocardiales > Pseudonocardiaceae > Amycolatopsis > Amycolatopsis samaneae. The sequence goes on from NZ_BAABHG010000015.1 coordinate 138,986, forward strand.
CCAGTCCCAGCACGGCGGCGAGCAGCAGGACCGGCAGTCCGGCCCGCTTCGCCCGCGTCACGACCGCGCCCGCGACGAGCGCGGAGAGGATCCAGCCGAGCAGGAATCCGCAGCTCGGGCCCAGGAACGGCGCGATCCCGCCGCGTCCGCCGGACAGCAGCGGCAGGCCGATCGCGGTGAGCGCGAGGAAGAGCACGACGGCGGCGGTGGCGCGGCGGGCGCCCAGCACGCAGCCGGCCAGCAGCGGCCCGGCGTTCTGCAGGACCACCGGCACACTCCCGCCGGCCAGGTACAGGCCGGGGAAGACGCCGAGTACCGCGATGAACCCGGCGAACACCACGGTGGTCGCGAGGTCGGCCGCGGGCAGGGTGCGGCGCGGGCCCGGCTCGCCCTCGCCCGTGGGGTTCTTCTCCTCGTGCACAGGGGGAATCTAGTACCGGGTGCCGAAGGGGGTGGGGCGCGTGGTGGTGAGGGTCACCCCTGACCGGGGTCCGGCGGCACCGGCCAGCGCGTCGCCCCGAGTTCGCGGGAGATCGCCCGCGCCGCGCCGCGGACCGCCCCGGCGACGGTCTCGTAGGCGTCCCCGGCGGGCCAGTCCGGTGCCGGGACGACGACGCCGAGCGCGCCCACGACGGTGTCGTAGCCGTCAAAAACCGGCGCGGCCAGGCCGCATTCGCCGATGACCGCCTCCTCGCGTTCGGTCGCGACGGCCTGTTCGCGGACCTCGTCGAGCTGGGCGCGCAGCCGCTCCGGGGTGGTCACCGTGTCCCTGGTCATGCTGCGCAGCTCGCCCGCGCAGTCGGTCGCTTCCGGAGAGAACGCGAGGATCGCCTTGCCGAGCGCGCACGCGTGGGCGGGGATGGTGATGCCGACCTCGGGCATCTGCCGGGACCCGTCTGGGCGGGGCTCGTGGTGCACGATCAGCACCTCGCCGGGCAGCGGGACGCCGGTCCGGGTCGCGTACCCGGTGCCGCGGGTCAGCTCGGCGGCCCAGGAGACGGCGCGGGAGCGCAGCTCCAGGGTGTCGAGGTAGACGTTGCCCAGTTTGAGCGCGCCGGGGCCGAGCCGGTAGTGCGCCGAGGCCCGGTCCTGCAGCACGTATCCGTGCGCCTGCAGGGTTTTCACGATTCCGTGCACTGTGGACGGTGCCAGTTCCAGGCGCCCGGCGAGTTCGGACAGGGACAGCCGCCGTGAGGACCGCAACACGCCGAGGATGCGCATCGCCCGGTCGACGGACTGGATCATCGTCCGTCCCTTCGCCTGGTCACCGTCCGCACTTTACAACAGCGGCGGGGCGTCTTAAGGTCGCCGCAGATTCGATAATGTCGAATGTGATGCGGCGATATCGTTGGTGAGAGGTCGCTCAGGCAAGCGCGAGGAGGCGCCCGTGGTGGTACGGCAGCTGATCAACGACCCGGCCGGGTTCGTGCCGGAGGCCCTGGAAGGGCTGTCGCGGGCGCATCCGGACCTGATCCGGTGGCACGAGGACCCCGCCTACGTCGTGCGCGCGGGTGACCGGGCGAAGCCGAAGGTCGCGCTGGTGTCCGGCGGCGGTTCGGGGCACGAGCCGCTGCACACCGGGTTCGTCGGCGAGGGCATGCTCGACGCGGCCGTGCCGGGCGCCGTCTTCGCCAGCCCTACCGCGTTCCAGGTCAAGGCCGCGATCACCGCCGCCGACCGGGGCCGGGGCGTGCTGCTGATCGTCAAGAACTACACCGGTGACGTGCTGAACTTCCGCATCGCCGCCGAGCTGGCCGCCGACGAGGGTGTCGAGGTCGCCACCGTGCTCGTCGACGACGACCTGGCGACCGACGGCCAGGAGGAGGGCGGTCCGGGCAGGCGGGGGACCGCGGCGGTGGTCGCGGTGGAGAAGATCTGCGGCGCGGCGGCCGAGCGCGGCGCGACGCTGGCCGAGCTGGTGAAGCTGGGCACCCGTGTCGCCGGGTCGGCCCGCACCCTGGCGCTCGCGCTGGAGTCCTGCACGCAGCCGGGCCAGTCGCGGCCCTCGTTCGAACTGCCCGGCGACGAGGTCGAGTTCGGGGTGGGCATCCACGGCGAGCACGGCATCGGGCGGCGTCCGTTCGGGCCCGCGCGGGAGCTGGTCCCGCAGCTGGCCGCGCCGATCGTCGAGGCGCTGGGTCTCGGGCGGGGTGACGGTGTGCTCGCGATCGTCAACGGGCTGGGTGCCACGCACGCGCTCGAACTGTCGGTGGTGCACCGGGAACTCGCGGCGTTCCTCGACGGCGCGGGCATCCGGCTCGACCGGTCGCTGGTCGGCTCCTACGTGACGTCGCTGGACATGCGCGGGTGCTCGATCACGCTGGTGCGGGCCGACGAGGAACTGACCGGGTTGTGGGACGCGCCGGTGCGGACCCCGGCGCTGACGTGGTGAAGGAGCGGGACATGTTCGGAACGGCCGAGACGCGGGCCTGGATCGACACGTTCATCGGCGCGGTACGCGACCGGGGCGACGAGCTGACCGAGCTCGACCGGCGCGCGGGCGACGGCGACTACGGGACGAACCTGCGTTCCGCGGTCGAGCGCGCGGCGGCCAACCTGGCGGCGGACGCGCCGGGGACGCCGGGCGCGGTGTTCGGCGCGGTGGCGAACGCCTTCCTGCACACCGGTGGCACCAGCGGCCCGCTGTTCGGGATGTGGTTCCGCGAGTTCGCGAAGACCGTCGGCGCGGAGGTCTCCTCGGACGTCCTCGCCACGGCGGCGGACCGGGCGCAGGCCGCGGTGCGGCGGCTGGGCAACGCCGAGGTCGGGCACAAGACCATGGTCGACGCCATGGTGCCCGCCGCGACGGCGCTCACCGCCGCGGCCGCGCGCGGGGACGACGTCCGCGTGGCGCTCGCCGCGGCGGCCACCGCCGCCCACGAGGGCGCCGCGTCCACGGAGGACCTGCTGGCCAAGCGGGGCCGGGCCAGCTACGTCGGCGAGCACGCGCGCGGGGTGGTCGACCCCGGCGCCCTCACCGTCGCCTGGTTCTTCGACGCGGCCGCCTAGTCCGCGCCGACGGTCCGTGGGGGCCTCCTTGAGGGACCTAGAGTCCCTCAAGGAGGCCCCCACGGACCTGGTGCCGCGCGTCCGTGCACGGTCCCGAAGCTGTCGGCCCCCGCGGCTAGGCTCGTATTCGGGGGCTCTCGGAGTGTCTCGAATCTTCCGTTCGCGGTCGGACAAGCCTCTGAAGGCCACCTTGAGGGCGTTAGAGTCCCTCAAGGTGGCCTTCAGAGCACGTCCGCCGGGAAATCAGCCGTTCTGCTTGTCCCGCCAGGCGATCCACGACTTGAGGGTCTCGAAGTCGTAGTCGGGACCGTTGGCGTCGATGGTGAACAGGGAGACGCCGAGGTCGCGCAGCCGGGGGCCCAGCTCGCCGGGGTCGCCCTTCACCGCGACCGAACGCTCGATCTCCGCCGGGTCCCGGCCGACGTCGGCGCAGTGCCGGTCGAGGATCCCGGACTTGCGCTCGACGACCTCCGGGTCGCCGAAGCTGTGCCAGATGTCCGCGTGCTTCGCGACCAGCCGCAGCGTCTTCTTCTCGCCGCCGCCGCCGATCAGCGTCGGGATCTTGCGGGTCGGCGCCGGGTTCAGCTTGCCGAGCCGGTCTTCGATGCGGGGCAGCGCTTCGGCGAGGTCGTCGAGCCTGCCGCCCGCGGTGCCGAACTCGTAGCCGTACTGGTCGTAGTCCTTTTCGAACCAGCCGGAGCCGATGCCCAGGATGAGCCGCCCGGCCGAGATGTGGTCGACGGTGCGGGCCATGTCGGCGAGCAGTTCGGGGTTGCGGTAGCTGTTGCAGGTCACCAGCGCGCCGATCTCGACGCGGGAGGTGGATTCGGCCCAGGCGGCGAGCATGGTCCAGCACTCGAAGTGCTTGCCGTCGGGGTCGCCGTAGAGCGGGTAGAAGTGGTCCCAGTTGAACACGATGTCGACACCGAGGTTCTCCGCCTCGGTGGCCGCCCGCCGGATGTCGGCGTATTCGGCGTGCTGCGGCTGGATCTGCACGCCGATGCGGACGGGCCTGTTCGATGCTGTGGTCATGATCCCGAGCCTAGGTCACGATCCGCGTGTCCACATCCTGATCAGCTCGGGCAGCGCGACGGCGAGCCGACGTCGTTTCGGGACCACGGCACGCCGGTTCAGCACGTCGTAACCGAGGTGTTCGATCTCGTCGAGGATGCCCTCGTACAGCGTGATCGCGACGCGCACGCACGGGCGGGATTCGGGGCGCAGCAAGGGAATCCCGGCCTCGGCGCGCCGGTAGACCGCCCGCGCCCTCGACACCGCGACCGCGAGCGCGCGGCGGATCCGCGGATCGGGCTCGCCGTGTTGTCTACAGTGGACCAGCAGCTCCCGGTCGACGTCGAACGCGGCGAGTTCCCCGGTGGGCAGGTAGAGCCGGCCGCGGTCGAGGTCCTCGCCGATGTCGCGCAGGAAGTTCGTGAGCTGGAACGCCTCGCCCAGCGCGGCCGCGGCCGGTTCGGCCTCGGCGCGCGGCACGACCGTGCCGAACACCGGCAGCAGTTGCAGCCCGATCACCGCGGCCGAACCGTGGACGTACTCGGCGAGGTCGGCGTAGGTGGCGTATTCGGTGACGGTCAGGTCCATCCGCATCGAGTGGAGGAAGTCGTCGAACAGCTCCCGCCGCAGCGCGTACCGCGCGACGGTGTCGGCGAGCGCCGCCAGCACCGGGTCGCCGGGCGCGCCACCGTCGAAGACCACCCCGACGAGGTCGGCGACCTTGTCCAGCGCGATCGCGGGATCGGTGCCCGGCTCGGGGTTGTCGACCAGTTCGTCGGCCATGCGCGCGAAGCCGTACAGCGCGTGCGCCGCGGGACGGGCGTGGGCGGGCAGCAGCCGGGTGGCGAGGAAGAACGTCCGCCCGTGATACGCGTTGATCCGCTTGCACGCGAGGTAGGCCGCGCGCAGGTCCTCCTCGCGAATCCCGGCCGCGTCCAGCTCCCGCGCGCTCATCGGCCGCCGTTCCGCCCGGTGATCCGTTCGGCGGCCAGCCGTCCGGAGATCAGCACCGGCGGGATCCCGACGCCCGGGGTCGTCCCGCATCCGGCCAGCACGACGTTGCCCGCGGCCCGCACCAGGTTGGCCGGGCGGAACGGACCGGTCTGGGTGAACGTGTGCGCCAGCGAGAACGGCGTGCCCTCGGCCAGCCCGCGCGCGGCCCAGTCGTCCGGCGTGAGCATCTCGTCCAGCCGGAAGTCCGTGGCGAACCCGCCGAGCCCGCGGGCCTCCAGCGTGCGCAGCAGCTCGTCGCGGTAGGCGTGCCGGACGCGGGGCCAGTCGATCCGCCCGCGCCGCAGGTTGGGCGCCGGGGCCAGCACCGACACGATCTGGCCGCCGTCCCCGGCCAGCCCGGGGTCGGTCGCGGTCGGGCGGGTGACCAGCAGCGATGGATCGCTCATCAGCCTCCCCTCGCGGATGATCTCGGCGAAGGTCCGCTCCCACTCCCGCCCGAAGAAGATCGTGTGGTGGCCGAGTTCCGGCCAGGCGCGGTCGGCGTGCCCGTGCAGCACCACCGCCGAGGGCGAGAACCGCAGCGGCAGCGGGCGCCGGGGCCGCGCGCCGAGCAGCCGGTAGGCCGTGGTGAGCTCGGTGGCGAGCACGACGGCGTCGCACGGGATCCGCTCGCCGGAGCGCGTCCGGACCGCGCGCACCCGCTCGGACACCCGCTCCAGCCACGCGGCCTCGGTGCCGAACCGCAGGTCGGCCCCGGCCCGCCCGGCGGCCTCGGCCATCGCGCGCGCGAGGGCGCCCATGCCGCCCGCCGGGTAGTACACGCCGCCGACGGTGTCCATGTACGCGATGACGCCGTAGGCGCCCAGCGCGCGGGCCGGGTCGAGCCCGGCGTAGAGCGCCTGGAACGAGAACAGCCGCCGGACGCGCTCGTCCCGCAGGAACTCGCCGATGCGCGGGCCGAGCCTGCCGAACCCGCCGAGCGCGGCGAGTTTGACCAGCTCCGGGCGGAGCAGGTCGAGCGGGGAGTCGAAGTTGGCGCCGATGAAGTGGTCCCGCTGGGCGGCGTACAGCTCGGTCAGCCAGCGGCGCAGCCGCCGGTAGCCCGCCGCCTCGGCCGGGCCCGCGAACGCCCGGATCTCGGCCTCCATCGCCTCGCCGTCGGTGTGCAGCGCCAGCGAGCTGCCGTCGGCGTAGCGCGCGCGGTAGGCCGGGTCGAGCTTCGTCAGCGCGACGGTGTCCGCGAGTGACTCGCCGACCGCGGCGAAGGCCTCGTCGAGCAGCTCCGGCATGGTCAGCACGCTCGCGCCGGTGTCGATCGCGTTGCCGCCGAAATCGTGCTGGCCCGCGCGTCCGCCGGGGACCTTGTCCTGTTCGAGCAGGGTGACCCGGCGCCCGGCGCCGAGCAGGTGCAGCGCGGCCGAGAGTCCGGCCAGCCCGGCGCCGATCACCACCACGTGCTCACCGGAACCGGTGATGGTGCGCATGTCAGTACGTCCGCTGGGTCGCTTTGACGACGAGTCCGGTGAGCGCCGCGGGCGCGGGCTCGGCCAGGTGGGCCCGGTCGAGCGCGGCCATCGCGGTGGCGGTGAGTTCGTCGATGCGCCGCTCGACGGCGGCGACGGCGCCGACCTCGGTGAGCACCTCGCGCACGGTGTCGACCTCCGCGTCGCGCAGCCCGGCGTTCCCGATCGCGTCGGCGACCACGCGCGCGGCGGCGGTGTCGCCCCGCTCCGCGGCGAGCCGCTGCCCGAGCGCGACGAGCAGCGTGCGCTTGCCCTCGCGCAGGTCGTCCCCGGCCGGTTTCCCGGTCACCGACGGGTCGCCGAACACACCGAGCAGGTCGTCACGCAGCTGGAAGGCGACGCCGAGGTCGCCGCCGAACTCCAGCAGCGTGGCGATGAGCTGTTCGCCGGCCCCGCCGAGCGCCGCGCCGAGGTGCAGCGGGCGCTGCACGGTGTACGCGGCGGTCTTCAGCTTGTCGATCTTCAGCGCGGCCTCCGGGGAGGCGTCGCCGGTGGCCTGGGTGCGGACGTCGAGGTACTGCCCGGCCAGCACCTCGGTGCGCATCGCCCGCCACGCGGGCCGGGCGGCGGCCATCGTCGCGGCGGGCAGCGGGGCGTCGGCGAACATGTCGTCGGCCCAGGCCAGCGCGAGATCGCCGACCAGCACGGCGGTGGCCAGCCCGAACGTCGCGGGCGAGCCGAGCCAGCCGCGGTCGGCGTGCAGCTTCGCCGAGGCGATGTGCACGGTGGGGGAGCCGCGGCGCGAGTCGGAGGAGTCGATCAGATCGTCGTGGATCAGCGCGCACGCCTGGATCAGCTCCAGGCTGGAGACGGCCTGGAGCACGCCCTCGGCGTCCGGGCCCGCCGGGTCGCCGCCCGCGCCGCGCCAGGCCCACCAGGCGAACGTCGGGCGCAAACGCTTGCCACCCCCGAGCACGAACCCGCTCAACGCCTCGATCCCGGCGCGCACGCTCGGCTCGGTGCGCACGATCTCCTCGCCCGCGCGGCCGAGGAACCCGGCCAGCGCACGCTCGACGTGGGCGGGCAGATCGGCGTCGGGCACGAGCGCGTTCATGTCGACATCCTCACCGACGGGTGTGACGAGGGCCGCGCCGGGTGCCCCCGGATGTGGCCCTCACCGCTCCCAGAACGCGCCGCGCAGCCCTGCCCCGGCGAAGTATTCGGCCGCCTTCGCCGGTTCACGGCGGCGGTACCCGTACTCGAGGCGGCCCGCGTACCAGCCCTTCGCCAACCGCCACAGTGTCGCGAGATCCATGACGTATCCCTTGGCGTTGCCGGTTTCCGCGAGCCATCCGTCCACACAGGACTCCGCGCAGAACAGCCGCTGGTGGCCGCAGGTGCGCAGCACGTCGTCCCACATCCGCGCGACCGGGACCAGGAAGTGCGCCACCTGATCGCCCGGCGGCGGCGCTTCGCGGCCGACGACGAGCGCGTGCGGCGTCCCGCAGGCGGGACACCGGGTCGCGATCAGCACCTCCGGCTCGCCGGGCACCAGATGCGGGATCGCGAAGGAGTCCCACGCGCAGCCGCCCCACCACAGCGTGTGCCCGCCCATCACGGAGAACCCGAGGGGAGCGGCGGCGAAGGGGTGCGCCAGCACGACGTGCTCGCACTCGTCCAGTACCAGGTGGCGGGCGTCGGCGAGGCGGTGCAGCGCCTGCTTGGCGACGGCGAGCGAACCGCCCGCCGCGTCGGCCAGTTCGGGAGCCGTCGGCTGGCGGCCGTACGCGGCGAACGCGCGGTAGACGGCCACCCGTACGTGCTCGTCCCAGCTCTCGTCATCCGTGCTGCTCATGCCTCACTCCTCACGGCGAGCGTAGTCCAGCGCGGCCGTGGAGGAGACCCGGAAACGGGTCCAGTCGCTGGGAGGGGACTCCCAGGAGGCGGACATTTCCCTCTACCATTCCCGATATGACGTCGGTGATCGAGCGGCTGCAGGGCGACGGCCCCGCCTTTTCCATCGAATTCTTCCCGCCACGGGACATCGCGGACGAGGCGGTGCTGTGGCGGGCGATCCGTGAGCTGGAACCGCTGGACCCGGCGTACATGTCGATCACCTACGGCGCTGGCGGGTCGAGCCGGGACGGCACGATCCGCAGCATCGCGCGGGTCGCCACCGAGACGACGCTGGTGCCGATGGCGCACCTCACCGCGGTCAACCACTCGGTCTCGGAACTGCGGAACGTGATCGGCTGGTACGCCGCCGTCGGCGTCCGCAACATCCTGGCGCTGCGCGGCGACCCGCCCGGCGACGTGTACGGCGACTGGGTGCCGCATCCGGAGGGGCTGACCTACGCCGAGGAACTCGTCGAGCTGGTCCGGTCGCTCGGCGACTTCTGCGTCGGGGTCTCGGCCTTCCCGTACGGGCACCCGCGTTCCCCCGACCTGGAGTCCGACACCAAGTACCTGATCCGGAAGTTCCGCGCCGGGGCCGACTTCGCCATCGCCCAGCTGTTCTTCGAGGCCGAGGACTTCCTGCGGCTGCGGGACCGGGTCGCCGCCGCGGGCTGCGACGCGCTGGTGCTGCCCGGGATCATGCCGCTGACCACGCCGCGCACCCTGCACACCCAGATCAAGCTCTCCGGCGCCCCCGCGTCGCAGCGGCTGCTCGACCGGCTGGAGCCGCTGTCCGGCGACGCGAAGGCGTTCCGCGCCGCCGGGATCGACGCGATCACCGAACTGTGCGAGCGGCTCATCGCCGAAGGCGTACCCGACCTGCACTTCTACACCTTCAACCGGTCCAAGGCCACGCGCGAGGTGGTGGCGCGGCTCGGGCTGGTCCCGGCCCGGGCGTAAGCACCGACGTAACTCCGTACCGCGGCTCCGTGCCCGGCCGGTAGCGTGCCGGGCATGGCTTCCAGCGAACAGGGCGTGCACCGGATCTGCGACCGGTACGTCGACGACTACGCGGCCGCGGACCCGGTCCAGGCCACCTTCCTCGGCATCGACGGGTACGACGACCGGCTGACCGACTATTCACCGGACGGGTACGCGGCCAGGGCGGCCCTCGCGGCGACGGCGCTGGCGGCGGTGGAGGCGGCCGAGCCCGCCGACGCGGGGGAGCGGGCGGCGAAGGCCGTGTTCACCGAGCGGGTCGGGCTGGAGCGGGAGATCCACGCGGCGGGTCTGGACGTGGCGTCGCTGAACGTCATCGCGAGCCCGGTGCAGGAACTGCGCATGGCGTTCGACCTGATGCCCACCGACACCCCGGAGCAGTGGGCGAACATCGCGGCCCGGCTGCGCGCGGTGCCGGAGACACTGGCGGGCATGCGGCGGTCCCTGCTCGCCGGGGCGGACGCCGGGCAGGTCGCGGCGCTGCGGCAGGTCGGCAAGGTCGCCGAGCAGTGCGAGACCTGGGCCGGGCTGAAGGACGAGGACGGTTTCTTCGACGGGCTGGTCGCCGGCGCCGGCGAGCCGGGCGAGGCGCTGCGGGCCGATCTCGGCCACGGCGCCCGCGTCGCCCAGGAGGCGTTCGCGGAGTTCGCCGGGTTCCTGCGCGCCGAGCTCGCGCCGCGGGCCCCGGTCAAGGACGCCGTCGGCGAGGACGTCTACAAGCTGTGGTCGCGGTTCTTCATCGGCGCCGAGCTCGACCCGCGCGAGGCCTACGAGTGGGGCTGGGCCGAGTTTTCCCGCATCGAGGCCGAAATGCGCGAGGTCGCCGGCCGGATCAAGGCGGGCGCGACCGTGGCCGAGGCCGCCGACGTGCTCGACGCCGAGCCCCGCTACCGCGTGCGCGGGCGCGCCGAGTTCGAGGCGTGGATGCAGAACCTGTCCGACGAGGCGCTGAACTCGTTGCGGGGCAAGCACTTCGAGATCCCCGACGCGCTGATGGGGCTGGAGTGCAGGATCGCCCCGCCGGGCGGCGGGGTCGGCGCCTACTACACCGCGCCGAGCGCGGACTTCAGTCGTCCCGGCCGGATGTGGTGGTCGGTGCCCGCGGGGCGGGAGGAGTTCATCACCTGGCGCGAGGTCAGCACCGTCTACCACGAGGGCGTGCCGGGGCACCACCTGCAGATCGCGACCGCGGTGTACCAGTCGGCGTCGCTGAACAAGTACCAGCGGCTCATGGCCTTCACCTCCGGGCACGCGGAGGGCTGGGCGCTCTACTCGGAGCGGCTCATGCAGGACCTCGGCTACCTCGCCGACGACGGCGACCTGCTCGGCATGCTCTCCGAGCAGCTTTTCCGTGCCGCGCGGGTCGTGGTCGACCTCGGCATGCACCTGGAACTGGAGATCCCGGCGGGCACCGGGTTCCACGAGGGCGAGCGGTGGACCCCGGAGCTGGGCCTGGAGTTCATGCTCACCAGGACCGTCACCGACCAGGCCCACGTGCGCGACGAGATCGACCGTTACCTCGGCTGGCCGGGCCAGGCGCCGGCGTACAAGCTCGGCGAGCGGCTGTGGCTCGCCGCCCGCGACGAGGCCCGCGCCCGTCAGGGAGCCGCCTTCGACATCAAGCAGTTGCACACCCGCGCGCTGCGGCTGGGCGGCATGGGCCTGGACACCCTCCGCACCCAACTGGCCACTTTGGACTGACGTTCCCCGCTCCGAAGTGCCGTAAGGTGGCCTTAGCGGCACGTCCGTCCTTTGTGGCCAGACGCTGAGGTCTCGAACGCTCCGTTGCGGACGGTGAACGTCTCGAACGGAGCGTTCGGGACGTTCACCGCCGCGCCCGTCGCCACGGGTTTCGTGGCGCGGAGGCGCCCACGAGTCAGCCTACACAGACCGTTTCTGCCGTACGCGCAAGCCCTCGCCGCTTCGGGACTCAGTGCCTGGTCGACCCTCCCAGGGCGGCATCGGCCGGCTGGCTAAGTATTCCGGCGCCGGGCGTGGCAAACAACGGCCCGTTTCATGGAATCCGTCCTGACTCGCCCAGCGGTGTCGATGTTAGCGGTCGGTCAGCGGCCACTTCGGCTCAAGTACTCGAGCAGTTTTCGTTCAGCGTGCTCGCGGGCCACGGCACCGTGGCCTGGCGGGAACCCGAGTTCACGCGCGACCACGGATATGGCAAGCCCCTCGATCCGGGTTCGCGCGATAAGTTCGGACTCGGCCCGGGTCAGGAAATTTTGGGCGATGGCATCAGCGAGGACCATATCCACGTGCCCAGATCGCGGCGCCAACGGTACTGCTCGCATAGGCTGGTCACTGTGGTAGTTGGTTTCGCGCATTGACGAGGTGTACATCGCACGGGTGCGTGCGACTCGTTTCAGATGGGCGGCCAGCCCCCGCATGCTGGGGTCGGCGGTCTGTGCTGCCTCGAGGAGGCCCACCACGAGGTCACCTTCTGCGTCATCGGCATCGACTCCGAACTCCTCGGCGACCTGCCGAGCCATGTTGACAAGCGCGGGTGCTGCCAGTATTACGACCACCGGTCGCCAGAGTTGGGGGTCTGTCTGGGCCAACCGCACGACCTCGGCCCAGATGGCGGCCTTGGCGTCCGGAGATGTTGTTTTCAGCTGAGCCAGATCGACGACCTCGGCCAGCGAAAGCATCTGATCAGGAAGATCACTGGACAGGGACCAGCCGTCGAAGGCTATCGATGAGGTGCTGATCGTCAGGCTGAGTCGTCGTTGGATTTCCCGCAGTGGCCGGGGCTGGAATGTCGAACTCATGACGGGCCTCCTGAGGAGCGGATTTATTTTGATTTTCACGCTCCCATCGGATAGGAAAGTAGGGGTTTCCCGTTGCCTACTCGTCGGTAGTAATGGAGTCTGAGGAGTTTTTGTGAACTATGGATGTCGGCGTAACTACTTACAAAGGACAGATATGAGCGTGTTCCAAGGAACGGTCTTCGTGAACTACCGAGTGGGCGATGAGGCAGTGGGCGCCGCGATGCTCGTCGAGCAGCTAAAGGTGAAGCTGGGGCGTGCCGAGGTGTTCCACGTGTCGCAGGATGCTGTGGCAGGGAGCCTTTTTGCTGAGGAGATCGAAGCCGCCATCCGCCAGTGCTCGGTCGTGATCGTGGTGATCGGAAAGAAGTGGCTGGACGATGACTGCCGCTGGCGATTGCACGAACCGGGAGACTGGGTGCGTCGGGAGATCCGGCTCGCGATCGCCCTGGGGAAGCGGCTCGTCCCCGTGCTGATCGACGATGCTTCTCTGCCTCGCCCAGAATGGCTTCCTAACGACATAAGGGCTCTACTAGGCCATCAGTACCGTCGGCTCAACCCGCGTAGCATGCCTCAGGACATCGAACGGATCGTCGCTGAACTCATTCACGAGGTCCCGGAACTGGGTGCTGTCCGGTTGCCGGGAACGTGGGAGCTTGATGTCTGGTGGGATGACTGGGCCCATCACACGAACCCGGCGCTACCCGCCGGTGTGCTGCTGGCCGGGCGTGCCGAGGTCGCTGAAGCGATTCTCCGGCTGACTGGGAACGCCGCGACATGCACTGTAGTCCAGGGCGAATCCGAGGAACTGGCCTTGGCGTTCCTCGCAGCCGTCTTCGTTACCAGTCCACCGGATCAGCTGCGGACATTCGTGGTGTGTGGCGCGGATGCCTGGTCCCGGTGCGTGGCGATTGCGCGCCCTTGCGTCCTGATTCCTCGCCACGAGGACCCGGACATCGCTGAGGCGCTTCGGCAGGGGCATCACGTTCTGCTGCCGGCCGGGCCCGATCGGCAGTTGAAATCGGAGCCGGTGCGGCTTCCGGAACTCAGGCTCGACGAAGTCCGTTCGGCATTGGAATCGACTGGGACGGCATTGGCTTTCGCGCAGCCCTATGCTGTCGCGATCTGTCGTTCCCTGCCGGGATTTCGCAGCAGGTTCGCGGCGGATCGGCAGCCCGCCGCCGAGGCTGAGCCGTTGTCGAGCACAGAGCGCGACGTCTTGAGTAATGCTGTCAACCGGGGGCCGATGCGGCACCTCGGGGTCGACCGGATCAACGCCGAGGCTAACGCCGCAGCGGAGACGGACCCGGCCGGGGCGGCGGGGCAGTATGGGGAAGTAGCCGATGCCCTGCTAGATGCGGGCTTCGACTTGCACGCTCGCGAAGTCCGATCGAAGCAGGCGCAGGCGTTGATCCGGGCCGGTCAGGTGCTCGAAGGTGTCGAGATCCGACTTGAATTGATGTGGGCTGCGATGAATGGGACCGGTGAGCCCACCGAGCGCCTTTCGGTGATCGATCGGCAGAACGAGGTACGCCCTGAGGAGCGTGGGTTCGGCCGCGCACTCGCCTTCGCGCGGGCGGCCGAACGCGTCCTCTCCGGCCTGACTGGAATCCGAGAGGAACTCGTGGGCCCATTCGATGAGCTCCGCGGCGACGATCCCTATTTGCTCGACGCCGCGGTTTTCCTGGCCGAGCATGCTCTTGCAGAGGCGCAGGAGGAAGTGCTCGAAGAGCGTGTCGACCGATTGACGAGGTTGGCCCTGGCGCTCGAAGACAGTGGCTCGCGTGAAGAGGACCTGGTGGTCCGGCTGAGCATGTGCGTAGCGGATTGCACCGGTGAGTGGGCCGAACTGCGTTTCCGGGCGCAGAGCCTGTTCGGTCCGGTCCATCGGATATGGATTCGGGCTCGCCAGGCGCGGTATCTTTCCTTCACTGATGATTTTCTTGAGGCAGCCTCAGATTATCGGGAGGCCATCGAGTGGGCGCTCACTGAGCGCATGAACGATGAAGCGGCGGATTGGCTGTATGCGCTCAGAGCACTCCGGATGCGTCACGGCATGTTCTCTGCTGCTGGGGACACGGAACACCCGTTCGCACAACACTTGCGGAACGGGACTTGGTCGCACCGGCTTCCCGGTAGCCCGACCATTGAGGAGCGGGCGCTTCGAAGTCTTGGCGAAAAGAATGGTCGCAGGTCGGTTCGGCTGTTGTCCGAGTGGCGCTGGAAGGCCCGTGTCCGGGCCGACCTCGCGGGGGAGCAAGAAGCCACGCTCGCGCTCGCTTCGGTGCTGACAGAGAACAGCGAACCGCTGGCGGGCTTGGTGAACTACGTCCGCGCCGAGTCCGGGAAGACTGCGGCAGATGCTGCGGCGGCTCTTCCAGAAGAGCCGTTGAACTGGCCGGCGCCCGTGGTGAGCGGTACCGCAGGACAACTCGGCGCCGCGCTCGCGGTCGCGGCGGCCACGGCAGACCTACTCGACGATACGGACGCCGCGGCCTGGGTTTCTGTCGCTCTCGACGTGATTGAGGGCGGCGGTCCGCCGCCGACGCTTTTCAGTCAATTGGAGCTGCGTGGGGTCAAAGCACTCGTCGGACTCGCGCCGTGCCTGGACGAGGCACAGGCTCGCCGGGCGATGGTTGCGACGGCCCCCTGGCTTCCAAGAGATTCGAAAACGGGTTGGCAAACGGACGCCTACCACGCGCGACTACTGGTCGGAATCGCAGACCGACATCCCGCGCTGGCCTGCGAGGCAGCCCGGGAACTGCTCGCCGGGGCTGTTTTCAACGACAGATTCGGCAGTACGGTTCTGCACTCGGGCTTGGCGCTCGTCGAGCAGCACAAGGCTTGCGCTGTGGCAGTGCTGACCGAGCCGGCCGAGGCCGGGAACCGCATGGCGTGCTCGGTGCTTGCGGTGCTCGGCGCGGCCACGGAAAGAATCCGTGAACACGCGGAGGAGGCCGCGCGAGCGGTGATCGCGCGTGAGGCGCCGCAGCCGGGTGTCATGTCCGTCTGGGGCTTCGACACGATGGTGGTCACCACGGCTGGGGTGCTCGACGACAACCTCAGGGCAGAGCTTTTGTCGTCATTACTGCACCGAGCTCTCGATCCTGCGGATTCGATCGTCAACCGAAGGACTGCGCTTGGCGAACTCGCTGGCATTGCCACGGTCCTGTCGCCGGACGAGCGAAGGCGTGCCTTCGCTGTCGTGCTTCCGCTGGCTGGCAGAGACCAGTCGCTGAGCGGCCATGACCTGCTCATGGCCGAGATGCGGCATCCACTGAGTTTCTTTCGGTCTGACATGGGGCCGGCTACCACGGCGGACGCGGCGGTCGAAGCTTGTGCGAATCTGGCGGAGACGGATGAGGATCGACAAGTTGTGCGGAGTCACGCGGTCCGGCTGCTCGGCTGTCCTGACGAGATCGAAGTCCCGAATATCGTGAGGGCGTTACTGGTGCTGAAGTCCTCGACGGACGATCTGCCGCCCGGTCTGCTGGCCGCGCACGCGCATCCGGACGTGCGATCGCTTGCTGCCCTCCTCTGGGCCCAGGACCCGGCGGTGCCCGAGCCTGGTCTGTCTCTGGCCCGCGATCCGGCGCCGATTGTCCGAGCCAGCCTGGCCGACGCGATCACCCGGCGACCGGAACACCGTCAGGTATGGGAAGTCTTAGTGGCCGACCCGCGTCGGAGTATTCGCGGCAGACTGGCGAAGCGTGAAAGGCTATGAGCTGTCCGGCTGGGTGCCCACACCGTCCTGGCAGCCGACATAGCACACCGTTTGTGAGCTTCGTGAAGGCTAACCGGATGTTATCGGATGGCCATGCGTCTGTCTGAGCGTGGCAGGCGGGCGTTCAGCGAGACTGAATCATTTGTGGGGATGGCGTTTCTGGGTGACCACCGGCACAGGAAAATCCCTGGTCGCGTCCGGTCGCGGCGGTTAGAGTCCCCGCCGTGCATCGGATCTTTCTCGTCACCCCACCTCCCGCCTCCTGAGCGGGGTGTGTGAGCCCCGCGCGGCGCCAGGCCGCGCGGGCGGCCGGTGCTGCCCACCGGCCCTGCCGAACCCGGCCGTTCCGGCCTGACGCCACACGTCCCGCGTCGTCGAGTCTCCCTTTCCTTCGACGCTGGAGCGTTTTCCGATGTCCGTCTCCGTTGTCCTGCCCGCGCGTGCCCGCTCCTCGGCCGCGCTCCTGCTCGCCGGTGTCCTCTGGGGCACCGGCGGCCTCGCCGGTTCGCTGCTCGCCGCGCGGGCCGAGCTGCCGCCGTTGTCGGTCGCGGCCTACCGTCTGCTCGTTGGCGGTCTCGCCGGCGGGCTGTACGTCGCGCTGACCGGTGGGGCGCGTGGCATTCCCCGCACACCCGCGGTGTTCCGCAGGCTGCTCGCCGTCGGTGGCCTGTTCGCGCTGTTTCAGACCAGCTACTTCGCCGCGGTGTCCCTGAGTTCGGTCAGCGTCGCCACGATGACCACGATCGGCGCGTCGCCGGTCCTGCTCACCCTCGTCGGCGCGCTGCGCGCACGGCGGTTCCCGCGTGGCTGGACGCTCGTTTCGGTCGGCGGCGCCGTCGCCGGACTGGTCCTGCTGCGCTGGTCGCCGGACGGGATCGCGAGCCTGGCCAGCACGGCGGCCGGCATCGGGTGCGCGCTCGTGGCCTCGGCCGGGTTCGCCGCGCTGACACTGGTCACCGCCCGCCGCGTCGACGGGCTGGAACCGTTGCCCACCACGGTGTTCGGCTGCCTGATCGGCGGGGTGCTGCTCGGCCCGGCCGCCGTGTGGTCCGGGATGGGCCTGCCCCCGCGCGTGGACGTCCTCGCGCTGGCGTGTTTCTTCGGGATCGTGCCGACGGCACTGGCCTACGCGGCCTACTTCCGCGGGCTGACCGGCGCGCACCCGGTGCTGGGCGCGCTGTCGGCGCTGCTCGAACCGCTGACCGCGTCGGTGCTTTCGGTGCTGTTGCTGGGCGAACGGCTCGGCGTCGTCGCGTGGTGCGGGGCCGCGCTGCTGGCCGGTGCGCTGGTGGTCGGCTACTGGCGGCCCGAACCGCGCTGAACCGGGCCACCGGCGCGGCAGGTTCGCCGGGGTGACTCTCCGGGGTCATGCGCCCGAATGTGGCGTTCGGTGCGTTGGACGCACCGAACGCCAGGCGGATTCATGTGGTGGTTGCAATGAGGTTCCCCTGTTCGCCGGACAGGGGGGTGGGCTTGACCCGTTTTGGCGGACATCAGTGATCAGGGGGCGCGGTAGCGCGCCCCCTGGGAAGGATGTTCATCATGGTGTCCATGGGCAAGAAGAAGCCTCAGCGGCCTCGGCGGGTGTTCACGCCGGAGTTCAAGGCGCAGATCGTCGGGATGTGCCTGCGTGGTGAGCGGTCGATACCGCAAGGTCCCGGCCCCCCCGATCTGGCGCATCGTCAGGTTCGTTCGCCAGTACGTCGCGACCAGCAGCACCCGGTCGGCCAGGTCAAGTCGCCACTGCCGGCCCGGACGACCATCCGCGATCTCAACACCACCACGCTTGGCCACCACTCGTACCAGCTTCCGGAACTGCCCCGGCTCCAACCCCGTGAACGGGACGATCCACTCCGGCCGCGACGCCGAGATCACCTGTACCACACCATGATCAACCACCAGCCAGCCCAACCCGCCACCGGGTTACGAGACATCCCTTAGGAGGTGAGAGTGAGGAGGAGGGATTTGACTTGGGTAGCGTCGAGCCTGTCGCACGCGGGGCGTGGATCGGAGCACAGCAGCACAGGGCCGTCCTGCGCGGAGTCCGGCAGTCGCCCGTGGCTTCCGCGCACTGGTGAGGGGTCTAGCGGGACGATGCGCGCCGAATAGCGCAGGCCCAGCTTCTTACGGGCCAACGTGGCGGCCGCGCGAACCTTCACCAAGGGGTCGCCTGGGTCGAAGAACAGCTCGGCCGGGTCATAGCCCGGCTTTCGATGGATTTCCACGGTGCGGGCGAAATCCGGAGCGCGGTCGTCGTCGAGCCAGTAGTAATAGGTGAACCACGCGTCGGGATCGGCGATCGCGGTCAGTTCGCCCGAGCGCTCGTGATCGACACGAAGAACGGCCTGGCCTTCACGATCGAGCACGGAGTCGACCCCGGGGAGTTCCCTGATCAGGTCCCGTGTCCTCGGCACATCATGGGAATCACGAACGTAGACGTGCGCGACCTGGTGGTCGGCCACCGCGAACGCACGGGACGTCCACGGGTCCAGGTATTCCATCCCCGCTTGTGAGTACACGGTCAGCAAGCCGTCCTGACGCAGCGCGCGGTTGATGTCCACCGGCCGATGAGCCGGTGTGATGCCGTACTCCGACAAGGCGACAACGGTGTGTCCACCGGCCGCTGCGTCGTCGAGCAGCGGAGCGAGTTCGGCGTCCAGCGCGGCGGCCGCGGCGACTGCCGCGGATCCGTCCGGGCCGAAACGCTGGAGGTCGTAGTCCAGATGCGGGAGGTAGGCCAGTGTGAGGTCGGGCTTGTGCATCGCCAGGATCCGTCGCGTGGCGGCGATGATCCATTTCGAGGACTTCAGCGACGCGGTCGGTCCCCAGTAGGTGAACAGCGGGAACTCGCCCAGCGAGTCGGTGAGCTGATCGTGCAGCTCGGGTGGATCCGTGTAGCAGTCCGCGGACTTTCTGCCGTCCGCGTGGTAGACCGGCCTGGGGGTCACAGTCAAATCGGTGCCGGCGCCCATGGCGTACCACCAGCAGACGTTTGCCACCCGGCAGCCGGGACGTGCGCGTCGCGCGGCGTCCCAGAGCTTGTCGCCATGGACGAGCTTGTTGTGCTGACGCCACAGCAATACTTCGCCGAGATCCCTTAAGTACCAACCGTTTCCCACGATTCCGTGCCCCGCCGGCGGCAGGCCGGTGAGGAACGTGGACTGCACCGGGCAGGTCACCGCGGGGAAAACGGTGTCGAGAGTCGCGGTGAAGCCCGGTGCGGCCATCCGGCGCAGGTGAGGCATGTGCGGCAGCAACCGCGGAGTCAGTCCGACGACGTCGAGTACCAGCAGGCTCACCAGGGTTCCTCCTCCAGACCGATGTCGATCAGCTGCCGACGGGTCCAGTTCAGCTCGGCGGCGAGGCCCGCGACCAGCCCGGCGGCGTCCGCGGGCGGGTGTGGCAGGACCTGCCAGGTGTAGGTTTCCACTTCGAGGTGATCGACACGGGCGCTCGGCCCGCCAAGCAGCTCGGTCAGGGTCTGCGCGAGAACCCCGCGAGTCGACCGCAGCGGCGGGGGTGGGTCGGTGTGCAGGGGAACGTGGAAGTGGACGCGCCAGGGGCGGTGGCCGGGGAGCTCCCCGGCCACCGCGGCATCGAGATCGTCCGTGCCGGGAGGTGCCGCCTCGGTGCACTGATGCAGGAATCGGGGTTCGGCGAAGGAGCGCAGCGCATTTCTGACGACCTCATCGGAAGGGTTGTCGGCTTGCAGGGCGCAGGAAACCTGGAGTTTGATGACGCTCAGCCCCGCTTCGGCCAGGTTGGCCACCGCGGCTGCGGGGTCCTCGAAACCGACGGCGAGGTGACAGGCGTCGAGGCAGACACCAAGCCACCTTTTGTCCACATCGGACAAAAGTGTCGCGGCCTGTGCGCTGGTTTCGATAACGCATCCGGGTTCCGGTTCGAATCCGACGCGCACCACGCGCCCGGTCTCCGCGGCAAGTTCGGCCAGCTCCAGACCCAGCCGGTCGAGATGTGCGTGGGCGGCTTCGCGCGAGCCGGGTGACCACTCGGTCCTCCATGCCAAGGGCAATGTGGACACGCTTCCCCGAGTGATGTCGTCCGGGAGCAGCGCGGCCAACAGCTTCGCCAGGTCCAGCGTGTACCGGGCACGTTCGGCTGTGGACCAGTCGGGGTGGTAGACCTTATGCTTGACGACCGGATCGTGGAAGCCCTGATAGGGAAAGCCGTTGAGCGTCACGACTTCCAGGCCGCGGGAAGCGAGTTCGGTACGCAGCCGCGACACTGCGGCCGGGGTGGTGAGCAGTTCGTCCGCGACCGGCCGGGCCAGCCATAGCCCGAGCCCGAGCCGGTCGGCGCCAAGCCGGTCGCGAACGGGTTCGGCGTAGCGTGCGAGCTGATCGAGAACGCCGTCGAAGTCTTCCGCGGCGTGGACGTTGGTGCAGTAGGCGAGATGGACGAGAGTTCCGTCGCGATGCCGAAAACGCACGCTACTCCTTCCGAACGCCACGCGACACGGAGTTGCCGGCGTACTCGGTGGCCGTCGTCTCCACCTCGCCGGATCCGAGGCGGCCGCTCTGACCGTAGAACTCGGTGGGGTTGCGCCAGAGCACCCTGTCGACGTCGTCGGTGTCGAACCCGGCAGAGTACATCGCCTCGCCGGTGTGCAGAGTCTTGAGCGGGTCGCTCTCGCCCCAGTCGGCCGCGGAGTTCACCAGCATGCGGTCTAGGCCGTACTCACGCAGGATCGCGACCATCCGGTGTTCGTCCATTTTGGTGTGCGGATAGATCGAGAAGCCCAGCCAGCACCCGGAGTCTTCGGCCATCCGCACGGTGACCTCGTTGAGGTGGTCGAGCACCACGCGTTCCGGTGCGATGCCGGACTCGCGGATCAACGCGATACTGCGTTCGGTGCCCCTGGCCTTGTCCCGGTGCGGGGTGTGCACCAAGGCGGGAAGATCGTGCTCGACGGCCAGGGCGAGCTGTGCGGCGAAGGCCTCGTCCTCCGCGTCGGTCATCGAGTCGTAGCCGATCTCACCGACCGCGACCACGTTGTCCTTTTCGAGGTAGCGAGGCAGCACCGCCAGTACCGGCAGGCAGCGAGGATCGTTCGCTTCCTTGGGATTCAGTGCGATCGTGCAGTGGTGCCGAATCCCGTACCGGCTCGCCCGGAACGGCTCCCAGCCGATCAGTGAGTCGAAGTAGTCGGTGAAGCTGCCGACGACGGTTCGGGGCTGTCCCTGCCAGAAGGCCGGTTCGACCACGGCGCGGACCCCGGCGTCACGCATGGCCCGGTAGTCGTCTGTCGTGCGTGAGCTCATGTGGATGTGCGGGTCGAAGATGCGCATCGTCAGTCCTGTCGGTGCGAGTCGGGGACGAAGGTGAGGAGATCCGCGGGAACAGGCCTTCCCGCGGCCGCGCGCTCGGCCGCGAAGGAACGCATCATGCGCATGAGTTCCTCGTCGGCACGGTGGGTGAGGCCGCTGACCTCCCGCAACGGAATTCCCATGAACACGCACTTGAGCACACCCTGCCGATAGGACAAGTCGTCCAGCCACGAGGCCCCGTACTCGCCGAGCGCGGCGACGACGAGCCGAGGATCGTTGCCGCGCAGCGCGTCCGTGATCAGGGGGAGGCCGGCGCCCCCGATTTTCAGGTAGGGCAGCCCGCGCAGTATCGCGCGCTTCTCGGCGACATCGCCATGCCGGTACAGCACCGACAGTTCTTCCGTGACCGCCGGCGACGCGGCGAGCAGCAGGACCCGCGCGCCGTCGTCGATCGTCCACTGAGGATCGTAGGCTCCCAGTGGGTCACGGCCGCACCGACGGCCGACACGGGGGAACACCGTGTGGATCGTGCGGGCGACCGTGGTCACCTCGGCGACCGCGGCCGCCAGCCATTCGGCGGCGGCCGGTGTCAACGCGTGCCGTATCGCTTCGCGGAGCCGGGGCAGGGTCACGGGGCATCAGCCGACCCGGCCGCCCGGCGCAGGAATCCGATCGAGTCTCGTGCGAGCGAGGGCGCGCGGTGGCTGTCCCTTGGCAACTCGACGGCGATCAGCCCGCCGTAGCCGGACTCCGCGAGCGCGGCCAGTACCGGTGGGAAGTCGATCTCACCGGCACCGAATTCGAGATGCTCGTGGACGTTCCGTCGCATGTCGTCGATCTGCACGTAGGTCAGCCGCGGAGCGGCCTTGCGGACGCAGTCGGCCACCGGCAGTGGTTCGGTGCACTGGCAGTGCCCGATGTCCAGCGTCAGACCGAGACGATCGGCAGAGTAGAGGCGGGTGCACAGCCGGTCGTAGCTGGCCAGATCGGACACGAACATACCGGGCTCGGGTTCGAAACCGAGCCGGACGTCGTGCCGCTCGGCGATGTCGAGGACGGCCGCGCAACCGGTGACGAGATGGTCCCATGCGAGCGAATCGGGCAGGTCCGGCGGTTTGTTCCCGCTCCAGAACGACATCGCCTCGGCGCCGAGGTCGGCCGT
Source organism: Amycolatopsis samaneae (assembly GCF_039541975.1). Taxonomy (NCBI): domain Bacteria; kingdom Bacillati; phylum Actinomycetota; class Actinomycetes; order Pseudonocardiales; family Pseudonocardiaceae; genus Amycolatopsis; species Amycolatopsis samaneae. Next base: position 161,266 of record NZ_BAABHG010000015.1, read on the forward strand.
GACCCGTACCGCGCGGCTCAGAAAGTCGATCCGGTGCTCGCGATCAGGGTCCAGCAGCGTCGGTGCGTGTTTGCGCCAGGGGTCGAGCAGAAACCGGGCCCCGGTCTCGACCACGACGGCGAGGCCGAGACGGTCGAGGAGAGCGCCGATCTCGGCCACCCGCCGGGGGAGGTTCCCGGCGAACGGGTCGAGGTGGTGGTGGTCGAGGGTCAGTGCGACTCCCTCGTAGCCGAGATCGGCCAGCACACGTAACGCGTCGGAAAGCCGGTGGTTGGCGAATCCGTTGGTGCCGTAGCCGAAGCGTGGTAGCCGGTCATTGGTGGTCATGTCGGTGACACTCTCCTGCTCAGCCGCCGGGCCAACGGGAACGCCGAGGCCACGGCGAGTGCCACCCGCCACGCCCTGGTATGTGCGATCAGCCCCGCCTGCAGGGGGATCATGCCGTGGATCCCTGCGCCGACCGCTGCTCGGACATGGTTCGCGTCAGGATCGCGCAGTGCGGCGAGCTGAGCCCGTCCGGTCGTCATCGCGTACAGGCCGCGCAATGCCGTGGCCAGCAGGCCGCTCCGTCCCGGTGCGAGGAAGACGCCCGCGGTGGTGGCGGCCGCCGCTGCGGGGAGTACCGGGTGCGCACCGCTCACCTCGGCGCGGGAAAGCGCTGTCACCGCCAAGGTGTGCGCGCCAACGGTCAGCGCCGCGGGCAGCGCCCGCCGGGCGCCACCCGCGCCGAGCAGGACGTCGAGGGCACGGGCACCGGCCATGGCGGCCACACCGAGCGGGCGCTGCTTCAGCACGAAGTCGTAGGCCCAGATCGTCGCGGCGAGCGGTACCGCGACCTTCAGCGCCTGCCGTCCCCCTGCCGCCGCCGCGATGCCGAGCCCGCCCGCGGTCAGTCCGGCGGCCACGCCGAGCGCCGTACCGGCGCCGACCCGGCCGGACGGGATCGGGCGTTCCGGCCGCTCGATCGCGTCGAGATCCCGGTCGGCGTAGTCGTTCAGCGCCATTCCCGCCCAGTACAAGCACACGGATGCGGCGGCCAGCGCGAAGGTACGGCGGCCGAAGGGCCAGCCCGCGGTGGCGGCCCCGGCGAGGGTGTCTCCCGGAACCGTCAGCGCGGCGGGTGCGCGAACCAGCTCGGCGAGCGGGATCATCGCAGCGCCCAGGCGCGGAGCGCGGCGTACTGACCCACCAGATCGTGCGGGCCGTCCCCCGCCGGGTCCTTGAAGAAGAAGCCGAGTTCGGGAACCGGGCCCGCGACACCGTCCCGGCACGCCTTGGCAGTGAACCGGGCCAAGTCGAGCACGAGTGGCGCGGCGAGCGCGGAATCGCAACCCTGCCAGGTGAACTGCAATGTCATCCTGGCGCCGAGGAACCCCTCGAACAGCACGTGATCCCAGGCCGTCTTCCACTCGCCCAGCTGGGGGACGTAGTCGATGTGCACGTCGCCGTCGACGGGACGGCCCAGGTTCCGGCTCAGCACACGCTGTTTCGACGCGTTCTTGCTCGCCGCTGCGTCGGGGGCGGCGAGCGTCGCACCGTCTCCTCCGCCGAGCAGATTGGTCCCGGACCAGGCGAGCACGTCGAGCGCGCGCCGGGCGAACATCGGGGCGAGTGCCGATCTCAGCAGTGTTTCGCCGGTCTTCCCGTCGCGGCCGCCGACGGGTTGCCCCGTCCGCCGTGCGAGGGTTTCGAGGGCGGGCAGCCGGGCACCGGTCGACGGAGTGAAGTCGACAAATCCACATCCCGCCAGGAAGGCAGCGTAGGCGTAGAGAGAACTCGGTGGCAGGACGGGGGCAGGGCCGCGAAGCGCGTCGTCGAGTTCGGCCAGGCTCCGATGCGCGGAATGCGGCGTACCGGGCGGCTCCGTGGAGGCGACGTTGACGACGACCACGTGGTCGAGACCATTGCGGGTACGGAAGCCGGTGAGGTCGTCCACGATTCGCGCGATGGAGGCCGCCTGGTTGCCTGTCCGGCCGCTGTCGCGATCCGCGGGCCGCAGTTCGGACTCTGCCTCTTCGAGGTCGGCGGCCACCAGTCGCGGCATCGATCTCGGGAGTACTCCCGCGTGCACCAGCTGTTCGGCGCGCTTCGCCAGCGGTGTGTCCACGATGTCGTGGCCGCCGAAGACCAGTTCGGACAGGCCGGGTAGCTCCGCCGCGGCGAAATCGGGGAGTTCGGCCACACACCCGGTGGTCGGCGCGGCTCCCGCCCGGATCGCGGCGGCGCCGACGATGGTGGTGGTGGCCACCGAACCGCGGGCGCCGATCAGCCAGACGCCGGTGTTGCCCATGGAACCTCCAGGTCGATGCGGTTGGGTGCGCGGGGGGTCAGTGCCGGCCCGCGTGCAGCTTCTCGAGGAATTCGTGGTGGGACGGCAAGGTATCGAGGAGGTACCGCTGCCGCTGCTGGATCGCTTCGAACAGCGGACCCGCGCTCGACCGGGACGCGGTCATGTGCGAGAGCCGGGGCAGCGGTCTTTCCGGGAGCAGGCCGAGTCCGGCGAGGACGCAGTAGTAGTTGCTGTTGTTCCAGAAATTACGGAACTCCTCCTCGAAGGTGCCGTAATAGTGCGCCGCGTCGTCCGACGCCGGCATGCTCACCGGCAGCCCGGCCAGATAGTCCCGGACCTTCTCCTGGATGGCGGGCCCGAGTGTGAGTTCCTTGTTGGCCTTCCAGAACGGGGTGTCGGCGCGTGGTGCGAAGTGGAAGTGTGCCTGGATGAAATCGCGAGTGTCGTCGAACATCGTTTCGATCTCACGGTTGAACCGGTCCGTGAGCGCGGCGGGGAAGGTCTTGTCCGGGAAGTGTTTGACCAGCTGGAAGAGCGCGGCGTAGATGAAGTAGATGCCGGTGGATTCCAGCGGTTCGACGAAACAGGACGACGTGCCGATGCTGACGCAGTTGCCCGCCCAGGCCCGCCGGTTGCGCCCGACCCGGAACCGGATTCGATTCAGTGGGGTGCGATCCGGATCGAGTTGCCACAGCCCGCAGAATTCCTTGACGGCCTCGTCCTCGGCGGCGAACCGGCTGGAATAGACATAACCGGATCCGAACCGCCCCGGCATGGGGATCTTCCAGGTCCAACCGGATTTCATCGCGATGGCGGAGGTGTACGGTTCGACGCCGTTGCTCTCGTCGTCGTGCGGGATCGTGGTGGCGATCGCGCTGTCGTTGAGCAGGTGGTCCCGCATGTCGATGAACGGCTCGCCGAGGGCCTTGTTGATGAGCAGACCGCGGAAGCCGGAGCAGTCGATGAACAGGTCGCCCTCGACGGTCCGTCCGGCGGCGGTTCGCAGCCCGGTGATGTGCCCGCGTGAGTCGACCTCGACGTGGTTCACCCGGTCCTGGATGTGACGGACGCCGAAGCGCTGGACGGACACCCGTCGCAGGAAGGCGGCGACGAGCTTGGCGTCGAAGTGCCAGGCGTAGTTGGTGGCGCGGCTGCCGTCGAGGTGCAGGGGAGCGCGCTTCGCGTCCAGCGCCGCGGGTTCGGCGTAGCAGGCGTAGTCGAACGGCAGCTCGGTGTTGCCGTGGTGTTTGTCGTAGTGCCAGTACTGGGACAGTGGCAGGCGGTCGTGGTTCTTCAGCAGACCGAAAGAATGGTAGAAATGGTCCGGTCGCCCGTCGAGCCGGCGGGGCTCCGGTGTGCTGTCCCCTTCGGTGCGCCAGTTGATGAACCGCACGGCCATCTTGAAACTGGCGTTGCACTCCCGCATCCATTCGGTCTCATCGATTTCGAGAAAGTCGAAAAAGGCCGTTTGCAGATTGGGGATGGTGGCTTCGCCGACTCCGATCGTGGGAATATCCGGAGCTTCGAGCACGGTTACTCCGGCCGTGTCGGCCAGTGCCTTGCCGAGGTATGCTCCCGCCATCCAGCCGGCGGTACCGCCGCCGACGATCACGACGTGATCGATCTTGTCACTCATATCTTCCTCATGTCAGAAATCGGATCGGTCCGCAATGCGCGAATTCTCAGCAGCGGCCCGGCGAGCGCGGTGGTCATCAGTGCGACAAGGACGAGCAGTGTGTAACCGAATTCGTTCACCAGGTGCAGGCGCAGGCCGATGGAGGCCACGATCAGCTCGGTGACGCCGCGGCAGTTCATCAGGGTGCCGATCCGGAGCGCCTGCCGCCGCCCGAGCCCGCCGAGCATGGCGCCGCCCGCCGCGCCGAGCACCTTCGTGACCATGGCGGCCAGGAGGACCACGGCCAGCAGCAGCCAGGCATGCGGGTCGGTGCCGAACGACTCGAACGACGTCTTCAACCCGACCGTGGCGAAGAAGAGCGGTAGCAGGGCCACCGAGGTGAACCCACGGAGGTGTTCGTTCGCGGCGCCGACGGCCGGGCTGTGCCGGGGTAGCAGGAGCCCGAAGACGAAGGCGCCGATGATCGGGTGCAGGCCGAGTGCCTGTGTCGCCGCGGCGTAGGCGAGCGCGCCGAAGACGAGCACGGCGGGCAGGACTGTTCCGCGCCGGTTTCCCTGGCCGGCCGCACGCGCCGCCAGTGCGGCGAGCGCGGGACGTACACAGACGATACTGAGAACGGCCAGCGCGGCGGTGGCCGTGACCAGGATGAGCAGGTCGGCCGTCCGCCCGATCCCGGCGGACACCAGTATCGCGCCGAGCCCCAGCCAGGCCACGGCGTCGCCGACGGCGGCGCTGGTCAGCACGAGGGCTCCGGTGGGAGTCGACGCGAGATCGAGTTCGGTGAGGATCCTGGCCAGCACGGGCAGCGCCGTGATGGCCAGCGCCAGCCCGAAGAACAGCGCCGAAACGGGATGGCTCACCAGCATCGGGCCGGCCGGTACGGTGATCAGGACGCCTACGGCGAACGGCAGCAGCAGAGAACCGGTGGTCACCAGCCCCACCGCCTTGCGCTGGTTCCGGAGCCCCGCGCCGTCGAGGTCCGCGCCGAGCAGGTACACGAAGAACACGAGTCCCAGCTGGGCGATGGTGTCCAATGAGGAGACGACGTCGGGCGTCAGTACCGCGTGCCGCAGTTCCGGCCACCACTGGCCGAGCAGCGAGGGGCACAGCAGTAGTCCGGCGAGGATCTCCCCGACGACCTTGGGCTGGCCGACACGGGTGGCGAGGGCGCCGAGCAGATGGCTCAGCAACACGATCGCGCCCGCGGCGAGCAGGAACCGGGCGAGCGGGTCCCGGACGGCCTGCGTGAGCGCGCCGTGGTGAGCCGCCAGCAGCCCGATGACGCCCGCCGTGGTGAGCGCGGCCGTCAGAATGCTGAGCGTCAAGGGCAGGGATCTCGTCGACGAGGTATCGGCGGGTTCGTCGTTCGCGGGTGCGGCCACTCCTCACCGCCGGATGCCGGAGCGCTCGTCGAACGACCAGTCCGCGAATTGTCGGAAGCCGTACATCAGCGGCCGGTCCGGCTGGTGGTCGATGACGATGTCGACGTCGCCGAGGACGACCTGGTGGTCGCCCGCCGTGGTGGCGTTGCGCACGGTGCAGGACGCCACCGCGAAGGCGTGGTCGACGAGCCGCGGCGGCCTGCCCGCTCCGAGGGGCGCCCACTTCACCCGGTCGAACCGCGGCACACCCGGCGTCGAGAAGATCTCGGCCGCAGCCCGGCCGCGGGAATGCAGGAAGTTGACCGCGAACCGGCCGGTGGCGAGTGCCGCGGCGAGGGTCTGGCCGGGGGTGAGGCAAACCAGCAGCATCGGCGGAGTGAGACTGACGCTGGTAACGGACGTACAGGTCATCCCATGGGGACGGCCGTCCGTGTCTGTCGCGGTGACGACCGTGACGCCAGTGGGAAACGCGCTCATCAGGTCGCGGAAGTGAGCTTCGGCCAGCTGCGCGGCCAGCGTGGCGGTGCTGTGCGCGACCGAAGCGCGGCTTGGTGGCGGAGTGCCCATGGCCGTCTCCTGTTCGGTAGCGCCAGTCCGGATGGTCCACAGTCAATGAAGAGCCGCTATATTCCGGCTATACGCGTCTTTCTGTGCTTGCGTTCGCGGTGTCGCGGAGACACTGCTCCATTTGGTGGTCATGCCTGCTGATCATGTTTCGGTGTACACTCCGTATCGGTGTGGGCGCTTCGGGGAGGGGTGCTGTTGCGGTAGTCCGGGCGACTGCTGGAGTTCGTGGGACGGTAAATCGTTTCACGCTCACGACTCGGCGTTTTCCGCGGAACTCGACGCTTTCGCGGAAATAGCGGCATCGGGCTGGTTGTCACGCATTCTCCTCGGCAAATGTGATTTCGAGCTAGGGGGATGGATGGAGTTCCGCATTCTCGGGCCGATCGAAGTGTGCTCCGCAGACGGAGAGATAGACCTGGATGGCGCGAAGCAGCGGACAATGCTGGCAGCCCTGCTGCTCGCCGATGGAAGGGTGCTTTCCGATGCGCAGCTGAGCGAGTTGCTCTGGGGTGAGAATCCGCCCGCGACGGTGAACGCGCAGATCTACACTTATGTGTCCCGGCTGCGCAAACGGCTGGGCGATTCGGCTGAGTTCGTGCGGCGGGCACCCGGGTATCTGATGAAGTACGAACGTGGTGAATTCGATTACCACCGTTTCGAGGCCAAGGTGCGCGTCGGCCGTGAAGCGCTCGACGACCAGCGTTTCGCGGAGGCGAGCACGAATCTGCGGGCGGCGCTGGCCTGTTGGCGTGGACCGGCGCTGAGTGACGCCACGGAATTCCTCGTCGAGGCCCATCGCTACCGGCTCGAAGAGGCTCGCCTGGCCGCGCTGGACGCCCGGATCGAGGCCGATCTCCAGCTCGACAGGCAGGGCGAACTGGTGCCCGAGCTGACCGGGCTGGTCGCCGCGCACCCACTGCGAGAGCACTTTCGCGCGCAGTTGATGATCGCTCTGCACCGCACGGACCGGCAGGCCGACGCACTCGCGACCTTTCACGAGGGCAGGCGGATCCTTGCCGATCAGCTGGGCTGTGACCCGGGGCATGATCTCACCAGCGCATACCGGGACGTGCTGGCCGACTCGCCGGTACCGGCGCAGCGGTCACGCCCGGTGGTGGTCGCGCCGATGACTCCGTTCCGTCCAGGTCCGGCGATGCTGCCCGCCGAGGCGCCTGTGCTGTGCGGGCGGGAGGCGGAACTCGCGGCGATCGACAGGCTGCTGACCGCGGATCGGAGAGTGTCGCTGGACCACGGCCGGTTCCCGGTCCTGACCGGAATGGCCGGGGTGGGGAAGACCGCGCTGGCCGTGCACGCGGCGCGGGAGCTCGCACCGCAGTACCCGGACGGCCAGCTCTACGCTGACCTCGGCGGCGCACTGTCCGATCCGGTCGAACCCGCGATCGTCCTGCACGGCTTCCTGCGCGCGCTGGGGGTGGGCGAAGCGGCGATCCCGGAGTCACTGAGCGAGCGGATCCGGCTGTACTGGCGGGAACTCGCCGGACGCAGGCTGCTAGTGGTGCTCGACAACGCGGAGACCGAGGAGCAGGTCCACGTGCTGCTGCCGCGGGGCACTCAGTGCCGCGCGATCGTCACGGCCCGGCCTCGGATGGCCGCGCTGGACGGTGGTGTGCTGATCGAGGTGCCGTTGCTGCCCGAGGACCGGTGCCTCGAGATGCTAGGTGCGATCATCGGTGCCGACCGGGTGACCGAGGAGCCCGACGCCGCGACGCGGATAGTGCGGTTGTGCGGTGGGCTCCCGCTCGCCGTGTCCATCATGGGGGCCAGGCTGGCGCGCCGGTGGCACTGGTCGCTCGGCCGGATGGCGGCACGGCTGTCCTACCGGCACCGGCTCGACGAATTGCAGACCGGCATTCTGGACGTGCGCGGTGGCGTGCGCAAGGGATACGCCAGGCTGGACACTCGGGAGCAGCTCGCTTTCCGCCGGCTGGCGCTGCTCAACGTACCCGACTTCCCATGCTGGGCGGTCGCCGTGGTGCTCGGCGTTCCCTACGCCGCGGGTGAGGAAGTCGCGGAGCGGCTCGTCGACGAGCGCCTGATCGAGGTGTCGGGCGACAGCTCATGGCCACCGAGGTTCCGGTTCCACGAACTGGTCAAACTGGCCGGGAGGGAGCTGGCGTCCGAAATGGACATCGCGGAGGAGCGCCGGGCCGCGTTCGGCAGAGCACTCGACGCGTGGATGTTGCTGGCCGACGCGGCGCGGGACAACACCGGGTACGGTGAGTGGGGACCGAAGGTGGTCGGCCTTCCGTCCTGCGAGGTGGCGGCCAGCCCGGCCAGCTGGTTCGAGGCCGAGCGCGGTGCGCTGCGCGCGCTGGCCAGACAGGCGGCGACACTGGGGCTGGGGACCGTCGCGGGGAAGTTGTCCCGGGCGATCTCCGAACTCGAGGTGGCCGTCGGCCTGCCGCCCGGCTCCGGCCTGTGTCTGCGGCCGGTGGACGCCTAGGCGGCTTGTCGCTTTCACCTGATCCTCGCCCGATCCCCGCGTGGATCCTCGGCTGCCCGGCGACTCAGTCGCCCGACGGATCGGCCGTCGATGGTTCAGCCATGGCGACGGCGACCCGTCGCGGCCCGGTGAACGGCTCCCGCCCGTGCGCGGCGCGCATGTTGTCGACCACCAGTACGTCACCGCGGTGGTAGTCGAAGCGCACCCGCGCCGCGCGGTAGCACGAACGCAGATGCTCCACGACCTCGTCGGGGATCCGGCCGCCGTCGCCGAAGTAGGTGTTCGTCGGCAGGTTCGCCTCGTCGAACAGTTCGAGCAGCCCGTCGCGCACGTCCTCGGGCTGCGTGGTGTTGTGGAAGAACGCCACGTGGTTGAACCACACGGGCGCACCGGTGACCGGATGCCGGTGGATCGCGTCCCGCACCGCGCGGGTCCGCAGGCCGCCGCCGTCCAGCCATTCGGTCGTCAGCCCGTTCCGTTCGCAGTACTCGTCGACGGCGTCACGGTCGGCCGTGCCGAAGGCGGTGTCCCATCGCGTGCCGAAGCCGGGATGGAAGTTCCGGACCACCATCCAGCGTCGCCGGGCGAATTCGGCACGGACCCGCGAGTCGATCGCGTCGTGTACCCGCCTGATGTCGGCGAGCGGGGTCGCCCCGCCGGTCTCCGGCGGCTCGGCGCAGTGGAAGTAGAGCGTCCGCGGCCAGCGAGCCTGGTAGGAGTTCTCGTTGTGCAGGAAGATCTCCTCGGCCGGTGGATAGTCGGTCGAGGTGTAGACGTTGCCGCTCAGCCTGGTCCGCGGTGAGGACCGTTCCGTGTAGTCGAGTGGCGCGCCGGACAGCGCTCGTACCACGCGCTCGAATTCCCCGGTCCCCTCGACGTCGAAGGAACGCAGCAGCACCGCGCCGTGGTGGGTCAGCACTTCGCGGACCGCGGCGCGCCTGGTGGTCAGGAATTCGGTCAGCGCCGGGTCGGCGGTGGCGCGTTCGATGACGAACGGAAGCATGCTCGGGCCTTTCGGAAGAGATGCCGGGGAAGGGAGACCCGACCTCGGCGAGTCAATGCGAGCACGATCCGGCGGTCGCCGAGGAACGGGCGACGGCCGTGTGCGAGAAGGATGTTGTCCACCAGCAGGAGATCGCCGGGCCGCAGTGCCAGGTCGGTGGTGGCAAGGGCCCCCTGATCGGCGATGTGGGCCAGTACCTCGGCGGGGATGAGGGATCCGTCGGAGTGGCTCGCCGACAACGGGAGCTCGTCCTCCGCCACCAGTCCGGCGGGCAGCCCGGCCGGTTCGCCGGTGGCGGGCAGGCGGCACGGCGACGGTACTTGCCAGACCTCGTCGCCGGTCAGCGGATGGCGCATGCTCGCGGGATGGAGATAGCTGATCCGCAGGCCGTCCGAGGTCCAGCACCAGCTGACCTCGTCCTCGTCCAGCCAGGACTCCACGTGCGCACGGTCGGTGGTGCCGAATCGCTCCTGCCAGGTTTCGCCGGCGCCGAGTCCGTCATGCAGGTTCTCGGTGTAACAGATGCCGTTCGCGAAGGTCCTGCGCACGACGGGGTCGAGCGAACGGAACCACTCCGCGCAGTCGGTGAGCATGATCGCGCCACCGTGGGTGGCCGCTTGTTCGGCGGCCAGCAGGAGCCGTGGTGCCGGCTGTCTGAGCGGATCACCCTCGTTGACCGGCAGGAGCGTGCACCGGGGGTGGTGCTCGGTCGACCGGAGCCGCAGCGGCCCTTCGGGCAGCAGCGCCGCGGCGACCGGGCCGAGCGCGGAGCGGGTCATCGCGAATCCGCGGAAGATGATCGCCTTCTCCTTGGCGAGACGCGCCGGCAGGTCGGGGGCGGTGGTGAGCCTGCGGAGCAGACCACCCGGTGCCGGTTCGACGTCGAGTCCTGCTGCCGTGATCTCCAGAGGTCGCCAGGTGCGGCTGTACGCCATGGGGCGACCGTCGCCGTAATGTCTATAATTTTCCGATAGTTCGGGTGGCACGAAAGGGGTGGCCTTGCCCCGCGGGTGTGGGCGGGGCAAGGCCGATGGGGCGGACCTTTGGGGGGAGGCGGCCCGCTAGACGTTCACGGTGCCGTTGGTGAGATCGAACGAGGCACGGCTGAGTGGCGCGGTCGTGCAGTTGCCGGTGATCGGGCGCAGTCCGCCCGACGCCGCCAGCTGGCCGGTGAGCGTGATCGCCCCCTGGTTACCGGCCTTCCAGCTGAACGAGCCTGCGATCGAGTGGTGCGTCCCGGCCTTGTCGGTGACGTCGAGGCCGAACTTGCCGGTGCCGCCGCCGACGTCCGCACAGCTGGACGAGGGGCTGGACGCGGTGAGGTTGAACACCGCGGGCACCGAGGAGTCGATGGCCGCGCCGTCCACCGTGCCGGAACAGGCGGCCGTGCCGCCCGTGCCCGTCGCGGTGATCGGGCTGGCGGTCGGGCCGAGCGCCGGCGTGATGTCCGCCGGCACGCTGAGGGTGGCACAACTCGCCGAAGTGGCCAGTTGCTGGGCTGTCGCCGGCATCGTCGCCAGCGCCAGGCCTGCGGCCGTGAGCGCCGGGAGCACGAGGAGCGCGCGCCGGACAGTCCTGTGGTTCACGTTACCTCCAGTTGTTGTGTTTCATCCGTGGTGACGGACGACTCGAAACCCTGGAAAGAGAAACCCTGGAAAGATCCGTAGTTCAGCCGACGTCGGCCGTGGGCCGGGTGTCGTGCTCGGTCAGGTGGAAGCGCCGGTGCAGCGCGCGGAGCGGGGCCGGTGCCCACCAGTTCCAGCGGCCGAACAGCGTCATGGTCGCCGGGACCAGCAGGCACCGCACCACCGTCGCGTCGACCAGCACCGCGACGAACAGGCCGATACCGAGCTGCTCGAGGTCGCCGACCTTCGCCGAGCCGAAGGCGCCGAAGATGACCAGCATGAGCAGCGCCGCCGAGCTGATCACCCGGCCGCTGCGTTGCAGACCGTGCCGGACGGCGGTGTTGGTGTCCTCTCCGGCGTCGACGTATTCCTTGATCCGGCAGATCAGGAAGACCTCGTAATCCATCGAGACCGCGAAGGCGAAGGCGAACGTGACCACCATGGCGATGGGACTCAGCCCGCCGATGGTGAGTGTGTCCAACGGGCCGGACAGCCAGCCGTGCTGGAACACCGCGATCAGCACCCCGAAGGTCGCGCCGAGCGAGAGGATGTTCATCACGATCGCCTTGATCGGCACCACGATCGACCCGCTCATCAGGAACAACAGGATCAGGGTCGCCAGTATCAGCGCTGTGATCGCTCCGGGCAGGCCGCTGGTGATGCCGTTGAACGTGTCCACGAGGTTCGCCGCGTCCCCGGAGACCCACGATTCGGCACCGGGGGGCCGGTCGGCGCGGACCTTGGTCACCAGGTCGCGTGCGGTGCTGCCCTGGGAATCGCCGTGGACCGCGAGGTTGACCGAGGACACGCCATGGCCGATCGCCTGTGCGGGCTCGACCCTCGCGACGTCGGGGTCGGTACGCCAGCGCGCCGCCCAGGTGTCGAGTGCCGACGGGGCGGTCCGCGCGATCACCGTCAGCGCCGGGTGGGAGCTCTCCCCGAACCGGTTCGCCAGCTCGTCGGCGGCCTGGACCGCTTCGATGGTGCGCGGGAAGCCCGCCAGCTGCGGCATCTTGAGGTTCGCGCCGAGCAGGGGCAACGCGGCGGCCAGCAGACCGGCGGTGATGACGCCTGCCACGAGGACCGGCACCCGCTGGATGGCTCGCGCGAGCCCGGCGAAGAACCCCCGGTCGGTGCTGGGTGCGGTGCCCGCCGCGCGCCGGGCGAGTGCGCGTTTGCTCGCCTTGACCCGGAACAGGCGCAGGAACGCCGCCGTCGTGGTCAGCGCGGCCACCATCGCCACCACCGCCACGGAGACGCCGGCGGCACCGACGGCCTGCAGCCGTGGCATGTCGAAGAACAGGAGCCCGGACAGCGCTGCGGCGACCGTCAGCGCGCTGAACAGGATCGTCCGGCCCGCGGAGTCCCAGGTCCGCGAGATCGCTTCGGTTCGTTCGTGCTCCTCCGCGAGCTCCTCGCGGTAGCGCGTCACCAGCAACAGCCCGTAGTCGATGGACAGACCGATGCCGAGCACGGTGATCACGCTGACGATGTTCGAGTCGATGTCGAGGAAAAGGCTGAAGCCGAGCAGCATGACGAAGGAGCCGGTGATCGACATGACGCCGGCGAACACGGGGAGGAACGCCGAGAGGACACCACCCAGCAGCAGCATCAGCAGCAGGAGGCTGCTGGGCAGGGCGATCAGTTCGAACCGGGTCAGGTCGTCCTGCGTCGCGTCGTCGATGGCGTCGCGCAGCACGTCCGGCCCGCCGATGCGCACGGTCGTGCCGGGCAGCGCGGTGCTCAGCTCGCGCATCCGGTTCGCGGCCTGCGTCGTGACGGCCTGCATGGTCTTGCGGTCGAGCTTGGCAACGGTGACCGTGACGGCGAGCGCCCGCGAGTCCGTCGCCGGGGCGGGCTTGCCCACGGTGCCGACGCCGGTGATCTTTTGCACGTCGGAACTCGCTCGCGCGACCGCGGTCCGGACCTGCTCGGCCGAGGGGTCGACATGGTCGACGATCGCGACGAGGACGGTGCCGTGATCGGCGCTGTTCTTGGCCACGGTCTGGCCTGCCGCCGACTCGGGGCCCGCCACGTCGGTGGTGCTGGTGGACGGGCGGAACAACGGTCCGGCGCTCAGCGCGCCGGCCGTGACCACGATCGCGAGGAGCAGCAGTACCCGCCAGGGCCGCTGGAAGCAGAAGCGTCCGATCCGGGAGATCATGGTGACCACTCTGCCGCCGGGGCGCCGTCCGGTCAGTAGTGCTCGTTTCCGTTTCGGTGGTGGTGCCAGGTACAGCTACGAGCGGGCATCCGGTTCAGTTGTGCGCGACCGGGCAGGCTCTCTACGGTGATCGGGTGGCATCGAAGGGGGCGAGCGGGTACCCGGCCGCGCTCGGCGCGCCCTGGGCGGGGCGGTCGTGGCGGGCAACCATGCACGTGCTCGTCGGCTTTCCATTGGGCCTCGCCGGTTTCGTCGTGTCCATCGGCCTCGCCGCGTTGAGCGTGGGGCTCGCGGTCACCGCGGTGCTCGGAATTTTCGCCGGGCTCGGCTGGCTTTCCTGTGTACAGGGACTGGCCGCCGTCCAGCGGGCCCGGTTCGCGGGGCTGCTCGGGGTGCGGATCGGCGTGCCGGCCGGAGTGCCGGGGCCGTGGGGATGGCGGCGGCTGGTGACGGCGTTGCGGTCGGCCGTCGTCTGGCGCCAGTTCTGCTACCACGTGCTTGCGTTTCCGTTGGGAGTGCTGGGCTTCGGTGTGGTGACGGCGACGTGGTCCGCGGGGTTCACGCTGACGACGATCTTCGCGCACGCGTGGTGGCTGCCCGAGGTCAACGTCTACGGCTGGGATCTGCGTTCGCCGGCGTCGTTGCTGGTGTTCACACTGATCGGCTTGGCGCTGCTCTACGTGGCGCCGTGGCCGGCGCGGGCACTCGCCGCGCTCGACGCCACGCTGGCCGGTGCGCTGCTCGGCCCGAGCCGTAGTGACGCGCTGGCTAGCAGGCTGCGGCACGTGCTGTCCAGCAGGGCGCAGGTGGTCGACGCCGCGGATGTCGAGCGGCGCCGCATCGAGCGGGACCTGCACGACGGTGCCCAGCAACGGCTGACCTCGTTGGCGATGAAGCTGGGCATCGCCCGTAGCACGCTGACGGATCTGCCGGTACCCGCCACTGAGCTGTTGGCCGAGGTGCACGACGAGGCCAAGCAGGCGCTGGCCGAGTTGCGTGATTTCGTGCGTGGCCTGCATCCCGCGGTGCTCAACGATCGCGGTCTCGACGCCGCGCTGTCCGGTATCGCGGCGCGGATGCCGATTCCGGTCCGGCTGCGGGTGGAGATCGCCGAACGTCCTTCGCCCACCGTCGAGGCGGTCGCCTACTTCGTGGTTTCGGAGGCGCTCACCAACGTCGCCAAGCACGCGGAGGCGTCCTCCGCGCGGGTCGAGGTGAACCGAGAGGGGGACCGGCTACGCCTCGTCATCGAAGACGATGGTCGTGGTGGCGCCGATCCGGGGGCGGGCAGCGGATTGCGCGGGCTGACCCGGCGAGTGGAGTCCGTCGATGGGATGTTGCGAATGGACAGTCCGCGTGGCGGGCCGACGCGGCTGAGTGTGGAGCTACCGTGCGAATCGTGATCGCCGAGGATTCCGTGCTGCTCAGGGAGGGGCTGATCCGGCTTCTCACCATGGCCGGGCTGGAGGTGGTCGACACCTGCGGTGACGCGGAGGCGTTGTTGCGCTCGGTGGAGGAGCATCAGCCCGACCTCGCCATCGTCGACGTGCGGATGCCGCCGGGGCAGTCCGAGGAAGGCCTGCGCGCGGCATTGGTGATCCGGCGTGAATGGCCGTCCGTGGCGGTGCTCGTGCTCTCGCAGTACGTCGAGGAGCGTTATGCGACCGAACTGCTTTCCGGGGTGACCAGCAAGGTCGGCTATCTGCTGAAGGATCGCGTCGCCGACGTCGCGGAGTTCGTGGCGGCACTGCGCCGGGTCGCCGACGGCGGGACCGCGCTCGATCCCGAGGTCGTCGCGCAGTTGCTGGTGCGCCGGGACAACGACCCGCTCGGTCGGCTGACCGCGCGTGAGCGGGAGGTGCTCGCGCTGATGGCCGAAGGCCGCTCCAACACCGGTGTCGCGGCGGCGCTCGTGATCAGCGAGAGCGCGGTGGCCAAGCACATCAACAGCATCTTCACCAAGTTGGGGCTCGGGATGATCGATACCGACCATCGCCGGGTGCTGGCGGTCCTGCGGTTCCTGGAGTCGGGGACGTGAGCCGGGGCTGGCTCGTGGCGGGCGTGTTGTGGACGGCGCTCGTGCTGCTCGCCGGGGCCGCCGGGGGATGGCTGTGGCTGGCGTCGCCCGAGCTGCACGAAGAGAGCACGCACCTGGCCTTCCCCCCGGCCGCGCGGATCCAGCTCGACGTCGACCGTGGCCAGGTCCAGCTGATCGCGTCGGACACTCGCGAGGTGTCGGTCGACCGGCGGCTGGAATGGACCGATGGGAAGCCGTCGGTGCGGGAAAGCGGTGCGGCGGGCACGGTGCGGCTGAGCGCGCACTGCCCCGGCGAGCCGACCTGGCGCGCGGCCTTCACGACCGAGTGCGCGGCCCGCTACACGGTACGCGTGCCGAGGGAAATGGCGATCGAGGTGACGACGTCGCTGGCCGACGTGCAGATCCGGGGTACCGTGGCCGCCGTCACGGTCAGCACCACGACCGGGAATGTGACCTTGACGAACGCGCGGGGCTCGCTCACCGCGCACACCCGCACCGGCAGGATCACCGGGGAGGACCTGGCCGCGTCCACGGCCGAGGCGGTCACCGGTACCGGTGCGATCGATCTGTCCTTCGGCCTGCCGCCGGAGCGGGTTGCCGCCAGGACGGGATCGGGGGATGTGCGCGTTGCCGTGCCGCCGGGGGATCGCTACCGGCTGCTTCGCGGCGTGACCTCGGGCAGGCAGACCGTGGGGGTCGGCCAGGACCTCGCCGCGAGCCGCGGGATCGCGGCCGAAAGCGCGACCGGTGACATCCTGCTGGAATACACCGCCCCGTGAACCGTATAGCTGAAATATAGCCTCGCGCCGCACTCTTCCGTCGCCGGCGATGAACGCGCCGCGTTCCGCAGCGTACGGGAGGCGAAATGGCCCGCTCGACGAATTCGACCTCGAAACTGGGTGCCGAACAGCGTCACACGATCAAGGAACTCGTTTGTGACATTCTCGAACTGGAGCCCGATGAGGTCACTTCGACGAGTCTGTTCAAAGAGGACCACGACGCCGATTCGCTGAGCGCCATCGAAATCCTTTCCGTGCTGGAGCGGACTTTTCACCTCACCATCGACCAGGCCGAGATGAGCCGCATGGTGAATCTGGACGGCGTCTGTGCCGTGGTCGAAGAAGCCGCGGCGAACTAGGCGGCGGGTGATGGCGGGCAGTACGCGAGCCGGTGCCGCGGCCCGGCGGGTGGTGATCACCGGGCTCGGGGTGATCAGCAGTATCGGCACGGGCGTCGCCGACTTCCGCGACGGGCTGCGGCTCGGCCGCAGCGGGGTCGGGCCGATCACCGCGTTCGACACCACGGGGTTCGCGCACGGCAACGCCTGCGAGGTCACCGGCTTCCGGCCGGGAAGATGGATCGAGACGCTCGACGTCGACTCACTCGGGCGGGCCAGCCAGTTCGCCGTCGCGGCCGCGCGGATGGCCGTGACCGACGCGAGGCTCCCGGTGTCGCGGCTACGGGAGCGCCGGGCGCTGGTCTCGGTCGGTACCACCGATGGGGAATCGCGTGATCTGGACGGGTTGGTCGAGGTGGCGCTGTCGGACGGGCCGGAGCGGTTCGACCCGGTGGTGACGCGGCGCGTCCCCGCCGGGCGGCTCTCCTCGTCGATTGCCGCCGAACTGGAGCTGACCGACGTCGAGGCGGTCAGCATCCCGACCGCATGCGCGGCGGGGAACTACGCCGTGGGTTACGGATTCGACGCGCTACGCCAGGGCGATGTGGAGGTCGCACTGTGTGGCGGCGCGGATGCGTTGTGCCGCAAGACATTCACCGGTTTCTACCGGCTCGGCACGATCGCTCCCGAGGTCTGCCAGCCTTTCGACGCCGACCGGAAGGGCATTCTCACCGGTGAGGGCGCGGGCATCCTGCTGATGGAGACCATCGACTCGGCGCTCGCGCGCGGTGCCCGGATCTACGCCGAAGTGCTCGGCTACGGGCTGAACTGCGACGCCTTCCATGCCGTCGCCCCGGATGAGGACAGTATCGCGCGCTGTATCAGGATCGCGCACCGCAACGCCGGGGTCTCCCCGGCGGAGGTGGACCTGATCTCCGCCCACGGCACCGGCACCCGTGCCAATGACGTCACCGAGGCGGGCGCCATCCACCAGGTCTTCGGCAGGGAGGCGCCGCGCACGGTCTCGATCAAATCGATGATCGGGCACGCGATGGGCGCGGCGAGCGCGCTCGCGTCGGCGGCGTGCGCGCTGGCCATCGCGGAGGAGTTCATCCCGCCCACGATCAACCACGTGACCCCGGACCCCGAATGCGCGCTGGACTGCGTCCCGAACCAGGCGCGGCGGGCGCGGCTGCGGGTGGTGCAGAACAACGCGCTGGCCTTCGGCGGGAACAACGCCGTGGTGATGCTGGGCCGGGCCAGGGAGCAGGCGGGCGCGTCATGAGCACGGTCGTCACCGGGATGGGCGCGGTGTCCAGCATCGGCGGGAACGTCCGCGAGCTGTTCGACGCGGTGTGCGCCGGCCGGAGCGGGCTGGCCGAATTGCGCGCGTTCGACCGGAGCAGGTACCGCGCCCAGCACGCCTACGAGATCGACGACCGCCCGCCGGGTGGTGGCGACATCCCGCTGCGTGCGACCCGCTGGCTGCTTCGCGCGGTGGCGGAAGCCGCGGCCAGTGCCGGGCTCGGCACCGATCTGCGCGGGATTCCGGTGCTCGTCGGCACGACGTTGCGGGAACTGCGCTCGGTCGAACTCGGCTGGCGTGACGCCACGCCGTTCGACGTCGAGGACCTGCACTTCGGCACGGCGTTGCACCGCGCGTTCGGCGCGGAACGCACCTTCACCGTGGCCAACGCGTGCTCGGCCTCGCTCTACGCCCTGGGTATGGGATGCGATCTGGTCGATCTCGGGGAGGCCGAGACCGTGATCGTCGCCGGTGTCGATTCGCTCACCGAAAGCACCTACGGCCTGCTCGACCGGTGTTACCAGGAACCGCCCGACCAGGTCCGGCCGTTCGACCGGGCACGTCGCGGCATGCTGCAGGGTGACGGTGCGGTCGCTGTCGTGCTCGGCAAGGAGGGCACGGACGGCCCCGTGCCGGAGGCCCGCGTTCGCGGGGTCGCGCTGAACTGCGACGCGACCCATCCGTCTGCCCCGGACGCGGCGAGCATCGAGCGGGTGATCAGGCAGGCGCACGACCGGGCCGGGGTGGGTCCCGGCGACGTCGATCTCGTGCTGCTGCACGGGACCGGTACACCGCTCAACGACGAGGCCGAGGCGGCCGCCGTGTCGGCGGTGTTCGGCGGGGCGGGCACGAGCCCGCACCTGACCGCGATCAAGGCGGCCACCGGACACACCGCGGGCGCCTCCGGACTGCACAGCCTGGTGATCGCGGTGCGTGCGATGCGCGCAGGGCTGGTACCGCCGACGGTCGGTCTCGATGACCCGATCGACGCGGTCGCGAGCTGGCGGCTGGCAAGGGGAAGCGCCGTTCCTGCACCGCTGCTGCGCCTGGCCCAGGTCGATTCCTTCGGTTTCGGCGGGCTCAACGCCGTGGCCGTGCTGGAACGGGTGACGTAGATGGCCGGTACCGACACAGTGGTCACCGGGCTGGGTATCGCAATGTCCGGTGTGGACAGTCCGGCTGCCTTGTTGTGCCCGGCGGAGGTGACCGCCGATGACCCGGCGGCCCGGCTGACCGGGCGGGGGCTGCGATACAAGGACCGGGCGACCCGGCTGGCACTGGGGGCCGCGGCGGACGCGCTGACTGCGGCCGGACTGCTCGGCCCGGCTGCGACCGCCGGCGACGGTGAGCGGGGTGCGGTGGTCGTCAGCTCGAATCTGGGCAACGTGGATACCGTGTGCGAGACCGTGGACCTGATCGCCGCGCGCACCTCGGCCGCGACCAGCCCGATGAGCCTGCCGTCGGCGGCAAGCAACGTGATCGCCTCCTGGCTCGCTATCCGGTTCGGGCTGACCGGGCCGGGGCTGACCCTGTGCAACGGGCCCACGTCCGGGCTCGACGCGGTGCACTGGGCCCGGCTGCTGATCGCCGCCGGGCGAGCGGGCCGGGTGCTGGTGGTCGGTGTGGAACCGGACACCCCGGCCGGACGTCGGCTCGTTTCGGCGGTGCCCTTCGACGGCGCGGCCGCGCTGGTCCTCGAATCGTCGGCGCTCTCCGCAGCGCGCGGCGCGGCGGGATCGGCGGTGGTGGGCGGCTACTGCCGCGCGGCGACGCCGGCGGAGGCCGTGGCCGAGGTCGGCGGATCGGGCGTCGGCCTGTGGTGTGCGGCGGAACCACCGCCCGGCGCTGCCGCCACGCTCGATCTCACCGCCCGCTTCGGCGAGTGTTCCGGCGCGCTCGGCGTCCTGCAGTGCGTCGCGGGGATCTCCTGGCTCGCTGGCGGGGGAGGCGGCGACGTGCTCGCCCTGGCCGCTGGTGGCGACGCGTCCGCCGCGCTCCGGCTCACCGCCGTTCCATCCGTTCACGATCGGAGCTGACTTGACCTCGACGACGAGTACCCCGCCGACCGCGACCACACGCGAACTCCGGCCACGGTACGAAGGCGCGAACATCGGTACCTGGATCGGTTTCAAGCACGTCAACTACCTGGTCGAAGAGGCGGTTCTGGACCATCTCGCCCGGTGTGGGTATCCCGCGGGCGCGCTGTACGAGCGCTACGGCCTGTGTGTCGAACTCGTCGACATGGACACGAAGATCCGGACGGCGCTCCACGTCGACGATGTCGTCACGGCAGTCGTCGTGCCGGAGCCGGACGCGGCGGACGAACTGGTGTTCCGCGTGCGGCTCGATGTGCGCGGGGAGACCCCGGTGAAGGCGGTGCGCGCGCGGGTGCGCGTCCGGCTGCGGCGGGATCGGCGTGCCGGTCCCGCGGAGGCGACACCTGCCGCGCTTGAGCAGTACACAGTGGACAGTTTGCGGGACGTGCCTGCCGGGTACATCCGCGCGGCGGGTGGCAACACCTTCACCTGGCGGCTGCGGATCCCCTATTTCTACTGTCATTTCACCGAACGGATCCAGCTCTCGGGCTATCTGCGGCTGCTGGAGGAGACGGTTGACCGCTTCCTTGCCGATCGTGGTGTCTCGATCCGGACGCTGCTCGACGGGCAGAACTGGATCCCGGTCGTGCCCCGCTCACGGGTGGAACTGCTGGACGAGGCGCTGCTGGAGGAGGAGCTGCACGTCGTGTTCACCGTGGACGAGGTCTTCAAGCGCCTCACCTATACGGCCACAATGGACTGTTTCGTGGTGCGGGACGGGCGCGAGGTACCGACCGCGACGGGGTCGATCACCCACGGTTACGCCCTGATCGGCACCCGGCGGGACTGGGCGGTCGTCGGGTTCGACGATCGGCTGCTCGCCGCGCTGTCCCAGACTCCGGGCCGATGACCGAGGTCGTGGTGACCGGGCTCGGCGCGGTCACCTGTCACGGCTTCGGCGTCGAAGCGCTGTGGGACGCGGTGCGGGCGGCCGGGGCGCGGTCGCCGGAGCCACCGCCCGATCCCTGCACCCCCGGATCGCTCGGAAAGATCTACCGCGCACCGGATCCGTCGCTCGACGGCACCGGCAGGGTGGCGGGATTCGCGTCGGCCGCGGCGCGGGAAGCGCTCGCCGCCGCCGGGTTCGGCGAGCTGCCCGCCGACCGTGCGGTCGCGCTGGTTCTGGGCAGCTGCATGGGCGAAACCGTGCCACAGCGGTGGGGCGAGTGCGGCGAAACGGTGAACGCCGCCGGGCTTCCGGCGGCGGTGGCCGACGCACTCGGCCTGCTGGGCGCGGTATACGGCGTGGCGACCGCGTGCGCGGCAGGAGGCTACGCGCTGGTCCTCGCCGCGGACCTGATCCGCGCTGGAGAGGCCGAGGTGGTCATCGCGGGCGGTGCGGACGGCTACTCGCGGGCGGCGCTCGGCTCCTTCAACCGGATGAACGCCCTCGATCCGTTGCGGTGCAGGCCATTCGACGCGCGACGCGCGGGAACGGTGCTCGGGGAGGGGGCCGGGATACTGGTACTGGAGTCGGCCGCGCACGCCCGTGCCCGCGGCGCTACTCCGCTGGCCGCCCTCATCGGCGCCGGGCTGAGTTGCGACGCCCACCACGTCACCTCGCCCGAGCCGGGCGGCGAGCAACAGGCACGCGCGCTGCGGACGGCGACCGAGCCGGGCCCGCCCGGTTGCGTGATCCCGCACGGGACCGGAACCCGGCTGAACGACGAGATCGAGAGCGCAGTGCTGCGTGAGGTCGTCGACGGAGCGGCGGCGTACAGCCTGAAGGCGCTGATCGGGCACACCGGTGGGGCCTCGGCCGCGCTCGCCGCGTGTGTCGCCGTCCGCATCCTGCGCACGGGGGCCGTTCCGCCCAACGTGCCGCTCGACGAGCCGGATCCCCGTTGCCCGCTCGCGTTGTCCGAGCGCTCCGTCGCCCTGCCGGACGGGGCTTCGGTGCTGGTCAACGCTTCGGCGTTCGGCGGCGGCAACGCCGCGTTCCTGCTGGCCGCGGCGCGATGACCGGGGAACCGGTGGTCACCGGCATCGGCGTGGTGGGCGCGTGGGGCGATTCTCCCGCCGGGGGGCGCGCCGCGGTCGCCCTGCCGGACACGCCTGCCGAGCCCGGCTGGTTCGACACGGCGGCCCGGCTCGGCCGCCGGGGGTTCAAGTACCTGCCGCCCGCCTGCCGCTATCTGCTCGCCGCTGGGCGGGCGGCGGTAGCCGACGCCGACGGCTTGGCGTGGGTGGCTCCGGAACGCCGGGCGGGCGCGATCGGGACGAACACCGCGGTGCGGGCGTCGCTCGCCGAGGCCGACGCGGCGGTCACGGAGGGTCGCGTCGCGGACCTCGGCCCCGCCGCGGCACCGTTCTTCGCGGTGAGCGCGGTGGGTACCCGGCTGTCCATCGAGCACGGGCTCAAGGGATTCACCCTCACCCTGACCTCGCCGGTGATCGCCGGTATCGAGGCACTGCACCTCGGCCGCCGTGCGATGACGGCGCACGGCTGCGCGGCATTGCTGGTCGCGGCGACCGAGGACGTGCCGGGCGCCCGTGCCGGACAGGGCGCCGCGGTGCTCGTGCTGGAGGACCGGGCGGGTACCGGGTGCCGCGGAGCGCCCGCCGCGTACGGATCGTGCCGTTCCCGGGTGCTGTTTCTCCCGCCGCGACTGCTCGCCATGGCCGAGGGCAGGGCGCGGGCGGTACGGCTCGTCGGTCGTGCCCTCGCGGAGCTCGACCGGGAACGGGCTTTCCCGATCCACCAGGTCGTCGACGGCTCGCCAGTGGCCGCCGTGATCGCCGAAGCCGTCGGTGACACCGCGGCGGTGACACCGCGTTCGGGTGCGCTGGCTCCCATGCTGGTGGTCGCCGGGCTGCTCGCCGGCGGCCGCCCTGGCGTGGTGGTGGCGGGGACGGGCGAGGGCACGGTCGCGCTCGTGCGGGTGTGTCCCGCCGGTGCGCCCCGGGTACGTGGGGAGGAGACCGGATGATCATCTCGTTGCGCGGCCGCTGGGCGCTGGTACTGGGTGTCTCCAGCGGAATCGGGCGGGCCACCGCGCTGGCGCTGGCCGCCGCCGGGGTCAATGTCGCGGGCGTCCACTTCGACACCAAGGCGGCGGCCGAAGGAGTGCCCGCCCTGATCGGCGAACTGCGCGGGCATGGAGTGCGGGCGGAGTTCTTCAACGTCAACGCCGCCTCTGCCGCCACCCGCGCCGAGCTGTGTCCGGTGCTCGCCGACCTGACCGGCGACGCGGGCCTGCACGTCGTCCTGCACTCGCTGGCGTTCGGTTCGCTGCTCCCGTACCTGCCGCGCTCCGGCATCGCCGGGACGATCGTCAAACGACAGCTCGACATGACCCTCGACGTGATGGCACACAGTCTCGTGTACTGGATCCAGGATCTGCGTGGCGCCGGCCTGCTGCGCGGCGGCGCCAAGGTGTTCGCCATGACCAGCGCCGGGGCGAGTCAGGCGTTGCCCGGCTACGGCGCGGTGTCGGCGGCCAAGGCGGCGCTCGAAGCGCATGTGCGCCAGCTCGCCTGCGAGCTGGCCGGGCACCGGATCGCGGTGAACGCGCTTCGTGCCGGGGTCACCCTGACACCGGCACTGCGCCGGATCCCGGGGCACGCCGAGTTCGCCGACCCCCGGACGACGGGCAACCCGGCGGGGCGGCTGACCAGGCCCGAGGACGTCGCGGAGGCGGTCGTGCTGTTGTCCGGCACAGATTCCGCCTGGCTCACCGGCAACGTCATCGGCGTGGACGGCGGCGAGCTGGTCGCCGCCGGACGGGCGTGGAACACCGGAGGGGAGCCGACGTCATGACCGCCGCCGTGCTCACGGAATGGTCCGCGCTGTCTCCGTTCGGGCTCGGCGCGGCCGCGTTCTCGGCCGGGGTGTCCCGTGGGGTGCCCGCCGTCACGGCGCTGGGGGACGGCTGGGATGGCCCGGACGGCCACGCCGGGCTGATCCCGGACTTCGACCCCCGCGTGCTGCTCGGTCGCAAGGGCACCCGCTCCATGGACCGCGTGACCGGGATCGCGGTGGTCGCCATCGACCTGCTGTTCCAGCGGCTCGGCGGCAAGGCCACCGAGTACGGCGCGGAAACCGGGCTGGTATTAGGGACCGGGTCCGGCAGCGTGCGTAGCATCATGGAGTTCACCAGGGAAGCCTTGACCGGCGACAAGCCCTACCACGTCGATCCCGCGCTGTTCCCGAACACGGTGCTGAACCGGGCGGCGGGCCAGAGTGCGATCTGGCACGGCCTCAAGGGCCCGAACACCACGATCGCCGGTGGCGCGCTGACCGGGCTGCTCGCGGTGAACTACGCGCTGCGGCTCCACCGCGGCGGCCATTGCGCCGCTGTGCTGTGTGGTGCCGTCGAGGAGTACTCGACGGAGCGTGCCTGGCTGGAACGTACTCACGGAAACGGGAAGCGGCGGCTCGGCGAGGGGGGCGCCGTCTTCCTGATCGAATCCGCCGAGCTGGCGCGTGCGTCCGGCCGGGTGCCGCTCGCGTCCGTGCCAGCGCTGGCGTTCGCCGCCTTCCCCGACGTCTTGGGCGCCCGCGCCGCGCTGCGCGGTTGCGTCGAAAAGGTCCTTCGCCGCGCGGGAATCGGCCGCGCGGAGGTGGCGCTCGTCCTGCCCTCGGAAGCGGAGGGGGCCATGGCCGAGGTCGAAGAGCTGGCGATCGGCGACGTCGTGGGTGCGGCGCCGCCGAGGCTGGGCTGCAAGGCACTGATCGGCGACACCTCGGCCGCGGCAGCCGCGTTCCAGCTCGCCGCGGCGGTCGCCATCGCGCGCGGCGGGGACTTCGCGCTCTTGACCGCGTTGGACCGGGACGGCACCGCCGGTGCCGCGATCATCCACAAAGGACATACAGGGGAAGGGGGACCGAGTCGATGACAGAGAACCTCGCCATGCCGCTCGACCTGGAGGAGTTGCGCGCGTTCGTCGCCGACGTCATCGACGTCGACCTCGCCGAGGTCGGCGACGACACCAGGTTCGTCGAAGAGTTGGAGGTGGACTCGCTGCTGGTCATGGAAATCAGCGTCCAGCTCGAGAAGCGTTACGGGATCGAGCTTTCCGACAGGGAGCTGACCTCGCTCACCACACTGCGCGCCACGCACGCCCTGCTCACGGTCAAGCTGAGGGCGCGCGGATGACCGGCACTGTCGTGGTCACCGGCGTCGGCGCGGACACCGCGATCGGGACGGTGACCATCGGTGCGGACGAGGCCGTGTTCACCGGGCACTACCCCGGATTCCCCGTACTGCCCGGGGTTTGCCTGATCGAGGTGGTGCGGAGTGTACTGCTGACCTGGCTCGGTGAGGTGGGCCCGCTCGCCGGGCTGGACCGGTCCCGGTTCCACCGGCCGGTGCGGCCGGACGAGGAGATCACCGCCGCGGTTTCGCTGGTGCGTGGCGACAACGGCCTGGCGTGTACCGCGACGGTGGCGGTGGCCGGGGAAAAGGCCGCGGACCTTCGGCTGCGCTTCCGGAGCGGAGGCGCGGCGTGATCGGTACCGACCGGATCGTGCGGATCATCCCGCACCGCGCGCCGGTGCTGCTGCTCGACGAAGTGACCGAGGTGGTGCCGGGAGAACGGTTGACCGCGCGACGGCTGCTGAGCCGGAACGACCGGGACCTGTTGTGTGTCGCCGGGCCGGTCCGCGACGGACCCGTTGTGCCCGGCACGGTCGTGCTGGAGTCGTGGGCGCAGGCGGGCGCGCTGCTCGCGTGCTGGGACCGACCGCACCCGGCCCTCGCCGCCGCGGTCGTGGTACTCGCAAGCCGGATCGACCGAGTGCGTTTCGGCGGTCCGGTCCGGCTGGGCAGTGTGCTCGTGCACCGGGTCCGGATGGTTCGCGCGGCGGGCGATGCCGCCATCCTCGAAGGCGAGACGGTGGTCGCGGGAACCACGGTGCTCGAGGTCGGCAAGTTCGTGCTCGCCCGCAGGCCACCGCCGGTATAGCTCCGTGATAGCGCACCCGAATAGCTTCGGCGCCGGTGGGAAGAGACTCAGCTCATGGCCGAATGGAGCCGATCGCGTGGACAACCGCGTTGCCAATGTGGTCATTCTCGGTGGGGGTACCGCAGGCTGGATGGCCGCGGCCTATCTCGGTAAGGCGTTGGGGCGAACGGTCCGGGTGTGGGTGCTGGAATCGCCGTCGGTTCCCCGGATCGGCGTCGGTGAGGCCAGCATCCCGAATCTGCAGAGCGCCTTCTTCGACTTCCTCGGTATCGAAGAGGACCGCTGGATGCGTGAGTGCAACGCGGCCTTCAAAACCGGGATCAAGTTCGTCAACTGGCGGACGCCGGGTGCCGGGGAACCGGGACCGCGGCCGATGGGCGCGGGGACCGACCACTACTATCACACCTTCGGCCTGCTGCCGGAGTCACACGGGCTGCCCCTTTCGCAGTACTGGTTCGCGCGCAAGTACACGGGTGAAACCGACGTCCCGTTCGACTACGCCTGCCTGGCCGAGCCGCCGATCATGGACGCGAAGAAGGCACCGCGTTTCGCCGACGGGCGCCCGGCCACCCGGTACGCCTGGCATTTCGACGCGGCGCACGTCGCCGACTTCCTCCGGCGGTTCGCCACGGCCGAACTCGATGTCGAGCACATCGAGGACCACATGGTCGAGGTTCTCCGCGACGCCCGCGGGTACGTCACGGCGTTGCGGACGGAGTCCGGCCGCCTTGTCGAAGGCGATCTGTTCGTGGACTGCTCCGGCTTCCGCGGGCTGCTGATCAACGAGGCGATGGAGGAACCGTTCGTGCATATGAACGACCATCTGCTCTGCGACAGCGCGGTCGCCACGGCCGTGCCGCACGACGACGAGGCCGACGGGATCGAGCCCTACACCTCGGCCATCGCGATGAAATCCGGTTGGACGTGGAAGATCCCCATGCTCGGCCGGTTTGGCAGTGGGTATGTGTACTCGAGCCGGTTCGCCGACCAGGACGAGGCGATCCGGGACTTCTGCGCGTTGTGGGACCTCGATCCCGAGACTACGCCGCTGAGCCGGATCCGGTTTCGGGTCGGCCGTAACCGGCGGGCGTGGGTGAAGAACGTGGTGAGCATCGGGCTCGCGTCCTGCTTTCTCGAGCCCTTGGAGTCGACCGGGATCTACTTCGCATACGCCGGCGTGTACCAGCTGGTGAAGTTCTTCCCCGACAAGGGATTCGCCCCCGGTCTGCGTGACGGTTTCAACGCCGAGATCGAGGCGATGTTCGACGACATGCGGGATTTCGTGCAGGCTCATTTCTGTTTCGCGCCGCGTCGCGATACCCCGTTCTGGCGGGCCAACGCCGAACTGCGGCTGTCGGACTCCATCAGGGAGAAGATCGCGTTGTACGAGGCCGGGATCGCGATCAACCCGCCGGTGACCGACGAGTCGACGTACTACGCGAACATCGAGGCGGAGTTCCGCAACTTCTGGACCAACGGCAGCTACTACTGCGTGCTGGCCGGGCTCGGGCACCTGCCCACCCGCCCGCTGCCGCTGGTCGCGCACCGGCAGCAGGGGATCGAACGCGCCGGGGAACTGTTCGCCGACATCCGGCGGCGCCAAGCCGAACTGCTCGACACCCTCCCATCGAACTACGAGTACCTGCGCTCGTTGCACCGTGCCGGGGAGCCGGTCGCACCGTAGCGCCGGAAGGCCCGGAATCCGGCACCGGCCCACCGGTGCACAACCATGAGATAGGGAGTTCGGACAGTGGAAGACATGAACAGGCGACGAGTGCTCCTGTCCTCGCTCGGCGCGCTGACCGCGGTAGGGCTCGGAGCGGGTCTTGCGGGCACCCCGGCAGTGGCGGCACCGGTGGCATCGGATGACTGCTCGCCGTTCCCGCCGGTCCCGGGGATGACCGGGGACCGCAGGGCCAACGAGTTCTGGTACCAGTACGACGAAAAGTTCCAGTATCACCCGAAGCCGGAGATCATCGCGGCGTTCGGCACGTGCCTCCAGTTGTTCGGCTCGTTCGCCAAGTTCATCGACGCGTGGCGGGCATCGCGCAAGTCGCGCGACTACCCGCAGGACTTCGTCGCGCTCGCCGCGCAGGGCAAGGAACCCCTCGCCGTCATCTCGCGTGCGCAGCTCGACCACATCGATGAGTACTACGGGCACAACCGGCGCGGGCTGGTCTCCGCGTTCGCGGACATCGGCCAGGGCTGCCTCTACGATCCGCGGCGCGGTCCCGGGGAGCGGGCGCACATGATGGGCACCGGAAACCCGACATCGGCCTGGCACCAGTGGCACGTGATCACCCGGTCGATGATGTTCCTCGGCATCGACACGGACCGGTGGACCGGCCTCCTCTCGCTCATCGGCTACGGCTGGGCCGTGCAGACCATCGCCGACCCGAAGGTCGATGCGCACAACCCGCGGCTTCCCGACGAAACACTGAGCCGCCTCGCGCGGGTGTGGCTGTCGAAGACTCCTGCCGATCTGGACACCGACTTCGATTCGTATCCCTACCCGCCCGGCCATGGCTCCTGACCGGCGTGGTTGCGGAGGAGACGGCCATGCCAGGACAACCCGCGCGCGACCGGCCCGTCGCGCTCGTCACCGGTGGATCGCGCGGTATCGGCCGCGCGATCGTCCATCGCCTGGCGGCGGACGGCTTCGACGTCGCGTTCTGTTTCCGTGCCGACGAACCGGCCGCCGCGGCGACCGCCTCGGCGGCGGCTGAGGCCGGCGCGCGGACCTTCGTCCGGCAGGTGGACGTGGCCGACCGCGAGGCCACGCGGTCGTTCGTGCGCGAGACGGAGGATGCGCTCGGCCCGCTGGAAGCGGTGGTGACCTCGGCCGGGATCATTCGCGACAACCCGCTCGTGCTGATGCCGGACGAGGACTGGGACGCGGTGCTGCGAGTCAACCTGGACGGTGTCTACAACGTCTGCCGCCCGGCGGTCTTCTCCCTGATGAAGCGCCGCCGCGGCGCAGTCGTCACGTTGTCCTCGGTGGCGGGGGTGACTGGAAACCCGACCCAGGCGAACTACAGCGCGGCGAAGGGCGGGATCATCGCGTTCACCACGGCACTCGCCAGGGAAGTGGGGCCGTACGGGATCCGGGCGAATGCCGTCGCACCGGGATTCATCGACACCGACATGACCGCCGCGGTGTCGGCACGGGCGGGCGAGGAGCTCACCCGCCGCATCGCACTGCGGCGGTTTGGCCGCCCAGAGGAGGTCGCGGGACTGGTGTCGTTCCTGGTTTCCGAGCAGGCCTCCTACCTCAGTGGCCAGGTGTTCCGCGTCGACGGCGGGCTCGTGCCGTGAAGGGCCCGCGGATCTACTTCAGTCTCCGCAGCCCGTACTCGTGGCTGGCGTATCGCGACCTGATCGGCCGCTATCCGGCGTTGGCCCGCGCGCTGGAGTGGCGGCCGTTCTGGGAGCCCGACGAAACGAGCCTGCGCGCACTGACCGGAGCGGGCGGCCGGTTCCACTACACCCCGATGTCGAAAGCGAAGAACCTGTACATCCTCCGCGACGTCCGGCGCCTGACTGCGGAACGCGGTCTCGACCTCACCTGGCCGGTGGACCGGAAACCACATTGGGAGGTGCCGCATCTGGCCTACCTCGCCGCTGCCGAGGCGGGCCGGGGACCCGGGTTCGTCGCGCTGGCCTACCGGCGGCGGTGGGAACAGGGAGCCGATCTGTGCGCCCGCGCGACGATCGCGGACATCGCGGGCGAACTGGGACTCGACCCGGCTCCGCTGACCTCGGCCGTCGACGATCCGCGGCTGCGGGCGAAAGGTGTGGCCGCGTTGCTCGACCTCGACCGGGACGGGGTGTTCGGCGTGCCGTTCTTCTGCTGTGGAACCGAGAAGTTCTGGGGTCTCGACCGGCTGGACGGGTTCGCCACCATGGTACGGACGAAGCGGGATATCACGGTTGCCGAGGACTTCACGACGGCGTCGCTCCCCGGCTGGGAGAGCCATGCCGGTGGATGCGGTTGAGACGTGGGAGGTGGTGCTGTGGAAGGGTTTCTCGGCGGGTTCACCCGCGCAGTGGCCGAACGGCCGGAGGCTCCGGCGGTCGTGTTCCGGTCCGGTGCCGGGGAACGGACGCTGACCTATGCCGCATTGCATCGTGCCGCCGGGAGCACGGCGTCCTGGTTGCGGGCACGCAGCGATCGGGGCGATCGCGTGCTGCTGCTGTTCCCCTCTGGTCTCGGTTTCGTGACCGGACTACTGGGCTGCCTCTACGCGGGCGTCGTGCCGGTGCCCGCGCCGCTGCCCGTAGGCCCGGCACCGCAGGCCGACCGCGCGGCGGGCATCGCCCGCGACGCCGACGCGGTGATCGCGTTGACCGACAAGGAGAACCTGGCCGCGATCGCCGAGGTGCTCGCGCCGCTCGGTGTGCGGTGCGCGGTCGCCGGGCCGGGAGACGGCGAGTGCGCACCGGAACCCGGTGACCCGGACCGGCTCGCCTTCCTTCAGTACACCTCCGGTTCGACCAGCGACCCCAAAGGGGTGCTGATTTCGCACCGCAACCTGGCGCACAACATCGCGCTGATGCGCGAGCGGCTGGGCTGGGCGGCGGGAACACGTTTCGTCAGCTGGCTGCCGATGTACCACGACATGGGCCTCATCGCGTTACTGCTCACGCCGCTGGCGATCGGCGGCACGGCGATCGCCATGTCTCCCACGGATTTTCTGCGCCGCCCCGTCTCCTGGCTCGAACTCGTGCACGACCATCGCGCGGAGGTCAGCTGCGCGCCGAACTTCGCCTACGACCTGTGCGCGCGGGTGATCACCGACGAGCGGCTCGCCGGGCTGGACCTGTCGTGCTGGCGGTTCGCCTGCAACGGTGCCGAGCCGATCGACGCCGGGACACTGGACCGCTTCGCCGCCAGGTTCGGTCCTTTCGGTTTCTCGCCGACATCGTTCGTCCCGGGGTACGGCCTGGCGGAGGCGACGCTGTTCGTCTCGGGCGCGCGGCCGGGCACCGGACCGGTCACCTGCGCGGTCGACCCGCGTTCGCTCGAACGGAACGTGTTCGCCCCGGTTTCCGGCGCAGGCGCGGTCCTGGTCAGCAGCGGGCGCTTCGACGGCGTCGACCTCCGGATCGTCGAAGGCGGCACCGGGCGGGTGCTCCGGGACGGGGCGGTCGGCGAAATCTGGGTACGGGGTGACAGCGTCGCCCGCGGCTACTGGCGCCGGCCGGAAGAGACCGAGCGGACTTTCGCGGCCCGCACGGACACCGGCGAGGGCGGCTTCCTCCGGACCGGTGATCTCGGTGTCCGGCGCGGCGATGAGATCTACCTCGTCGGGCGGGCCAAGGAGACGCTCGTGGTGCGCGGGCGCAATCTCCATCCGCACGATCTGGAGCGCGTGGTGGCAGCGCTCGATCATGTGTTCGAGCGACTGCCCTGTGCGGTGTTCTCCGTGCGCCCTGACCGGGACGGGCAGCCGGGGCCAGAGGAGATCGTCGTCGTCCAGGAGGTCCGTGTCCGTGGCCTGTCCGCGGACGAGGTGCGCGGGCTCGCGAGAAAGATCAAGCGCGGGCTCACGACGCGGTTCGGTGTGCCGATCACAGCCGTGCTGCTGGTCCGGCTCGGGCAGATCCGGCGGACCACCAGCGGGAAGATCCGGCGCGGGCGGATGCGGGAGCTCTTCCTTGACGGCGAACTCGCCCCGCTGGTCGTGGAGCGGCAGGCCGGAGTGGCCTCCCCGGCGGTGGCGCGGAAATGAGGCACCCGTCCTACATCCGTGCCGAGGAGTTCGACCGGAAGCTGGGAGACCCGTACGCCGACGACACGCCGTTCTCTTTCGCCGGTTGCCTTGCTCTGGACGAAAGAGAGGAGTTCCCCGAGGAGATCTGCCGCCTGCTCGACGATCTCGGTGTGCCCGCGGAGTACGTTCCGGCCGTCCATGGTGGCGCGTTGCGCGGCTACGAGGACCTGCTCCACCGCGTCCGGCTGCTCGCCCGCCGGGACCTGACGGTCGCGATCGCGCACGGCAAGACCTACCTCGGCGCGGTGTCGGCGTGGGTGGCCGCGGACGACGAGCAGGCGGGCGCGCTGGGGGCACAGATCGCCAGCGGTGCCGTCGTCTGCTGGGGGCTGTCCGAACGAGAGCACGGCAGCGACCTGCTCGCCGGTGAGGTCACCGCGGTGCGAGACGGCGACCGCTACGTCATTTCGGGGGAGAAGTGGCCGATCAACAACGCGACCCGGTCGGACCTGGTGTGCCTGCTGGCACGGACGGCGCCAGGGGGCGGGCCGCGCGGGTTCAGCCTGCTGCTCGTCGACAAACGGCGGATCGCGGGCGCCTTCCATAGCCTGCCCAAGGCACGGACGAGTGGTGTGCGGGGCGCGGACATCAGCGGGGTGTGCTTCACCGGCGCGAAGGTCCCGGCCAATGCCGTGCTGGGCGCGCCAGGGGCCGGGCTGGAGATCGTTCTCAAGAGCCTGCAGCTGACCAGGACCCTGTGTGCCGCGCTCTCGCTGGGGCCGGCCGACCACGCGTTGCGGCTGGCGCTCGATTTCGCCTCGGCGCACCGGATGTACGGCCGTGTGCTGCTGGACCTGCCCGAAGTCGGCCGCAGGCTCACCGAGGTCTACGCGGACCTGCTCGTCGCCGAGGTGGTCGGCCTCCTGGCCGTGCGGAGTATCCACGCCCTGCCCGCCGAACTCAGTGTGATCTCGGCGGTCGTCAAATACCTGGTTCCGACCACGGTGGACCGGATGCTTGACGAACTGGGCCAGGTGCTCGGCGCGCGCGCCTATCTCACCGGCCGCGAGCTGGGCGGCGGGTTCCAGAAGATCGTGCGCGATCACCGGATTGTCGGCATCTTCGACGGCAGCACGGTGGTGAACCTCAATGCCGTGATCAACCAGTTCCCGGTGCTGGCCAGGGCCTATCGCGCGGGGAAACGTGCAGGCGCCGGCCTGGCCGCGACGACCTCGCTGCGGGACCCGCTGCCCGCGTTCGATCCGTCGTCGCTCCGGTTGGCCGTCCAGGACGGCGTCGGCCTTGTGCAGGCGCTGCCCGAGGCGATCGAGGAGCTGACCAGCCTTGCCGGGCTTGGGTCCGTGTCACCGGCGCTGCTCGCCACGGCACGGGCGCTGTGGGCCGAGACCGAGGACGTGCACGAGGCGATGGCGGCCTACCGTCCGTCCGCGCGGGACGTGCCCGCTTCGGCGTTCGTGACCGCCGAGCGGTACGCGTTGTGTTTCGCGGGAGCGGCCTGTCTGCTCGCCTGGCTGCGAAACCGTGCCGACGCGCCGCCGGATGATCCACTGTGGACGGACGGCCGCTGGGTGCACGCCTGCCTGGCGAGGGTGGTCGAACTCCTGGGGGGTGAGCCGGGTGCCGAACCGGTCGGAACGCTGGCTCCGGCGTTGCTCGCGCAGTACCGCGACGGCCGGTTGTTCTCGCCGTGGCGGTGCCGGTTGGCGGGTGAACGGCGTGCCTGACCTCGAAGCGTTGTTCGGTGACCCCTTTGCCGAGGCCAACCCGGTGGGATTCGCCGCGGTGCTCGCCGCGGACGAGCGTGGTGAGCTGTTGCCCGAGGGCGAGGCGCTGCTGACCGGGTACGGCCTTGGCGCCGAGTTCGTGCCCACCGAGCTTGGCGGCCGGTTCGACCGTGCCGACCGGATGGCCGCGGTGCTCCGCGCGGTGTTCCGCCGCGACTGCGCGCTCGGGCTTGGGCACGGCGTCACGAGTTTCATCGCGGCGGCGCCGATCTGGACCTCGGGGAACGCCGCGCAGCGGAACTGGGTCGCGGAATACCTGCTTGGCGGCGGGCGGCTCTCGGCGGCCTACACGGAACTGGCCCACGGCAACGACTTCACCAGGGTCGAGACACGAGCGACCCGGACCGCCGAGGGGTTCGTGCTCGACGGGCGCAAGGAGCTGGTCAACAACGCCGCGCGGGCGGACGCCGCCGTGGTGTTCGCCAAGACCGAGGACCGGCCGGGCAGCCGCGGCCATTCCCACTTCCTGGTCGACCTCGCCGCCGTGCCCGCGGGCAGCTATCGGCGGCTGCCGGACTTCCCGACCGTCGGTGTACGCGGATGTTTGCTCGGCGGGTTCGAGTTCACCGGCTGCCCACTGCCGGGGGAGAGCCTGGTCGGCGCTCCCGGCGAAGGCATGGAAACTGTGCTGCGAGCCTTCCAGGTCACCAGGGCGGTTCTGCCGGGGATGACCCTCGGTGCGCTGGACACCCTGCTGCGGCTGGCCGCCCGGTTCGCTGCGGAACGCAGGCTCTACGGTCGCACGGTGGCCGGCCTGCCGCACGCCGGTGCCACCCTGGCAGGCGCGTTCACCGATCTGCTGATCTGTGACTGTCTCTGCACGGTCGCCGCTCGTGCGCTGCACGTGGTGCCCGAGCAGGCCGGGATGCTGGCGGCCGCGACGAAGTACCTGGTGCCACGGTTGGCGCAGGACGCGGCGTACGCGTTGTCCGTCCTGTTTGGCGCGCGGGGCTATCTCCGCGAAGGCCCGTTCGCGATGGCGCAGAAGATCATCCGGGACCTGCCGGTACTGACCTTCGGTCATGCCAACGCCGCGGTGTGTCAGTCGAGCATAATTCCCCGGCTGCCACGCATCGCGCGAACGGTCGGCGAGCCCGCTCCTGAGGTGTTGTTCCGCTCGGACGGCGAGCTACCGCCGCTGGACTTCGGCCTCCTGACGCTGGATTACCGGGGCCACGACAGAGTCCTCCTGCTGCTCGAAGGTCTGCCGGGAGAAGTCGGTCTGCCGGGTGTGTTCGAAGCCGAACTGGCTCGCTGGCGGGACACGGCCGTGAAGCTGGCGCCGCGGGACACGATCATTTTGGCCGGGCGCGCGGGTTTCGAGACGAGCCACCGGTACGCACTGCTGCTCGCCGCGGCGAGCAGCGTCGGTGTCTGGCTGGCCAATCGGGATCGGAGCCCGTTTCTCGACGGCGGGGCATGGATCCGCGCGGCGCTGCGGCGGCTGGGGGCGCGGTTGGGCAGGCACGGCGGCGACCCCGCCGAGGAAGACGAGGAGCTGGGTCGCGAGCTCTTCGCGCGTTGCGCCGACGGGGTCACGTTGGACCTCGCCGCCCGGCCGCTGGGCCGGAGTGCCGGGACGAGCCGGGGAAGGGGAACGGGACGATGAGCGGGACACAGGCCGGGATGACGGCGGCGCAGGTGCGCGCCTGGCTGATCGATCGGGTGGCGTTTCTGCTGGAACTGAGGGCACAGGACATCGACCCCGATGCCGAACTGGCCGAGCTCGGCCTGGATTCGGTGTACGCCGTGATGCTCGGTGGTGAGATCGAGGAGGAGTTCGGCCTTGTCGTCGAGCCGACGGTGGCCTGGGACAACCCCACGATCACCGTGCTGGCCGGTCACCTGGCGGCGGAACTCGGCGTCCGGTGACCGCCGCGTTGTCCGCGGCGCAGGAGATGCTGTGGCTGCTGTACCGCTTGGCCCCGGAGAGCCGGGCCTATCACGTGGTCCTTCCGGTGCGCGTGCGGACACCACTGGATCGGGCCGCGCTCGAACGTGCGGTCGCGGCGTTGCCCGTGCGGCACGAACTACTCCGGTCGGCGTACCGAGAGCGCGCTGGATGTCCTTTTCGGACAGTTCTTGAGGTTTCCCCGGTACGCCTGCGCGTGGTCGACGCCCCGGCCGCGCGGATCGCGGAGCTGGTGGCCGAGACGAGCGGCGAGCCCTTCCGGCTGGAGGCGGGCGAGACGTTCCGCGTCGTGCTGATCCGGCTCGCCGAAGCCGACGCTGTGCTCGTGGTCACCGCTCATCACATCGGCTGCGACGCGACGTCGATCTGGTTGCTGCTGCGTGATTTGCTCGCGGTGTACGCGGGGGTTCCGCCGCGGCCGCTGCCCTACCCGCCCGGCGCGCAGATCGAGGCCGAACGTGCCCTGCTGGCTTCGCCCCGGCGGGCTGGGCTCGAATCCCATTGGCGCGCGGAATGTGCCGGTGCGGTGGCGGCGGCGCTGCCCACCGACCGGCCCCGCCCGGCCACACGCGCGTTCCGCGGGGCGTCGCTGGTGGTGCGTTTCGGCGGTCCCCAATCGGTCCGGGCCACCGCCCATGCGCTGAAGGTCACTCCGTTTTCCTTGCTGCTCGGCACTTTCGAGGCGCTGATGCGCCGCTACACCGGACTCGACGAGCTCGTGATCGGCTGCCCGGCGAGCACTCGGACGAGCGCGCGGCTCCGGGATACGGTCGGCTCCTTGGTCAACACACTTGTGCTGCGCTCGGCGTTCGATGCCACCAGCACCTTCGCCGAGGCCGCTTTGTCGGCGCGGGATCAGCTGCGCTCCGCGCTGTCCCATGTGGAGTTTCCACTTTCGCTGCTGACCGGAACTCCCGGCTTTCCCGCTCCCAAGGTTGCCTTCACCGCGCTGGTGACCGACCGGTTGGAACCGCCGTTGCCGATGGTGCCCGCCGGGGCGGACGAGGGACCCGAGGTGCGCTGGTACGGCCTCCGGCTGGCGCTGGTCGACGCCCCGCACATGGAGGGCCAATTTGACGTGAACGCGGAGGTCCGCCTCGGACGGGAAGCGATGTCGGTCGTTTTCCGTTACGACGTCGCGCTATTCGACGAACCGACGATCCGGACGTTCGCGGATCGCTACCTCCGCCTGCTCCGGATCGCGGTGGCCGAGCCCCGCACGCGGGTGGATTCCGTGTCGCTCGCCGAGGACGTCGAGCTCGGCGAGGTACTCGCCTTCGGGGCCGCCCGCCGTATAGAGCCGCTATAGCGATAGCGAGTGGACTGGCCGGGTCGGGGAATCGCCGGGCAGTGAGGAGATGGTGTGGCTGCGCACGCGTTCGATGGCGTTCTCAGCGTCATCGGGAACACACCGCTGGTGGCACTGACCAGGGGGGCGCCCGTCCCAGGCCGCCGTTTCCTCGCGAAGCTGGAGAGTTTCAATCCCGGTGGCAGTATCAAGGACCGCACCGCGCTGGCCATGTTGCGCGAGCGAATCCGCGACGGATCGCTGCGCCGGGGCCGGTCGGTCGTGGTGGAGTCGAGTTCCGGCAACCTCGCCATCGGGCTCGCCCAGATCTGCCGCTACTTCGGGATCCGGCTGATCTGTGTGGTGGACCCGAAGACGACCCGGCAGCACCTCGCGACCCTCAACGCCTACCGGGCCGAGATCGAGGTGGTTGCCGCGCCCGATCCCGTGACCGGGGAGTACCTGCCCGCCCGGATCCGGCGGGTCCGCGAGATCGTCGCCTCGACACCGGATGCCTTCTGGCCCAACCAATACGCCAATCCGCTCAACCCGGCGGCCCACCAGGAGACCATGCGGGAGATCGCCGACGCGCTCGACGGCAGGGTCGACTACGTGTTCTGCGCGGTGAGTTCCTGCGGCACGTTACGTGGTTGCGCCGAGTACATCGCCGAGCGCGGGATGGCCACCAGGATCGTCGCGGTGGACGCGCTTGGCAGCGCCATCTTCGGGGAGACGACGCCCGCACGACGGCTCATCCCCGGACACGGCGCGGCGCACCGGCCCGCGTTGTTCGCGGAGGGGCTGGCGGACGAGGTCGTGCACGTTTCGGATCTCGACTGCGTGGCCGCCTGCCGCCTGCTCGCCGACCAGGAGGCGCTCCTCGTCGGCGGATCCTCCGGTGCCGTATTCGCCGCCGCCGCGAAGATCGCCGAACGGTTCCCGGAAGGCACGCGGTGCGTGCTGATCTTTCCGGACGCCGGTGCGCGCTACCTCGACACGATCTACTCCGACGACTGGGTCACCGCCCACTTCGGCGCGGTACCGGCCGGGGACACCGGAAGGACAGTTGCGTCGTGCCGATGATCGGGCACCGAGACGCGGCGGTCGCCGCGCACGGACACCTGTCGTCGGCCACGACTGCCGTGGAGCCGCATCTCGGACTGGAGGCGGTCCGGCCGGGAACGGCGGTGCCGAACGGCTCTCTGCGCGACTTGACGCCCGAAGCCGTCGGATCAGGTACCCGATCCGACGGCTTCCTGCCGGAACACGGACAAGCTCCGGCCGCGGTGGCCGGGTGGGAGGGGAACCGATGAGCGACAGCGAGCAGGCCGACGACCGGTCCTATGCGGTCGTGCGCAACGACGAAGAGCAGTACTCGATCTGGTGGGCTGACCGGGACCTGCCCGCGGGCTGGTACGACCAGGGAGTACGGGGCTCCCGGGAGTCCTGCCTTGCCCACATCGACGAGGTGTGGACCGACATGCGCCCGCTGAGCGTCCGGCGCCGGCTCGCCGGCGCCGCCGACTGACCGGGCCGACCGGTGAAGGACACCATGCCTCCCGTGCGTAACCTCGCCACGCTCGTCGCGGACCAGACCGCCCGCACTCCGCACGCCGTCGCGGTGGCCGAGGGGAACCGTTCGCTCACCTACGCCGA
This sequence comes from Amycolatopsis samaneae, assembly GCF_039541975.1. Lineage (NCBI taxonomy): Bacteria > Bacillati > Actinomycetota > Actinomycetes > Pseudonocardiales > Pseudonocardiaceae > Amycolatopsis > Amycolatopsis samaneae. The sequence continues at coordinate 199,236 of NZ_BAABHG010000015.1, forward strand.
GCTGGGCAGGGAAAGCGGGCGGCTCGCCAGGACACTCGCCGGGCGGGGCGCCGGGCCGGAGACCTTCGTAGGCATCTGTGCCGAACGCGGTATCGAGCTCGCCGTCGCGTTGCTGGCGATCTGGCGGGTGGGCAGCGCGTACGTCCCGCTGGACCCCGGGCACCCGCCGGCACGGCTCCAGGCGCTCGCCGGCCGGATCGGGCTGAAGCTGGTACTAAGCTCGAGGTCTGTCGCCGACGCGGTCCGCTCCGCGCTTCACGGCACCGGGACCGAGGTGCTCCGCCTGAGTCCGTCCGGGCAGGAGGAGCGCGACGAGGCGGCACCCGGCATCGAACTTTCCGGCTCGGACGCCGCGTACGCGCTTTTCACCTCGGGGTCGACCGGAACGCCGAAGGCGGTGGTGATCGATCAGGCCGGTATCGCGAACCGGGTGCTGTGGACGGTACGGAAGCACGGTCTCGGCGCATCGGACAGAGTGCTGCACAAGACCGCGCTGGTCTTCGATGCGGCGTGTTGGGAGATCTTCGCGCCGCTGGTCAGCGGGGGAACGGTGGTCATGGCGCCGCCGGGCGCCGAGGCCGATCCCGCGCTGCTGGCCGCCACCGCCGCCGCCGAGCGGGTCACGGTGCTCCAGGTGGTCCCCTCGGTACTGCGGCTCCTGGTCGCCGAACCCGAGTTCGCGCGGTGCGAGGGGCTCCGGCTGGTCTTCTCCGCGGGTGAGCCCCTGCGCGCCGAGCTCTGCGCCGAGGTTTTCGCCCGGCTCGACGTCGAGCTGTGGAACACCTACGGACCGACCGAATGCTCCATCGACGTCACCGCGCAGCGCGTCGATCCGGCAGGACTCGCCGATCCGGTGCCGATCGGCAGGCCGATCGACAACACGCGGATCCTGGTGTTGGACACCTGTGGCGCTCCGGTGCCGGTCGGCGTCGCCGGCGAGCTGTGTGTCGGCGGTGTCGGTCTCGCCAGGGGTTATCACGGCCGCGCGGCGGACACGGCGGCCGCCTTCGTCCCCGATCCCTACGGACCGGCGGGCGCCCGGCTCTACCGGACCGGGGACCGGGCTCGCTGGCGTGCCGACGGCGTGCTGGAATACCTGGGCAGGCTCGATCAGCAGGTCAAGATCAACGGTGTGCGCGTCGAGCCGGCGGAAGTCGAAAGTGCATTGACCGCGCATCCGGCGGTGGCGGCCGCGGTGGTGGCAGGCAGGCGATCCGCCGACGGTGCCGCGCGGCTGGCGGCGTATTTCGTGAGCGATGGCCACCCCCCGGAGCCCGAAGCACTCCGGAGGTACCTCGCCGAGCTGTTGCCGTCCGCGTTCGTCCCGTCGGCCTTCGTCCGCCTGGACCGGTTCCCGCTCACCGTCAGTGGCAAGGTCGACCGCCGGGCGCTGCCCGACCCGGCGCCGGACACCGGTCGCGCTCCCTATGTCGCACCGCGGAACGAGGTCGAACAGGTGGTCGCCGACGTGTGGGCGGACCTGCTGGGCGTCGACGGCGTCGGGGTGCACGATGATTTCTTCGTGCTGGGTGGCTCCTCGCTGATGCTGACCCGGCTGGCGAACCGGCTGCGGGCCGCCGCGGGGGACAGGACAGTGCTGCGCGGGCTGTTCTCGGCCACCACCGTCGAGGCGCAGGCTGGCCTGCTGGCCGCGCACGACGGGCCGGATGCCGCCGTGCGGCCGGTCCCCCGGAACGGGCCGCTCCCGTTATCTTCCGGGCAGGAACGATTGTGGTTCGCGGACCGGCTGAGTCCCGGCGGTGTGGACTGGATCGTCCCGGTGCTCATCAAGCTCCCCCCGGACGCCGGCGAAGGGCTGGTCGCCGACGCGCTGGGGAAGCTGGCCTCGCGGCACGAGATCCTGCGCACCCGGTACGTGACCGAGTCCGGGGTGCCGCGTCAGGTGATCGACGGCGCCGGTCCGGTCCCGCTCGGCGTGACCGGCGCCGATCTCCGCACGGTGCTGCGGGAACAGTTGTCCACCGGGTTCGACCTGACGACAGGTCCCGTATGGCGGGCGACGCTGGTCCGTGCCGCGGGCGAGCCTGACGTGCTGGTGCTGGCGGTGCACCACATCGCCATCGATGGCTGGTCGTCCGTGGTGCTGCGGGCCGATCTGCTGGAGTTCTGCCGGGCTACGCTCGACGGCAGGGAGCCAAAGGTGGCCGATCTCCCGGTGCAGTATGCCGATTTCGCCGCGTGGCAACGGGAAGCGGCGATACCGGACGAGCAGGTGACGTACTGGCGGGAGCACCTCGCCGGGCTGCCGCGGCTCGAGCTGCCCACCGACCGGCTCCGGCCACCGGTCCGCGACGGACGGGGCGCGGCGATCGCGTTCACGCTGCCGCCAGGGCTGACCGCGTCGGTGCTCGAACTCGGCCGCGGGCACGGCGCGACCCCGTTCATGACCTTCCTGACCGCGTTCTGCGTGGTACTCGCGCGGCACAGTGGCCAGTGGGACCTCGCGGTCGGCATCCCGGTGGCGGGCCGGAACCGGCCGGAGACCGAAGGCGTGGCGGGGTTCTTCCTCAACGCGCTGGCGTTGCGGTGCCGGCTGGGCGGCGACCTGACGTTCGGCGCGGCGGTCGAACGGGTCCGCGAGGTGTGCCTGGCCGGGTTCGCCAGGCAGGAGGTGCCGTTCGAGCGGCTGGTCGCCGAACTTGAGCCCGATCGTGACCTTTCTCGAACCCCGCTTTACCAGGTCATGTTCGACCTGGCCGACGATGGCGTCACCAGCCTGGCCGCCGACTCGCTCGACGCCGAAGTCTTCCAGCGTGTTTGGCGGACCGCGAAGACCGACCTGACCCTGGCGGTGCGCCTGCTGCCGGACGGGAGCCTGAGTGGGTTCCTGGAGTACGCGACGGCGTTGTTCGACCGGGATACCGCCGAGGCGTTCGCCGCACACCTTGGCCAACTCGTGGCCGGGGTGGTGGCCGATCCGGACACGGCACTGTCACGAGTGGACATTCTCACCGCGCGGGAACGGGCGGTTCTCGTGCCCTCCGCCCGGTCGGCGGGGATCGTCGAGGACACGGTGCTCGGCGCCTTCGAAGCGCGGGCGCGGGCCCGGCCGGACGCGGTCGCGCTGGTTTGTGCCGGGCGATCCCTGACCTACCGGGAGCTGGATCACCGGGTCACCGCGCTGGCCGGGGGCTTGCGCCGCGCGGGTGCCGGGCCGGAGTCCGTCGTCGGCATCGTGCTGGACCGCTCGGCGGACCTGGTGGCGGGCATGCTCGCGGTCTGGCGTGCGGGGGCGGCGTACCTGCCGATCGATCCGCAGATCCCGGAGGAGCGCACCGGCCTGCTGTTGTCCGACGCCCGCGTCGACGTGGTGCTCACCAGCGCGGCCCACCAAGGGCGTACCGGCCGTCGCGAGGTACTGACCACCGCGCCGGACCTGCCCGGCGTCGGGAATGACGGCGGCTGGCCCCATCCCGGCGATCTCGGCTACGTCGTGCACACCTCGGGCTCGACCGGGCGGCCGAAGGGCGTGGCGGTCGAACACCGGGCATTGCTGAACATCCTGCTCGCCAAGGGCGCGGAGGTGGGATTCGGCCAGGAGTCGGCCTACCTCGCGGTCGCGCCGGTGTCGTTCGACATCGCCGCGATGGAGCTGTTCCTGCCGCTGATCTCCGGCGGGCGGGTGGTGGTCGCCACCGAGGCGGAGGTCGCCAACCGCGCGGCCCAGCTGCGGCTGCTCGACCGGCACGGCGTGACACACCTCGGCGGCTCGCCCGCGCACTGGAGACTCCTGCTGGACGCGGGATTCGGCCGCCGCCGCGACCTGGTGGGGCTGACCGGCGGCGAGTCGCCGTCCCCCGCGTTCGCCCGCGAGCTCCGGTCCCGGTTGAATCGCCTGGTACACATGTACGGTCCGGCCGAGTCGACGATCTCGGCCACCCGATCGGCGGTCGAACCGGACACCGAAACCGTTCACATCGGACACGCGCTGCCGAACGTCACCGTCGTCGTGCTCGACGAGGAACTCCGGCCGGTGCCCTTCGGGACGGCGGGGGAGATCTGCGTCGGCGGGGTGGGCCTGGCACGCGGCTATTTCGGCAGGCCGGCGCTCACCGCGGCCCGCTTCGTACCGGATCCGTACGGCGGGTCCGGCGCGCGGCTCTATCGCACCGGCGACCTCGGCCGGATGCTCCCCTCGGGCGAGCTCGACTTCCTCGGCCGGGACGACGAGCAGGTGAAGATCCGCGGCTACCGCGTGGAGCTCGGGGAGATCCGGGCGGCGCTCGCCCGGCATCCGGCCGTGCGAGAGGCGGTGGTCGCCGTCCGGGAGAATGACCGGGCAGGGAAGCAGCTCTTCGCCTACTGCGTCACAGATCTGGAGCCGCTTGACGGCGCCGACGAGCTGCGGACGCACTGCGCGCGCCTGCTGCCCGACTACATGGTGCCCGTGGCCGTCGTGCCACTCACTGCGTTGCCGCTCACCAGGCACGGCAAGATCGACCACGCAGCACTGGCCGCACTCGACGTCCCGCGCAGGCACGGGGACGAGGGCCCCGTCTCGCCGAGGACGGAGCTGGAGGAACGGGTCGCGGGCCTGTGGCGCGAGGTCCTGCCGGCGCTGGGCGGGGTCCACGACAACTTCTTCCTGCAGGGCGGGGATTCGATGGCGGCGGCGCGGCTTGTCGCGATGACGCAGGAGGAGTTCGATGTGGAGATCCCGCTGCGGACGGTGTTCGACGAGCCGACCGTGGCCGGGCTGGCGCAGGCCGTGGAACGTGCGGTTCGCGCCGAAATCGAGGCGCTCTCCGACGCGGAGGTGACCGCGCGGGCGCTGCGGTGGAAGGAATCCGGTGAGTGACCGGTGCCAGGGGAATCGTCCCATTCGAGATTGGAATCGGCCGTGCACACCACCGTCCGGCATCTCCTGTCCATCGCCGACCTGACTGATACCGACCTCACTCAGCTCATCGAGCGCGGTGGCGGGTTCGCCGCGCGGAGTCCGGTCGTGCGCTCGCTGGCCGGTGCGATGGCCGGGATCTTCTTCAGCACCACCTCGACGCGGACCAGGACGGCGTTCTCGGCGGGCGCGGCCAGGCTGGGCGCGCAGACCGTCGCGTACGGTCCCGGCGATCTTCAGCTGAACACGGGGGAGAGTGTCGAGGACACCGGGCGGGTACTGGCCGGGATGCTCGATCTTCTCGTCGTGCGTACCGCCGGCGATCCGGCCGAGCTGCGCGCGCTGGCCGCGCAGGACCGGATGGCCGTGGTCAACGCGATGACCGTCGACGAGCATCCGACGCAGGCACTGTCCGATCTCACCACGTTGATGGTCCACTTCGGCCGGATCGAGGGACTCAAGGTGCTTTATGTGGGGGAAGGGAACAACACCGCCACCGCGCTGACGCTGGCGCTTACCCGGTTTCCCGGCGTGGAGCTGGAACTGCGCACTCCCGAGGGATACGGCGTTCCGGAGGCATTCCTGAGCCGCGGGGCCGAGCAGGCCGCGCGGTACGGCGCCTCGGTCGTCCAGCGGCACGACATGGCCGGTCTCGGCGGGTTCGACGTCGTCTACACAACCCGCTGGCAGACCACGGGGACCAGCAAGCCCGATCCGGACTGGCGCCGGGCGTTCGCCCCCTTCCAGGTCACCGCGGAGCTGTGGCGTACCAGCCCGGACGCGGTGTTCCTGCACGATCTGCCCGCCCATCGCGGTGAAGAGGTCACCGCCGACGTGCTGGACGGGCCGGCGAGCATCGCCTTCCGGCAGGCGCGCACGAAACTCGCCAGCGCCATGGCGGTTCTCGAGTGGTGCCGCCCTGGCTTCTGCGATGGTGCCCGGTGACCGACACGGTACGGGATCCTGCGCGGCCGGCCGGGCGGTCGCTGGGCCGCAACCGCGATTTCCTGCGGCTGTGGCTGGCCGCGGGGTGCACGATTCTCGGCGGTCACATCACCGACGTCGTCTATCCGCTCGTCGTGTTGTGGCAGACCGGCTCGGCGGGCCAGGCCGGGTTGGTGGGGTTCGCCGCGCTGCTTCCGCAGTTGCTCGTCCAGCTCCCGGCGGGCGCGCTGGTGGACCGCTGGGACCGGCGCAAGGTGATGATCTCGGCCGACGTGGGATGTCTGCTCGCCACCGGAGGCGTCGCGGTGCTTGTGGCGACCGGCCGGATCTGGATTCCGGTACTGATGGCGGCCGCCTTCCTGCAGGGCAGCTGCGTGGTCTTCTACCAACTGGCCGAGCGGGCCGCAGTACCGCGGCTGGTGGCGCCGGAGCAGCTGGGGTCCGCGATGAGCAGGAACGAAGCCCGTTCACGAGTGGCCGCGCTGCTCGGTCAGCCGGTGGGCAGCGCGCTGTTCGCGGTACTGCGGTGGGTGCCGTTCGTTGCCACGGCCGTGCTGCACCTGGTTTCACTGGCCGCGGTGTTGCTGATCCGCAAGCCGATGCAGGGCGACCGGCCGCCGCCGCGTCACCTCCGCACCGAGATCGCCGAAGGGATCGCGTGGATGTGGCGGCAGCGGTTTCTGCGCACCGTCATCGGGCTGATCGCCGCGACAAACGTGGTGTTCCGCGGTCTCACCATGGCCTTGATGGTGATCGTGCACTCCGGTGGTGGTTCGGCCGCGATCGTCGGCGTGGTGTCCGTCGCCGGTGGTATCGGCGGCACACTGGGCGCGCTCAGCGGGACCTGGTGGATGAAGCGCGTGAGCCTCGGCGCGGTCGCGATCGGTGGTCTCATCGTGTGGTCCGTGCTGGTCCCGGTGCCCGCGTTCGTGCAGGATCCGATCGTCATCGCCGTGTTGTTCGCGGCGAACGGCTACGTCGGCGGGGTGTTCAACGTGGTCGGCGGCGTCTACATGGTGGGGACCACCCCGGATGCCTTGCAGGGCAGGGTGAACAGTGTGGCCGGCCTCGTGCTGGTCGGCGCGGTCTCGGCGGGCTCGCTGCTGAGCGGATACCTGCTCGACGCCGCCGGGGTGGTCCGGACCGTGCTCGCATTGGGCGCGCTGATGGTCCTGCTCGCCATGCTCGCGGTGCTCAGCCCGGTGGTCCGTGCCAGGACCGGCCGAGAAGGCCGCCTCTCGCCGCCGTGACCGAACCGCCTATAGGCCTTGTATAGCGGCGAAATCCACGATGGAGCGGTGGTGGAGCGTCAAGTGGTCAGTGTGCGGGAGTGGCCGCGGCATGCCGGTCCCGAAGGGATCAGCGCACGCGCCGCCGCCGCGTCGCCGACGGATGTCTCCGGCGCCCGCGCGGCGGCGGCGCTGGGGGCGTGGTCTCCGGATCGCGCACCGGAATCCTTTCCCTACCAAGAAGTGCTCGATCACTTCGTCGCGGTCGGCCGGATGTATGCCGGGGAACGGGTGACCGCGCCGTTGCGCGCCATCGCCGTACGGGTACCGGCGGACAGTTGGCCGCTGCCACTGTGGCTGCCCAGTACGGTGGATCAGCACAACAGTACCTACGACGGATACCTGCTTACGCGCCTGTTGCTCAGCGTCGTCGATCTCGACGACGAGCGGTCCGTCGGTGGGCTGCTCGGCGGGCTGGTGGCGGACACCCTGCTGGCCGAGGCCGCGATGTTGCGGAGCACACCGGGACGCGTGTGCCGGGCCCGCACCGCGGCCGTGGCCTCGGTACTGGGCAGACTGTCCTCATCGGACGGAGCGGCCCCGGCAGACGACCGGGAGTTCGCGGACCACGCCGGCAGGCTGGCGACCGCGTTCCTTGCCGGGCTCGGGAGGGAACAGGCGCTCGTGATCGGGATCGCCCTGCTGCCGATCACGCGCATGCACGACGAGCACATGTTCTTCCGGTGCGTGCAGATCTTCGAAATGATCTACGCGTACCTCTGCCGCAGGATCGAGCTGGCCGGAGTCGCGTTGCTGCGCGGGGAGATCGTGGCGGCCGGCGAGCAGCTCGACAGGGCGATCTGGTGGCTCGGGCTGTCCCGGCCGCTGTACCGGGTGCTCACCACGATGCCGCGCCGCAGCTTCGAGATCATCCGGGTGCACTCCGACGGGCGCAGCGCGGTGCAGTCGCGGCACTACCGGCGGATCGAGCTGCTGTGCGCGCCGCGCCCGGCAGGCCCGCCCGCGGTGGGCCTGCCGCCGGTGGAGCCCGTCGGGGCAACCTTGCAGGAAATTTTCACGTCCATAGTGGACAGTATCGGGCGTACCACCGTCGCCCCCCTCGTCTGCCGGATGGCGGACCTGGACCGGGCATGGCGCGCGATGAAACGCACGCACTGGGGAGTGACCTTGAAGATCATCGGCGACGATCGGGGAACCGGCGGCACCAGCGGTGCCGAGTATCTCAAGCGGGCCGCGGAGGTGCCCTTGTTCCCGGCGCTGGTGGACGGTGCGGAGTGGCCCCGATGACCTCGTCCGCCAATGCCCTGCTGCGCCGCAAACTGATGGGATTCGTGCTCACCCAGGCGATCCACGCTGTCGTCGAGACAGGGGTGATCGACCGGCTGGCGGCTGGTCCGGCGACCGTCGCGCAGCTGGCGGCCGCGTCCGGCACGGACCCCGACGCGCTCGCCCGGTTCCTGCGGCTGCTCGGCACGGAGGGTGTACTCGCCGGAGATCCGGGGGGCACCTACACCCTCACCGAGCTCGGCGAGCTGCTCCGCCGGGATGTTCCCGGTTCGTTGCGGCACTTCGCCTCGATGATGGTGGGGGAGTCCTACCTGGCCTGGCAGGCCGCGGAGCACACCCTGCGCACCGGGGAGCCCGCCTTCGACAATGTGTTCGGGACGGCGATGTTTTCCTGGCTCGCCGAACATCCCGAAGAGGAGGCCAGGTTCACCGCCGCGCAGGCTGGGCTGGTGCGACTGCGCGCCGCGCCGCTGCTCGACTACGAGTGGAGTGACATCCGCACGGTAGTGGATGTCGGTGGCGGCAACGGTGGGCTGCTCGCACTGCTGCTCGCCGACCGGCCGGGACTCTGCGGTGTCCTGCTCGATCTGCCGCACGTCGTCGCACGGGCGAGCGGCACGCTGGCCGAAGCCGGGGTCGCGGATCGCTGTGAATGTGTCGGCGGGGACTTCTTCGAGGCCGTTCCGGCCGGGGCCGACGCCTACCTTCTCGCGGAAATCCTCCACGACTGGAACGACACCAAGGCCGTGGAGTTGCTGCGGCTCTGCCGCGAAGCGATGCCGAAGTCCGCGAGGCTGCTCATCCTGGAGCAGGTCGCACACGAGGACGGTTCGCGCTGGGACGACCTGCTCGACCTGCACATGCTCGTGATGGTCGGAGGCAGGGAACGTGACCGGAAGGCGTGGCACTCGCTGCTCGGCGAGGCCGGGTTCGTCATCACGGACGTGCGCGGCGGCGCGCGTTCGTCCCTGATCGAAGCGAGGCCGGGATGACAGCGGGGACATCGACGGCGGTCGTCACACTGACACGAGCCGAGCACGACGAACTGCGCGCGGTGGCACAGGAACTCGCCGAGTTCCCGCCCCGGCGCGTCGACGCGCCCGCCTGGGTACTGGCCGCCCGGCAGCGGTCCTGCCTCCTGCCGCTGCTCCTGCGCGAGACACTGCGGGAGTACCGGCACGACTCCGGGACCGATGGTGTGCTGCTGCTCCGCAACCTCCCGATCGGGACGGCGATCCCACCGACGCCGACGATCGCCGGCTCCGTGGAACGCGAGGCGACGGTCGCGGCCGCGGTACAGGTGCTCCTTTCCCTGTGCGTCGGCGAGATCGGGGCCTTCCGGGCGGAGAAGACCGGTGCCCTCGTGCAGAACGTCGTTCCGGTGCCCGGCCGCGAGCGCTCCCAGAGCAACGCGGGATCGGTGGTGCTGACCATGCACGTCGAGAACGCCTTCCACCCGGCCAGACCGGATTTCGTCGCGCTGCTGTGCCTGCGTGCCGACCACGAGAACCGGGCGGCCCTGCTGGTCGCCCCGATCCGGCCTGCGCTGGCGGCCTTGCCCCCTCCTGCTCGGCGGATACTCGCGGAGCCGCGTTTCCGTACCGAGCCACCGCCGTCGTTCGGTGGCACTGGCGGCGGCTCGGAGCCCCATCCGGTGTTGTGCGGCAGCGCCGAGGATCCCGATATCCGGGTGGACTTCGCGAGCACCCGCCCGCTCGACGCGGACGCCGGTGCCGCCCTCGCGGAACTGGAGACCGCGCTGGCCCCGGTGGTACGGAGGCTGGTCCTGCGGCCGGGGGAGCTGGCGCTGGTGGACAACCGGCTGGCGTTGCACGGCAGGACCGCGTTCATTCCGCGCTACGACGGCCGGGATCGTTGGCTGTACCGGACTTTCGTGTTCGCCGACGGGCGCCGCACGCGGCCCTTCCGGTCACCGGGCGGGTACGTGCTCACGTGATCGCTAGACCGAACGTTGCGAAAGGAGCGACGGATGACCACCGAGGCGGCACCGGATCCCGCTGACGTCGATGCCCTGCGCGAGGACATGGTCCGGCGCAGGCTTGCTGGCGCACGCATCGGTCAGCGCACCGGTATCGGCAGGGCGGACCGGGACGGACCGCTGCCGCTGGCCCCGGCACAACGCCAGCTGTGGCTCGCCGCGACGGTGGCGCCGGATAGCCCGGAGTTCCTGGTGCCGCTGGTGGTCCGGCTGCGTGGAGCGCTCGACGTCGATGCGCTCGGTCAGGCGTGGAAAGGTGTCGCCGTCCGGCACGAGATCCTGCGCACCCGGTACGGACTCGCCGGTGACGAACCCGCGCAGATCGTGGATCCGCCCGGCGCGGTGGATTTCGTTCTCGTGGACTTCTCCGGTGAGGCAGGGGAGCTGCGGTACAAGCGGACGCTGGACGACGTTCGGCGGCTCGCGCTGACGCCCATCGACCTGCGGACAGAACATCCGATGCGGATCCGATTGTTCCGGCTGGCCGAGGACGATCACGTGCTCGCAGCCGTGTTCCACCACATCGCCTGTGACGCGGCTTCGTACGGGATACTCGTCACGGAGGTGAGCGCCGGCTACCGCGCGGCGTTGTCGGGGCAACGCGCGAATCTGCCGCCGGTCACCGTGCAGTACGTGGATTTCGCCTGCTGGCAACGAGAACGGCTCACGCCCGAGGTCCGCCGGAGGCAGCTCGGCTACTGGCGGACCCAGCTCGCGGACGTCGCCCCGCTCGTGCTTCCCGCCGACCGGGCGCGCCCGGCCGTCCGTGACTGGCAGGGCGATGCGGTCGGTTTCGTGATTCCCCGGGACACCGCCGCGCGGCTGCGTGAGTTCGCGCGGGTGCACGATGCCACGCTGTTCATGGTGCTGCTGACCGCGTTCCAGGTGCTGCTGGCGCGCTACTCCGGCAGCGCGGCCGAAGCCGACATCACGGTCGGCACAGCGGTGTCGCGGCGTACCCGTGCCGAGTTGCGGACCATGCTGGGATACGCCTTCACCACCGTGGCGCTGCGCGCGCGGTGGGCGGGCGACCCGGCATTCGGCGAACTGGTGACGGCGAACCGGGCGACCGTGCTCGCCGCGCACGACCACGCGGACGTCCCGCTCGCCGAGGTTGTCGGAGCCGTACGGCCCGAGCGGGCGGCCTCGGCGACCCCGCTGTTCCAGGCGATGTTCGACCTGCGCGCGGTGCCGGAGGGGACGCTGGAGCTGCCCGGCCTCCGGAGCGAGCGAATCGAAGCCGTTTCGTCGGTGGCCCAGTTCGACCTCACCCTGCAGCTCGACGAACTGCCCGACGGCACGCTGCGTGGCGGCCTCGGCTACCTCGCCGCGTTGTTCGACCGCGCCACCGCCGAGCGGATGGCCGCGCACTTCTCGCGTCTCGTCGAGAGCGTGGCGGTCGCGCCGGAGACCCGAGTGTCCGCTGTGGACATTCTGCCCGCCGTCGAACGGCGCCGGCTGCTGACGGCCGCGACCGGCGCCGCCCGGCACATCGACGGCACGCGCGTGCACGAGGTGTTCGCACGGGTCGCCGCGCGTACTCCCGACGCGGTGGCACTGGGCTTCGGGGATCAGCGGATCGGATACGCCGAACTGGACGCGCGGGCCAACCGGTTCGCGCATCGGCTCGTGGCGCTGGGCGTCGGGCCCGAGCGCACCGTCGGGGTGCTGCTCGATCGCGGCCCCGACCTGGTGGCCGCGCTGCTCGGCGTGTGGAAGGCAGGCGGGGCGCAGGTCCCGCTCGAACCGGGGCATCCCGCGGAGCGGTTGTGCGGGATGCTCGAGGACGCCGGGGCCTCGGTCGTTCTCACCGAAGCCCGCCACACCGGGCGGCTGACCGGATTCGGCGGCCGGGTGCTGGTTCTCGAACAGGAGAAGGAAACCCTCGCCGCGCTGCCCGCCACCGCGCCACCGCGTACCGGTGGCGAGGACGACCTGGCCTACGTGATCTACACCTCCGGCTCGACCGGCGCGCCCAACGGGGTGCTGGTCACCCATCGCGGGCTGGCGAACTATCTCGAGTGGACGGTCCGGGAGTACGTCTCGGCGGGAACCGGTGGCGCGCCGATGTTTTCCTCCGTCTCCTTCGACCTCGGGATCCCCGACCTCTACGCGCCGCTCATGGCAGGCCAGCGCGTCGAACTGCTCCCGCAGGACTTCGCGATCACCGACCTCGGCGCGTTGCTCGCCGCATCGGCGCCGTTCGCGTTCGTCAAGCTCACGCCGGGGCATCTGGCGTTGCTTACCGAACAGCTCTCGGCACCGCAGGCCGCGAGACTCGCCGGACTGGTCATCGCCGCGGGGGACGCCTTCACCAGCACGCTGGCGGACCGGTGGCGCGCATTGGCCGGTCCCGGTGGTACCCGGCTGGCCGCGGAGTACGGCCCGACCGAGATCACCGTAGGGAACTCGGGCCATCCGGTCGCCGGGCCACGGGACACCGAACTCGTTTCGCTCGGCAGGCCGATTCCGAACACCACGATGCACGTGCTCGACGCGGGACTCGGGCAAGTACCGGTCGGCGTGGTCGGGGAGATCTACGTCGGCGGCACCGGGGTCGCACGGGGATACGCGCGCCGGCGGGCGCTGAGTGCCGAACGTTTCCTGCCCGACCCGTTCGGCGAGCCGGGATCCCGGCTCTACCGGACCGGTGACCTCGGCAGGGTACTGCCGGACGGCACCGTCGACTTCGTCGGCAGGGTCGACCATCAGGTCAAGGTCCGTGGGTACCGGGTCGACACCCGGGAAGTACAGGCCGTGGTCGGCGCGCATCCCGGCGTCCGCGAGGTGGTCGTGCTCGCGTTGCCGCGTGGCGGTGGCAGGCAGCTGGTCGCCTATTGGGTGGCCGAGGGGGACCCAGTGACCCCGGCAGAACTCGCCGGGCACACCGGGGACCAGTTACCCGAGCACCTGGTCCCGACCGCCTTCGTCGAGCTCGCGGCCCTGCCCCTCACCGCGAACGGCAAGCTCGACCGGGACGCACTGCCCGCGCCGCCCCGGGCGTCCCTGCCGGCACACCAGGAGTTCGTCGCACCACGCACCGCCGACGAAGCGCGCGTCGCCGAGGTGTGGGCGGAGGCGCTCGGCGTCGAGGCGGTCGGTGTGTGGGACGAGTTCTTTCGTCTCGGTGGTGATTCGATCAAGGCGGTCGCGGTGGTCGGTGCCCTCCGGGCGGTCGGCTACGACGTGGCGGTCCGGGACGTCTTCGAGGCACGCACACTGGCCGGGCTCTGCGAAGTCCTTTCCGGACGGTCGCGCGGCGACGGCTCCGTGGTGGGGGTACGGCCGTTCGAACTGATTTCCGATCCCGACCGGGCGCTGCTGCCACCCGAAGCCGTCGACGCGTATCCGCTTTCCCAGGTGCAGCTGGGCATGCTGGTCGAAATGTTCGCGCATGAGCGGGACAACCGGTACCACAACGTGACCTCGTTCCCGATCCCGGACGATCGGCCGTTCTCCCCCGAAGCGTTTCGAGCGGCCGCCCACGTCGTCGTCGAGCGGCACGACGTGCTCCGTACCGCGCTCGACCCCGACACGTATTCGGTGCCGATGCAGGTGGTGCTCGCGACCGCGGAGATGCCGTTCGGCCTGTCCGAGGCCCGTGGGCTGACCAAACCCGAGCAGGACCGGATGCTTGCCGAGCACGCCGCGCGCACCAGGGCCGAGCTGTTCGACATCGCGAAGCCGCCGCTGCTGCGGATGTTCGTGCACGTTTTCGACGACGACGGCTGGTGGTTGTCGATCACCGAATGCCATCCGATCATCGAGGGCTGGAGCTTCCACACGCTGTTCATGGAGCTGCTGGGCTGCTACCGGCGGATCCGGGACGGGCTTGAGCCCGAGCCGTTGCCACCGGCCGCGGTCCGATTCGCCGACTTCATCGCGGGCGAGCAGGCCTCGCTGCGTTCGGTGGAGGATCGGGAGTTCTGGCTCGATGTCGTGCGGAGGCACGAAAGACTGGAACTCCCGGCGGGCTGGGGTGACCCGGACGGGCCGGACGAGCGATACCGGCTGCACGTGCCTTTCCACGATCTCGAACCCGAACTGCGGTCGTTCGCCAACTCGGCCGGGGTGCCCTTGAAGAGCGTGGTGCACGCCGCGCATCTCAAGGTGATGAGCATGCTCACGCCGCAGGCGTCCTTCTTCGGGGGCCTGGTCTGCGATGCCCGCCCGGAGGAACTGGGGGCGCACCGCGTGTACGGGATGTATCTGAATACCTTGCCGTTCGCGTTCAGCGGGCGGGCCCGGACCTGGCGAGCCTTGGTGGAGGAGGTCTTCGCGACCGAGATCGGGCTGTGGCCGCATCGCCGGTTCCCGATGCCGGAGATCCAGCGGGCGGCACGCCGGGGCCGGCTGATCGACGTGATGTTCAACTACCTTGATTTCCACCAGGTCGATCACGGGCTGGTGGACTTCCTCGGCGCCGTCGACGAGAGCCCGAACGAGTTCCTGCTGAGTGTCGGCACCCTGGCCAGGCATGTGGCGATCGCGACGAGCAGCCGTGTGTTCAGCCGTGCCAACGGCGCACGGTTCGCCGCCCTGTACCGGACCGTGCTCGAGGCCATGGCGGCCGACCCTGACGGCGACGCGACCGCGGACTGCCTGCCCGAGGCGGAACGCCTGCTGCTGCCTGCTGCGCGGCCGGTGTCCCCGGACGAGGTTCCGGACGGCACGTTGGCCGACCTGTTCGCCGCGCGGGTGGCGCGGACACCGGGGGAGACAGCCCTGGACACCGGGGACGAGACGTTGTCCTACGCGGAACTGGACGCCAGGGCCGACCGGCTCGCCCTCGGCCTGATCGCACGCGGCGCGGGGCCGGAACGAGCCGTCGCGGTGGCCCTTGGCCGCTCAGCGGACCTGGTGGTCGCGGTGGTGGCCGTGCTCAAGGCCGGTGCCGCCGTGCTGGTGGTGGATCCCGGCTACCCGGCGGAGCGGATCACCTTCCTGCTGCGGGACGCGGATCCGGTAGTCCTGCTCACCGGGCGGGCGACCGGCGTCCGCTGGTCCGAAATGGACACCGCGGGCAGGGAACCGGTGTGCTGGGAGGATCTGGCGGCGACGGTGGGACCGGCGGCGGGGATAACCGACGCCGACCGGCTCGCTCCCCTGTCCTCGCGCCACCCCGCCTACATCGTGTACACCTCGGGTTCGACCGGCACGCCCAAGGGTGTGGTGGTCGAACACCGCAGCGCGGTCAACCTCTTCCACCACCATCGCGCCGCGACACTAGCGGGGGAGGACGGGCTGCGCGTCGCGGCGACCGCGCCGTTCTCGTTCGACGCCGCGTGGGACGGCCTGCTGTGGATGTTCGCCGGGCACGAACTCCACCTGATGGCCGACGAGGTCCGCCGGGAGCCGGAGGCGCTGGCCCGATTCGTCGCCGAGCACGGCGTCGACCTCCTCAATACGACACCGTCCTACTGCCGGGTGCTGATCGCGGCCGGGTTGCTGGACGCGGGACGGCACCAGCCGAAGATCGCGGCGCTCGGTGGCGAGGAGCTGGAGGAGGACCTCGTGGACCGACTGCGGGAGCTCGCACCCGGCATCACCGTCCACAACTTCTACGGTCCCTCGGAATGCACCGTCGACGCGGTGGTGTGCCGGGTGGCCGATGACGGGCGCCCGGCGCTGGGCAGGCCGGTGACCAACACTGGGGTACAGGTGCTCGACCGGCACCTGCGCCCGGTGCCGATGGGCACGGTCGGCGAGATCTGTCTGACGGGCATGGGACTCGCACGTGGGTACCTCGGCGCACCCGGCCGCACGGCGGAGTGTTTCGTGCCCGATCCCGCTGGCGAACCCGGCTCCCGGCTTTACCGCACCGGCGACCTGGGCCGGTTCCGGCCCGACGGTGTGCTCGAGTTCGCCGGCAGGGCGGACGACCAGGTCAAGATCCGCGGGTTCCGGGTCGAACCCGGCGAGGTCCGCGCCGCGCTGCTCACCGAGCCGGAGGTGCGCGACGCGGCGGTCGTCGCGCGGGAAGACGCGTCCGGTCAGCGGCTCGTCGCCTACATCACCACCGCGAAGGAGGACCCGTCCGTCACCTCCCGGCTGCGGGATCGCCTGGCCCAGCGGCTGCCCGCCCACCTGGTGCCCGCCGTGATCCAGTGGCTCCCGGTCATTCCGCTGACCGCGCACGGGAAACTCGACCGGCGGGCGCTGCACGATGTGCGGGGATCGGGGACGGCCGCGGACACGTACCTCGAACCCCAGACCCCGGCGGAGCACCTGCTCGCCGGGATCTGGTCGAGGATGCTCGGCGTACCCCGGGTCGGCGCGCGGGACCGGTTCTTCGCCCTCGGCGGTGATTCGCTGATGGTGATGTCGGTGGTTTCGGCGGCTCGCCGGGCCGGTCTGGCGCTGGCACCTCGGGCGTTCTACGCCGACGACGCTCTGGCCGCGGTGGCGGCCGCAGGGGACGTCCCAGCGGTGACGGCGGAGCAGGGGCCGCTGGCGGGTGAGGTCGTGCCGACCCCGGTCCAGCGTTCGTTCCTGACCCGACCGAGCCGGCACGGTCACTTCACACAGGACGCCCATCTGCTCTGTCAGGGAGACGTCGATCCCACCGTGCTGGAGCGAGCGCTGCACGCCGTCATCGAGCACCACGACATGCTGCGGCTACGGGCGGCAGGTGCGGCGGGCCGGTGGCGGATCTGGCTGGCGCCCGAGGAGGACGGCCCGGTGTCGCGGCGGGTGGACCTGACAGCGGTTCCCGAGGACCAGCGCCTCGATCTGCAGGACCGCATCGTCGCCGAGGAGCAGCGGGGGCTCGACCTCGCGAACGGGCCGATCGTGCGTGCGGTCCTGTTCCAGACCCCCGACGGGCCGGACGAACTCGTCGTCATCGTGCACCATCTCGCCGTCGACATCGCTTCCTGGCAGATCCTGCTCACCGACCTCGACACCGCCTACCGGCGGACGGCCGGGGGAGAGCCGGTGCGACTTCCTGCCAAGACCACGTCTTTTCCTTACTGGACAAGGTGTCTGACCGAATACGCCCGCTCCAGGGAGGTCGCGGAGGAGGTGGGTCACTGGCTTGCCCGCCCTTCGTGCCGCCCACTTCCCGTCGACAGTGAGGCCGGGTATCCCGACGTCGGCAGCACCCGTGCGCTCACCGTGCACGCGCCGGCTGCCGTCACGAAGGCGCTGACCCACCGGGTGCCCGCCGAAACCGGCTATCAGCTGAACGAGGTGCTGCTGGCCGCGCTCGCCGTCGTGCTCGCCGGCTGGACCGGCGACGACCACGCGGTGATCGATGTCGAAAGGCACGGCCGGGCGGAGCTGTTCCCGGACGTCGACCTGAGCCGCACAGTCGGATGGTTCACCACCGAAAGCCCGGTGGTACTGACCCTGCCGGAGAACCGGGATCCGGCGCCGGTCCTGGCCGAGGTCAAGCGCGGGCTGGACGCGGCGCCCCGACACGGGATCGGTTACGGGCTACTCCGGGATCTCGGCTCCGACCGGGAACTCGCAGCCACGCTGGCGGCGCTGCCACGGCCGCAGGTGGCGTTCAACTACGCGGGCAGACATGGTGGCCGGTCCTATTCGGACGGACCGGGCTCGATGTTCACCCGCGTGCCGCATCGGCTGGGCAACCCTGTGGATCCGGCCGGGTCAAGGGCACATCTGCTGGACGTCGACGCAGGGGTCTACGACAACCTGCTGTCCATTACCTGGGGGTACTCCACGCGACGGCATGACGAGCAGACCATCCAGCGGCTGGCCGCCGACCATCTACGGCAGCTGAGCACGTTCGTCCGGCACATCGTTCCGGAGAGCATCGAAGAAGGGAGAGAGGACGAATGACCACCTCACTATGGCGGGGCGGGAGACACCGGCCGTTGACCCGGCTGATGTCGCCGGTCCTGACCGGCTTGCTGGTGGCCGCCACCGCGGTCGCCGCCGCCGGACCTGCCGTCGCCGACGGTGCCGGGGAACCGGTGTGGAAGGCCGACGGCCCACCGGTGACCGGTCGCAACGTGCAGACCTCGAAGATCGTGGCGACCGGTCCGGACAACGCATGGGCGGTGCACGGATTCATTACGACGATTCCCGCGGACCGGCTGTGGCAGTGGAACGGCCGGAGCTGGGCCGAGCACAAGTTCGTGGGCGACGACGACGAACTCTTAGTCGGCGCGCTCGCCTCGACCGGCCCGTCGGATGCCTGGGTTCTCGGTTCGGTGAACCGGGTGACCGGGAGAACTCCGCTGCAGTACCACTGGGACGGCAGGGCCTGGAGTTCGGTGCCGTTCGACAAACCTGAATTCTGGCCGAAAGCGGCAACTGCCCTGGCCCCCGACGATGTCTGGGTGGTCGGCTCGGACCAGTTCGAGTCCGGTCCGAGGAATCCCGCCGTCGTGCATTGGAACGGGACGGCTTGGCGTACCACGGTCTTGCCTGGTGCCGCCGACAAAGCTACCCAGCTGAACGCCGTCCATGCCAGGGGAACGAACGATATCTGGGTCGCAGGTCGGGAGGCGGACGCCGACAACTGGACCAAATCCCGCCTGTACATAGCGCATTACGACGGAGTGTCCTGGACCCGGATCCCGGCACCACCATTGGCCGCCACCACCGCCGCCGAAGCGACGGCGGTACTCGGCCGGGCCGACTCCGGCGAGGTGTTCGTAGGCGGGCACCAGTGGCCGTCGGGCGAGTTGCCCGTTTACCGGTCATTTGTGCTGCGCTGGAATGGCTCGGCGTGGAGGACCACCTTCCTGCCGGGCGAGGTGAACTCCCCGAAGCTTGTATTCTCCGGAGACGAATTGTGGGTGGGCGCGCGGGGTTCCACCGCTGGTCTGTTCCGGCTGAACGGCTCCAGCTGGTCGCGCGTGGCTGGACCGCTGCCGGACACTACCTTGATCGAGTCGTTGTCCGCTGTTCCCGGTGTACCGGGTGGTGTATGGGCAGGCGGACTTGCGGGCCGTTCGGAGGCGAGTACCTCGTTTGTCGCGCACACTATTTTTTAGCAGGGGGTCCGGGGGGGCTGGTGCGGTTGCATGGCGCTCCGTCTTCAGCCCCCACCACCCTAAGCCGTGCACGCGATTCTCCCGCACCCGGCTTCCGGCGTCGTCCACCGACTAGCGCGTCCCGCAGTATCCGCATCGCTCTGGCCGAGGGTCGGCGTTGCAGGTAGTGCCTTGCCCCGCCATCTCCACGATTCCACTTTCCTGTGGTGGAAGCCGGGAAACTCGAAGCCCTGCCTGGCTTTGCTGAGGCAAGCGCATCCCTCGCCGTGCCAGCACCTTCGTCGCCGGTTCGGGAGCTTGCTCGGCACGCCATCTGCGTCTGCGTCAGCTCGGCAGCGCGCAGGGCCTGGTGTCCGCGATGCGACGTCCCATCGGCTCGGGTCCACAGTCGCTACGAGCGAGTCCTGGCCGATGCCGCTCTGGCTGGGCAGCTCGTGGTGATTCGGCTTCGAGTTCGACGCTTCTTCTGCGGAACGCCGGATGCCCGGCCAGGACAATCCTGGAGCAGGTGACCGGGCTGATCGAGCGGTACACGCGCCGGACCACGTTGCTGCTCTCACCGCCAAGCGGCAGTGTCTGTCGTCAGCATGGCGTGCTGTGTTCGTCGGCGGGTACGAGATCACTGGGATTCCGTTTGTTGCCCTGGATTCTCATCATGATCGCGGTACGTCGTCGCGTGTCACCGGCTGCGCCCGGGACCGTACGCACCTCGACGCACGCAGGCACGGCGGCAAGGCCGGAGGATTTGTCAGTTAGGTCGAGGACGATGAGGAAGCTGATCGGTTGGCTGGCCGCCTGGTAGGAGACGGTCTGAGTCAGGTATGACGCCGCGTATGCCTCCCATGACGGATTCGTCCAGTCCCGCTTCAGTTCCAGTACGATGTGTTCATCGTGGGGGCGCCACAGAATGTCGACCCTGCCAGCGCCGACGTGCGATACCTCAAGCAGTACGCGTAGTCCTAGACCTCCCAGGAAGTCGCGGAGATCCTTCCCGAGTTCCGTCTCCTTCGGCCGTGCTTCCCCGGGTTTGATATGCCGCAGGTACGCCCGCGAGTCACCGCCGAAACTCTGTGTCTCTTCGAGCCGTAGCACGAGAAAGCGGAGCAGTAGCAGGAGCAAGCGGTCGATGTCGGCGGCGAACTGCCCGACGTATCCTTCAGGGCACTGTTCGTGCAGGGCTTGCTGTGTCCGGCGGTAAACTGCATCAACGAGCGGAATCTCGTCGGCCGGGATCTGCGTCTGATGTGCCTCCACGCGCGCGTTCAGCCTGATCGCGAGTTCCGGGGCGGACGCGAACAGTTCCTCGGCACGCCGGGTGTCCGCTGTGGTGAGTCCCAGCCCGGTCAGCGAGACAGCCGGGCCATCAGGTTTTGGGAATGCATCCCCACCTTCTGCAAGCAGCGCCTGCCGTAGTGTGTTGGCTTGCTCACGGACAACGGCGGCCGTGGGATCCTCATCGGTTTCGGGCTCACTGCCGAGTTCATCGAGCCACTGCTCGAGAAGGGCCAGGCCACCCTCGTGGGTCAGGAGTGTGCGCTGGACCCGCGGGGAGATCAGCGAGTGCAGACCGGTGTGTTCGGAATCTGTGAACAGCTCGAGTGTCCGGTGGGCGGTGTAGATCGAAACGAGAGCGTCCATGATGGCGCCGGCATGCAGCCAAGCCCGTGGTTCATCTGCGGCTCGCGCCCGGGTGAGAGTGTCCGTCAGTCTTTGCCAGGCGTCGAGGGTCTCGATCCGTGGAGTCCGCCAGCCGGGCCGGGTGCGGACCAGGTTCATCCTGAGTTCGAGCACCGTCTCGCGGAGCGTCTCGCCGAGTTCGTCCGGGACCGGCAGGTCTGCCGAGTAGGCGAGCAGTGCGTCGACAGCGGTTGCGAACGCTCGGGCGTCTGCTCGTTCCTCGTCCAAGTGAGCTTGGGTGAAGTGTCGACGTGCCTCGAGCAGACAGTGCCTTGCTTTCTGGAGCCCATCTGCTTCGAGTGCAGCGCGGAGTGCTAGCATCCCGAGCTCGAACGCGGCGTCCTCCGCGACTTCCTCCCTGCCGAGCAACTGTTCGAGGAGATGCGGTAGGTGCGGCGCCGGGAAGTGTTCGGCCAGAGCTCCGAGGGCGCGGACGAGCCGCATGGCGTAGTCCTCGTCAAGACGGTCGAGTTGGCGTCTGAGCCGTCGCATTTGGTCCAGTAGCCCGTATTCCTGGGAGTTGCCCGCAAGAACCAGCCTGGTGCACGCCTCCAGTGCAATACCGCCGACGAGGTCGCCGTGCTCCCAGCTGGTCTCAAGCCAGACGTCGGCCAGATCATCCCCCAGCGCGCTGAGTGCCTGCGGCCGGGAGAAGAACGCGTTGACGATCTCCTCCATCTGCAGCGGGTCAGGAGCCACCCCTGCCGCGGCAAGGAGGAATTCACGGCCTCGCGGGTTGCCAACAGCGGAATCGTCAGCGCAGATGACCTCGACGAGCACAGGCAGCTCGTCACGCTGCAGGAGCGAACCACTTTCGGTGGTAAGGAAACGGAGGCCTCCGAGCTGATCAAGGGTCGGCGCCGATGATCCGTCGAGCCACGCCTGGGTCAACAACGCAAGACGAGCTTGAGCCGCGTTATTCACGTTGTCCTCCTTTCCGCCGCCGTCTGAACCCTAGGCCCCGGTCGGCGGTAGGCCCGGCATCAACGACCGCTGTTTCTGGGGTTTACCACAGCCGTTCACCCGGTGGAGCAAGGCGGAGACGGGATTCGTCGATGACCGATGCGACTTCCTGACCTCGTGCCGTCGCGATGATGATCTGCAGCTCGGGGGCGGCCTTCGTGAGTTCGGCCAGCCCCTGCACCATCAGCTGAAGGTCGCCGCTACCGACTTCCTCCGCGCCCGGAGAGTCGATGATCAGCAGACCGGGATGCCTGCCGATACCCGTGCGGATTCCGTTGCGCAGTAAGGCGGTCGTGGTGACAATCTTCAGTCTGAGCTGCTCACCCTCGGTCAGAGATCCGTAGTTTTGGTGCTGTCCTCCCTTATAGACCTTCATCGTGGCGTTCGTACCGAGCTCGACATTCTCGAGCATGTCGAGGCCCAGCTTCCTGCCCATGCCCAGGATGTCGTCCTCGACCGTTGCGATTACGTTCTTCAATGCTTCGGTCCGGCGCCTGCGCGACGCGTTCTCGGCTGCGGAAAGCACCGCCAGATCGCGCTCGAGCGGGGCAATCCCAGAAGGGTCGCCTATAGCCTTGAAGGCCCCTGTGCGTTCTTCGAGGACACCACGCATCCGGGCTAGATCGAGCGACAGCTTCTCGCGCATAGCCACCCGGGGATCATCCTGAGCGCGCCGCAGAGCTGCCTCGGCCTGTTCGACTGACGACCTCGCCGTGTCAGTCAGCTGCCGCTTCTGCTCGCATTCGGTGTCGGCCGCGTCGACGGCCGCCTGGATCTCCGAGAGCGTCTGGTCCATCTCCGCGGTGTCGTCGACGTCGGAATCCTCCGTCGTGTCCTGATCGCGTACTTCCGGTTCGCGTAGCTCGGAGGTACAGAGGGAGCAATGGCCACCTTCTTCCTGCGCCCACTGCTCATGCGTGACCTCGGCGTCGCATCGCGGGCACACTGTGGGCCGCAGTGTGTGGAAGAAAGCCTTTGCCAACTTGGCTTCCTTGGTCGCCTGGGCGGCGGCGAGCAGGCGCTGCCGTTGGTCCTCAAGATCGTCGCGCCGAGCCTTGGCCACGAGAAGGGCCTTCTGCGCGTCGGCCGCGTACTCCGTCGCCTTCGTCAGCCGCCGATACGCCTCGACCTGGCCTGCGCCCGGGTGAGCACCCTCGACAAGCTGCGCGAGCTTTCCCTGTGTTTCACGGATCTCCTGCTGGATCGCCTCGACTTTCTGCTTCTGCTCCTCCTCGTTGCGGCTGGCGATCGCCCGGGCTGCGGAAAGCCTGGCCGCTACGATCCGCTGTGCCACCGCGGCGGACACCATGGTCGACGCCCACGGCGCGCCGATGAACAGCTCGAGCAACCGCGTCGGAAGGGCGTTGCGATTTTCGTTGCCGAGGAGCTGGCCGAGCCCTGCTCTGTTGATGTGCAGCGCACTGGCGTATGCGGGCCACGACAGCTCACCGACGAGCGGTGGGCCTTCCACTCCTCCTGGCCGCTTCTGCTGAGTCAACAAAGTTTCCAACCCCAGCCGATCGAGCATGAATGCGTCCATCTTCGCTTCGAACGACGTCGCGCTGTTGAACCCGAATAGCGGGCCGTCGGCGTTCAGCGATGACAGGGTCCCTTGTGGCCGGCCGTCCTGCACTTTCATCCGGACTACCAACCGGTCATCGTCAAGTTCGAAGCCAAGCCGGACGCTTCGAAGCCAGCTTTGGACGTCACGTTGCAGTCCGCTGCGCCCACGCAGACACCAGAGAATGATCTCCAAGACGCTGGACTTGCCGGCTTCGTTTACGCCCGATGACGCCAGTCCCCAGAGACCGGCACCAAGCCGCCAGTGGAAGTCGAACGGAACAGCGGCGGCCTCGTGTACGCCTGCCGTGCGCGTTCCGGAGAACTCGATGTCGGTGATGAGCAGGCGACGCGGTCGTGGGAGCGAGGTCTGCGCTCGCACACCGTGCTCGGCCAGCACGGTACGGACCACATCGACTGACTGGCCCGCTGCTTTCGTGATCTCGGCAAGCCATTCCGCGACCGGCTCGTCCTCAGACGCCATGTTCACCCCAGCCCCTTCTCGGCGAGCGCTGCTTCGAGCCGTCGTTCCACACGCTCGGCGATTCCGCCGATGAGCTGTCCCAAAGGCGTGGAGGCGTACTCGGGCTGGTCGTACTGCCAGCGTTTCATCTGTTCCGCGGACAAGCCCCTGACCGCGTCCGCCGCATACGCCGTCTGCTCGTCATACCACGCGAGTATCGGTTCTTCGTCGCGCAGCCTCATTGCCTGCTCGGCTCCGGCCTCAAGCAAGTAGTAATTCCGCCTCTTGACATGCGAATCGGTGATCCGGCCGACCCGACGGACCTGGACCAGCCCCAGGTGGCGAAGAACGCTCATAGCGTCGTCGAGGAATTCGTATGCGCCGTGCTGATTCCTCAGCATGCGGTACGTGTGCAGCTCCGGCTCCCGCTCGAAGAGAATCTTCTTAGCGTCGAGCAGACGTTCAGCCGGAAGACGTCCTTCTTCACAGGCCGAGATGATGGCGTTGGCCAAGTAGTCGGGATTGCGGACGAGAAAGTCGAGCTTCTGCAGCTTCCGCTGGGAGCGGATCGTGCGTACAGCCCCCGGCGGTACGTCCGCACCGTCCTGGCAGGGATCGCCGAGCCGGTCCAGTATGAAGAGCACTCGAACAGCCGTTTGCCCAGTGCTCGGAGACGGTTTCCGTGTCACCCGCGACTCCCCTCCGACAACCGCATCATCCCGACGGCGACGCTCGACGTTACTGTCCACTACTGCCTGCCGTCTCGTGATCACCGAAATAGACCAACGAACCGGATCATGCGGACTCTCGCTCGCTCCAGTCTTAGCAGACAGCCGAGAAGCCAACTTTTACTGTCGAGTGTCCGGGTCCCGTCTCCCCGCCAGTGAGACTGTGGTCGAGGCTGGTGACCGAACCGGGAGATGAGGTCGAGCCGCATCAAGACCGTCCGGCTCGCTGGTTTCGCGAAGGCCACGACTGAGCTGGCATGAACTTGCGATGCGATAGGCCATACGGGCGAAGGTTGGCTTGCTCCTGGATGGGGCAAGGTTTCGGCCCGGGGAAGGGGCAAGGGGTGGGTTTGAGGCTCGTGGCGATCGTTGTCGTCGTTCGAAGGGCCTCTTCCGATGTTCACCAGTACAGCTGTTTTCTCTTCACGTCCGCGGTCTCCGTTGTCGGTGTTGCAGGCTCAGTTCGAGCGGCCGCGTTCGGTGGCGCGGTTTGACGCTGCGTTGCGAGCCTGGTCTGTGCAGGACCCGGAGCTTGCCGAGATCACCTGTCACGACCGACTGGTCGAGGTGCTGGGTAGCCGGGACTATCCCCGTCAGGACGAGGTGCTGTTCACGCTGTTGCGCCGCGCCGCCGCTTCGGATGTGGGCGGGGTCGTCGCGTCGGAGTTGGTCATGAACGCGATGCTTCCGGCGGTGCCGGGCATCACGGGCCGGGTGATCCGGGCGTGCCGGGCGGCGTCGTCGGACCGCCAGCACCGTGGCGTGCGGGGTGTCGGCGTATCGGCCGCCGAGGACGACCATGATCTCCAGGCAACGGTGATCGGACATCTGTGGGAGCGAGTGCGGTGCTTTCCACTCCAGCGTCGCCATCACGTGGCGGCGAATCTGGTGTAGGATACGCACCGGGCCGTGTTGCGCTCGTTCGGCATCGATCGTGGACAACCCACCGCGCACCTCGTCAGCATCGCCCAGTCCGAGGTCGAGCTCCCGTCGGTTCGCGAGCCGCATGAAGTAGCTGCCTCGGAAGAGCTCCTCGAGCTGCTGGCCTGGGCAGTTGAGGAGAGCTGGCTGGCTGAGAAGGACGCCGCGCTTCCTACTGCCCGTTACTTCGGCGACCAGACAGGCCGGGACGGCGTGGCGACGGATCGTCAGCTCGGCGCGGCTCGGGCTGAGCCAGCCCACGGTCACCCGTCATCATCGTCGTGTTTGTGAGCGTCTCGCCGCGGCCGCAGGCGATTTCCCTGGTGGACCCCGGAGGTCGCCCACCGGTATCTCGACCACCACGCCGGACCGGGGCACCGAGGCGTCGTCATCGCCGACGCGGTCCTGGACTACGTCCTCGTCGAGTCCGGCGGCCGCAGGTCGCAGCGCGCGTTCTTCGTCGAACTCGACCGCGCGACGATGCCGGTCGCCCGCCTGGCCCAGAAGCTGCGTTACTACGTCCGCTACCACGACTACATCCCACCCCACCGAATACACCGGGGCAGCCGGCGTGGCAGGAACGCTACGCGCGGTTCCTGCGGGTGCTGGTCGTGTTGTCCGGTGCCGCCGAGCACGTCCTCGACCGTCGGATCGTCGACCTGCGCGCCCACGTCGCGGCCATGTCCACCGTCGCCTTGGCCGGCGACCGCGTCCCCATGGTCGCGACCACCCTGGACTGGCTCCGCGCCGACGGCCCGCTGGCGCCGATCGCGGTCCCGTTGCTGGGCACCGACAGCACGCCGATCTCGCCGTTCAGCTGGCCGCCGACGGGCACGTCATGACCGCCGCCGACGGTACGGACCCGACGGCCCCGGCCGCGGTGGTCGAGCAGCTCGGCTCTCACCTCGGCTGCGGCAGCGCCGCTTCACGCTGCTGCCGCAGCGCGGCGACGGCGCCGCGTTCACCGAGGTGCAGGGACGGGCACCCGGGGACAGCACCGCGCCGGCGGAGCTGGCGGATCTCATCTCCTCGATCTCCACCGTCGGCGTGCTCCAGCCCGTCCTCGTAGAGGAGATCACCACCGGCGACGGCAAAGCGCCGTCGATGCGGCTGGCCGCCGGTGAACGCCGCCTGCGTGCCACCCGCTGGGGCGCGGTCCACCTTCCCGACAACCCGCACTTCGCCGCACTGCCCGCCGTGATCTGCCCCGGCCCGTTGTCGGACGAGGAACGACGGATCTGGCAACTGGTGGAGAACCTCGCCCGGGAGAGCCTGCGCCCCGGTGAGCTGGCGGCCGCGCTGGTGCTCGATCGGTGCGCGGTACTGCTGGGGGAAACTTCTGGCCGGTGGGCATGCCGTTGCGGCCGAGGTCTACGCGATCGACGACCCGATCGCCCGGTTTGCGGCGATGGAACGCATCCGCGGTACCGACCGGTCCTGCGCCGCGCCGTGGTCGGAGGTGCTGTCCCGGCTGGGGCTGCAGCTGAGCCCGCGCAAGGCGCGGGAGCTGGTCCGCGCGTTCGCCGAGATGCCGCGCGAGGTCTGCGAGGAGATGGACGAGGCGAAGATCTCCCTGCATACCCGCATCCGCTACGTCGAGCTGCACCGCGGCCGCGCCCAGGCCGCCGCCGACATCTGGGCCGCGGTCAAAGACACCGGCCAGACCCGGCTGCTGACCACCCACGCCATCTACCCCCCCCGCTGGCAAGTCGAGGCGAGCACCGCGCGGATCCTCGGGGTGCCCGACACGACCATGACGGTGCTGTTCGGCTATGGCGAAGACCCACTCGTGGAACGATTCTGGGCCGCCCGGCACCGCGACAAGCTCATCGACCGGATCGCCGCGCTGCGGTTCGACCTGGTGCTCGCGCCGAACTAGGCGGAGAAGCACCGTGCACGAGGTGATTCAGGGCACGGAGCCGTCTCCGATGACGCCTGATGGCCTCCGCCGTTCGGCCCGGCAGGGTCGCACTGGACTCGGCGGCGGAGTTGATGCCCACGGCCGAGGGGGAGGCCTGGCCGGCACCCGCGATCGATCGCCTCGGCACCGCGCAGTCGCGGGATTCACCCACACCTGCCG
Organism: Amycolatopsis samaneae; assembly: GCF_039541975.1. NCBI lineage: Bacteria > Bacillati > Actinomycetota > Actinomycetes > Pseudonocardiales > Pseudonocardiaceae > Amycolatopsis > Amycolatopsis samaneae. The sequence continues at coordinate 226,936 of NZ_BAABHG010000015.1, forward strand.
TGGCAGCCAGGTTTCCTGGCGGGGCGGTCGAAGTTGGCTGGAGCCTGGCGTCGGTTCTTGGTGGTGGCCCACGCCAATACACCTGGGGTGCGGCTGTCGTTGACGTCCGTCGCTCCGGGATCGTGCGATGGTGGTGTTACCGACTCGGGGCTGCCATCGGAGGTGGGTGAAACCAGTGACACTACTGGAGACTGTGCGTGGCCCGGCCGATGTGCAACGGATGAATTATGAACAGCTTACCGGGCTGGCTGCCGAGATCAGGGACTTCCTCGTAGAGAAGGTTTCCCAGGCAGGTGGGCATCTCGGGCCCAACCTCGGGATAGTGGAGCTGACTCTTGCGCTGCATCGGGTCTTCGATTCACCGCGTGAGCCGTTGCTGTTCGATGTGGGCCACCAAGCCTACGTGCACAAGATCGTCACGGGCAGACAGACGAGCTTCGACGGACTGCGCCAGTTGGGCGGGTTGTCCGGCTATCCGTCGCGGGCGGAGAACGACCACGACTTCATGGAGAACAGCCACGCGTCCACCGCGTTGTCCTATGCGGACGGCATGGCGAAGGCATTCCAGCTCATCGGCCAGACACGGCACGTGGTCGCGGTGGTCGGCGACGGCGCGTTGACCGGGGGAATGTGCTGGGAGGCGTTGAACAACATTGCCGCTGATCCGAGCAGGCCCGTCGTGATCGTGGTCAACGACAACGGCCGTTCGTACGCGCCGACTTTTGGCGGGCTGGCCGATCGCTTGGCAGCCCTGCGCATGCGGCCCGGCTACGAGCGCGCTTTGCACGGGGTGCGGCGCGCTTTTCTGGCTGTCCCGTGGGTGGGCAGGCTGCTCTACGGGGTATTACACGCGGTCAAGCGAGGATTCAAGGACGCGTTGAGCCCACAACCGCTGTTCGAGGATCTCGGTCTGAAGTACCTCGGTCCCGTGGACGGCCATGATCTGCCTACGCTGGAGGCGGCGTTGCGGCGGGCGCGGGCGTTCGGCGGGCCGGTGCTCGTCCACGTGGTGACGTGCAAAGGCCACGGGTACGGCCCAGCTGAGAACGACGCGGCCGACCGAATGCACCAGATCAGCCCGCCCGCCGTGACGGTTCCCCGCCAGGCGGAGATCCCGCGTCCAAAATGGACTAATGTGTTCTCCGACGAACTGGTGCGCATCGGGAGCGAGCGGGACGAAGTCGTGGCGATCACCGCGGCTATGCGCGGGTCGACCGGATTGGACGCCTTCGCCGCGGCGTATCCGCGACGCTGTTACGACGTGGGCATCGCCGAGCAGCACGCGATGACCTCGGCGGCGGGGATGGCGGCGGCCGGTCTGCACCCGGTGGTCGCCATCTACTCCACCTTCCTCAACCGTGCGTTCGACCAGTTGCTGATGGACGTGGCACTGCACAGGGCCCCGGTGACCGTGGTGCTGGATCGCGCAGGGGTCACTGGACCGGACGGGGCCAGTCATCACGGGATGTGGGATCTGGCGTTGCTAGGCATGGTGCCAGGCATCCGGGTGGCCGCTCCCCGGGACGAGCCCACGCTCCGCGAAGAGCTGCGGGAAGCGCTCGCCGACTCCAGTGGTCCCACCGCGCTTCGATTTTCCCGCGGCACGGTGGCCTCCCCGATCAAGCCGCTATGTCGGGTGGGGACGGTCGACGTGTTGCGGAAAGAGGGGCAGCGCAACGAAGTGCTGCTGGTGGGCGTCGGTGCCTTCGCGGAGCTGGCGATGGCCACCGCGGATCGGCTGGCCGATCAGGAGATCGGGGTGACTGTGGTCGATCCACGCTGGATCTTCCCTGTTCCGCACGTGCTGGCCGGGATGGCCGCCGAGCACGACCTGGTGTGCACGATCGAGGACGCCGGGAGGCACGGCGGGTTCGGGTCTGCGTTCGCTACCGTCCTCCGCGACCGGGTGGTTCGCTCGCCGCTGCTGGATTTCGCCCTGCCCCAGCGTTTTCTGGAACATGGCTCGCGGTCGCAGCTGCTCACGCTGACCAGGCTCACAGCGCAGGACATCGCCTCGCGCATCACCGAGAAGGTAGCCGAGCACCGCAGAGAGGCCGAACAGGCGGAGCCGGGCCTGCGGGCACCACTTGTCTGTACTGAGCACACACGAGAAGGTGAGGTGGAATGTCAACCGAGCGGCGGTCCGACGCAAGAGGTCGCGCGATGGACATGACCGAGCCGCGCTGGCGGGCGGTGGCCGGAGCACGCACGGTGCTGCTGGCGTCGCCGAGGTCGTTCTGTGCCGGCGTGGAGAGGGCGATCGAGGTGGTCGAACAGTTGCTGCGCCGGCGCGGAGCGCCGGTGTACGTACGCAAGCAGATCGTCCACAACTCCCATGTCATTCATGACCTCCATAGCCAGGGCGCCGTGTTCGTCGAGGAACTGGACGAAGTGCCGGACGGCGCTGTGCTGGTGTTCTCCGCGCACGGAGTTTCCCCGGCCGTCCGGCAGGACGCCGCGCGACGGGGTCTGGAGGTGATCGACGCGACCTGCCCCCTGGTGGCGAAGGTGCACAGCGAGGCACGCCGGTTCGCGCGGCGGGGCAACACCGTTTTCCTCATTGGACACGCGGGGCACGAAGAGGTGGAAGGCACCTTCGGTCACGCGCCGGAACACACTGTCCTCGTCGAGAACGTGTCGGATGTGGAGCGTCTGGAGGTTCCGGATCCTGACAGGGTGACCTACCTGACCCAGACCACGCTCGCGGTGGACGAGACGGCGGCCGTAGTGAACGCGTTGCGTGCGCGGTTCCCCCGCCTGCGTGGGCCCGCGTCGGACGACATCTGCTACGCCACCACGAACCGGCAGGACGCGCTGCGCGCGATCGCGGCCAAGGCCGATGTCGTCTTGGTGGTCGGCTCGGTGAACTCGTCGAACTCCGTGCGGCTCGTCGAACTGGCACGCAGGTGCGGTACCCGGGCCCACCTGATCGACGACGTCGGCGACATTCGGCCGCGGTGGCTGGCCGGTGCGGACGTCGTCGGCCTGACCGCGGGCGCGTCCGCACCGCCGCGGCTGCTGGACGCCGTCGTCGACGTGCTCGGCGAGCTCGGTCCGGTCGAGGTCGCCGAGCACGTCACGACCAGGGAGACGGTCCATTTCGACCTGCCTTCCCCGGTTCGGAAACCGAGCACACGTCAGGACGAACCCGAACCGCGGGAGGAGCGGTGATGAGACAGATCGATCTGGGCATACCGTCGGTCACGGCTCTGCCCGCGGCACGCAGGACCAGCAGAAAGGTGATGATCGGCCCGGTGGCTGTCGGTGGTGACGCCCCGGTTTCGGTGCAGTCGATGACCACCACCCTCACGGCGGACGTGGATGCGACGTTGCAGCAGATCGCCGAACTGACCGCCGCGGGGTGCCAGATCGTGCGGGTCGCCGTGCCGTCGCAGGACGACGCGGACGCGCTGGGCATGATTGCCAAGCGCTCTTCGATCCCGGTGATCGCGGACATCCACTTCCAGCCGAAGTACGTCTTCGCGGCGATCGACGCGGGATGCGCGGGCGTGCGCGTGAATCCCGGCAACATCCGCAAGTTCGACGACCGGGTCGGGGAGATCGCGGCCGCGGCGGGCGCGGCGGGTGTTCCGATCCGGATCGGGGTGAACGCCGGGTCGCTGGACAAACGGCAGATCGCACGCTTCGGCGGTGCGACCGCGGAGGCCTTGGTGGCCTCCGCGTTGTGGGAGTGCTCGCTGTTCGAGGAGCACGGCTTCCGGGACCTCAAGGTGTCTGTCAAGCACCACGATCCGCTCGTCATGATCGAGGCCTATCGGCTGCTCGCGCGGCGCTGCGCCTATCCGTTGCACCTCGGGGTCACCGAGGCGGGGCCGCTGACACAGGGCACCGTGAAGTCGTCAGTCGCCTTCGGGATCCTGCTCGCGGAAGGCATCGGGGACACCATCCGGGTCTCGCTGTCCGCGCCTCCGGTGGAGGAGGTCAAGGTCGGCACGCAGATCCTCGAGTCGCTCGGCCTGCGTACTCGTCGGCTGGAGATCGTTTCCTGCCCTTCGTGCGGCCGTGCCCAGGTCGACGTGTACAAGCTCGCTGAACAGGTGGAGGCGGCGTTCTCGGGATTCCCCGTCCCACTGCGGGTCGCCGTGATGGGGTGTGTGGTGAACGGGCCCGGCGAGGCCAGCGCCGCCGACCTCGGTGTCTCCTCGGGCAACGGTAAGGGGCAGATCTTCGTGCGTGGCGAGGTGGTCCGGACCGTCCCGGAGAGTCAGATCGTTGAGGCGCTGCTTGAAGAGGCACTCAGTCGTGAGTGGACAGAGTGAAGACGGCGGAATGACGGCGCTACCCCGCACCAGGAGACTCGGGTGGCGCTGTGTTCGGCCTCAGAACGGGAGCTCGACACCGCCAGCGGACGTGTGGAGGAGCACCTCGTCGGCCGCTGCGATGTCCAGCACCGCTATGCCGAAGAGGTTGCGCACCACGGTGTCCACGCTTCTGGCGCCGTCCTGCGCGGGCTCCCCGGGCCCGGTCAGCGGTCTGGGCCCGGACCATGCGGCCGAGGAGGCGGCGCTGGTCGTCGCAGACACGACGACCAGCAGGTCGCATCGCCGCACGACATCGGGCAGCAGGTAGTCGAGCGACACCTGGGCCGCGGCCCAGGTGTCGTGTCGCTCCCGTTGCACACGGTCCAGACAGCGAAACGACCCGTGCGGGCTCCGGAGAACATCCTCGCTCGCCGGGTGTTCCGTGGCCGATGGCCGCGTGGTCACCGGATCGTTCCTTCGCCCGGGGTCGCGCTCGATTCGAGGATGAACCGCGCGAGCCGGTTCGCCGACACGTCCACCGGTTCGTCCGAGGTGTCGATGGACAGGTCAGGTGCGAGAGGCGGCTCGTAGACGGCGTCGACTCCGGTGAGGCCGCTGATCTCCCCACAGGCCTGGCGCGCGTAGAGGCCCTTCACGTCCCGCTCGCGGCAGGTGCGCAGCGGGGTGGCGACGTACACCTCGGAGAAGTCGATTCCCTCGCCGGTGTGCTGGTCGCGCAACGCCGCCCGCGCCCGGGTGAAAGGGCCGATCGCCGCCACGAGGACGACCACCCCGTTCCGCGCCAGCAGGGTCGCAAGTGTCCCGATGCGGGCGAGATTCAGCTCGCGATCGGCGGGGGAGAGCCCGAGTTCGGGCCAGAACTCATGACGGACGACGTCACCGTCCAGCACTTCCACCCGGGTTCCGGCGGCGGCCAGCAACGTGGCCGCCGCCGAAGCCACGGTGGTCTTGCCCGCGCTGGGCAGGCCGGTGAGCAGGATGGTCCTTCCCGGTTCGGCACGCATGCGGGCTAACTAGGCCATACGGCCGGGAACGACGTGGCGGCCGGCGGTGTCAGATCGGTCAGGAAGTCGTCGATAGCCTCACGGGCCGGGCGGCTGAGGTTGTAGGCGGTGGTCCCCGCGCCCTCGTAGGTGATCACCGTGGCGCCCGGGATCTGGCTCGCCACCGACTCACCCCACTCGTACGGCTGGCCGGGGTCGAACCGCGTGCGGACCACCAGGACCGGCAGCGGCCGGTCGATCACCAGCGGCCGCGGCGGATTCACCACCGGCGCGGACCAGCCCTGGATGCCCATGGCATTGCCCCACTGCATCGGGTTGTTCAGCGAGTACGGCGCCCGTTCCGCCATTGCGGTCTTGATGTCGAGCACGTCGTCCCAGGCCGGTGTCTGGAAGCCGAAGTCCGCGCCGAAACTAGCGTAGATCGTCAGAGGCTCGTCCAGGTTGCGCGGGTCGAGGGTTCCTTCGGCGGCATCGAGGACGATCTTCGCGAGGCCGTGCCAGTTGTGCTCGCCGGGCTGCTCGGCGGGGTCGACCATGCCGCCGACCTTCGCGGTCATCAGTCGTTCGCCGATGATCGGCGCTTTGCGCCGCCACCGCTCGCGGGCTTCGAGGAACGTCGCTCGCGCGTCCAGGCCGTACAACGCATTGCCCGGGGTGCGTTCGGCCCAGTCGGCGAACGCGAGGAAGACGTCGTTGACCGCGCCGGCCTTGGCCACCAGGTAGTCCTTCAGCGTGGTGACGCTGTGGTCGAGGTTACCGTCGAGCACCATCGTGCGGACGCGGTCGCCGTACAACTCGCAGTAGTGCTGGCCGACGAGTTCGTTCTCCCGGCTGCTGATGAAGTTCAGCTGCTCCTCGCAGAGGGCACGGCGCACCACTTCGATGTCGCGTGCGTCGGAAACCGCGTCCGCGTGCAGTACCGTCGCCGGGTCCTTGTCCAGGGTCTCCCGCGTCCTGGCGGCGACGTATTCCCGGAGCCGCTGGTATTCCTCCGCGTTCCGCGGACCGGACGAAGGCACCTTCCCCGCCGGTGCGCAGTTCTGCGGCCACGGGTCGAAACCCACCAGGTCGAACCGGTCTTTCAACGTGTCGGAAAGGCGCAATGCCTCGAATTCCAGTGGCATGAAATAGCGGATGAACAACACGCCAATCCGCTCGTCCTGCCGCCGGGCCCGCCGCCGGAACACTGTGCGTTCCATCGTCGGCCCGTCGGGCGCCGTCCAGTCGACAGGCACGGTGATGACACCCTGTTCGGCCGTCTCGTCGTCTTCACTGGCGCGCCAGGCTATAGGCGGCGGGCTGGTGATGATGTCGGTGGGCCGTGTCATGCGCGCTCCAGGTGCGAAACGGTGAGGTGAACCGAAAATCAATCTACGAGATCGTCTTCCTGGGTTTTTCGAGAAACGATCCAGGCCCGTTCCAGGCCGTTTGCCGGAACGCGCCAGCGCGGTCGCCGGATCTTGTCGTCGTCACGTGGCGGTGGCTACCGTTGCTGACCGTGCCTGTCCATCAGGAATCGGTCGAAAACCACCACCGCCGGCACGGGGGAGCAGGTATGCCACGGGCACTTTCCGCGCATGTCGAGACCTGGAGGCCCTATACGCTGGGCTACGTGGGCCTGGTCGGGCTGTCCGGTGCCGTCCTGGTACCCGGCGACCATCCGGTGTGGCGGCTGTGCTGCGCCTGGCTGGTGCCGACCCTGGGCTGGCTCGCCGGGCTCTACGGCGGCGACTACTTCGACCGGGCGCTCGACGCGATCGCCAAGCCACATCGGCCGATCCCATCCGGCCGGATGGCCCCGCGCACCGCGCTGGGCGCGATGATCGGCTGCGCGCTGGTCGGCGGCGTGCTCGGCGTGCTGCTCAACTGGCGCACGCCGTTACTGGTGTGCGCGGCCTGGGCGCTCGGCATCGCCTACAGCAAGTGGTTCAAGGGCCGTGGCTTGGCAGGGAACCTGGTGCGGGGCGGAATCACCGCGTTCGCGTTCCTCTTCGGCATGATGGCTACCGCGTCCTCCCCGCCGTTCGCGTTGGTGCCGCTGGCGCTCGTGTTCTGGTGCCACGACGCGGCGTCCAATCTCGTCGGCGCGCTGCGTGACATCGACGGGGACCGCGAGGGCGGCTACCGCACCCTGCCGGTGAACCGGGGTGTGCGGCTGTCGATGACGGTGGTGACCGCGTTGTACGTGGCGGCCGTGGTGATCGCGGCGGCGGCGCCTGCGCTGAGCGGCCGGCCCGCGACTGCGGTCTGGGCCGCGACGTTCGCGGTCGCCGTGCTGCTCGGCGCCGGCGCGGTGGGCACGCTGTACCGGGCGCCCCGGCCGATGCCGCGCCCGGTGGCCCTGCGGGCGCACGAGATCCTGGTCGCCGAACGGGTGCTCCTTGCCGGAGCGTTCGTTTCACTCGGGGGCGGCGCGCTCACCGGACTGCCGATTCTGGCCGCGGTTCTGGCCGTTTCGCTCGCCACGCAGCGGAAGATGCGGCACCGCCACGAATTCGGTGTGCCCGGCGCCGTGCCGGTCGACGCCGGGACCGTGCTCCGTTTCGTCGACAAACATCTCGGCACGGCCCGCCCTCCTGCCGGACTGGCGGGCTGGCACCGGCGCATCGACATCGAACTCGCCGAACCCGGCCTGCGAATACCCCTCGTCGTCGAAGGCGGCGTGCCGCGCAGGCGCGGCGACGGCGAGCACGAGGGCCTGCCGCTGATCCGGATTACCACCACCGGGACGGTGTTCCGCGACATCTTCCTACACGGCCGCAGCAATCCACGCCGCGCGTACCTCGCCCGGCAGGTCAGGATGGACGCGAGCGCGCGGGACATGATGTGCCTCAACCAGTTGTTCAACGCATGGCGGTCCGCCTCGCCGAAGCCTGCTACGTCCGCCAGAGCAGGGGAACCGGTTCGGCCCAGGGAAAACCGGTTGCCGGACACGATCGTGCTCAGCGACACCACTCTGCGCGACGGTGAGCAGATGCCAGGGCTGTCGTTCCACCCGGAGCAGAAACTGGACATCGCCCGGCGGCTGGCCGCTCTCGGTGTCCCGCTCGTGGAAGCCGGGTTCCCGGCGGTGTCCGAAGAGGAGGCACGCGCGGTGAGGGCGGTGGTCGACGCCGAACTCGACGTCGTCGTCCAGGCGATCGCCCGGCCGAAGGAGTCCGACATCCGCGCCGCCGCGGACACCGGCGCCCAGAGCATCGCGGTGTTCATCGGCACCTCCGATACACACGTGCGGGCGAAGCTCGGGCTGACCAGGGATGAACTGCTCCGCCGGGTACACGACGGGGTGGCGCGCGCCGCGCGGACCGGGCGGCAGGTCGTGTTCGCCGCGGAGGACGCCTCCCGCACCGATCCCGAGTTCCTTGTCCGGGTGTACACCGAGGCGGCGGACGCCGGTGCGGACGTGCTCGGTCTCGCGGACACCGGCGGGGTCGCCACCCCGTGGAGCATCGGCGAACTCGTCGACGAGGTGACGCGGGTCTGCCCGCTGCCGCTGGCCGTGCACTGCCACAACGACCTCGGCCTGGCCACGGCCAACTCCCTGGCCGGGGTGCTCGCGGGCGCTTCGGGAATCCAGTGCTCGGTGCTCGGGATCGGTGAGCGTGCCGGGAATGCGCCGCTGGAAGAGGTCGCGCTGGCACTGGAGGTGACCTTCGGCCACCGTACCGGGCTCGCGCTGCCCGCGCTCGAACCGTTGGCACGGCGGGTTTCCGGCATTCTCGGCCAGGAAACCGCTCCGTACAAGCCAGTCGTCGGCGGCAATGCCTTCGTGCACGAGAGCGGGTTGCACGTGGACGGGATCCTCAGCGATCCGGCTACTTACGAACCCTACGCGCCGGAGCTGGTGGGACGTGCTCGGCGGATCGTGTTCGGCAAGCACTCCGGCAGGGCTGGAGTGCGACAGGCACTCGGCGCTCACCGGGTCGATCTGACCGACGGCGAACTGTCGGCGCTGCTCGAGCGCATCAAGGACCGCGCGGGGCATCGGGGACATCTCGACCAGTTCGCCGTCGTCGAACTGGCCAAATCGGTCAGTGGACAAGAAGGAGTATTGCATGACTGACGTCGCCCAGCCCGATCTCGTGCGCAATTCCTGGATGCTGAACCTGATCGACGAGGCGAAGGCGGGAAGGCTTCCCACCCCGACTTTCGCTTCGTGGCTGATCACGAGGGCGTGCAACCTGAAGTGCTACTACTGCTTCGCCAGCGCGCGCAAGAAGGACCCCGACGAGCTGACCACCGGGGAGGCCATGCGGGTGATCGAGGACCTAGCCGACACTGGGGTGTTCTACCTCAGCTACATTGGCGGGGAACCCTTGCTGCGCAAGGACATCTACCAGCTGATCGACTACTCGACCGACCTCGGCATCTACACCGGGATCCACACCAACGGGATGCTGGTGCGCGAGGACACCGTGGCGAAGCTGAAGGACGTCGGCTGCCAGATCCTCGGCGTGAGCATCGACAGCCATGACCCGATCGTCCACGATCGCGTGCGCGGGGTGTCGGGCTCACTGGTCGGCGCGAAGCGCGCGGTGCTGGAGAGCGTCAAGGCGGGCATCCGGTGCAGCATCCGGATCGTGGTCACCGAGGACAGCCTGCCCGCGCTGCCGGATCTGTTCAACTGGGCCAGGGACACCGGTGTCGAAGAGCTGATCATCATCCCGATCTTCATGGTCGGCCGGGCCGCTGGCACGCCGGACGACCGCCGCGCCGACATCCTCGGCAAGGAACTGTTCTGGAAGGGCCTCGACGTCCTGCGCGAGGTGGCCAATCCGCTCGGCATCACCGTGCCGGAGGAGAAGGTGGCCTGCTGCGTTGGCATCGAGCTGAACACGCCGGACAAGGAAAACCACCACGCCGGGCACGCGTTCGGTTTCGAGCGCAGCACCGGCTGCCGGGTCGGCAAGTTCATCATGAACATCCAGCCCAACGGCGACATCTTCTCGTGCCCCTTTGTGCAGCACAAGATCGGCAGCCTGCGTACGCAGTCGGTGCGCGAGATCTGGGCGCATCCGCTTTTGCGGGCGGCTCGCGAAGGGGACATGGGGTGTCACGCCCGGTCGATCATCCACACCGGAAGGCCGGATGTGGTCGACCCGACCTACAACCGGTCGACCGAGGACCTGCTCGCGGAACTGCCCGCCGGGGCGAAGCCATTGTCGCTGACGCCGATCCAGAACTAGGAGAACTCCATGAGCGAGGTCGTTTCGCTGGAAGCCGTGCTCGAGATCCTGCGTGCCATGCACCGGATCACTGCGGAGGATCCGATCTGGCTGCGGCGCGGCAGGCGGATCACCATTCTCTACGAGTTCGAAGTGGACGGTGAGCTGCGTTCTTTCCGGAGCACCGCAGAGGGCAGCGACTGGTCCTTCACCGAGGGGACATTGTCCGACGACGAATGCAACATCGTGCTCCGGACCGATCCGGCAGCGCTGTACGAGGTGCTGCACGGGGTCACCGGGGGCAGGGAGGCCATGCTGAGCGGCCGGCTGAGTATGCGCAAGGACCCGGAGTTCCCGGACCTGCTGCTGATGCGAGCGATGTTCAACCGCTACACCAAGGCGAAGGAACGTGGCGTGCTCAACGACCTCGGGGTCGGGGACGTGCCGGAAAGCCTGGTGCTGCCCAAGAAGGTCGGTGCCGGTAGCGCGGACGGGGACGCCGGGAATGCCTGAACCGGCTTCCCTACGGGATCCGGCGCGGGAGACGGTTCGCCGGGCCGGGACGGCGGTGGAGCGAGCGGCGCGGGCGCTGCTCGACCTGCGCCGCCCGGACGGCGGCTGGTCAGGTGTCGTGTCGGCGGCTGCCGTGGCGACCGGAGCCGCCGTGATCGCCCTGCACCGGGCCGATCCGGCGGGCAATGCCGATCTGGTCGGCAGGGCGTGTGGCTGGCTGCGCCGTGTACAGGACTCCTCCGGCGGCTGGGGCGAGGACGTGGGCGCGCCCGCGACGCTGACGGCGACCGGAATCGCGATCGCCGGTCTCGCCGTCGCCGAACCCGGCGCGTCCGCCGGGCACATCGAACGCGGCTTGGCGCGCATCGACGCGATGGGCGGCATGGCCGCGCTGTCGGACCGGAGCCGGTGCGCGCTGAGCGCCGTGGTGCGGCAGTTCTTGGCGTATGGCGGGTTGTATGACCAGCGCCTGCTGCCGCGCGTGCCGGTAGAACTGGCTTTGCTGCCCAGGTCGTTGCGCAGCAAACTGTCCTTCACCGTGCCCGGCGCGATGTCGTGGGGCGTGATGCACGCGTACCGGCCGCGAAAGCGGAGCCCGGTGCGGACGCTGGTCGACCGGCTCGCCGTGCCGAAGGCACTGGGCTATCTGGCCGAGTTGCAGGACTTCGGCGGCGAGAGCGGCGGGTACGAGGAATCGCCGCTGCTGACGGCGTGTGTCTGCGTCGGACTCGACGAGGCGGGCGTCCGGCCGGACATCGTCGGCAAGGGGCTGCGGTATCTGCGGGAGACGATCCGGGCGGACGGGTCGTGGTCGGTCAACCGCGACCTGGAGATCTCGGTCGGCTCGTACGTGGTGGCAGGGCTGGCCGACGCCGGCTGCGACGACCTGGAGCGGACGCTGTTGTGGCTGCGCGGTGCTCAGCGGTTCGAACCGTTCTTCGCCACCGGCGCGCCGCCGGGCGGTTGGGGCTGGGCATGTCCGTCTGGCTGGCCGAACAGCGGCGACACCGCGTCGGTGTTGCTCGCGCTCGCGGGGTTCGACCTTCCCCCGACCGATCCTTCCGTCGCCGCTGGCGTCAGCTGGCTGCTGGGAACCCAGAACCGCGACGGCTCGTGGGGCTGCTTCTGCCGCAACTCGAGCCGGACGCTCGATGGGCCGTGTGCGGTCATGACGGCGGATACGATCACCGCGTTGCACCGGACCGGAAAGCTGCCGCCGGAGCACCCCGCGATCCGTCGCGCGCTGGCCTGGTTCCGCCGGGCCAGACATCCGGACGGGGCGCTGGACTGCCGGTGGTACACCGGGTTGACTGCGGGTACGGCCTGCACGCTGCGGGCGCTCGGGGAGATCGGCCACGGGACGTCCGACGTGGCTGTCGCCTGCCGGGAGTGGCTCGTCACCCAGCAGGGCACCGACGGCGGCTGGGGAGGTGGCGACGGGGAACCGAGTACGGTGGAGGAGACGGCGTGGGCCGTGCTGGGCCTGCTGGACGGCGCCTCCGGGGGCTACCGGACGCGAGAGGCGATCGATCGAGGGATCGGGTATCTGCTTGACCGGCAGCGCGCCGACGGGCTGTGGGATCCGGCCGTGCTGGGGGTCTACTTCTTCGACGTCCGCTACGCCTCCGACCATCACGCGAACGGGCACGCCCTCCAAGCGCTGGCACGCTATCGAGCGACACGCTGTTGACAGAGCAGTATACAATATGTTAGCTACATAATCCAGTGTACCTCCTGATGAAAATATCTGGGGTGTACACCATGGTGTCGCCAAGGATTTCAGGCACAATGACGGCTATGTCTAGTACGCCGACGGGAAACGCGCGGACCGCTGTGGGCACCGAGGTGAAGCGGCGCCTGATGAAGCGTCCCGAACGTCGCGAGCAGATCATCGCCGCGGCGAAACGGGCGTTCTCACGAGCCGCGTTCTCGGACACGCTCTTGGATGACGTCGCGCGCGAAGCGGGCATCAGCAAGGCGATCCTATATCGGCACTTCGACTCCAAAGCGGATCTGTACGAGGCCGTTCTGGACGATGTCAGCGAGCGCCTGCAGGCCGCCTTCGGTGGCGAGGCGAACCTGCACAACGCGAAGGTTGACGTGATCGTCGCGATGGCCGACGACGACCCCGAGGGCTTTCGGCTGCTGTTCGAACATCTGGCCAGGGAGCCGGAGTTCAGTGGTTACAACGACCAGTTGCAGGCGCTGTCCATGACGGTCACCCAGACGAGGATGTCGGAGGAACTGGGCGATTCGGGGAACGTCGACTGGGCCAGCCGACTGGTGCCCGCCCTGACTATCCGGGCCGTGCTGTCCTGGCTCGACGCCGGACGGCCGGACCGTGCGCACGCCGCGGAGATCGTGCACGACATCATCGCGGGCGCGCTCGAGGCGTTCCGGAAGCCGCGGCGCTAGCCCCGGCGTTCACCGGCGAAGGGGCGCGAGCCCAGGCCCACCGTGCCCGGCCGTCGAGTGGACCGCGGCTGGAAGGACTTTGGATCGGCGTCCGGCAAGCTGAACGGAGAGAGTCCGATCGGTTCGCCGGGGGTTTGATGACCAGGTATGACGTCGTGATCTGCGGGGCCGGGGTCGGCGGCCTTACCCTCGCCAGGGCACTCGGCATACGGGGCAGGCGGGTGCTGGTGCTGGACAAGCAACTGCGCAACGCCGAGCCGTACAAGGGAGAGGTGCTCCAGCCGCATTCCCTGCTGGTACTGGAGGAAATGGGGCTCCTGCCTCAGGTGCTCGGTGAGGCCGCGCTGGTCAACCGGCTCGTGTGCGCGCAGCCGTCGGGGAAGCTGGTCTGCGCGCTGGACTACCGGCAGTTGCCTCGGCCGTACAACCAGTGCCGGGTGCACTACTACACAGGCATCATCGATCTGCTGGCCCGCGACCTGCCCACCACGGTGGAACTGCGGCGGGGGGTGACCGCGAAATCACTGGTCGTCGAGGACGATCGAGTCACCGGCGTCCGCGTCACCGACGGAGGCGAAGCCGCTGTCGTGCGGGCAGGCCTTGTCGCCGCCGCGGACGGCTACGCGTCGGGGTTGCGCGGCGAGGCGGGAATCAAGGTCGAGATGGACCGGTACGAGCACCAGGTGGTGGCCTTCGACCTGACCGCGCCGGATCTAGCGCCGGACGCGGTCACCTACGTGACCCGCCACGGTATCCGGCTGCTGTACCCGATGCCGGGTGGGCGCGGGAGGTTTTACGCGCAGGTGCCGCGCGGTAGCTTCAACAAGGTCGGCCGCGCGGGCTTCGGCGACTGGGTGGACTGGTTGCTGGGCACGGTGCCCGACCTCGCTCCGCTCGGCGAGCGGCTGCGGGACGGGATCGGCGACGCGCGGGTGCTGTCCGCGCGGCGGTTCCTGTCGCCCGTGTGGCACCGGCCGGGGTTCGTCCTGGTCGGCGACGCCGCGCACGCGGTGCACCCGATGGCGGGACAGGGAATGAACGCCGCCATCGCCGACGGCCACGGCGTCGCCCGCCACCTCGCCGGGGTCGACACTTCGGCGCCGGAGGAGGTCGACGGCGCGGTGGCGTGCTACGTCGCCGATCGCGCCGCGAAGATGGAATTCGTCGGGCGGTTCAGCCACAACTTCGCGACCCTGTTCACGTCCACCACTTGGCGGGAAAGGGTGTTGGCACAGCACATCCTGCGGAGACACCGCTCGAACGAGCGGTTGTCGTTCAAGGTCATGTACAACCTGTCCGGCCTCGGTGTGCTCCGCTTCTCCACTCTCGACCGCCTGCACCAGCTGGGCCTGTTCGACCCGAGAGCCAAGGTTCGGCCCACCGTTCGTTGTGTTCCGCCGACAGAGATTGGTGCTACCTCGTGACCGCTGCCAAGTTGACCGGTGATCCAGTGAAGTTCCCGTTCGCCCGGCCGCACCCGACGCAGATGCCCCCGGAGTTCGCCGGAGCCCGCGCGGCCGAACGGCTGTGCCGGGTCGAGACCGTCACCGGTGAGCCAGCGTGGCTCGCCTCGCGCTACGAGGACGTCCGGTTCGTGCTCAACGACCCGCGGTTCAGCGCGCGGGTCCCCGCCGGGCCGATGGGCGCGGGCGCGGTCGCGGACAACTCGCTGTTCCAGGACCCACCGGGCCATACGCGGTTGCGCCGCCTGGTGAACCGGACCTTCACCAGTGGGCGGATCGAAAAACTCCGGCCGTACACGGAAAAGACGGTCAGTGCACTCGTCGATGCGATGCTGGCCGAAGGCCCGCCCCTGGACTTCATGACCGCCTTCGCCACTCAGGTGCCCGCCAGGGTGATCACCGAGCTGCTTGGTGTACCCGATGGAGCGCGTCAGGCGTTCCGGGACGCGGCGGCCGATTTCGTGCTGCTGGAGAAGGGACAGGGCAAGGAGGAGATCTACGCCAAGGGCGGACGTGTCGCCGAACTGATCACCCAGACTATCGCGGCCAAACGCGAGCACCCTGAAGACGACCTGATGACCGAACTGATCTCCGTACAGGCGGAGGAGGACGGCAGGCTCACCGAAGCGGAACTGGTCACCATGGGCCTGACGCTGCTCATCGCCGGGTACATGACCACTGCGGACGCCATCTCGATGGGCACGCTGTTCCTGTTGGAGCACGGTCTGCTCGGCGAGCTCTCCGGCAAGCCGGACGTCGTGGAGTCGGCCGTGGAGGAAATCCTGCGGTACGACCCGAAAGTCAGTTGCCCGTCGCGGGTGGCGAAGGAAGACCTCGACCTGAACGGGACACCCGTCAAAGCGGGCGAAATCGTGCTGGCTTCACAGCAGAGCGCCAATCGGGACGAGCGTCAGTTCGACGACGCCGCGCGGTTCGACATCCACCGCGAGCAGAACCGGCACATCGCGTTCGGCTTCGGGATCCACTACTGTCTCGGCGCCCAACTGGCGAGGATGGAACTGCGGGTGGCCTTCGCGGCACTGGCTGATCGGCTGGTGGAGTTGCGGTTGTCGCACCCGGTCACCGATCTGGAGTGGCGCACGAACCTGTTCGGCGAACAGCGCATCGGGAACCTCGGGGTCACCTGGTGAAGGCGCCCCGCCTGCTGTTCGTCGCCGTGTCGACGACCGGGTACGGCGAGGTTGGCATCGGCGCCGACCTCGCCGACCAGGCCGCCCGATGGGGCGCGCGAAGTCACTTCGTCCTGGAGACACACGCGAAGGCGCTGGTGGCTGGCCGCGGACACGGCTACACCCTGGTCGACCCCGGAATGGGGGAGTCGGTCCGTGAGGTGATGGCGGAAACCGTCGCCGAGGTGCGCCCGGACGTAATCGTGCTGTCCGACTACTTCATGTACTGCATGCAGTTGCGGTTCCGGTTCGGGGTCGAGCCGTGGTTCATCGAGGACTTCGGGCTGCCGCTGCTACCGATCGACATCTATGAGTGGGCGAACACCGACTTCCGGGTCGACATGTACGAAAACACGCTGCCGCTGAGCGACCGAATCCTCGGCATGCCGGTCCATCTGCGCCCGGTGCCTTCGTGCCACCCGGTTGCCGACGGCGCGGCGGGCCTGCCGTACCAGGCGAGCCGGCATGCCGACCGGGTGACGGCCCGGAGACGGACCGAGGTGCGATCGGAGCTCGGGCTCGGTGACGGGGATCGCCTGCTGTTCTTCCCTGTCTCGCAGTGGCACCGGCCTCCGCTCGGTACGGAGCGGGGGGAGGACGTGCTGCGGGTGGCGCGGCGACTGCCCGAGCTGCTCGCCTCCCACCTGTCGCGGTTGCCGGGGAACACGCACTTCGCGCTCGTCGGCTCACCCTTCGAGGAACTGAGGAAGCTGCCCGCGGAACGGACGCACTGGCTTTCGGTTGTGCCGCCGGAACAGTACGGCGAGCTGCTCGGTTCCTCCGACGCCGTCCTGTCGCTGCACATGCCGTCGCCGACCGTCGCCCGCGCGATGTTCGCGGACGTGCCCGCGTTCGCGATGGTCAACGGATACGAACTGCCCAAAGCCGGTGGCGCCGATGTGCTGGCGGACGCGATGGGCACGGTGTCACCGCGGGTGCGGGACTGGCTGGACGGTCTGGATGCCCGGGTCCGGCCGTTCCGGATGTGGCCCATGCGCTGGCGTTCGGTGGTCGATCCGCTCCTCGCGGGCAACCCGCTGGACGACGCCGTCGACGCGGCGGAGGTCTTCGACGAGGCGGCCTTCGTCGGCGGGCTCGCCCGGGTACTCGGCGACGACGTCACTCGCGACCGGCTTGCCTCGGCGCGGGCGCAGTATGTCGATCGGGTGACTACGCTCCCCGAGGGCGACGTGGCGCTGCGGGAGGCGTTGCGCCGCATGGGTGTCACGTCGCCCGGCAGTGCCTTGTAGATCGAGCTTTGTGGACGTTCAAGGGGCACCGCCGGGGAACGGGATCGCGAACGGGCCCGCGGTTTCCGTGAGCCGCCGTGCAGTGTGCCCCGCGTGCTCGCGTACCGCCGACACCAGTGCGGCCTGCCGCAGGATCGCCGCGCGCGCGGGGAGCGGGTCGCGCCCGGTGAGAACGTCCTCGGCGAACGACTTCGCCATCAGTGCGAACTGGTTGCTGGGCGGGAGAAGGATTTCGCGGGGCCCGTCAACGTCCTCCACTTCGATCACCGGCGCGCGGTCCGGGGGCGGGGTGAAGGCGCGTCCCAGCGAGAGCCTGCCGGTGGTGCCCCATACCGAGTAGGCGGAGCGATAGCCGAACCCGAATCCGAACTCCGCTTGGACGGCCGCGCCTCCGCAGGAGGCGAGCAGCGCGCAGCCGGAAGTGTCGACCTCGTGGACGGGGTCGTGCCTGCGGTACCCACCGACGACCTCCAGCTCCGACCCGGTCAGCATGGTGGCCGCGCGCAACGTGTAGACGCCGAGGTCGAGCAGCGCGCCGCCGGCCAGATCGGCGGACAACCGGATGTCCCCCGGAGTCCTCGGCGGTATCCCGAAGTCGCAGTGGAAGGTGCGCGGCGTGCCGATCACCCCTTCGGCGATCAGCTCGCGCACGGTCCTGTGCTGCGGGTGGTGGAGGAACGCGAAGGCCTCCACCAGGTGCAGCCCGCGCTCGGCGGCGATGCCGACCAGTTCCTCGGCCTGTCCGAGCCCGGTGGCGAGGGGTTTTTCCACCAGGACGTGCTTGCCCGCGTGCAGTGCTCGCGCGGCCCAGCGGGAGTGCAGGGAATTGGGCAGGCAGATATACACCGCGTCCACGTCGGGGTCGTCGAGCACGCCCTGGTACCCGGCGATCGGACGCCCGCCGAAGGCCGCGGTGAACGCCGCGGCCCGGTCGCCGTCGCGGCTGCCGATCGATACCAGGGCAACGGACGGCACCTCGCGCAGTGCGGGCAGCAGACGACGTTTCGCGACGCTCGCGCAGCCGAGAACGCCGAGGCCGAGACGGCGCACGGCCGCTCCTTTCCTAGAGGGCCTGCGGTTTCAGAGTTTCAGGTTCGCGCGTGCGCAGGCGAGCAGGGTCCTGGCCTGGACGTTGACGTGGTGGCCCTGGCCGACCAGGGATTCCAGCTGGCGGACGGAAACCCAGCGATAGTCGGGGCCGGGCTCGGCCGGATCGGTCGTGTACGCCACGAGGTAGCGGTTTACGCCGTGGTAGAAGCGGCCGCCCTCCTCCGACAGCACGGTATCGAAGAGGGGCTTGGATTCCAGGACGTGGCTGAGCAGGCCGTCCTCGTCGGCGTCAGGTGCCCGGTCGAGCGTGGGGCCGAGTTCGGCGACGTTGAGGGTGCCGGGTTCGACGTCCGCGTGCATCAGGACGTGGGGTGCGTTGTCGAGGTGCGTGGTCAGGAAGGCGATGACGTGGGGCCGCAACGGCGTGATCATCGGTTGCTCCCAGCTGCCCACCTCGCGCCCGATCGCGTGTACCCGCACGCCGACCAGCCGGAACGAGTCGTCGGCCAGCTCGGCCGGATTCGGCTGCCAGGAGCCGAGTTCGCACAGGCCGACCAGCTGGGCGCGCACGTCGTTGGTCATCCGGATGTCGTTGAGCCAGCTCATCAGGTCCTGCGTGGAGTGGAGTGCCCTGCCCTCGTACAACTCCGTCAGCGGTAGGCAGGACAGCACGGAACGGGCGTCCATGTTGAGCAGGTTGTCGACCGGCAGCAGCTGGTGCAGCTCGTCGAGGGTGAACCACCGATAGTTCTCGTGTCGCTCGACCTCGTCGGTGGTCAGCACGATCATGTTGCGGTTGCGCTTGCGGTAGAAGCATCTGCCCTGTTCGGACTGGAGCTGGTCGACGAGCACGCGGCCGCGGCCGGGGGCGGTGAACAGGTCCAGGTACCGCGTCGGCTCGCCGCGGTGCACACGGGTGAGGTTGCTCCGGGTCGCCTGCACGGTGGGGGAGAGCTGGACGCGGTTGATGTTGCCCGGTTCGACCTTGGCCTGCATGAGGAACTGCAACTGCCCGTCGAAGCGTTTGGCCAGGATGCCGAGCAGGCCGATCTCGTCCTGCCGGATGATCAGCTGCTTCCACCGGCGTTCGCCTGTGCGCACGTCGAGGCCGTGGACCGAGAAGAACTGGCCGGAGGAGTGCACGAGGTCGTGTGTGCCGGGCCGGAACTCCCACGAGCGGAGCTCGTCGAGCCCGACGAGCTCGACCTCGCAGCACAGTGCCTGATTGCGTTCGGCCAGCCAGTCGGCCGTCGTCATCGTCTCGATCACGGCCGGGCTCCCACTTCGTCGTCGGAGTCGGGACGGGAGGCGGGGACGACGTCGCGGGGGCCTGCGTCACCGTGCAGCGCCTCCCGCGCGGTGTCGAGCCAGCGGCGGGCCAGCGTGTCGTCCACGTCCCCGGCGCCGATGAGGAGATCGGCGTGACCGTGACGGGGCCGGATCGCCACCGCGCAGGAATGCCCGGCGGCGAACCACCTCGGGGTCACCGAGGCCGCTTGGGCCGGATCGAAGGCCAGCCAGCACCAGCGGTCGCGCCATCGCCAGCCCCGCCAGCGACTGCCTCGTGCGTCGCGCAGCCCCCCGCTCCCGGCGAGCAGCGTGCCGAGGTAGTCCGGAATCAGTGCGTTCTCGATGGTCCCCGGTCCGTGCTGCCTGATGCACACAGCAAGGGCGGGTACTCCCTCGACGAGGGCGTAGTGTCGGGCCGCGTCACCTTCGGCCGGCCACAGGTTCGCCACGGCCTGGCCGGGACGCAGCACTGCCCGCCACGCCAGGTCCGGTGCTTCCGGATCGGTGAGCGCTCCGGGGTGGCCGGGTGGCGTCTGCATGAACTGGTGCAGCTCCTCCAACAGGTTCCAGTGGTCACAAGGGTTTCCGACCACCAGCGCGGCGCCATCGCCTGCTTCCGCGCGGTCGCGGTGCACGAGCATGGTGAGTCGCGCGCCGTGGCGGGGCGACACCACCGCCCAGATGCTTTCGTTGCTCAGCACGAGTTCCGGTGTGCCGTCGCCGTCGACGTCGCGGAGCTCGGCGGCCGGACGGGCAGGGGGCTTCCCGCCCGACCACCGAGCAGCCTCGAGCACGGGACGCGCGAGCCGGGTGTGCGAGACCCCGGCGCGGACCCATGCGGCCAGTTCCCCGGACGGGCCGTCGCCGACGCGGTCACGCCACGCGGTTTCGTGTTGTCCGAGCATGAGCAGTCGTTCAGCGAGTGTCAGCAGTTGCTCGTCGGACTCGCCCGCTTCGCGGGCGCCCGTGGTCCGTTTCTCGACGTCGTCGAGAATTTCCCTGTGTGGCAACCATTCCGTGGCGCGGCTCCAACCGCGGTAGTCGGCACCCGCCTGCCAGCCGACCTCGAGCTCGCGATAGCTGCCCGCCTCGGGCACCGATCCGGGCACGGCGGCGTGCTCGTCGAGCCAGTGATCAAGGTGGACCGGGCGCAGCGCCGTATTCTCCGCCACCCAGCGCATGGCCTCGGCGTAGCGGCCACGGTCGGGCTCCCAGCCCGCCACCCCGGCACAGCGTTCCACGTCGTCGGCGAACACCAGCAGGACCGAGTCCGGCTCCGGCACGCTCCGCAGGATGTCGTCGACCAGTTCGTCCAGGAACCGCAGCCGGTCCGGACCGGACGGCGGGAGCAGATAGCGCAGGTGCGCGGGGAACGGCACGACCGTCAGCGGGCCGTGCCCGCCGTCGATCACACGAGGAGTGAGCAGCCTCGCGTCGGCCAGCCCCCGCGCCGAGCGCGGCGGGACCTCGCCCGGCCAGTCGAACGGTCCAAGCGCGTCGATCGAGGCTCGGTCGAACCCTGGATCGCCCGGGGCGGCGGTGACCGGCGCGAACAACCGGTCGTCGAGCAGGATCCTGCGGAAGCCGCCACCGGGCAGCAGTGGGTCGGTGAGTGTGGTGACCAGATCCGGATGCCAGACGCGCTCCGGTATCCACGCGGTGGGCAGCGCGCCGTCGGGCACGTCCAGATGATGGCGGAGCAACTCGGCCATTGTGGTGATCTGCAAGCGGTTCATGGCCGGGGTGAGCTCGGGCATGATCGGCTCGGAGTAGGTGCCCCCGAGCAGGGTCAGCACGCGATCGGCGACCAACGCGCGGACCCGCTCGAGAAACTCCGGCCGGTGCCAGGCCATCGCCTCGACCAGTGTGCCGGACAGGTGCAGCGCGGCGGGCACCCCGTACTCGCGATGCCTTTCGAGCACCGCCTGGTAGCCCTCGGCGATCCTGGTCAGTCCATCACGGTCGGCGTAGCCGTCGGTGATCACCAGCTGGTTGGCGTGGTGGACGAAGGCCATGGCCAGGCGCGACATCGGTAGCCTTTCGGTCAGGAACGGGTGCTGGTGGCGCCGAGCGCGCCGGTCAGGAAGGGGAGTGCGCGGCCGAGTTCGCGGTCCCAGTACGGCCAGGTGTGCGTTCCCTCGCCGTAGGCGTCCGTCGTCACGGCGGCGCCGGCCGCGGCGAGCTTGCTGGAGAACTCGGTGTTCTCGCGGGAAATGAACTGCTCGGCCGGATCGGTGCTGGAGCCCGGCGGGTCGAGTGGACCGGCGGCGCCGGTGCCGTACGAGACGAAGAGCTTCGTGCCCTTCAGCTTCGCGGCGAGGTCGACCGGGTTGTGCGCGGACCAGATGTCCGCTTGTTTCACCGGATCGCCCCACAGCGCGGTCGGATCCGCGCCGGTGGCCTTGACCTGTTCCTCGATCTGCCGGGAAACGGACTGTCCCGGCGCGTATTCGTAGGTGGTGTCGACCGTGCCGCTGAATGCGGCCGCCGCGGCGAAGAACCCGGGATTCCTTGCCGCGTAGGATATCGATCCGAAACCACCTCGTGAGGACCCCGCCACGGCGTAGCGGCCGTCGGCGCGGAAGACCGTCTTCAGCAGCGCGGGCAGCTCGGTCAGGTGGAAGGTCTCCCAGGCGGGTGAGCCGTACTCGCCGCCGTTCCACCAGTTCGAGAACCAGCCCGCCTGACCGGCGTCCGGCATCGCGACGATCACGCCGGTTCTCTCGGTGAGGCCTTCAACCCGCGAGTTCTTCGTCCAGGCCCGGTAGTCGCAGTCCGGTCCGGTGAGGCCGGTGCCACAGCCGGGGTGCATCAGCCACAGCGTCGGCCAGTGCCGCCGGGGCTCGGCGCGCCAGGTGGACGGCAGGAGCAGTCGCACCATGGCGCGCCCGCCGAGCGCGGGTGAGCCGACGGTCAGCTCGACCAGCCTGTCGTCGAGCCAAGCCGTCTTGACGATCCTGGCATCGTCACCACCCGGCGTGCCGTCGGCGGCGAACGCGGTCGATGCACCTGTCACCAGCGGCAAGCAGAGCGCGAACGCGAGCAGTCTCGTCCTCATGGTCACCTCCCGGAAGTCCGCCACATGACTGAGTATACTCAAGAGTCAACACTTGATAGTCAACATCTAAGTTGTGACACTTGTCGTTCAACAGTGGGGCTGGACCGGCTCTGGACGGGTCATGGTG
The DNA here is from genome assembly GCF_039541975.1 of Amycolatopsis samaneae. Lineage (NCBI taxonomy): Bacteria > Bacillati > Actinomycetota > Actinomycetes > Pseudonocardiales > Pseudonocardiaceae > Amycolatopsis > Amycolatopsis samaneae. The sequence goes on from NZ_BAABHG010000015.1 coordinate 249,744, forward strand.
AAGGGACTCCGGGCCCGAACGGGACGCCGAAGGCGAAGAAGGCGGCGAACACGATGGTCCACGCCACGAGCATCGGCAGCACGAAGACGCCGAGCCGGGCGAACAGCCCGGCGACGGTGGCTCCCGGGTCGTAGCGCCGGACGGTGTCGTGCAGGACGTAGACATATGGGTTCATCGGCGAGATCGGATGCGCCACCGAGTCGCCGACGCGGAACGCGGCCTGCGCCAGCGCCGGGTGGAAGTTCAGCCCGGCGAACAGGGGCACCACCACCGGTGCCATCAGCGTCCACAGCGCGGATCCAGAGGAGATCAGTAGGGAGAACGCGAAGGTGAGGAGGATCAACGCGACGAACGCGGTGAGACCGCCCGCGTGCGCCCAGGTGATGAGCGCGGCGCCGCGCACCGACAGCAGTTCGCCCAGGTTCGTCCAGGTGAACATGCCGATGAACTGCCCGGCCGCGAAGGCCACCACCACGTAGCCCGCCATCGCACGCAGCGAGTCCGCCATCATGGCCGGCACGTCGGCGGCCCGCCGCACGGTGCCCGTCGCCCGGCCGTGCACCACCCCGGCGAGCAGGAAACCTAGTGCCACGAAGGTGACGACGTTCTTCGTGAACGGCGAGGAGACCAGGCCGTCGCTGGCGCCCCGAAGCGGGCCGCCGGGGATCAGCCAGGAAGCCAGCACGACGACGAGGTAACCGCCGAGCGCGGCGAGTGCGCGACGCAGACCTCGACGCTCCACATCGGACAGTCCAGGCGGCTGCTCGGTGCCGCCGTCGTACGCGGGCAGCCGCGGTTCGATGAACCGTACCAGGACGTACGCCGTCACGATGGGCAGCACCAGTCCGGATGCGGCCTGGAAGAAGTAGTTCATCGTGACCGACGAAACGGCTCCGCTCGTCTTCGGCGTGACCGAAGCGGTCAGCGAAGAGATGTTCGCGTCGAACGCGCCCACGAGGAAACCGCCGGCATAGCCGCCCGCCGCCGCGGCGAACCCGCCGAGCGCACCGGCCACCGGTTTCCGTCCCACCGCTTGGAACGCAAGCGCGCACAACGGCGGCAGCACCACCATGGAGGCGTCGCCCATGACGTGACCCTGCGCGGCCAGGAGGGTCACCGCGACCGGCATCAGCCGGGCGGGGACCCGCCGGAGCCCACTCAGCACCGCGGCGCGCAGAAAACCGGTGCGCTCGGCGACCCCGACCGCCATCAGGGTGACCAACACGATGCCGAGTGGTGGGAAGCCGATGAAATTGCTGACGAAATTGTCCAGGAAGTACCGGACGCCGGCACCCGAGAGCATCGGCCGCACGGGTGAGGGGGCTGGGTGCCCCGGTACGGTCACGGTGGTGCCACACCAACCCAGCACCGACGAGACGACGGCGAGTGCGGCGAAGAAGTAGCCGAACAACAGGAACGGATGCGGCAACGCCGCGCCGGCGCGGGCGAGCACCTGGCGGAGACCGCCGCGGGCGCCCCGCTGGGGATCCGCTGTCTGGGTCATGATCCTCCGTAGGTGCGGGCGAACGCGCTTCCCGCCCGGCGTCAGTGGTTCCGGCTCGCGACGAACTCGGCGAACAGTTCCAGTCGCTGCCTGGGGAGCCCGGCCGGGAGCGTGCGCACGACGTCGAGCGCGTTCTCAAGGTGTTCGCGGCCCAGCGAGGCGGCGGCTTCGATACCCCCGGTCTCGCGCAACAGATTGCCGAGCGCGCGCAGGCCGTCCTCGGTGTCGTCCCCGCCTCGTACCGCTTCCCGCAGCGCGCGGCGGTCGGCCTCGGTGCCGGACCGGTAGCTCAGCAGCACGGGCAGGGTTAGGCGCCCGTTGCGCAGATCGCTCGTGGCGGCCTTGCCGATCGCCTCGGTGGTGCTGGTGTAGGCGAGCAGGTCGTCGAAGATCTGGAAAGCGGTGCCGAGCTTCGCGCCGTAGGTGCCCAGCCGGCGCACGTCTTCTTCCGAACCGCCGCCGAGGATCGCGCCAGCCTCACAGGCACTGGTGAAGAACGCGCCGGTCTTCTGGCCGATCATGAGCAGGTAGTTTTCGACCCCCCAATCCCGCGTCGCGCAGAGCGTGCCCTCCAATGCCTGGCCTCGGCACAGTTCGAGTCCGGCCCGGGACACCACGTCCAGCGCCCGGACCACCCGCTCGGCCGGGATCCCGCGCCCGTGGCATTCGGCGAGCGCGGCGAACAGGGAGAACAGCAGGCTGTCCCCGGCGACGATGGCGTCCGGGACACCGAACTTCCGCTGGATCGAGTAGCGGCCGCGGCGCATGTCGTCGTTGTCGATGATGTCGTCGTGGACCAGGCTCGCCACATGGCCGTACTCGGCGCCGAGCGCGGCGGGCAGCACCGCGTGCGCGTCTCCGCCGACGACCTCCGCGGCGGTGAGCATGAGCAGGGGCCTGCTGAGCTTTCCCGGCGGCAACAGTGCGTAGGCGCAGATCGCCGTGAGCAGTTCGGTTTCCCCGGCCCACCGCCGTTTCAGCTCGTCCCGCAGCAGGAAGTCCAGGTCGCCGACGGCTTCGGACAGCGCCTCTTCGGTGACGCGGTGTGGCTCGGCCTGCGTCGGCAGGCTCATCTCGCGCTCTTGCTGAAACTGCTGTCCGTACATCGGAACCTTCCTGGTGGTGGCGTCGGTTTCAGGCGGGGGAGCCGGACGGACGGCTCGAAGCGGGTGCCGGAGAGCCGGTCGAAATGCTCGGACGGGTCGATCCCCGCTTGGTCAAGCCATCGGTCGTCGTAGAGGGTGTCCAGGTACTTGCGGCCGTCGTCCGCGCACAGGCACAGGTACTGTCCGCCGTCCGCCAGCGACCCGCGGGCGGCATGGCGGAGGAACGCGGCGAGCGCGGCGGACGCCGAGCCTCCGAGCACCAGCCCGGTCTGCGCGGCCAGTGTGTGGCCGGCGGCGACGGCTTCGGCGTCGCTGAGCCATTCGCGTTCGTTGACGAACTCGCATGCGGCGAACGCCGACGGCCGGCTCGCGCCGAGGCCGGGGATGAGCCGAGGCCCGAGTGGTCCGCCAAGCGCGGCGGAGCCAACACTGTCCACGGCCACCACGCGGGTGCCGGGACTGACCTTCCGGAGGTACCTGGCGATGCCCGCGAAGGTGCCGCCGGTGGACACCGCGACGAACACGCCCGCGAGCCTGGATCCGTTCTGCCGCACCAGTTCCGGCCCCGAACCCGCGAAGTGCGCGAGCGGGTTCGCTGGGTTGCCGTACTGGTTCGTCCACACGGCGTCGGGGCTCTCGGACAGGTGCCTGGTGACCCGTTTCAGCCGTGCCTCCAGATACCCGCCGTGCTCGTCGGCCTCGGTGACCAGGTCCGTTCGCGCGCCGAATTCCTTCAACCGGGCCAGGTTCTCCGTCGAGGTACGCGGATCCACAACGGCGGTGAACCGATGTCCGCGCAGTCGGCAGAGCGCGGCCAGTGCGACGCCGAGATTGCCCGACGTCGACTCCACGATGTGGAGACGGCTTCCCGGTGGGTGTTCGGCCTCCGCCGCGATGAGCAGGCCCGCCGCCGTCCGGTCTTTCACCGAGCCGAAAGGGTTGTAGTCCTCGAGCTTCAGGCACACTTCCGCCTGTCGTCCCGTCACACGCACTCGCAGTCGGAGCAGCGGCGTGTCGCCGAGTGCCGCGGTGAACTCCGGCCAGGTGGCCGGGAGCGAGCGGCGGCTCGGCAGCTCCCACGCGGTCACCGCGCCACCCGAGCGGGTTCGCGGGAATCCTCGATGGCGCCGGGCTGTCCACTGTGGAGCATGAGCTGGAAGAAGAGGCAGTCGACGTATTCGCCGCCGAGGTCCACCAGTTCGCGCATGCGCCCGACCTCGACGAAGCCGAACCGCTTCGCCAGCGCGATGCTGGCCGAGTTGTTCGCCCACACCCGATTGACCAGCGTATGGAATCCGCGCTCCCGGGCGACGTCGATCATCCAGGCGCGCAACCGGGAACCGACGCCCTGTCCTCGTGCGGTGCGACGGACATAGGTGGCGAAGGTGGCCGTCCGGTGGAAGCACGGCTTGGTGTCGTAACGTGACAGTGCAACCCAACCACGCGCCGGGCCGCCGGACCCGTCCGTGAGAACCCAGACACCGTGGGGGTACCGATGTCCGGTCAGCCATTCGCCGCGTTTGCCGAGCGGGACATCGCTGAGATCGCAGGTCGCGATCCGATCATGTACGGCCTCGTTATAGATGTCCGTGATAGCACCGATATCGGTCTGTTCGGCCGCGCGGATCATGGGTGCATTCTTGCTCATCACAGATGATCTCATTTCCCCAGTGGCAAATTTCATTTCTTGACAGTTGGGCTGAGGATAACTCGGAATAGCCCGTTCCGGCAAGACGTGTGGCTGTTCTCCACCGTGGACCCAAGATAGTTCGACGATCGCTCCAGGCTGCCTCCAGGCCTGGTCTACGACGTGCCTACCAGCTGGTTTATCGCTTTCAAGAGTCTTGGGTGGAGCGGCGCCCCCTGGTACGTTCGGAGTTCGAACCAACTGATCGCCGTTGGTACCGACATTTGCTCGGCAATGTGAAAAGTGGGGAAATCGCGTGGTAGTTGCTACGGAAAATGTCGGCTGGTCCGGCGCGTTGCCGGAACTCACTTCGTATTTGCAGGCGCAGCGCGACCGGTTGGTCGAAGAGCTGTGCGAATTCGTCCGCATTCCCGGGGTCGCCGCCGACGACCCGGCGGCGGTGCGCCGCACGGCCGAAGCGGTTGCGGCCAAGTGCGAGAAGAGCGGCCTGGGCGCGCGGATCGAGGAAACGTCGGGCAACCCCGTGGTGGTCGCGAGCGTGGGGCCGGACGACGCGCCGCTGCGTCTGCTGACCTACGGGCACTACGACGTCTTCCCCGTGCGGGGGCAGGCCGGCTGGGAGACCGAGCCGTTCGAACCGACCCTGCGCGGCGACCGGATCTACGGCCGCGGTACCGGCGACAGCAAGGCCCAGTTCCTCGCCCATCTCAACGCGCTGGAGTGGTGGCAGCGTCATGGGGGCGGAGTGCCGATCAAGGTCACCATGGTGCTGGAGGGCGAGGAGGAGATCGGCAGCCCGCACCTGCCGGAATTCGTCGAGCGCAACCGGGACGAGCTGGCTGCGGATCTGTGCGTCTACTCCGACGGCGCCATGCTCGGGGGTGACCAGCCCGCGATCCTGTTCGGGTCACGGGGCGCGCTGTGCATGGACTTCGTCGCGCACGGCCCCGACCGGCCACTGCACTCCGGCAACTTCGGTGGCACCGTGACCAACCCGATTCTGCGGCTGTCCCGGCTGTTCACCGAGATGCTCGCGCCCAACGGCGACCTCGCGGTGCCCGGCGTGGAGCGGGGCCTCCCCGAGGTCACGGCCGCCGAACGCGCGGCGCTCGACCGCATGGTCTTCGACGAGGTCGCGTTCGTCGGTCAGACTGGCCAAAAGCCCCTGCCCGTCCAGTTCGGCGAGGCATACTACGAGCGGCTGCTGTACAAACCCAGCTTCAATGTGTCGGGACTGTCCGGTGGGCAGACCGATGTGCTCAAGACCCTCGTTCCGACTGAAGCGCTGGCGAAGGTCGATCTCCGGCTGGTGGGCGAGCAGGACCCGGACGCGGTGCTCGAGGCCATCCGCGCGTTTGTCCAGGAGCGGGGCTACGACGACATCGAGGTCCGCAAGCTGTTCAGCCAGCCGCCCTCGCGCACGCCGATCGAGCACCCGTACGCGGACGTCGTCCAAGAGGCCGTGGAGATCGCGTTCGGTCGCCCGGTGGCGCGGGTGCCGAGCCTGGCGGGCACCACCCCGGACTGGGTGTTCACCAAGCTGCTCGGCCTGCCCACCTTCATGGTGCCGTTCGGGCCAGTGGACGAGAACCACCACGGTCCCAACGAGTCCGCGAAGATCTCGCTGTATCTGGGCGGCATCCGCACCATTGCGAACCTGATCGCCCTGCTCGCCGTGCACCAGGAGAGGAAGCGCGCATGACCACGCAAGCTGCTGGCATTCCTGCTGTCGACGATGTCTCCGACCTGGCACCGGAGGAGATGGAACGCGCGTATCTGGAGTACCGCCGCGCGTGCTACAACATCGTGGCTCGCACGGCGGAGGAGAGGGGCGTGTTCGCGCTGCTTACCGAACCGGCCACTTTGGACACCTTCGCGGAGCGCTTCGGCGTGGTGGAGACAAAGAAGCCGGTGGCGGAATTACTGCTGAAGGCTCTGGTCAAGCGGGGTTTCGTGGTGTTCGATGGCGCCACGTACCGCACCGCGGCCGAGCAGCCCGAACCTTCCTTCGACGAAAGGCTGTTGAAGCTGGCCACTGGGCACAGCTCGTTTGAAGAGCTGAGGCATAGTGAGAACTACGTCGGCATCATCGACACCCTGAAGGTGGAGGGCATCCCGATCGCGGCCACCTTCGACGCCGCGCACCTCACGGTGTGGAATGAGGTGCTCCAGGCGCCGTTCTACCGCTATTCCCGGATCCAGGCCGTGCGCGAGATCGGCGGTGCCGGCCCGCACCTGCTGGACCTGGCGTGCGGGCCCGGCTTCGGGCTCGGCGAGCTGGCCGAGGGTGCCCCGGCCGAGGCGACGGTCCTCGGGGTCGAGATCTCCGACGACTTCGTGGTCGCGGCCACCGAGCGGCACGCCGGCGACGCGCGGGTGCGGGTCACGAGGGGCGACGTGACGAAGCCACTGGACTTCCTGCAGGAAGGCTACTTCGACGGCGCGATGATCGTCGGCGCGTACCACTTCCTCGCCGAGCCTCACCTGTTGTGGCGCAATGCTGGCAGGCTGCTGCGGCCCGGCGGGGTGTTTTGCGTGTCCTATGTGCTCTCCAAGATGGGGACCGAGGACCAGGAGATCATGGACCTGCGGTTCGCGCTGCGGCGTCCGGTGTCCTACCCGCCGACCCGGCCGGAAGTGCTGGACCTCGCGAAGGCGGCGGGTTTCGAACTCGAGCGGGAGTACGGCCTCGGCGCGTGGCGTTGGTACTCCTTCACCAAGCTGTGACGTCCGTGCGGGACGAGTCCGCCTGGGCGGAAGGACTGCGAGACCGGCACGACCCCGTGCTGCTCGTTGTGTCGCCGCCGCGGTGTGCCTCCACGGCACTGGCCCGGTGCTTCTGGGGGCATCCGCGGTTTCGGTGGTATTCACACGAGCCTTTCGACCGGTGGTACCACGAGAACGCGGGACTCGGCGACGTCGCCCAAGCCTTGCGGGAACCGCTGGACGTCGGCGAGCCTGGGGCTCGGGGCCTGGTGGTGAAGGAGATGACGTTCCAGGCGGGCGAGCACCTGGCGACCCTCGCGGCGACGGCGACGTTACCGGTGCTCGTGCCGGTGCGAGACCCCCGGCTGGCGGTCATGTCGCGGATGCGGCAGCGGGAGCGCTCCGGCGAGCCACCGGCGTTTCCGTCGGCGGAATCCGGCTGGCAGAATCTCGCCGACGCGCTGGAAGCGTTCCGGGCCAAGGGAATCGAGCACGTTGTCGCGGATGTCACGGCCTTCCGCAGGGAGCCTGGACCATGCCTGGCGCAGCTGTGCGCTCGGCTCGGCTTGGCGGGTGACGACCGGATGTCGTCCTGGAAACCGGTGCCTGGCCTGTGCCTCGGCCGGCTCGGCGGCGCGCAGGATCTCTGGTACGAAAGGGTTCTCGGCTCATCCGGCATCGAACCGCCGGACGAGCGCGTCCCAGAGGTCGACGAGTTTCCGAAGTTGATGCGTGCTCATCTCGCGATGGCCATGGAGCTGTACCGCTCGCTGACCGCGTGACGGGACGCCCTGCCGGATGATGACGCTCCACAACAGACACTCACGATATTGTGAAGGGGGTTTACGGTCGCGTGCGACCGTAAACCCCCTTCACAGCGTGGTGTGGGGCTCAGAGCAGCGGAGCGGCCTCGACGAGCATTCGGATCAACCGGCAGATCCGGCCGACCTCGTCGCCCGTCACGCCCGTTCCGGTGGGCAATTGCATGATCCGGCCCGCCACGAGGTCGGTCCGGGTCAGCGGACGTCGCACGTGCCGGTCCGGCGCCGATCGGTAGGGTTCGACACGATGACACGGCGGGTCGAAGTGTCTGCGGGTCAGGACATTCTCCGCGAGCAGCGCCGCGGCGAGCCGGTTCCGGTCGAGCCCGGCCTCGTCCGCGTCCACCTCGAGCACAACAAAGTGATGGCTGTTCCATTCGTTCGGCCCCGGCGTGCCGACCAGGATACCGGGCACGTCGGCCAACTCCGCCACGTACCGTTCGGCGTGCTCTGCGTTGATCCGCCGCACGGTGGACATCGCTTCCAGCGAGGTGAGTCCCATCGCCCCCGACGCCTCGCTCATCTTCGCGTTGATCCCGGCACCGATCACGTGGTTGTCGGAGTCGAAGCCGAAGAAATGCAGCGCGCGCACTCGATCGGCGAGCGCGTCGTCGTCGGTGACGATCGCGCCGCCCTCGAAGGCGTTCACGAACTTCGTGGCGTGGAAACTGAACACAGCTCCGTCGCCGAACGTCCCGATACCGCGGCCGCGGTAGCCGCAGCCGAACGCGTGCGCCGCGTCGTAGAGCAACGCGAGCCCATGCTCGCCCGCCAGCTCGCGCAGTGATTCCACCGCGCATTGCCGTCCCCACACGTGCACCCCGAGAATGCCGGAGGTCGCCGGGGTGACCAGCCGTCTCGCCTCGGCAGGGTCGAGGTTTCCCGTGTCAGGGTCGATGTCGCAGAACACCGGCGTGATCCCCGCCCAGGTCAGCACGTGCGCGGTGGCCACATAGGTGAACGACGGGACGATCACCTCGCCACGCAGTCCCAGCGCGGCCACGAGTACCTGCAGCGCCGCGGTCGCGTTGCTCGTCGCCACGCAGTGCCGGGTGCCCGCGACCTCGGCCACGGCCTGTTCGAATTCCCGCACCAGAGGACCGAAGTTCGTCAGCCGTCTGCTCTCCAGCGCACCCGCGATGCGCTTGAGTACCCGTTCCGGATCGGGCACGTTCGGACGCCCCACATGCAGCGGGCTGTCGAACTCCGGTGTGCCACCGAACACCGCGAGATCGGCAGGCCCGTGCTTCACCCGCTCAGCCATGACGTATCACGAACTCGTGCAGCGACGAGACGACGTAATCGACCACTTCGTCGGTGACACCGGGATGGACACCGAGCCAGAACGTCCGTTCGCTGATCGCGTCGCAGTTCTCCAGCGAGTCGGCGACCCGGTAGTCCTGACCCTGGTAGGCGGGCTGCCGGGTGAGGTTGCCGCCGAAGAGCAAACGGGTGCCGATCCGCCGGTCTTCGAGGAAGGCGAGTAGGGAGGCCCGGTCGAAGGGGGCGTCCCCGGCGATGGTGAGCGCGAAGCCGAACCAGCTCGGCTCGCTGTCCGCGGTCGGCTCGGGTAGCAGCAGCCATCGGACGTCGTCCAGGCCTTCCCGCAACCGCCGCCAGTTCCGCCGCCGGGTACGGATGAACTCCGGCAGCTTGTGCAACTGGCTCACCCCGAGGGAGGCCTGGATATCGGTGGCCTTCAGGTTGTAGCCCACGTGGGAGAACGTGTACTTGTGGTCGTAGCCGAACGGGAGCTTGCCCAGCTGGTAACCGAACCGCTTGTGACAGGTGTCGTCCTCGCCCGGCTCGCACCAGCAGTCCCGGCCCCAGTCCCGCATGGATTCGACGATCCGTGCCAGCGCGAGATCGTTCGTGGTGACACAGCCGCCTTCGCCGGTGGTGATGTGGTGGGCGGGGTAGAAGCTCACTGTGGACAGATGGCCGTAAGTCCCGGTCAGCTCGCCGCGGTAGGTGGAACCGACGGCGTCGCAGTTGTCTTCGACGAGGAACAACCCCCGCTCGTCGGCCAGCTGCCGCACTTCCTCGACCTCGAACGGATTCCCGAGCGCGTGTGCCAGCATCACCGCGCGCGTGCGCGGGCCGATGCCGTCGGCGATGCGCTGCGCGGTGGTGTTGTAGGTGCCGAGTTCGACATCGACGAAGACCGGCACCATGCCGTTCTGCACGATCGGGTTCACCGTCGTGGGGAACCCGGCGGCCGCGGTGATCACCTCGTCACCCGCGCGCAACCGCCGTTCACCCAGCGCGGGGGAGGTCAACGCGCTGAGCGCCAGCAGGTTCGCCGACGATCCGGAGTTGGTCAGGTGTGCCTTGCGCAAGCCGAGAAACCGCGCGAACTCCCGCTCGAAGGTGCGCGCGCTGCCACCCGCGGCGATGCGGAGTTCCAGAGCCGCCTCGACCAGAGCGACGCGGTCCTCGGCGTCCAGCACCGCGCCGGCGGGTCGGATCGGGGTGATCCCCGGCCGGAAGACACTGGCCGGAACCGCGTCGTGATACCCGCGGACCAGCTCCAGTATCCGCGCCTTCGTTTCTTCAGCGTGCGTACTCATCGCTTGGACAGGGCGGCTTCGGGCAGCCCTTCCACGAGGATCTGCTGCTGCAGTCGTTGTACGTCCGTCGACGGTGCGACCCCCAGTTCGTCGGCCAGCAGGCTGTACAAGGAGCGGAACGTTTCCAGCGCTTCCTTGCGCCTGCCGGACCTCGCGAGCGCTTCGATGAGCCTCGCGTGCAACCATTCATTGTACGGGTACTGCGAAGTCAGCGACTTCAGCTCGCCGACGAGCTTGCGGTGCAGCCCGCGGTCCATGTCGATCTCGATCCGCAGCTCCAGTGCCCGCAGCCGTTCCTCCTCCAGGTTCACCAGATATGGCCGGAGCACGGGGCCGACCATGACATTGGCCAGCGCGTTGCCGTGCCACAGGCCGAGTGCGGTGGTCAGCGTCTCCGAGGCTTCGGCCTGCTTCCCCTGGCCGAGCAGGTGCTGGCCGCAGGCGACGAGGCTGCGGAACCGGAACAGGTCCACCTGGTCCTGTTCCGCGCGGAACAGGTACCCGGGCGAGAGGGTGGTGATGAACCCGGTGCCGTTGCCACTGGTCTCGTTGAGCATCTGCCGGAGCTGGTAGATGTAGGTCTGAGCGGTCCCGACGGCGCTGCGTGGCGCTTTGGTGTCCCACAGCTCCTTGATCAGGGTGTCGACGCTCATCGCCTCGTTGAGGTTTATCAGGAACAAGGCGAGGACTTGCCTGACCTTCGGTGTCGCGGGGACGACCGTCCGCGCGTCGACGTCGACGGCCAGCGGCCCTAGTATTCTGAACTCGTACATCAAAACCCCCTCGTACGCGTTACAAAATTCGAGATACCTGTACAAACCGGACGGTCACACCCGGCCAGGACCGGAGGCCTCCGTCACGGCGTTGGCGCCAAGCGGAGTGAAAACTCCGGCTGATCCGTCGAAGTCAGTTCTTGTGCGCTACCATCATGACGTACCCCAGGTAGTCGTGTTCGAGCGAAGAGGCTCGCAGTGCGTACTCCCGATAATATCCGCTGAACACCTTGTCGGTCGTTTCTTCGATCTGCCGCAGCTTCGCCGGAAGATCGCGGTCGCTTTCCTGACAAGACAGCTGCAGTTGCGCGGTGAGATCGCGACGGGTCACCCGGTCGAAGCCGGCTTCTGCCAGCAGATCGTCATATTCCTCGACTCGGATCAACGGGTTGACCATGAACGTCTCGGTGAAGATCTTCTGCTGCTCGGTGCCGAGTGGCAGACGTTCGGTGTAGTCGGTCAGCGCGAAGCGGCCGTCGGATTTCAGTACCCGGTGGATTTCCCGCAGGCACCGAATACGGTCAGGCATGTACAAAAGGGACTCGATTGCCCAGGCGGCGCTGAACGAGTTGTCAGGATAGGGCAGGTTCATCGCGTCCACCTGTTCGAAGGTGACGAGATGAGAAGCGCTTTCGCGTTCGGCGAGACTTGTGCCGAGACGGACCTCTTCGCTGCTGACGGTGATCCCGGTGACCGTGGCGCCCGTTGTCTTCGCCAGTCGGACCGCCGGCCCACCCACGCCGCAGCCGACGTCGAGGACGTGCTGTCCCGGCCCTGCTCCGATCTCGCCGATGAGGTGGTCGGTGAAACGGTCTCTCGGGCTAATTCCGTCGTTCTCGGAGCCGTCCCAGTAGCCAATATGTCGATTGTCGCCCATGAGGATGTCGAACAGCCAGTGCATGTTGTTGTACAGCTCACCGACTTGCGCTGGGCTGAGTGTTCCGGATTTCGACATGTACGCAGGTTTCGACATGGACCACCGACTTTCGGGTAGGTGGAAGCCTCCTCGCCGGTTTTGCTCGCAACCTGAGGTCGCCGCTGGCGAAGTGTGCTCTGAGTGTAGTCCTTGAAGTGTACTTAATTTACCGTCCGCTTGGAAAGGACTTTTCGAACTGGCGACCCTTCGCGTAGGGGGCTATGTCTTGATTCTTCGATAAATCCGGATAAGGGGTTGGCTGGCTCCGAAAGGCGCACCGCGGCTATCCGCCACCCTGCTTGGTGGCTTGGGCGGCCTGGCGACAGGACATCGAAAACGGTGACGTCGTGTGACGCCTGTTGGCGGTCCGTATGCAGCGCACACAGTGCTGTTCTCCTGAAGTGGTAAGCGCTTTCCTGGAGGGTCTGGGCTCGGGTTCAGCGCATCAGGAGCTGGCCGGCGGGGATCTTCGGACGTGGCAGCGGCCGGGCCAGTCCGCGAACCGCGCGCCGGTAGAGGACGGTGGTCTGGGCCGCGATGACCGACCAGTCGAATTCGGTGGCCAGGCGGGCCCGCGCGGCGCGGGCCCGTCGTCGCGCTTCGGCAGGATGCGCGAGAACCGAGCAGATGGCGGCGGTCAGGCCCGGGACGTCGCCGGGCCGGAAGCACGTGCCGGTGCGGCCGTGCCGGACGACCTCGCTCAGTCCGCCGACTTCCGCCGCGACGATCGGTATATCCGCCGCGGCCGCTTCCAGCGCGGCGATGCCGAACGGCTCGTATCGGCTCGGCAGCACGACTAGGTCGGCGGCGGACAGCGCCGCCGCGAGTTCGCGTTCGACGAGGTGACCGGTGAACTGCACGGACGGCGCGACACCGTGTTCGCGGGCGAGTTCGGCCAGCCAATCCCGTTTGCGGCCGTGACCCGCGACGATCAGCCGGGAGCCGAGGTGCCGGCGGCGGACCTCCGGGAACGCGGCGATGAGATCCTGCACTCCTTTTTCCCATTCGAGCCTGCCGAAGTACAGCAGGGTCGGCCCGCCGCCGGGCGCGTTCCGCCGCCGCGAGGGGACGGTGCGGTCGATGGCGTTCTGCCAGTCCGCGGGGTCGATTCCGTTGTGCACCACGGAGATCCCTGCCGGGTCGAGGTCGAACAGCTCAGTCACCTCGGCCCGCATCGCCCGTGAACAGGTGATCAGCGTGTCGGCGCGGTTGGCCAGCCACCATTCGATGGAGTGCACCTGCCGATTGAGCCGCTCCGGCAGCGCACCGCCGTGTCTGCCGGCCTCGGTTGCGTGCATGGTCGTTACCAGCGGGACGTGGGCGGCGTCGGCCAGCGCGATCGCCGGATGCGCGACCAGCCAGTCGTGTGCGTGCACGACGTCGGGCGTCCAGGTTTCGAGCAGCTTGTGGCCCGCACGGATCATCGCGTGTCCGACCGCCAGGGCCCACGCCACGAGATCCTGGTCGAACGAAAGATGGGGCGGGTCTTCGGGAACTCGGACGATCCGGACTCCGTCCACGACGGAATCGGCTCCGGCGTGGGTGCTGACGTCACTGCCGGCGGGTTCGCGGCACAGCACGGTGACGTCCTCGCCCTGACCAGCGAGCTGTCTCGCCAGTGCGTGGACGTGCCGCCCGAGCCCGCCGACCAGCACCGGGGGATATTCCCATGACACGATGAGCACGCGCACAGTACCGACCTCCGTGTCTATCTCGGATGTGTCTTCGCCGCTTGTTCGTATTCGGACCCGGTCAGCCGGCCGATTTGGTGACCTGTCCGGGATTCGTGGACCACTCCGCCCACAACCGCGCATAGCGTCCACCCGCGTCGCGCAGCTCGTCGTGGGTACCTGATTCGGCGAGTCTTCCTTCGTGCAATACCACGACCCGGTCCGCCTTGGCCGCGGTCGAGAGCCGGTGCGCGATCACTAGCGTCGTCCGGTCGCGGCTGAGACCGTCCACAGCGGTCGAATACGCGGATTCCGTTTCGTGATCGAGGTTCGCGGTCGCTTCGTCGAGCACCAGCACGTCCGGGTTGGTCAGCGCCACCCTGGCGAGCGCGATCAGCTGCTGTTGCCCGGACGACAGCGCCGAGCCACGCTCGCCGACCGGCGTGGCGTAACCGGACGGCATCGCCTGGATCACCGCGTGCGCGCCGACCGCGTGTGCGGCGGCCTCGATGTCCTCGTCACCGAGTTGCGGACAGCCGTACCGGATATTGTCGCGCACCGACCCGGTGAACAGGAACGGTGTCTGCGGCACGTACCCGACCAGTTGCCGCAACCGGGACAGGCGGTAGCCGGAGATCGGGACCCCGTCGATGGTTACGTCGCCGGAGCCGGGGTGACAGAAGCCGAGCAGCAGTTTCGCGAGGGTTGACTTCCCCGCACCGGTCGGACCGACGACCGCGACGGTCTCACCGGGCGCGATGTCGATGGTCACACCGTCGAGCGCGAGGGTGCGCGATCCCGGGTAGCGCAGGGAGACCGCGGAGAAACGGACCCGGCCGTGCAGGCTGATCGGCTCTTCCTGGCCATGCCGTTCCGGTTCTGTGGCGAGGAACTCGCCGAGCCGCAGAAGGCTCACGGCGGCCCGCTTTCCGCCGTCGTAGAGCTGAGAACACTGCTGTACCAACGAGAACATGCGATCCAAGTACAGGATCAGCGAGACCAGCATCCCGGCCGAAAGCCGTCCCGCGCCGAAGAGGATCGCCGTGGCGACGGCCGTCGCGCTCGCAAAGTCGATCGCGGGGAAATAGACCGCGTTGAAGGACTGGATGCGTATCCGGGTGTCACGGTACCTGTCGCCGGCGCGCAGGATCCGGCGCTTGCTGTGTTCGTGCTGCCCGAACAGCTGCACTGCCCACATGCGCGCGACGCTCTCGCGCAGGAAGTCGGTGAACGAGGACAAATGGTCACGCGCCGCGTCGTAAAGCGCTGTGGTGCGCCTGCGTACCACAGCAGCGACCGCGAGTAGTACCGGCAAGCCCACCCCGAGCACCACCGCCGCTTCGCCGCTGGTGCTCATGAAAGCGATGAGCATCCCGAAGAAGGACAGGACACCCGCCGAGTTCGCGAGCAGGTCGTCACGGAGAAATTCCGCCACGGTGTTCGCGTCCGTCGTGATCAGCGTGAGCACGCCGTGCCGCTGCTCGCGCCGATAGTGCTGCAACGGCAGCGCGAACGCGTGCTGGGCCGTGAGTGTTCGCAGCCGGTGAGTCATCCGCTCGCAGGCCAGTCCGGTCAACCTGCCACCGGTGATGTTCGCCGTCCAGTTCAGCCCGATCAGGCCGGTGCCCGCAGCCACCGTTACGCCGATCACGTCCGCATCGCGTGGGGTGACCCCGTGGTCGATACCGAAGCGCAGGACCAGCGGGAGGAAGAGGTCCGTCGCGGCGACCACCCCGAGCAGCGCCGTACCCGCGAGGATCAGCCGCCACGAACCATGGGCGAACAGACCGAGCACGGCGAAGGGCAGTGCGCGGGGGCGGGCAGGTCGGTGGCGAGCGGGCCGCCAGGTCGTGTCAGGCACCGGTGCCCGTCCGATCCGGAGCACCCGCGGCACGCACCAGCCGCTGGTACGGCTCGCAGCGTGCGAACAGTTCGCCATGCCTGCCGTGCTCGACGACCCGGCCGTCGTCGAGCAGGAACACCTCGTCGGCCGCGGCCAGAGTGGACAGCCGGCGGGTGACGACGATCCTGGTCACCCCTGACATCTCGTGCACCAGGTGGTGATGGATCCGGGTTTCGGTCGCCGAGTCGACCGCGGAGGTCGCGTCGTCGAACAACAGCACCTCCGGGCGTCGCACCAGTGCACGGGCGAGGGCGACGCGCTGGCTCTGACCACCGGACAGGGTCGTACCCGTTTCGCCGACGAGGGAGCCGTAGCCCTGTGGCATCGCCGAGATGAACTCGTCCGCGCACGCGGCCTCTGCCGCGGCGACGACGTCGGCGAGGGTGGCGTTCTCTTGGCCACACGAAATGTTTTCGAGGACGCTGCCATGGAATAGCGCCGCGTCGGCGGTCACGGTGGTCACCGTCCGTCGCAGCGCGTCGAGCGGGAGTTCCCGCACGTCGACGCCGTCTACGAGAACCTTGCCGTGGTCGGCGTCGTAGATCCTGGTCACCAAGTCGAGCACCGTGGATTTCCCGGCCCCCACACCGCCGGTGAGCACCACTAACGAGTTGCGTTCGGCGCGCAGGGACAACTCGCGAAGCACCGGACGGGCTGGTTCGTAGCCGAAGGTCACGTTCGCGATCTCAACCGTCCGCCCCGCCCCGCAGGCGGGCAGTAGGCCTTCTCCGTCCTTAATGGATGGATGCGTGCGGATGAGCGTCAGCGCGCGCGTCACTGCTGCCCGGGCGTCGAAGAAGAAGCTGGACAGCCCGGTCAGCACGCGGGCGGAGCCGACGATCAGAGTGAGGTAACCGAGAAACGCGACGAGTGTGCCGAGGGAAAGTTTCCCGTGGAGCACGAGCAGCGCGCCGACGCCGAACACGGCGATCTGGCCGAGCAGCGGGACCACATTCATGAACGACAGGTAGTGCGTGGTCAACCGGACCACGCGAAGGCGTTGCGTGAGGACTTCCGTCGCGGCGGACCGGACAGTAGTGGTCTCGCGGTCCTCCTGTGCGTGACTCTTCACGATTTCGATGCCTGCGACGCGTTCGTTGACGAGGCCGGTGAGGTCGGCCGTGCGACGCTGCGCGTCCGAACTGGCAGGGAACACACGGTGGCGGGTGAGGCGGACGGACAGGGCGGCGACCGGCGCCAGCAGGGCGACCAGGCCGGTCAGCGCGGGGGAGAGCGTCAGCATGACGGCAAGGGAAACGACGAGCGAAACCGTACTGCCGAAGGCACTGGGCAGCGGGTCGAGTAGCCCCTCCACCAGGGCGGCGTCCCGGGTGGAACTCTCGAGGATCGGGCCAGAGCCGATGCCCCGCAGGCTGGCCGTGTCGAGCCGGTGTACCGCCCGCACCAGGTCGGTCCGGATGTCGCGCTGGACGTCGAGAGCCACTCGCGAGCCGAAGTACTGCCGCAACGAGTCCACAGCGAACTTGGCCGCGGCGACGAAGAGGAACATCAGCACGTAGTGCAGCGGGGCGTCCGTGAGACCAGCCACGACGTAGTCGATGATCCGCCCTTGCAACAACGGGATCAGTGAGGCGAGTGCTGAACCGGCGAGAGCGCAGCCGAACGCCGCGGCGAAGCGTACGCGGTAGCGCGCGATGTAGCCGATCAGCCCGGGCAATCCGGGTGAGTGCATGGCTTCGCCTCCTCCCAAGCGTCGTACGCGGAAACGGGTGCTCTCCCCGACGAGGGCGGACGCGGCTCGGGAGGGCTGGGGCCGGGGCGCTACTTACCGCTGTCCACGGTGTGGGTGGCTCGCCGCTTCGACGGTTCCGATGGCTGCCATTTGAACGTCCAGATGGACGCGACTGCGCAGACGACGGCCCAGGCGCTCATCACCAGCAGGTCGCGGCCGGCGAGCGCGTGCCCGGCGAACGCCTGCTGCATGAGCTGTCCGAACGGCTCGGCGGGCAGGTACGAGGAGACCTGGTTGAGCCAGGCGGGCAGCGAGCTGCTGGGGAAGAACACGCCGGAGATGAACATCAGCGGTAAGTACACAATGGACAGTATCGACCATGCCGACGCCGGGCTGCCGATGAATCCGCTGAGCAACGTGCCCAGCGCCGCCCAAGTCACGGTGCCGAGCAGCACCGCGGACACAATCGGCCCAGCCAACTCCAGGCGGAGGTCGACGCCGACGACGAACCTCGCGATCACCACGGTGATCGCCGCGGCCACCAAGGACAGCACCGCAGTGGCGGCGATCCGTCCCGCGAGGAACGCTGACGGGCGCAGTGGAGTTGCCCGCAGCCGCTTCATCACACCCTTCTCCCTGGCGGTGACGAGCCAGGTCGCGTGCGTGACGAAGGACATCGAGATGCACCCGAACACGACGGCGCCCGCCACCAGATAGGTGTGCGAGGCCGCGTCGTCGCCCGTGGTCGTCCGGAGGGCGACCAGGATGAGGATTGGCAGCATCAATGCCGAAGTCAGCGCCCGCGACGAGCGCAGCGTCAACTTGAGATGGTGGCTTGCCTGGCGGGCGAACGAGCCGGTCCACCCGGGCATCCGGCCAAGGACGGCGGATGTGTCAGACATGAGTGTCAGCTCCTCGGTGGGTGGTCTTGGTCGGGGGCGCCGTGCCCTCTTCGGCCTGGCGGATGAGATTCAGGTACGTTTCTTCGAGGCTGGCCGGGTTGACGGTGAGTCCGGCCAGGTCGCTGTGATGCCGGTCTGCCCACGCGAGCAAGCCCTTCAGAGCGGGTATCACGTCGCCGACCTTGAGTGTGACTAGCCCGTCCTTGGTCTCGGCCGACTCGGCGAGTGAGGTGGGAAGGGCCGCCGTCGAATCACCTTTCGCGCGGAACGTGATGTGCGTTTCCGATTCGAAAAGCTGGACGATGTTGGCTGGGCTGTCGTGAGCGACGAGCTTGCCGTCGGACAGCACCATGATCGTGTCTGCGAGCTCCTGCGCCTCCTCGAGGTAGTGCGTGGTGAGCAGGACCGTGGTGCCGCCCGCCTTGAGTGTCCGTACGGCGCCCCATAATTGCCGGCGTGCGATCGGGTCGAGCCCGGTCGTCGGCTCGTCGAGGAAGAGCACACGAGGGTTGCCGATGATGCCGACCGCGAGGTCGACCCGCCGCTGCTGTCCGCCGGAGAGCTGGCCGACGCGGACCTTCTCCTCGGATTCCAGGCCGACCATCGCGAGTACCTCGTCGACCGGGCGTGGGTTGGGGAACAGCGCACGGTAGTACTGGAGTGTCTCCAGTACGGAGAGTTCGGCCTCGAGGCTGGTGGCCTGGAGCACGAACCCGAGTTGTGCACGCAGACGCTGGGGCGCGTGCCACGGATCCTCGTCGATGACCCGTATCTCACCTCGAGTGCGTTCCCGGAATCCTTCGAGGATCTCCACCGTGGTCGTCTTGCCTGCGCCGTTCGGCCCGAGCATGGCGACAGTTTCGCCCTCGCCGATGTCGAAGCTGACGTCGGTGACGGCGTTGTGCTTGCCATAGGACTTCGTCAGGCCTCGCGCCGAGATCAACGCCATCGGGCTCCCTTGCTCGTCGAAGTGATACTTTGAAGTATACATTGCTGTGTCAACACCTATTGGCTAGCTTCGTGGAGCCGTGTTTTCGCAGGTGGATGCCGCTTGGGCGGCTCGGGGAGTGGGCGTGGTGGGAGTGATTTGGTTGTCGCCGAGCGCATCATGACGAGGACCCTTTGGTGTCGACGGCGCCGCGCTCGCGGTCTCGCTGGGCTACAGCCCGACGCCCCGACGCCCCGGCGCTCCGGCGGCTGACTGGCCTGGGACCGTTTCGACGTCGGCAACGCGCAGAGCGCGCTGGGCAAGGCCGTGCAGGGCCGGTCGTTGGTGCATAAGGCGTCCTCGGCGGGCTGAAGGCCATGCTGGCCAACGGGGTGCTGGCCTCGATCGAACGCCGCACGATGATGGGGGTCCAGCACGGTATGGGGCAGAGTGAGGAGGTCGACAAGGCCACCGGTGGCGCGAGCTCGGTGTTCCTGCGTATGAAGGCCACACCGGCGTCCGTGACGTCCAAGGAGGGCTCGCGGCTGGTGTGGGACGACCCCGAGTGCCTGCTCGCGCGTGCCGACTACTACGGCGCCAACGCCGCCACCTACGGGGTGATCAACCCGGCCAAGATGAGCCAGTACAGCGGGCATGTGAAGCCGATGCGGAATCCGTTCACGATCGCTACGTTTAAGAATCCGGCCAACGAGGTCATGTTTGGCGACGGGATCGACCTGCTCGGCCCGGAAGGCCCCAGCCGCATCCTCTGCGTCAGCACCAAGCAACGCAACGACCTGCACGCCATGCTCACCGCCAAAGGCATCACCAGGGGGCAACGCCAAGGTGTCCGGACGACAGGGGGAAGCTCATGTGCAGGGTGTTGTAGGTGCGGTTGTCGTGGTGTAGTTCGTGGGTGGTGCCTTGGGGTTTCTTGATGGGGGTGCGGATGCCGATGCCGGCGGTGTGGTAGGCCTTGTCGGCGAGGGTGGGCAGGTT
>NZ_BAABHG010000016.1:0-229479 GCF_039541975.1 Amycolatopsis samaneae
GCCTGCGGCGGCACCGCGGGCGGCGCGGCGGCCGCCGGGGGGGGCGCCTGCGGCGGCGGGGGCGGTGGGGGCGGCTGCTGCTGCGGCGGAGATTGCTGGGGCGCGGGGGGCTGCGGTGGCGCGGGCGGCTGGTTCGGCTGCGCGGGCTGGGGCGCCACCGGCGCCGGGACCTGGGCGGCCGCCGGGATTTCCTGGGTACCGCCGCCCGCGACGAGCGCGAGCACGACGGCCGCGGCGATGGCCGTCCCGGACGCGGCGACCCCGGCGAACTGACGGGGCCCGCCCGCGGCGGCACCCGCCGCGCCACCGGCCTTGGCACCGCCCGCGGCCGCACCGGCGGCAGCGGCTCCGGCCGCCGCGGCGGTGTCCGCGCTCGCCTTGGCCGCGCCGATGGTGGCCAGGTAGCCGAGCGCGGCACCGCCGAGCACGATCGGGGCGATGATCGCGCGCAGACCGCCGTTGATGTCGGCGAGCTCGGCGGCGAGCGCGCGGCACTCCTCACACTCGTCCAGGTGATTTTCGACCTGGTTGCGTTCGCGTTTGGACAGCCCGTCGCGGGTCCACGCGCCGAGCCGGTCGGCGGTGGCGCGGCAGCGCTCGGCGGCGTTCTCCTGCAGGTGGACCTGGAGGTAGGCCTGGCGGAGGCCCTCACGGGCGCGGTAGGCGAGCGCGGAGACACCGTTCGCGGTCAGGCCCAGCAGCGGGGCGACCTCGGCGGGGCTCTGCTGCTCGATCTCGGTGTGCCAGAGCACGGCCTGCCAGCGTTCGGGCAGCCGCGCGAACGCCTTGGCGGCCATGGTGCGTTCGAGCCCGGCGACGGCGGTGTCGGAGAACGGCACCGTGAGCGCTTCGCGGGCCGCGCCGCCGACGTCGCTCATGTCCTCGTTGAGGTCGACGCGCTTGTCCTTGCGGGTCTTGTCGTAGGCGGTGTGCCGCAGCGCGGTCAGCAGGTAGGCACGGAACGCGGTGTCGGGTCCCTTGCCCGCGCGCAGCGTGTCGAGCACCTTGGCGAACGCCTCGGAGACGAGGTCGTCGGCCTCGGAGCTGGACCGGGCGAGCTGGCGGGCGAGGTTGTGCGCCGCGGCGGTGTGCCGCTCGTACAGTGCCCCGTAGGAAGCGATCTGGCCGGCGCGCACCTCGGCGATCAGCTCGGCGTCACTCTTACCGCTGAGCTCGGCGGGAACGATGGCCACGGGACTCCTTCTCCGGGTAGCGGTGGCCGCCTGCGGGCAGCCCGTATCTACCTTGACTCGTGCGCGGCATAAGTGTGACGGAAGCTGCGACACGCGTCACCTCGCGGTCGGTGTGTTGACCCGGAGAGCGCAATCTGATTACCCGGGTCCTGGTGAACGATGGTCAACAAAACCCGGCAGAACGCCGTCACGAGCGCCCGGCTCGTGCGTCCCCTCCCCGGAGCGCGACAAGATCGCGCCGAACCGGACGAGAGGAGCGGTGGCCCGTGGATCTGCCGGTGACCGGGGCGCTGTCCGGAGTGACGGACTCGCGGGAGGCGCGGAACCGGTTCGACCGGGATCGGACCCTGCGCGCGTTGCGTGCGCGGTGGCGGACCGCGAGCCTGGCTTCGGGCTGGCGGTTCCCCAGCGACTGGGGCCTGCCCGAGGTCGACGCGGTGTGTGCGGCGGTGGTGAAACCGGGGACGCCCACGGTGAGCAGCGAAACGGCGGAACGCGCGCTGGCCGGGCTCGGCCGGGCCCGCGCGGCCGCCGGTGCCGGGCTGGCCGAGACGCTGACCGACCTCGCCGCGTTGCACGCCGTGCTCACCGACCCCGACGCGGTGGACGGTTTCGTCGCACCGGACGTGGACGCCACACCCGCGCGTCTGCTCCGCCTGACCGCGCTGGCCTGGGCGGACGTCGCCACCGACCAGCTCGTGCACACCGAGGTCACCGATCCGCTGACCGGCCTGCCGACCGCCGCCTACCTGCGGACGCGGCTCGCCGAGGTGTACCGCAGCGCGGACCGCGAACGGCGTTCGGTGTCCGACGAGCACGTGCTGCTCGTGGTCGGACTGGACTTCAGCGTGGTGGACGGCTGGCCGCGGCTGACCGGCATGATCCTCGCCGCCGACGCGCTGCGGACCGTGTTCGACGGCGGCGAGAGCGTCGCGTCACTGGGGCCGTCGGTCGTGGCGGCGCTGGTGCCGCGTGACGACGGGCTCGCCTCGCGCGCGGTCGCGCTGCGGCGGGCCGTGCACGAACGGCTCTCGGTGGACGCGCAGCTCGCCGAAAGCGGTCAGCCGCGGATCAGCGTGGTCCGGCTGCCCGCGACCCACGAACTCGCCTGTGACGTACTGGCCGGTCTGTCCCGGGCCTGACTTGGCCCGGCCCGGGATGGACGAAAGGAGTCCGCAGGGGCCTGCCCCGAGGGAAGCAGAGGGTTCCTCGGGGCGGCCCCTGCGGGCCGTTTCCGCCGTTCGCGCCGGGTACGTCGCATTCGGGAGATTCGCGCGTGGGGGAGCGAGGGACCGTTGCTAACGTTGTTTAGCGGAACTAACGAGCGGCGATGCGGAAACCCGCTCCCGGCGGTACCCTTCCCGCCCCGGGAAATCGCACTCATGATTTCCTGGTGAGGTGACCAGCACCGTATCCTCCGCCGCTGACGGCGAAGTTCCGGCGAAGGCTCCTCAGCCCCGGCTGGCCCTGCGGCGCTCACTCGCGCGCCTGTCCGTGCGCCCGCGGTCGATCCTGCTCCTCGCGGTGGTCCCGCTGGCGGCGATGGCGTACGCCATCTGGGGGTCGACGCACGACTGGCACCTCGGCGTGGACAGTGCCGTCTACCGGGCCGGGGCGCTTCAGCTGCTGCACGGGGATTCGCTCTACGACGCCAACACGCTCCCCACCGAGCCCGCGTGGGCGCTGCTGCCGTTCACCTACCCGCCGACGGGGGCGTTGCTGTTCGTCCCGCTCGCGATGTTCTCCACCCAGATCGCGTGGGGCCTGCTGACCGTCGTCTCGATCCTGTGCCTGGCGCTGTGCGTGCGGATCGCGATCGGCGCGCTGCCCCGCCCGGCCGAGGACGGCCCGCGCTGGTGGGCCTCGCCCGCCCGCTCGACGATCGTGTTCACCCTGGTCTTCCTCGGCCTCGAACCGGTGTGGCGGACGATCTTCCTCGGCCAGATCAACATCGTCCTGATGGCGATGGTCATGCTGGACGTGCTGGTCATCGGCGCGCGCGGCAGCCGGTGGGGCGGGGTGCTGGTCGGCGTCGCGTCCGCGATCAAGCTGACGCCGATCGTGTTCCTCGGCTACCTGTTCATCACCGGCCGCCGCAAGGACGCGGTGCGTGGCGGTCTGACGTTCGTGCTCCTGCAGGGCCTGATGTTCCTCGTCAACCCGCACGACGCGGCCAAGTACTGGACGCAGACGCTGCCCGACACCGGGCGCATCGGCCCGGTGCACTGGGCGGGCAACCAGTCGCTCAGCGCGGTGATGAACCGGATCTCCGACCTCGCCCCGTGGGCGTCGAACGTCGCGCTGGGGATCGGGTTCGTGCTCCTGATCCCGGCGCTGTGGCTGGTCGTGCGCTTCCATCGCAAGGGCCAGACGCTCGCCTCGCTGCTGGTCACCGCGTTCTGGATCCTGCTGATCTCGCCGGTCTCCTGGACCCACCACTGGGTCTGGGTCGCGCCGCTGATCGTCCTGCTGGTCTCGCGCCTGCCGAAGACCACCCCGGCCACGGCGTGGAAGCGCTGGCTCGGGACGTTCCTGGCGGGGTTCGTGTTCGTCAGCTGCGTGCTGCTGATCCTGCCCAACGGCCGCAACGTCGAGCTGCACTGGACGGTGTGGCAGAACATCCTCGGCAGCGCGTACATCCTGATGCCGCTGGCGCTGGCCGCCGCGCTCGCGCTGCGCTGGTGGCTGCAACGCCGGGCCCGCACGAAGGCCGCCGCGGACGCCCATGCCGAAGCCACGTCCGGCTGACGCGCGCACCGGCTGGGTCCTCGCCGGTGCGATCGCGGTCGCGATGCTCGCCCTCGGCGTCGTCGCCTGGCTCGCGCACTGGCACCTCGGCGCGGACAGCGCGGTCTACCGGGCGGGCGCGGTGGCCCTGCTCAAGGGCGAGCCGATCTACACGCGTGACGTCCTGACCGCGCTGCCGGACTGGGTGCGGCTGCCCTTCACCTACACCCCGGCGGCGGCGCTGCTGTTCCTGCCGCTGGCGCTCGTGCCGACCGGGCTGCTGTGGGGCGTGATCGGGTTTTTGTCGGTGGCCGGCCTTACCGTGGTGATCGCGGTGGTGCTGTCGCCATCGGAGCGGTCACGGCTGGCGTGGGCGCTGCCGGTGGGAACCGCCTCCGCTCTGGTGCTGGAACCGGTGTGGAAGACGCTGTTCCTCGGCCAGATCAACCTCATACTGATGGCGCTCGTGGTGCTCGACGTGCTGGTCCTTTCGGCACGCGGGTCACGCTGGGCGGGAGTGCTGGTGGGTGTGGCGGCGGCGGTCAAGCTCACCCCGCTGATCTTCGTCCCGCACCTGTTCTTCACCGGCCGGTGGAAGGACGGGCTGCGCGCGCTGGGCACGTTCGTGGCACTGGAGGCGGTGATGTTCGCTGTCATCCCGGTCGACGCCGCGCGCTTCTGGCGGGATTCGGCCACCGATCCGAGCCGGGTCGGCTCGGTGCACTGGATCTTCAACCAGTCGCTCAACGGCATGGTCAACCGGGCCTCGCAGCTGGCGCCGTGGTCGCTGGCCGTGGCCGTCGCGATCGCGGCCGTGCTCGCCGTGCCCGCGGTCTGGCTCGTGGTGCGGCTCCACCGGCGCGGCGAGAGCGTGGCGGCGCTGCTGGTCACGGCGTTCTACGGGCTGCTGTTCTCGCCGGTTTCCTGGTCGCACCACTGGGTGTGGGCGGTCCCGCTGATCGTGCTGCTGCTGGTGAAGGGCAGGCGGATCGCCGCGGGCGCGGTGTTCGCGCTGTTCGCCGCCCAGATCGTGATGGTGGTGCCCAACGGCGGCGACATCGAGTTCCGCTGGGGGCTGGGCACGGCCGTGCTGGGCAACATCTACGTGCTGGCGGCCGCCGCCGGGATCCTCGGCCTCGCGGTCCGTGAGCTGCGGCTCACGCGTCGCGGGCCGGCGCGGGTCGCGCGGGCCTAGTTTCGACCGCCGAGGGCGCGGGAACACAGTCCGGTTAGGCTGGTCGCGCTATGGACAAACGCACCGGTCTTCCCGTTGTCGGCATGGTGGGCGGCGGGCAGCTCGCCCGGATGACCCACCAGGCGGCGATCTCCCTCGGCCAGTCCCTTCGCGTGCTCGCCGCGGGCGAGAACGAGTCCGCCGGGCTCGTCGCGGGCGAGGTCGTGCAGGGGCATCACACCGACCTCGACGCGCTGCGCGCGTTCGCGAAGGACGTCGACGTGCTGACGTTCGACCACGAGCACGTGCCCGGCGAGCACCTGCTGACGCTGGCGATGGAGGGATTCGTCCTGCGCCCGGCGCCGGACGCGCTCGGCGTCGCGCAGAACAAGCTGGTGATGCGGGAGCTGATGGCCGGGCTCGACGTCCCCGGCCCCGCCTTCGCCGAAGTGTCCACTGTGGACGACGTGGTGGCGTTCGGCGCGGCGCACGCGTGGCCGGTCGTGCTCAAGGCCGCGCGCGGCGGGTACGACGGCAAGGGTGTCTGGATGCTCGACACCGCGCAGCAGGCCCGCGAGCTCGTCCCCGAGCTGCTCGCGGCCGGGACACCGCTGCTGGTCGAGGAGAAGGTGGCCATGCGGCGCGAGCTGTCCGCGCTGGTCGCGCGTTCGCCGTTCGGTCAGGGCGCGGCCTATCCGGTGGTGGAGACCGTGCAGTCGGCCGGGATCAACACCGAGGTGCTGGCCCCGGCGCCGGGGCTCAGCGCCGCGCGGACGCAGGAGGCGCAGGATCTCGCGCTGCGCATCGCCGCGACGCTGAAGGTCACCGGGCTGCTCGCGGTCGAGCTGTTCGAGACCGAGGACGGGCTGCTGGTCAACGAGCTGGCGATGCGCCCGCACAACTCCGGGCACTGGACCATGGACGGCGCGCGGACCTCGCAGTTCGAGCAGCACCTGCGGGCCGTGCTCGACTACCCGCTCGGCCGTACCGACCTGCTCGCGCCCGCGTGCGTGATGGCCAACGTGCTCGGCGCCGAGGTCGCCCCCGAGATGAGCCCGGACGAGCGGCTGCATCACCTGTTCGCGCGATTCCCCGACGTCAAGGTGCACCTCTACGGCAAGGAAGAGCGGCCGGGGCGCAAGCTCGGGCACGTCAACATGCTGGGCGAGGACATGGAGGCGCTGCGCGATCAGGCGCTGCTCGCCGCGCACTGGCTGTCCCACGCCGTCTGGCTCGACGGCCACGAGATCCACTGAGAGGGTAGGGATTATGGCGCCGCAGGTGGGCGTGATCATGGGCAGCGACTCGGACTGGCCGGTGCTGGAGGCCGCCGGGGCCGCGCTCGACGAGTTCGGCGTCGAGTACGAGGTCGGTGTCTACTCGGCACACCGCACGCCGCAGCGCATGCTGGACTACGCGACGTCGGCGGCGTCGCGGGGGCTGCGGGTGATCATCGCCGGCGCCGGTGGCGCGGCGCACCTGCCGGGCATGGTCGCCTCGGCCACCGTGCTGCCGGTGATCGGCGTCCCGGTGCCGCTGAAGTACCTGGACGGCATGGACTCGCTGCTGTCGATCGTGCAGATGCCCGCCGGTGTCCCGGTCGCGACGGTGTCGGTGGGCGGCGCGCGCAACGCCGGGCTGCTCGCGGTGCGGATCCTCGCCGCCTCGGACGAGACGCTGCGGGCGAAGATGGCGGCGTTCCAGGCCGACCTCGAAAAGCTGGTGCTGGACAAGGACGCCGCCCTGCGCGCCAAGGCCGGTCGTTCCTGAACCTGCGGTCGCGACATGGGTGCCGGCGTGCCCCGAACGACGCGTACGGGACGTTCAACGTCCCCGACGGAGCGTTCGCGACGCCGAACGCGACCAGGGGCCTCAAGGCAGCTGCTCGCGCAGCTTGCGTTTGAGTACCTTGCCCGCCGCCGACACCGGGATCTCGTCCACGAAGTACAGCTCGCGCAGCCGCTTGTAGGGCAGCACCCGCGCGTTCACCGCGTCGAGCAGCGCCCCGGCTTCGAGGTCGTCGCCGGGCGCCTTCACCACGAAGGCCACCGGTAGCTCGCCGACGTCGTCGCGCGGACGGCCGACCACCGCGGCCGCGACCACCCCGGGATGCGCGGCCAGCAGCTCCTCGAGTTCGCGGGGGAAGACGTTGTAGCCCTTGTACAGCAGCATGTCCTTCTTGCGGTCCACAATGGACAGGTAGCCGTCCTCGTCGAGCACGCCGACGTCGCCGGTGTGCAGCCAGCCGTCGACGAGCGCGGCCGCGGTCTCCTCCGGACGGTTGCGGTAGCCGGTCATCACCTGCGGCCCCCGGACACAGATCTCGCCCTGTTCGCCCGTGGGGAGCGGTTCCTCGCCGCCCTCGGTGGCGACGATCTTGATCTCGGTGTCGGGGATGGGCAGGCCCACCGAGCCGACCTTGCGGGTGCCCGAGCGGTAGGTCGGGGCGGTCGTCGCCGCCATCGTCACCTCGGTCATCCCGTAGCCCTCGGCGATGACGGCGTCGGGGAAGCGGGCCCGCAACGCGTTGATCATCTCGTGGCTCATCGGCGCGGCGCCGGAACCGAGGCCGCGGACCGAGGACAGGTCCGCGGTCGCGAACTCCGGGCAGGCCATCAGCGCGGCGAACAACGCGGGCGCGCCGCCGATCGAGGTGACCCGCAGGCGCTCGGCGTCGGCGAGATACCGGACGGGGTCGAAACGGTCGTGCAGCACGACCGTCGTCCCGGTGAGCACGGTCGCGTTGAGCGCGCTGATCGTGCCCATCGCGTGGAACCACGGGGTCACGTTGACGACGACGCCCTCGCCGTGCCGGGTCGGCCATTCGTCGGCGCCGCCGATCTGCTCCACGGTGACGTCGCCGTGCTCGTCGAGGCGGGGCCGTGCCCCGCTCTGCCAGCAGACGTACTGCAGCGTGTTCGTCACCACGTTGCGATGCGGCAGCTGGACGCCCTTGGAGCGCCCGGTGGTGCCGCCGGTGTAGGACAGGTGCGCGAGGTCGGCCCGGACGTCGATGGCCACGTGCGGGCGGGTGTCCGGGCGGTCGGCGTGGAAGGCCGCGAACTCCGCCTGGCCTGCCTGGATCTCGCCCTCGGGGGAGACGACGACGGTGAGCCGGGCCGGGATCCGGTCGGCGACCGTGGCGAGGCCGCCCGAGAGCGGGCCGTAGGTCACGACCACGGCGGCCCCGCAGTCGGTGAGCTGGAAGGCCAGGTCGTCCGGCGGGAGCAGCGGGTTCGCCGGACTGAACGTGGCGCCCGAGAGCAGCGTCCCGTAGTACGCGACGGGGTAGGCCGGGCAGTTCGGCAGATGCAGCGCGACCGTGTCGCCCCGGCCGATCCCGTGGTCGGTCAGCGCGTTCGCGAACCGGCACGCGGCCTGGTAGACCTCGGTGAAGCTCAGCGCGTGCTCGCCGTGCGCGAACGCGGTGCGGGCCCCGTAGCGGCGAGAGGCCGCGGCGAGGATCGACCCGACCGGGACGTCGGGATAGTCGAGCGAACGGGGGAGGCCGGGCGGCGGAGCGGTGATCGGCATCACCCGACCATAGGAAGGATGCGGCCAAGCCCACAAGGACGCATCATGTGAACGAGCGCTAACATCGGTGAATCCCTACCTGCGGAAGAGGTGACGACGGTGTCTGACGGCCCCGGGCTCTACCAGCTCGCCGAAGAACACGAGGAGCTGCGGGACGCCGTCCGCGCGCTCGCGGAGAAGGAGATCGCGCCGTACGCGGCCGAGGTCGACGAGCAGGAGCGTTACCCGATCGAGGCGCACAACGCGCTGGTCAAGTCGGGTTTCAACGCCGTGCACATCGGCGAGGCCTACGACGGCCAGGGCGCGGACGCCATCGGCGCCTGCATCGTCATCGAGGAGGTCGCGCGCGTCGACGCCTCGGCGTCGCTGATCCCGGCGGTGAACAAGCTGGGCACGCAGCCGATCATCCTGTCCGCGTCGGAGGAGCTGAAGCAGCTCGTCCTGCCCTCGATCGCGTCCGGCGAGGCGTCGGCCTCCTACGCGCTGTCGGAGCGCGAGGCGGGCTCGGACACCGCGTCCATGCGGACGCGTGCCCGGCTCGACGGCGACCACTGGGTGCTCAACGGCACGAAGTGCTGGATCACCAATGCGGGTGAATCCTCCTGGTACACCGTGATGGCGGTGACCGACCCGGAGGCCGAGAAGAAGGCCAACGGCATCTCGGCTTTCGTGGTCCACAAGGACGACCCGGGCTTCTCGGTGGGCCCGAAGGAGAAGAAGCTCGGCATCAAGGGTTCGCCGACCCGCGAGATCTACTTCGAGAACTGCACGATCCCGGAGAACCGGATCATCGGCGAGCCCGGCACCGGCCTGAAGACCGCGCTGCGCACCCTCGACCACACGCG
This sequence comes from Amycolatopsis samaneae, assembly GCF_039541975.1. Classification (NCBI taxonomy): domain Bacteria; kingdom Bacillati; phylum Actinomycetota; class Actinomycetes; order Pseudonocardiales; family Pseudonocardiaceae; genus Amycolatopsis; species Amycolatopsis samaneae. The sequence continues at coordinate 9,474 of NZ_BAABHG010000016.1, forward strand.
TCCCACCATCGGCGCGCAGGCGCTCGGCATCGCCCAGGGCGCGCTGGACGCCGCGGTCGCCTACGTCAAGGACCGCAAGCAGTTCGGCAGGACGATCGCGGAGTTCCAGGGCGTCCAGTTCATGCTGGCCGACATGGGCATGAAGATCGAAGCCGCCCGGAACCTGGTCTACGCCTCGGCCGCCGCCTCGGAGCGCGGCGACAAGCGCGCGGGCTTCACCGCCTCCGCGGCCAAGAAGTACGCCTCGGACGTCGCCATGGAGGTCACCACCGACGCCGTGCAGCTGTTCGGCGGCGCGGGCTACACGCGGGACTTCCCGGTCGAGCGCATGATGCGCGACGCGAAGATCACCCAGATCTACGAAGGCACCAACCAGATCCAGCAGGTCGTCATAGCCCGCGCCCTGCTCCGGGGCTGAAAACCGGGCGTTTCCGCTCCGGAAGATCGCAACCGGCTGTTCTGTCCGCCCCGTCGAAAACGGCGCGGAGGGAACAGCCGGTTGGCGTGTGTGGGTCCGTTACGTTCGCCGAGGACGTGGCCTAGTTGCAGTTGCCGCAGCAGCCGCAGCCCTGGCCCGTGCACTTCGAGCAGCACCCGTGCATGTTCGCTCCTTCCGTGAGCACCCCGCGCGTTCGACGCTAAGTGACATCGGCCGATGCGCATAACCGCTAGGTGGGTGGGTGACCGGGTGAATCACCGCACGAGCTGACCCGTCACCCAGGCACAGGAATCCGTCCCCCGCACGTACACCAGGCCCGTGGTTTCGTCGCCGATGCTGCACTCGGTGACCGACTCGCCGTCGATGTCCGCGAGGGCCACGGTGACGTTCGTGCCGAGCGGAACCTTGACCTGGAACGACTTCGGGCCGTGGCCGGGCAGTTCTTCGTGCCGCACACCGCCGGGCGCGGCCGGGTCGGTGAAGGTGACCCGGCGCGCCCCGCGCGCGCGGACGGTCACCGTCACCATCGGTGCCGGCGGCGCCGGGACCCGCGCCGGGGCGGACACGACGGTCGCGGACAGTGCCGCCAGCGGCAGGACCATGAGTGCGGCGTGGAACAGGTTCATGCCCCAGCGGTCGAAAACGATCTTCCCGCCGTTACGGTGTTCGAATCCTTTGTGCCGCAACGGAAGCCGGGATCAGGCCGCGCTGGACCGTTCGGTCGTGACGATGTGGTCCACGAAGCCGTACGCCAGCGCCTCCTCGGCGTCGAACCACCGGTCGCGGTCGGCGTCCGCAGTGATGCGCTCCACCGTCTGCCCGGTCTGCCGCGCGGTGATCTCCGCGATGCGGTGCTTCATCTTGCCGAACACCTCGGCCTGGATCGCGATGTCGGTGGCCGCCCCGCCGATGCCCGCGGACGGCTGGTGCATCACGATCCTGGTGTTGGGCAACAGGTACCGCTTGCCCGGCGTGCCCGAGGACAGCAGGAACTGGCCCATGGAGGCGACGAAGCCGAGCCCCCAGGTCGACACGTCGGGCTGGATCAGCCGCATCGTGTCGTAGATGGCCATGCCCGCGGACACCGAACCGCCCGGCGAGTTGATGTAGAACCGGATGTCCTTCCCCGGAGCGTCGGCGGCGAGCAGCAGGAGCTGCGCGACGATCCGGTTGGCCACCTCGTCGGTGACCTCCGAGCCGAGGAAGACGACGCGGTCGCGCAGCAGTTGCTCGTAGACCGAGTCGTCCAGCGTCAGGCCCGCGGTCGGGGTGGACATCTCGGGTGCCAGGGTCGACGTCATCTTCCAGCCTGCTCTCGGTCGGTGATCTTCCGCTTCCGACGATAAGCGGACGCGGTGGCCGGTGACGACCTCGTTCGCTGAGGGCGTTACGTGGTAAGAAGCCTGATGGACTTCGACAGCGCGACCAACGAGAAGATGGCGGCGAACGAAGCGAACTGGAACGAGCGCACGCCGATCCACCTGGCGAGCCGGTTCTACGGCTTGGCCGAGGGCCGGGCTCCCGAGTTCTGGTTCGCCCCGTTCGAATGGGCCGACCTCGGCGAGCTCGGCGGCCGCGATCTCGTCCACCTGCAGTGTCACCTCGGCACCGAAACACTCGCCTTCGCCCGCAAGGGCGCCCGGACCACCGGGCTCGACTTCTCGGCCGAGGCGGTCGACGCGGCCAAGGGGATCGCGGACGCGGCGGGGCTCGACGTCGGGTACGTGCGGTCCAATGTGTACGACGCGGTCGCCGCGCTGGGCGCGAACCGTTTCGACGTGGTCTACACCGGGAAGGGCGCGGTGTGCTACCTGCCCGATCTGCCGCGCTGGGCCTCCGTGGTGGCCGATCTCCTGCGCCCCGGCGGATTCCTGTACCTCGTCGAGTTCCACCCCCTGTTCACCGCGCTCGGGCCGACGCCCGGCCCGGAGAACGCACAGGATCTGTTGCTGCGGCACGATTACCTGGAAGGACGGGGCGCCATCGAGCGCGACGCGACACGTACGTACACCGACGGGCCCGAACTCCGGGAAGCGACGACGGCGTACGAGTGGGTCCACGGTCTGGGCGAGCTGGTCACCGCGCTCAGCGGGGCCGGGCTCTCGGTCACCTCGCTGCGGGAGACCGAATTGTTGCCGTGGCCCCGGTGGGAACGCATGGTCCCTGCCGAAGACGGCTGGTGGCGGCTGCCGGACTCCGAACCGCGCGTTCCCCTGCTCTACGCCCTGAAGGCGGTCAAGGGGTAGCCGCGGGAAAGTTCCGATCGACCGCCAGGAAGGTACTTTCGGGTCAGGTTGGGAAGCCTTTTCCGCCGCGGAGGGTCGTCCGTCCGTTGTGGTGTGGGAGAAACGTTCTCGGCATCCAGCACGTGATGGAGGAGAAATGAAGAAGACCCGAGTGGTCCGGTCGTTCGCGGTGGCCGGCCTGGCCGCGCTTGGACTCGTCGCCGCTTCCTCGGTCGCTTCGGCCGTGTCGGCGCACCAGGTGGACAGCCCGTCCGGTGCGGTGCACCTCGCGGGCGCGGGTGACCCGGGCATGGGCGAGGGCGGTAAGGGTGACCCCGGTATGGGTGAGGGCGGCAAGGGCAGCCCCGGCATGGGCTGAGGCGGTTCCGCAGGGCGCGAACGCACAGGCTGGTCACCGCTCGGGCGGTGACCAGCCCGCGCTCGCTACCTGCGCAGCGTGCGCAGGAGATATTCCTTGCGGTTCAAGGGATTCGCGCCGATCCGGCGGCGTGACGGCGGGGAGCCGGGGTAGGGGCGGTACGCCTCGAACTCGCTGAGGAACACGCCTTCCCCCTGCGCGAGACCGGGAAGCGCGCGTTCGAACTCGGCCACAGCGCTCGCCGGGATGCTGCCGCGCACGGTGCACGAGGCCGGTCCGGCGTCCGGTTCGCCGGGGATCGCGCGCAGTTCAGCTAGTTTCAGCAGAACGGCGCTGAGGCAGTGCGCCGGGATCTCCAGCTCGAACCGGTTGACCGGCTCGAACACCCGGGTGCCCGCCTGTTTCACCGCCTCCATCAGTACCAGCGGCGTCATCTTGCGGAAGTCGCCCGCGGCGCTGACCGGGCTGAAGTACGCCGTCCGCGTCAGCGTGACGGCGCAGTCGATCACCTCCCACCCGTGCAGGCCCTGCTGGAGGGTCTGTACGACCGTTTCCTCGATCGCCTTGTGAAACGCCAGCGGCAGCGAACCGAGTTCGACCGAAAGGCCGAACGTGGTCCCGGTCCCTGGCGGGGCGGGTTCGACGTGGATCCCGACCGTGGCCCAGAAGTACACCCGTTCGCCGGGATCCATCTCCTGCACGGCGTCGCCGTGGCCTACGAGCCGTTCGACGAAGAGGGTGCGGGTTTCGGCGAACGACACGGCGATGTCGAACTCCTCGGCCAGTGTCGACTTGACGATCTCCTTCTGTACCTCGCCGTAGAGCCGCACCGAGATCTCGCCGGTGTCGGGATGCCGCCGGGTGCCGATGAACGGGTCCGCCTCGGCGAGCCGTTCCAGCGCCGTGTAGAGCGCCGAGGCCTGTTCGGGGCGCTCCGGGATCACGACCGTTTCCAGGCTCGGCGGGGCGAAGAACCCGCGCTCCGGCAACGCCTCGGCGGTGCCGAGCTGGTCGCCGATGCGGACCTCCCGCAGCCCGCGGATCCGGGCGATGTCCCCGGAAACCGCGGCCGGGGCGTCCTCGCCGATCACCTGGACGGCCGCAACCCGGCCGCTCAGCTCGACGACGTTCCCGCTGCTTTCCCTGCGGTATAAGGAAATATTCTGTCGCGGGGCGAGTGAGCCGGAGCGGAGCCTCGCGTAGGCGATCTTCTCCCCGGCGCGTCCTCGCTCGATCTTGAACACCGTCGCCCGCAACGGCCCCTCGCCGGTGCCCTCGGTGGCGGGGAACAGGTCGCGGATGCCGGTGACCAGCTCGGCGACGCCGTCGCCGGTGATCGCCGAGCCGAAGAGGACGGGGTGGACCTGGCCGCGCTGGGTCTGCCGGACGAGTTCGGCGCGAAAATCCGCTTCACCGAGCCGAATTCCGTCATCCACAAAGGACTCAAGAAACGCGTCGTCGCCGTCGGCGAGCAACTCGCCGAGTTCTTCGGCGAACGCCGGGTCGTCGAGCGTGCGGGGTGTGCTCGCGGCGGCGGGCGAGCCGAGTCCGGTGACCGAACTCAGCGCGATGACCCGCGGCGAGAGCTTTTCCCGGATGGCTCGCAGCAGACCGGCGTCGTCCGCGCCCATCCGGTCGATCTTGTTCGCGAAGATCAGCACCGGGATGCCGAGGCGGACGAGGGTGCGCATCAGTACCCGGGTCTGGGCTTGGACGCCCTCGACGGCCGAGACGACCAGGACGGCGCCGTCGAGCACGCGCAGGGCGCGCTCGACCTCGGCGATGAAGTCCGCGTGCCCGGGGGTGTCGACGATCGTGATCCGCCGATCGCCCGCGGTGAACGCGACCACCGCGGACTTGATGGTGATCCCGCGACGGCGTTCGAGGTCGAGCGAGTCGGTCTGGGTGTCACCGCCGTCGACGCTGCCGAGGTGACCGATGGCGCCCGCTTCGAAGAGCAGGCGCTCGGTCAGGCTGGTCTTACCGGCGTCGACATGCGCGAGAATTCCGATGTTCAGGGTTTTCATGACGGTGCGAGGTCCTCGGTGAGGTGGTGAACAGCCATGCGGTGAACAGGCCGGGTCCGGGGTGAACGACGGTCTGTCGGCGCATCGGGGTTCTCCTCGCATCGGGGTCGGGACTGTGTGCGTACCACGGTATCGGCAAGCGATCGCGGCCGACAGCGAGTTACTGTCTGGTTCCTGTCGGTTTCCTGTCGATGACTCGCCGGAGTCCCGTTCGGGGCGTTCGCTGCCCTACCGTGGGTCGGGTCAGTTGAACTTTCACCTAATCGTGGAGCTGGAGAACCGCATGTTCGCACGCGTCAAGGACGTCACCCTGCTGCTGGGCAGGATCGGGATCGCGGTGGTCTTCCTCGCCCATGGCCTGCAGAAGTGGGACAACGGGATCGCCGGGACGGCGGGCTTCATGGAGAAGGTCGGCATGCCGATGCCGACCGTGGCGGCGATCTTCGCCATCGCCGTCGAGATCCTCGGCTCGATCGCCTTCATCGTCGGCTTCCTGACACCGCTCGTCGGACTCGGCTACGTCGTCGTGTCGATCGGCGCGCTGCTCTCGGTGCACATCGACAACGGCCTCACCGGGCAGGGCGGCTACGAACTCGTGCTCGTCCTCGCCGTCGCCGGGCTCGCGCTCGGCTTCAACCCCGGCCGGATCTCGCTGGATCACGCGCTCTTCTGGCGCAAGCGGGAGAACCGGCAGGCCGCCTCGGGCGACGCACTCCTGACCGCCTGACCCGGCGCGGGTCGCGAGGTCCGTGGGGGCCTCCTTGAGGGAGCTGGAGTCCCTCGGGGAGGCCCCCACGGACCTTCGGCGTTTCAGCCCAGGTCGGCGGTGGTGCGCTCGGCGGCGCGGCGGTCGGCGAGCTTGGCCGGGTCGGCGTTGCTCACCTGGACCAGGTGGGCGCCGGCGGCGAGCGGGACCAGGAGGCCGCCGAGGATCCCGTCCGGACCCGTCCACTCCACAGTGGACAGCACGCGGTCGTTCGCGGACAGGCCGATCTTCGCGGCCCGCGAACGGGATTCGGCCAGCACAGAATCCACTGTGGACTCTTCGAGTGCCGCCGTTTCGCCGGGAACGGGGAACAGCGGGCTGAACTGGTCGCCTGCCATCCGGGCCTCGCCGAGGTAGTCGAACGCCCCGTCCGATGGCGGCTCGGTCAGCCCGCGACCCATCGGGTCCAGCGACACGACCGCGGTGTCCTCCGCGCCGGAAGTCCCGTCGGGCGTCACGAACGCCACGCGCGCCCCCTCGGTCCCGGTGACCACGCGTGCCCCGCACCACCAGGCCCCGAGCAGTACGCCCACGGTCTGCCAGTGCGCGGGCAGCCGCACCGCGACGGCGTCGCCCGGCTCCACGTCGAACTCCTCGACCAGCCAGTTCGCCGTCTTGGCCGCCCAGTTCACGGTGGTCGCGACGGACAGTTCGACCCGGCTGCCCAGCGTGTCGTCGTAGTGCGTGATCAGCGGTTTCGCCGGGGACGCCAGCAGCGGGCGCAGCAGCTGTTCGGTGAGACTCATGAGCACAGGCTATGGCCACGCGCTTGGTTGACAGTGTGCACACCCCAAAGTAGTTTTGCTTGCAAATCAAAACTACGGGGGTTGAGATGACCATCCTTGTCACCGGAGCACGCGGTCACGTCGGCGGGCAGGTGCTGGCCCAGCTGCTGGACGCGGGCGAGAAGGTACGTGCCGCGAGCCGCGACGCGAGCACGCTCGACGTGCCCGGCGGCGTCGAGACCGTGAGCTTCGACCTCGAAAACCCGGACGTGCGCGCGCTCGACGGCGTCCGTGCCGTCTTCCTCTACACGCGCCCGCAGGGCATCGAGAAGTTCGTCGACGCCGCGCGGCGCGCCGGCGTGGAGCACGTCGTCCAGCTGTCCTCCTCTGCGACGCTGGAGCCGAACTCGGAGAACCGGATCGCGGTCCTGCACCGCGCGGTCGAACAGGTGCTGGCCGCGTCCGGGCTCGCGCACACCGTGCTGCATCCCGGCCACTTCGCGAGCAACACGCTCGGCTGGGCGGCCGAGATCGCCGACGGCGTGGTCCGCACGCCCTACCCGGACGCGCGGGTCGGCGCCATCCACGAGGCCGACATCGCCGCCGTCGCGGTGCGGGCGCTGACCACCGGCGGGTACCGGGGCGCCTCGCTGGCGCTCACCGGGCCGGAGCCGCTCAGTTTCCGTGAGCAGGCAACGATTATCGCCGACGTCCTCGACCGGGCGGTTAAGCTCGTCGAGCTGTCCGCGGACGAGGCGCGCGAGCGGATGGCCCACCAGGGCCTGCCCGACGGGGCGGTGGACGCGATCCTCCGGTCGTGGGCGAACGCGCTCGACGAGCCGTCGCCGGTCACGAACACGGTCGAGGAGGTCACCGGCACCGCGCCCCGCACCTTCGCGACCTGGGCGTGGGACAACCGGGCCCGGTTCAGCTAATCCACGCAGCGCACGTCATCACCGGCGGCCGCGCCCGCCGCGCCGCCACCACCGGCGGGCGGCGCGGCGCCGTGGCCCACCAGGTCGACGACGAACTTCCGCACGGCCGCCACGTCGATCGCGACGATGCTCTGGCCGTCCTCGCTCCGCCCGTTCGAGGTGATCACCGGGATCGTGGTGAAGTTCAGGTCGCCGGAGGCGATTCCCTTGACCTGCTGGACGAATTCCAGCAGGTCGAGGCCGTTGTCCAGGACGATCGCCCGGTGCGCCGCGTCGACCAGCCCGCTCATGGTGGCCGGGTTGGCCAGCGTGCCGGCGGAGAGCACCTGGTGCAGCGCCGAGCTCAGGAACGCCTGCTGCCGCACGATCCGGTCGAGGTCGCCGCGGGGCAGGTTCTTCCGCTGGCGCACGAACGACAGCGCTTCCCCGCCGGAAACCGTCTGCACGCCGCGCCGGAAGTTCGCGCCGGAGTCCTTGTCCTCGGTCGCGTGGTTGAGGCACACCTTGACCCCGCCGAGCGCCTCGGTCAGCAGATAGAAGCCGAGGAGGTTGACCTCGGCGTAGTGATCGACGCGCAGCTGGGTCAGGTCCTGGACGGTCTGGACCAGTACGCGGCGGCCCTCGGTGTCGGAGTCGCGCTCGATCTTGGCCTGGTCGCGCTCGCCCCGTGCCCGCTCGTCCGCCGCGAAGCGGGTCTTCGCGACGCCGTACGCGGAGTTGATTTTTCCCTTGCCCCGTCCCGGAATGTCGACCCAGGTGTCGCGCGGGATGGAGATCCCGGTCGCCTTCCCGCCGTTCTTCGGGATACGCACGATCATGATCGTGTCGGTGTTGACGCTGCCGGACGCCGCCTCGGTGCGTAGTTCCTGGAGCACGCGCAACGGGAGCGGGTTGCCCTGCGCGTCGGTCCGCGCGTCGCTGCCGACGAGCAGGATGTCCGTCGCGCCGTCGTCCGCGGGTGGTGCCGCGGGGTCCTCGGCCTTGCTCAGCGCGTCGGTCGTGGGGACGTTCCGCTGCAGGCGGCCCATCGTGGCGTAGCCGTAGGCGGTGGCGCCGAGCGCGAGCAGGGACACCAGGCCGAGCGCGATCCGCCGGGTCAGCCTGGCCGCCCGGCCCCGCCGGGCCGGGGCGACGACCGGCTCGATCGAGGATTCGGGGACCGGCTCGGCGCGGGGGAAGGGCGTCGGCTTCCAGTCACTGTCCGTGTCCGGTGAGGTCTCCTCGGCGGCCTCGGTGTCCTTTTTGTCCTCCGGACGTGGTTGCTCGTCCGCCTTGTCGTCACCGTCGTCCACCCGTGCCACCTCCCCGCGCTGTTCGCTGTGCCGTCCAGCCTAAGGCGTCCCGGCCGCGGCCACGCTGAGTATCGGGGATTAGTTGATGCAGGGCACCCCGCCCGCGGTGATCGGGGCCTGGGAGCTGGGCGGCGGGGAGGCGGACGGGGGCGGCGACGGCTTGCTGCTCGGCGGCTTGGCCGGCGACGTGGTGGCGCTCGCCCCGCCCGGCGCGGCGGCGCCGGTGAAGTCGCGGCCGAGCAGGACGCGGACGTGCCCGGTTTTGACGTCGGCGTCGGGCTCGGCCTGGACGGCGGTGCCCAGTGCCTGGCGTACCAGGGCGAGCCCGGTGTCGTCGGCGGGGTTGTAGCGGATCACGGTGCTGGCCCGCGCGCTCAGCTTGGTGTCGTTCGCGAGCTGGAAACCCTTGTTCTGCAACAGGGTGTGCGTCTGGGGGCCGGCACCGGCCGAGCCGGAACCGTCGAACAGCTCGACGGTCACCGCGTTCGCGCCGGGCACCGTCGGACCCGGCGACGGGGTGGGCTTGGCGTCGGCGCCGCCGTCGGAGGTCAGGCGCGACACCTCGGCCTGCACCTGCTCCGGGTCGGTACGCAGCACGTCGGCGCCGCCGATCACCGCGTTGCCCTGGGTCGGGATGGTGTGGAACTCGATCTTGCCGCCGGTGAGCCCGCGCATCTGCTCGGCGAACTCCATCAGGTTCCAGCCCGAGGAGAGCACGACCGACTTCTTGATCGCCTCGACGAGGTCGCCGAGCTTCGCGGGGTTCATCAGCGTCTTGCCCGAGAGCACCTTGTTCGCCAGCCCGGACAGGAACGCCTGCTGCCGTGCGATGCGGTCGAGGTCGTAGTTCGGCAGGTCGTACCGCTGCCGGACGAAGGCCAGCGCCTGCACGCCCTCGATCGTCTGGCGCCCGGCGGGCAGGTCGATCCCGGACTTGACTTCCTTGACCGCGTTGTTGAGGCAGACGTCGATGCCGCCGATGGCCTTGGTGACCTCGAAGAAGCTGGCCAGGTTCACCTCGGCGTAGCGGTCGATCATGCCGGGTTTGCCGATGAGCTTTTCGATCGTGGCGATCAGGTTCTTGCGCCCGGCGACCTTGGACTTCTCGTCGACGTCCTTGAGGTCGCCGTTGCCCTGCTGCTGCAGGGTCTGCGAAGTGTCGTTGTAGGCGTACACATACGCGCTGTTGAGCTTGTGCTTCCCGTAACCGCCGGTGATCTCCACGAGCGAGTCACGAGGGAAGGAGATCGCCACCGCGCGCCTCCCGTCCTGCGGGATATGCACGAGGATCATCGTGTCGGTCTGGCGCTCGCCGTCGGAGTTCCCGGCGTGCAGCATGTCGAGCACCTCACGGGGCAGCGGGTCGCCGTGGTTGTCGGTGCGGCTGTCCATGCCGACCAGGAGGATGTCGATGGCGCCGTCCAGCGGCTTCGCGTGCGCCGACTGGTCCTCGAACACCGCGCTGGTGGACAGCCCTTCGTTCGGGTCGCCGATGTACTGCCAGCCGTACCAGGTCAGCCCCAGTACCACGACGGAAAGCAGGCTGAGGAGAACCTTGCCGCCACGGCGGGCGAACACCAGGACGCCGTGTCCGCGACGCACCGGCACGGGCGGCGCAGGCCAGTCCGTCACGCGCTTTCCTCCCCGATTCATTCCCCCAGGGCACACCCGGTGCCACTACCGCGACTCTACTGATCCTGGTGTTAGACGTCCGTAGGCTGGGTGAAGGTTGCCCTAGTCGTGACACACTGATTCCCGATCGTGCGGCTGGGTATGGCGAAGGGCGGAGAAAAGATGCGGGTTCTCGTGACCGGTGGAGCGGGTTTCATCGGTTCGCACTACGTGCGTCAGGTGCTCGGCGGCGCCTACCCCAGCCTGGCCGACGCCGAGGTCGTCGTGCTGGACAAGCTCACCTACGCGGGAAACAAGGCGAACCTGGCGCCGGTCGCGGGTGATCCCCGGCTGCGGTTCGTGACCGGCGACATCTGCGACGCGGCACTGGTGTCGAGGCTGATGCGCGGGGTCGACCTGGTGGTGCACTTCGCCGCCGAGTCCCATGTGGACCGTTCGATCCTCGGCGCCGCGGACTTCGTGCTGACCAACGTGCTCGGCACGCAGACCTTGCTGCAGGCGGCTTCCGAGGCGGGCGCCGGGAAGTTCGTGCACGTGTCGACCGACGAGGTGTACGGCTCGATCGCCGAGGGATCGTGGTCGGAAGAGCACGTGCTGGAGCCGAATTCGCCGTATTCGGCGTCCAAGGCGTCGTCGGATCTGATGGCGCGCGCGTTCTCCCGCACGCACGGGCTTCCGGTGTGCGTCACCCGGTGTTCCAACAACTACGGTCCGTACCAGTTCCCGGAGAAGGTCATCCCGCTGTTCGTCACGAACCTGCTCGACGGGCGGAAGGTGCCGCTCTACGGCGACGGGCTGAACGTGCGTGACTGGCTGCACGTGGACGATCACTGTCACGGGATCCAGCTGGTCGCCGACGGCGGGCGCGCGGGGGAGATCTACAACATCGGCGGCGGCACGGAGCTGACCAACCGCGAACTGACCGGGCGGCTGCTGACCGCGCTGGGCGCGGACTGGGACAGCGTCGAGCCGGTCGAGGACCGCAAGGGGCACGACCGCCGGTACTCCGTCGACATCACCAAGATCGCCACCGAGCTGGGCTACGCGCCGCGAATGTCCTTCGAGGACGGTCTCGCTGATACGGTGCGCTGGTACGCGGACAACAGGGCGTGGTGGGAGCCGTTGAAGAGCCGCGCCGCGCTGGCGAACTAAGGGGACGGTGCGTGACTGGACGGCTGCTCGTACTGGTGCCCGGGGGATCCGGGCAGCTCGGACGTGACCTGGCGGCGCTCGCGCCGTCCCTGTCCGGGGTCGAGGTGATCGCGCCCTCGTCGGCCGAACTGGACCTGACCAGAACCGGGGACGTCGTCTCCGCCGTCGGTGCGCTGGCGGAACGGGCCTCGGCCGCGGGGGCGGCGCCGGTGGTCGTCAACGCCGCGGCGTACACCGCCGTCGACGCCGCGGAGACCGACGAGGGCCGGGCGTTCGCGGTCAATGTGGACGGTCCGAGGGTGCTCGCCGCGGCGTGCACCTCGCGACGGGTCCCGCTGGTCCATCTGTCGACCGACTACGTCTTCCCCGGGGACGCTTCCGCACCGTACGAAGTGGACGACACGCTCGGCCCGCGCAGCGCCTACGGCCGCACGAAAGCCGCGGGCGAGGACGCGGTGCTCGGCTCCGGGGCTTCCTCGTGGGTCGTCCGGACGGCGTGGGTGTACGGAAAGACCGGCAAGAACTTCGTGGAAACCATGGCGCGCCTGGAAAAGGAGCGCGACACGCTGTCCGTTGTGGACGATCAGACCGGTTCGCCGACGTGGTCGGCGGATCTCGCGGCGGGCCTGCTGGAGCTGGCCGGGCGGATCGTGGCGGGCCAGGGCCCCACCGGGCGGGTCCTGCACTGCACGGGCGGCGGCACGACGACCTGGTGCGGCTTCGCGCGGGCGATCTTCGCGGAGCTGGGCGCGGATCCGGAGCGGGTGCGGCCCTGCACGACCGAGGAGTTTCCGCGGCCCGCGCAGCGTCCGGCGTATTCGGTGCTGTCCAACGCTTCCTGGCGGGAGGCCGGGCTCACGCCGCTGCGCTCGTGGCAAGAGGCCTTGAAGGCGTACTTCGCGGCTGCCTGAGTTCGCTGCTCTTGTGTGGCCCGGGGCCGTGCCGAGGGACGCCTTCGGTGCGTTGGGCGTGCCGAGGGACGCCCTCGTCGCATCCAATGCACCCAGGGCGTCCCTCGGTGGCCGCCACTGACTCCGAACAAGCCGACCGGCGCCCTTTACGCCATTCACGACCTCGGGGTGGGTCCGTGAATGCCCCCTTCACGGACTCAGAGTCTCTCAAGGGGGCATTCACGGACCTGCTGGGCTTGTCCACAGCGCGGTGCGAATGTGGACAACTGCGCGCCCCACGCCGCCGATGCCCCGTTCTTGTCGGACCCAGGCGATAGACTGGCCCAGGGCCGTCCCCCGGAGAGGGTGGGGGATACCCCGGAGATACGTGACCTCAGCGGGAAACCGCTTGCCGGTAGGCCTCGACGGTGCGTTCGGCGCAGGTGCGCCAGGTGAAGCCCGCGGCGTGGGTGCGGCGGGCGGCGGAGGTGGCGACGGCGTGCGGGTCGATGACGGCGGTGCGCAGGGCGGCGGCCAGGCCGTCGACGTCGTCGTAGGGCACCAGGCTGGCGCAGTCCCCGGCGACCTCGCGCAGGGCGGGGATGTCGGTGCACACGACGGGGACGTCCGAGGCCATGGCCTCCAGCACCGGCAGGCCGAAACCTTCGTCGCGCGAGGGAAGCACGAGCGCCGAGGCACCGGCCACGACGCGCCGCAGGTCCACATCGGACAGATAGCCCAGGTGCTGCGCCCGCTCCGCGCGCGGGAACGGGCCGGGGCCCGCGAACACCAGCGGGGGCAGGTCCGGGGTGGTGGCGTGCGCGCGCACCAGCCAGTCCAGCCCCTTGCGCGGCCCGGCGGCACCGGCGAACAGCAGGTACTCCTCCGGCAGCCCCAGCTCCGCGCGCTGGTCGTCGGTCGGCGGCCGGGCGGTGAACCAGGCGGGGTTCACGCCCAGCGGGGTCACCACGATCCTGTCCCGGTCGACGTCGAGCCGTTCGGCCACCGCGTCGGCGACGGCCGCGGTGGGCGTGCAGACGACGTCCGCGCCCCGCGCCCCGCGCCGCACCAGCAGGGGAAGTTCGCGGTCGCTGGGCGCCAGCTCCGCCGGATTGTCCAAAAAGGCCAGATCGTGGATGGTCAGCACCCCGGCGGCCCGCACCCGGCCCGGCAGCACGAAGTTCGTCCCGTGCACGACGTCGGCGAAGCCCGCGAACAGTTCCACCGGCGGGAACTCGCTGCGCAGCCAGGCCTTGCGCAGCAGCCGCGCGGCCACCGGCATACCCCGCGCCCGCGCGCCGTGCGGCAGGACGTGCCGCAGCCGCCGCCAGCCCCGCAGTGTGAAGGCCACCGCGCGTGTGTCCACTTCGGACATCGACGCCAGTTCCTCGCTCAGCGCCGCGGTGTACCGGCCGATACCGGTCCTGGTGCCGAGCAGGGGGGTGCCGTCGAGCAGCACGCGCAGGGGCCGGTCAACCACGGCGCAACCGCTGCCTGGCGATCTTGAGCACCCGGCCGCCCGCCCGCCGCGCGAGCTCGCCCACTCCGCCGTCGTTGAGGTACTCCCGGACGAGCGCGACGTCGCGGCGCACCATTTCCGTGCCCCGCACCGGTTTCGCGGTCACCAGGTCCGCCGAGCCTGCCAGCCGGTCGGCGGCGGGCCGCGGGTTCCGGCAGAACTCGACGAGCGGTTTCAACGCCTCCGGCCAGGCGAACCGCTCGGCGACCGCGGCGATCCGCTCCACGCACCCGGCGGCGAACTCCGCGTCGTACAGGGACTTTTCCATCGCGTCGGCCAGCGCGTCGGCGTCCTCGGCGGGGACCACCACGCCGAGTCGTTCGGCACGGATCAGGTCGGCGAACGCGTCGCCGTCGGTCGTGACGATCGGCAGCCCGGCCCACAGGTAGTCCAGCACCCGGGTGCGGAAGGCGAAGGTCGTCTCGACGTGTTCGAAGTGCGTGGTGACACCGCAGTTCGCGTCGAGCAGCCAGTTCTGCCGCTCGTCATACGGCACCCACTGCTCGTTGAAGTAGACGTGTTTTCCGGTCAGTCCCAGCGAATCCGCCAGCCGGACCGTCCGCGCGCCGATGTCCATCTCGGCGACCTCGGGGTTCGGGTGCTTCATCCCGAGGAAGACCAGCCGGACGTCGGGGCGCCGCCGCCGTAGTTTCTCGATCGCGCGTACCAGGGTCAGCGGGTCGAACCAGCTGTAGACACCACCGGCCCAGAGCACGACGTGGTCGGTCGCGCCGATGCCGAGCGCGGAACGCAGCCCCGGCCCGGTGCGTACCGGCGCCTGCGGGGACAGTCCGAAGGGGACGACCGCGAGCAGTGACTGCGTCGTCGGGTCGGCGTCGTAGAGCCGGGGCGAAAGCCTGCCGAGCGCGGCGAGGTGACCCAGCCAGAAATGGCGCTGCCGTTCCGAGGCACACAGGAAGAAGTCACCGCGTTCCAGCTGCGCGTCGAGCACCCTGGTCACCCCGGCGAGATCCGCCGCGCGCTTGTCGTCCGCGACGCCCTTGCCCTGCTCCAGCAGCTCCAGGTGCATCGGGTCGTACAGGTCGGCGACGACGATCTTGTTCGCGTACCGCTTCTTCAGCGACGGCGCGAGTTCGAGCACGTGCCCCTGCAGGATCACGACGTCGGCTTCCGCGATCGGCGCGTCCAGCTCGTGCCGCTTGCCCGCGCTGACGCGGAACGGCGCGGGCGGCGGCGAAACGTGCGGGTTCGTCGTGACCAGGTGGACGTCGTGCTCGGCGGACAGCGTCGCCGCGATGTTCCAGGCCCGGATCGCCGGCCCGGCCATCCGCTCGCCGAGCGCGTCGCCGGTGATCACCAGGACCCTGCGGCGCTGCCCGAACGCGGCCTCGATGCCGAACGCCTCGACCAGGATGTCGTGCGCGGCGAGGTAGCGCGGCAGCGGGTACGCGGGCTCCAAAGCCTTACGCAGCAAGGGAAGTAGATCGGCATCGGTGCGCACGCGCGCGGCCTGCTCGGCCGCGCGCGACTCCGCCAGCGACGGCAGCAGCTCGACGAACTGGTCGATCGCCAGCACTCCGGCGAGCGTCGTGCGCGGGATCGCGACGTCCCCGGTCTCCACCGGCCCGACCCCGCGTTCGAGGTCGAGCTGCGTCGCGTCGAGATCGCCGCGCGCGGTCGCCCGGCGCACGGCCAGCGCGAGCGCCGCGGGCAGCGCCTTCGCCAGCGACTCGTCGGAGAGGTTCTTGTACAGCGCGGCGAGCGCGTTGCGCTCCAGCAGGAAGGTCTCGCGGCCGGTGTCCGGGGCGTCCACCGCGGCCATCGTCGCGTGGTGCCGGTGGTAGGTCAGCGACTCCGGGACGTAGCGGACGCGCCAGCCGCGCAGGTTCAGCCGCCAGCCGAGGTCGACGTCCTCGTAGAACATGAAGAACCGCTCGTCGAACCCGCCGAGCTCGGCGAACACCGAGGCGCGGACGAACATCGCCGAACCGGTGCCGAACAGCACGTCCTTCGCGACGTCGTGTTCGGCCGACGGGACGT
Source organism: Amycolatopsis samaneae (assembly GCF_039541975.1). Lineage (NCBI taxonomy): Bacteria > Bacillati > Actinomycetota > Actinomycetes > Pseudonocardiales > Pseudonocardiaceae > Amycolatopsis > Amycolatopsis samaneae. The sequence goes on from NZ_BAABHG010000016.1 coordinate 25,456, forward strand.
CGGCGAGCGGGCTGCCCGCGTGGCGCTTGTAGCCCATGCCGAACCAGGTGAGCCCGGCGTCGACGAAGTCGGTGCCGGTGCCGTCCCAGTCCAGGACCTTGCTGGCCACCGCGGCGACCCTCGGCTGGGCGCGTAGTTCGGCGACCGCGGCCGAGACCCAGCCGGGCGCGGGCCGGGCGTCGTTGTTGAGGAAGCCGAGGACGGTCCCGGCCGCGTGCCGCGCGCCGAGGTTGCAGCCGCCGGCGAACCCGCTGTTGACCGGCGACTCGACCAGCCGCACGCCGGGGACAGCCGCCCTGATGCGGGCCACGTCGTCCCCGCCGGAGGCGTTGTCGACGCAGATCAGCTCGATCTCGGCGTAGTCCAGGTCGGTGGCGAGGGCCCGCAGGCAGGTGATGGTGTCGTCCGCGCCGCGGTAGTTCACCACGATCACCGACACGAGTGGTTGCGGGTCCCCCTGCGCCAAAGCCTGCTCCCGTCCTGAAGGAATGTCGCAGATATTAGTGGCCCGCCCACGCCTCCCAGACCGCGCCTCGGCCGAGGGCGCTACGCCGGGTGATCTTTCGGCGTGCGAACAACGTGGCCGGTAGCCCGGCGACGACCTCGGCGAGCACCCGGACGCGCAGTCCGAACCGGAAGTTCGGCGCGTCCGGTTTGCCCGGTCGCAGCGGCAGTATCGCGGTGAGCAGCGCGAACCGGGCGAGCTGCCGCAGCGCGACATCGCCGGGCGCGCAACGCAGCAGGGTGAACAGGCGGTTGCGCTCGTTCCACCGGTGGAACAGCGGGCTGCCCGGCCGGGTGCTCGCGCCGTGCCGGTGACGCACGGTGGCCGTCGGTACCGGGACGACGTCCCAGCCCGCCAGGCGCAGCCGCCACGCGGTGTCGGTGTCCTCGTAGTAACAGAAGAAAGAAGACGGTATACCGCCGACAGTATGCAGTGGACCGGTCCGCAGCAGGGCCGCGCCGCCGCAGAAGCCGAACACCTCGCTGGCGGGTTCGGCCAGGTCGGCGCCGTGCCCGTCGGCGGTGAGCCGGACGCCGGCCGACTGCGTCGAACCGTCGGCGAGCCGGAGGCGGGAGGTCGCCGCGGCGGCGAGCGGGGCGGCGTCGAGGGCGTCCTCCAGGGTGGCCAGCCAGTCCGGCGCCGGTTCGGCGTCGTCGTTCAGCCAGGCCATGAACGGTGTCTCGACCCGGCGCAGCGCCGCGGCCATCGCGCCCGCGTAGCCGAGGTTGCGCGGCAGCCGCAGCACCGACGGCGCGGACGGATGGGCCGCGAGCAGGGCGGCGGTGCCGTCGTCGGACGCGTTGTCCACCACCAGCGTCCGATGTGGACGGTTCTGTGCGGCGAGCGCGTCGAGGCACGCGGTGAGGTGCCCGGCGCCCCGCCAGGTCACTACCACCACGGTGGTAGCGGGCTCGGGGGTCACCCGGGAGAGAATAGGCCTCGTGCCCCGACTGGTTGTCCTCGCCGAGCAGCTGCTCGCCCCGGTGCCGGGTGGTACCGGCCGGTACACCGCCGAGCTGATGCTCGCGCTGGCCCGCACGGCGCCGCCTGGCTGGACGGTGTCCAGCGTGGTCGCGCGTCACCATGACGTCGAGGCCGCGGTCGTCGAGGGTGTCGAAGGTCCCCGGGTGCTGCGCGTTCCCCCTCGGGTCCTCGTCGCGGCGTGGCAGCTCGGCCTCACCTGGTGGCCGGGTGGCGACGCCGTGCACGCGCCGACGCCGCTCGCGCCGCCGCGCGTGCCCGCGGGGAAGACGCTGACGGTGACCGTGCACGACACCGTCCCGTGGACGCATCCGGAGACGCTCACCAGCCGAGGGGTCAGCTGGCACCGGTCGATGATCTCCCGCGCGGCGCGGCGCGCGACCGGGCTGGTGGTGCCGACCAGGGCGGTCGCCGACGAACTGGCGGTGCTGATCGATGTCGCCGTGCCGGTGAAGGTCATCCCGCACGGGGTGCGGATCCCGGCAGGGGAGGCCGAGGTCGAGCTGCCCGAGCGGTACGTGCTGGCGGTCGGGACCATCGAGCCGCGCAAGGGGATCGACGTGCTGATCGAGGCCGTCGCCGGTATCGAGGGCGTCTCGCTCGTGGTCGCCGGGCAGCAGGGCTGGGGCGGCGTCGACCCGGTGCGGCTGGCGAAGGACCACGGCCTGCCGGAGGACCGGTTCCGGCTGCTCGGCCGGGTGAGCGACGCCGAGCTGGCGACGGTGCTGCGCGGGGCGGAGGCACTGGCGGTGCCGAGTCTCACCGAGGGGTTCGGGCTGCCGCTGCTGGAGGCGATGGCGGCCGGGGTGCCGGTGGTGCACACCGACGTCCCGGCGCTGGCCGAGGTGGCGGGCGGGGCCGGGCTGATGGTGCCGAGGGGCGACGTCGACGCGCTCACGCTGGGGCTGCGCGAGGTGCTGGGCTCGGCGCGGCGGGCGGCGGAGCTGAGCACACGCGGCAAGGAGCGGGCGCGGGCGTTCACCTGGCGGGCCGCCGCCGAGGCGGTGTGGGCGATGCACCGCCGCAACCGCGATTGACACATCGGGGGGTCGATGTCCCGCATTTCCCGGTTCCTGTCCGGCGGGATGGACTGCGGCTTTACCCTGCTCTGGTGACCGGTGATCCCCGTGTGCTGATCGACGCGACCGCGGTCCCGGCGGACCGGGGCGGTGTCGGGCGTTACGTGGACTCCCTGGTGCAGGCGCTGGACCAGGACGGCGCGAGGGTGACCGTGGTGTGTCAGCCACGGGACCTCGCGCTCTACGACCGTCTCGCGCCGGGCGCCCGCATCGTGCCCGCGTCCACGTCCACGGCGACGCGGACCGCGCGGCTGACCTGGGAGCAGGCGACGCTGCCGCGCCTGACGCGCCGCCTCGCCGTCGACGTCGTCCACTCGCCGCACTACACGATGCCGCTGGCGGGCACGGCCGCGTCGGTGGTGACCCTGCACGACGCGACGTTCTTCACCGACGCGGTGCTGCACTCGTCGGTGAAGGCGCGGTTCTTCCGCGCGTGGACGACGACCGCGCTGCGCCGGGCGACGGTGTGCGTGGTGCCGAGCGTGGCCACCGCGACTGAGCTGGCGCGGGTCAGCCCGGTGCGGCGGGCGGAACTGGAGATCATCCACCACGGGGTCGACGCGGACCGGTTCCACCCGCCCTCGCCCGAGGAGGTCCGGGCGGCGCGCGCGGCGGTCGGGATCGGGCGGACGCCGTACGTGGCGTTCCTGGGCGCGCTGGAGCCGAGGAAGAACGTGCCCGCGCTGATCCGCGGCTTCGCCCGCGCGGTCGCGGAGCGGCGGGACGCGCCCGCCCTGGTGCTGGCCGGTCAGCCGGGCTGGGACACGCAGGTGGAGCGCGCGCTCGACGCCGTCCCGCACCGGCTGCGGGTCATCCGTGCGGGGTACCTGCCGTTCGGCACGCTGGCCGGGTTCCTCGGCGGCGCGGACCTGGTGGCGTACCCGAGCCTCGGCGAGGGGTTCGGGCTGCCGGTGCTGGAGGCGATGGCGTGCGGCGCGTGCGTCCTGACCACCCGGCGGTTGTCGCTGCCCGAGGTCGGAGGTGACGCGGTGGCGTACTGCGGGGTCGGCGCGGGGGACGTCGCGGCGGCGCTCACGGATCTGCTGGCGGATCCGTCGCGCCGGTCGGAACTGGCGGACGCGGCGCAGAAGCGGGCGAAGGAGTTCTCGTGGGCGACGACCGCGGAGCGGCATCGCGAGGCCTACGCCAAGGCCTGGCTGCGCCACCGCCGTACGGCCTGAGAGCGGATCTGCGGGAACATGCGGGAACATGCTATGGTCGAGATGCGAGGTCCCGGTGGGGCCGAGTATGGGAGCCCGCGACGCGTCCGGACGGTCGTCTCGCGGGCTTTTCGCTGCTCACACCTCGGTGCATTCGGCGATCAGTGGCACCGCGCGCCGGCGCCAGTCGCCACCGGCGCCGAAGCACCACGCCACGGCGTCGGAAATCCACAGCAATGGTTCGGCGGTCGAGTCGAGGTGCTCGTAGGTCAGCTCGGTCTTCGACGGACGCAGGCCCAACGCCCGCTGCAGGGTCCGGCGGTCAAGGACATCACGGTGTCCCCTGGTGTCCAGCACGAGCCGATGTGCTTGCACCGTCAGGAGATCCTGCACAGCCTGCGCCAGGCAGCGTTGTCGTGTCTCCTCTTCGCTCTTCCGGCCACAGCTTCCGACGTACAGCCGCGATGAGACCGCCATTCTTGCCATCTGATCGATCAGGATCCGTCGGCGCGGTGTCTTCTCCTTCTTGAAGTGGAGTTCGCGGGCGCCGGGAAGCAGCAGGGTTTTCAGCGCACGCCGTGTCGGCGAGAGCTGCGCGGGTTCGACGAAAGTGGCGCAGAGCAGGAACTGCCCGCACCTGGCGGATTCGTCGACGAAGGCGTGTACGGCCATCCCGGCATGATCCTCTGGGGGTACGACAATCACGCTCGGTAGGGCAGCGGTATCGCGTTCGGTGACGCGTGGACAATGGCCGGGTGACTGAGCACCCCAGCTACGGCGACGGGCTCGCCGTCGTGACCGTGACCTACTTCCCCGGCGAGACGCTTGAGCGGTTTCTCGACACGCTTGAGAAGGCCACCGACCGCGAGGTCCAGGTCGTCGTTGCCGACAACGCTTCCACGGACGGTGCCCCGGAGCGGGCGGCCGAACGGGAGAACGTGCGGCTGCTGAGCATCGGCGAGAACGTCGGGTACGGCACGGCCGCCAACCGCGGTATCGCCGAACTGGACGACAGTTTCGGCTGGGTCGTCGTGGTCAACCCGGACCTCGAATGGGAGCCCGGCTCGCTCGACGCGCTGCTGGAGGTCGCGAAGCGCTGGCCGAGGGGCGGCGCGTTCGGGCCGCTCATCCACGATCTGGACGGCACGGTCTATCCCTCGGCGCGGCTGTTGCCCTCGTTCGGGCGCGGGATCGGGCACGCGGTGTTCGGCAAGGTCTGGCCGGGCAACCCGTGGACGCGCGCGTACCGCCAGGAGCGTACGCCGGTCGAGCGGGTCGCGGGCTGGCTTTCCGGTTCGTGCCAGCTGTTCCGCCGGGAGGCGTTCGATTCGGTCGGCGGATTCGACACCCGGTACTTCATGTACTTCGAGGACACCGATCTCGGTGACCGGCTCGCCAAATCGGGCTGGCTCAACGTGTATGCGCCTTCGGCCAGTGTCATGCACATCGGCGGGCACTCGACGTCGCAGGCTTCGGCCAAGATGCTGCGCGCGCACCATGAAAGTGCTTACCGCTACCTCGCCGACCGGCACCGCGGGCTGCGCTGGAAGCCGGTGCTGGCCGTGATCAAGCTGGGCCTGGCGCTCCGGCTGAAGCTGGAGATCCGGCGGGGCGCGACTCCCTAGATACCGTCGAGGCGGCGCGAGAGGTTGGAGCGGCCGCTGGTCTGCTTGACCGTGGGGACCAGCCCGCCGACCTCCTCGCCCGCGGCGGGCTGCTGCTCGGGGACCGGTTGTTCCTTGAGCGGGCTCGCGATCGGCTGCGCCTGGGGGCGCGGGGTCAGCGGCGTGGTCGCCTGGTGCGGGCTGCCGGGCACGTCCAGCCGTGTCGTCGGCGCGGACGCCGCGAGCGGGTGGTCGTTCTCCTCGATCAGCGAGGCGGGCAGCTGGGTCGTGGTGTCCGGATCTTGGCCACGATCGATTTCGGCCACCAGCGAACGCGGAATCTGCTGGGTGTTGGCCGAGTCCATGGGCGAGGTCGCCTTGTCCGGCGTCACGACGAAGGCGCCACGCGCGCGTGCCCGTGCGAGCAACGCGTCCGCCCGTTCCCGGGGGTCCATCCCCTCGGCCTCCCGACTCACCCGGGGCCCTCTGGGGAAAGGCCCACCTGTTTCGTGTCTAGGGTAGGCCCTCGGGGCGTCCGCCGTCAGCAGACCCGCTAACGTCGGTCGACAAATCCATGGCGTAGAGGACGGGCGTAGAGGACGGTCCAGCGCTGCGCGAGCGCTGCTTCGTCACCCTGCCAGGTGATACCGTTGGCTATGCCGTCCACACCTCGCTAAAAGCCTGTGGGCGATGGCCGCCAAACCGGTGGTCCGGGTGCCGTCTGGACGGCTCTGGTCGAGCCACCCGGGCGGGCGGGGTTCGTCGCCGCCGTCGCGAAGGCGGGGTTTTCGGTACTACCGGCTGTGCCGCACGCGGCGGGCGTGACCCGGCTCCGAACCGGTTGACCGGCCGAGCCCGGTTTCAGGCCTCCATGTCCGACAGGATCCGGGTGCTGGAGTCGGCCTTGTCGGTGCCCCCGATGCCATACACCATGCTGATGTTGTTCCGCGCTCCCGCCGCGATCTCGTCCGCGGGGAGCTCGTCGACGCTGCGCCGGTCGCCGCCGTTGCAGAACTCGAGTTCGGTGTCCGGGTAGTCCGCCCGGATCAGGTCGAACGACTCGTCGATACCGGGTCCCTGCTCGACGGCTATGTACGCCGCGTCGACGATGCGCAACGCCCGGACGATCCGCGCTCGGACCTCCGCGGTCTGGATCACGCGACCCTTCTTGAGGACCTGCTGGTGATCGTTGTTGACGATGACGATCAGGTAGCCGGACCGTGCCTGTGCGGCCTCGAACAGGTCGAGATGCCCCTGGTGCAGCGGGTTGAAGTACCCGCTGACGATCGATGCCTTGGCAGGGCGCGAGGTCATCGTCCTTGTCCTCCGTCGGTCGAGGGGCATCGCCGGGCGGGCGCGCGCCGGCCCGGTCGGTCCGGGCGGCGCGCGCAACCCTATCCGATTGCCGGGTAGGTTCACGGGGTGCTCTATCGTCCCGCGTTCGAGGTCGACCTGGCCAGGGTGCTCTCCCCGCTGCGGCGGGGCCGGGGCTCGCTGAACATCCTGACCGACGAGCGGGGCGTCGTCTGGTACGCCGCGAACACCGCGGACGGGCCCGGCACGCTGGCGCTGCGCCGGTCCGGCGGGGACGTCGAGGCCGAGGCGTGGGGACCGGGGGCGGGCCGGCTGCTCGACGGCGTTCCGGCGTTGCTGGGCGCGAACGACGACGCGACCGGGTTCGTCGCGCACCACGAGGTCATCGCGCGGGCGCGGTTGCGGTCGCCGGGGTTGCGGCTCGGGGCGACGGGCGTCGTGTGGGACTGGCTGGTGCTCGCGGTGCTGGAGCAGAAGGTCGCGGGCAAGGAGGCGATCCGGTCCTGGGCGGAGCTGTGCCGGTGGTTCGGGGAGCGGGCGCCGGGGCCGGGGCCGGACCGGCTGCGGGTGCCGCCGACGCCGGTCGCGCTGCGGTCGCTGGTGGACTGGAAGTGGCATCGGGCCGGGGTGGACCTGAAGCGGCGGACCACGTTGCTGAACGCCGCCCGTGTCGCGCACCGGCTGGAGCGGGCGGTGGAGCTGGGCGGGGCCGAGGGCAGGGCGCTGCTGCGGCTCGTGCCGGGCATCGGGGTGTGGACCGCGGCCGAGATCGCGCAGCGGGCCTGGGGCGACCCGGACGCGGTGAGTTTCGGCGACTACAACATCCCGTCGATGGTCGGGCACGCCCTGCTCGGCACGAAACTCGACGACGCGGGATTGGCGGAGATCCTCGCTCCTTACGCGCCGCAGCGGCAGCGCGCGATCCGGTATCTCGAAGCGGCCGGGATCTCGCGTCCCCGCTTCGGCCCGCGTATCGCGCTGCGCGACTACCGCGCGATGTGACCCCCGATCCGCTGCGCTTCGCTGCTCTGCTCTGGAAGTCTCTGAAGGCCACCTTGAGGGCGTTCAAGTCCCTCAAGGTGGCCTTCAGAGACCTGCGGAGATACGTGCCTTCGCCTGGGGACGTGCTGTGAAGGACCCCTTACCGGCGCTGAGCGCTGTGAAGGAGGCCTTCACGGCGTCTGACACCCGTAAGGTGGCCTTGTCGGCACGTCCGCCGGGTTTCTCGACCCTGTGCTGCTTTCGACCGAGTTTGTCGGTGCCGCGCCCTAGGCTGTTCGGCAAGGGGGCCTGGGGGTGTCCTGAATCTTCCGTTCATTCCTTCAGCGGTCCGTGAATGCCACATTGAGGGACTCAGAGTCCCTCAATGTGGCATTCACGGACCACCGTTGCTCAGGACGACGGCTGCCCAGGTGGCGCATATCCGGGCGGTGCGTGGCCGGGTTGCGCGTACCCCGACGCTGGGTAGCCGGGCTGCTGCGGGAGACCGGCGGGCGGGTAGCCGGGCTGCGTATACCCGGGTTGCGTATACCCGGGCGGTGGGTAGCCGGGCGGTGGGCCGGGCCGGGATTTCCTGACCGCCAGGACGATCACCACCACGACGGCGGCGACCACCACCCCGCCGCCCAGCAGGATCAGCAGCAGGTGCAACGGCGTGAGCGACGCTTCGGCCGCCGCGGCCTGTGTCCAGGTCACGGAGTCGAACCGTCCGGTACGACGGTGGCGGTGTGCTCGGCCAGTGCCGCGGACACGATGGCGATCGCCTCTTCCCGGTCGAGGCCCAGTTCGTGCACGGTCGCCGCGTAGCGGGCGGCGGCCTGCTGGGCGCGGTGCCGGGTCTGGTCACCGGAGGCGCCGACGAAGCTGCCCGCCCGGCCGCGCGTCTCGATCAGCCCGGCCTCCTCCAGTTCGCGGTAGGCCCGCGCGATGGTGTTGGGCGCGATCCCGAGGTCGGCGGCGAGGCCACGGACGGTGGGGAGTTTCGTGCCGACGGGCAGTGTCCGGTCGTTGATCCGTGCCGCCAGTGCCGAGCGGACCTGCTCGTACGGCGGCACCGGCGACGTGTTGTCCACGCTGACGAGCATGCGAACTCCCTGTGCGGCAGCACTTGCGCCGCCGAGGTGACCCAAGAGTCAGTACAAAGTCAAGCGGGTCACCAGCCGCGCGGCGGCTGCTGGCCCTGCGGCGGGTAGCCGGGCGGAACGGGCTGGCCGCCGGTGGCGGGGTAAGGCGACGGCGCGCCGTACGGGGCGCCCTGCGGCTGCATCGCCTGCGGTGGCATCCCGGGCTGGGCGAAACCGCCCTGCGGCGACGGCGGCCCGGCCTGGCCGAACCCCGGCGGCGGGGGAGGCTGCTGCCCGAACCCGGGCTGCTGGCCGAACGCGGGCTGCTGGGCGGCACCGGGCTGGCCGAATCCGGCCGGCGGCTGCTGGTCGAAACCCTGCGCCGGGCCCATCGGCGGGGGCGGCGGGAAGTTCCCCTGCTGGCCCTGCTTCAGGTTCTGCTCGCGCCGCATCTTGCTGACCCGTACCGCGACCACGATCACGAACACGATGATCGCGAGGGCGAGCAGCCCCAGCACGATCCAGCCGGTGATGCCGTCACCACCGCCGCCGCTGTGGTGGACGTGGACCCGGTCCAGGAACTGCGTAGGCATGGTCGCCCCCTTTCGTCAGGAGCAGCCTAATGCTCCGGACCGTCCGAGATGGCCGCTTTCACCAGGCCGGTGAGATCTTCCGACCCCGGGGGCAGCGCGTCGACCGGCCACCAGCGCAGGTCGTCCGACTCGGCGCTGCGCACCGGCTCGGCCCCGCGCGGCGCCCGCACGGTGAACCGGACGTCGAAGTGCCGGGTCGGCACGCCGAGCGAACAGGTGATCGGGTGGACGTCGAGGTGTACCGGTGCCGGGACGAGTTCGAGATCCTCGATCCCGGACTCCTCCCGTGCCTCGCGCAGCGCGGCCCCGGCGAGGGTGGTGTCCTCCGGTTCGCAGTGCCCGCCCAGCTGGAGCCAGCGCCCGACACGCGGATGCAGCGTCAGCAGGACCCGCGAACCCGTGTCGTCCAGCACGACCGCCGACGCCGTGACGTGCCCCGCGGCGCACTCGCGGAAACAGGTGTCCTCACGCGACGCGAGGAATCCGAGGAACGCGTGCCGCAGCGACTCCTGCCCGGGGTCGGCGGGTTTCCACGACTCCAGCGTCGCGACGGCGTCCGCGTGCAGCGTCCCCGCTGGGGAAGCCCCCGCCTGGGAAGTCACAGCTCGACCAGCCCCTCGCCCGGCTCCAGCGGCCCACGCGGGCCCGGCTCGCTGTCCGGATGCCCGATCGCGACCGCGCCCAGCGGCTCCCAACGCGCGTCGAGGCCGAGCGTCTCGCGGACGAGGTCGGCGGCGAAGATCGTCGAGCCGATCCAGCACGAGCCGAGATCCTCCGCGGCGAGCGCGACCAGCAGGCCCTGCACCGCCGCGCCGGCGGCGACGGTGAACATCGTGTGCTCGCAGGCGTTGCGCCGCGCGTCGCGGTAGGTGTGCGCGCCGTCGGGGACCAGGAACGGGATGACGACCTCGGGTGCCCGGTACAGGATGTCGCCGCGGCTGAGCCGTTTCGCGATCTGCTCGGCGGTGAACTCGTCACCCTCCAGGTCCGCGCGCCACGATTCCCGCATCGCGTCGAGGAGTTTCTTGCGGAGACCGGCGTCGCGCAGCCACACGAACCGCACCGGGTGGGTGTGGTGCGGGGCGGGCGCGGTCAGCCCGGCGGCGACCGCACGGCGCAGCGCCTCGGGGTCGACCGGCTCGTCCGAGAACGTCCTGATCGAGCGGCGCGCGGGCACCGCCTCGCGGCGGCCCTGCGCGATGGACTCGTTGGTGCCCAGCCGGAACAGGTCGATGTCGACCGGGCGGACGAGGTTCCGCGCGGTGGAGCCGTCGTCGGTCAGGGTGAGGCCGCGGACGACCGCGACCGGCGTCCCGCCGAGCTTGCCCTTGACCAGGTCCGCGGCCGCGGCCAGCTCGTCGGCGACCGCGACTTCGGTGACCGCGAGCTCGTTGCCCTGCGCGTCGACCTGCCCGGCGTAGGCGTGCAGCACCCGCAGCCCGGACGCGCCGATCGCGGCGTCGGTCTGGCCGACCCGCCACGCCCGGCCCATGGTGTCGGTGACGACCACCGCGACCTCGACGCCGAGCCGGTCCCGCAGGCCGTTGCGCAGCGCGAGCGCGGACGCGTCGGGGTCGGCGGGCAGCAGCGCGATCTCGTCGCCCGCGACGTTCGAGGCGTCGATGCCGGAGGCGGCCTGCACGATGCCCAGCCGGTTCTCGGTGATCAGCGTGCGGGCGATCCGCGCGACGACCCGCACGGCCTCCTGCTTGACCATTTCGCGGCGTGCGGCGTCCCGCTCCTCGGGATCGGCGGGCACGCGCACCAGCCGCCCCTCGATCTTCGAGACGACCTTGCTGGTCACCACCACGACGTCGCCGGACCGCAGCCAGCGCGCGGCGTCGGCGATGGCGCCGGTCAGGTCGTCGCCGGGGCGGAACTCCGGCAGCCCGGTGACCGGCAGGATCTCCAGCTTGGCCGAGGCGTGGTCGGCGGACAGGTCGGTCACAGGGTCACCCCGGCCAGGTCGAGCGCCGCGCGCGCCATCGCCGCGGTCGCGTCCACATCGGACATCAGCAGCGGGACGTCCCGTACCGCGACACCGGGCACGTCCACCTGCTCGCCTTCGGCGACGAGCCAGCCGTCGAGCACGCCGTCCCCCTCCTTGCGCGAGCCGTAGTGCCGCCCGACGGCCTCGGCCGAGGTCTCGACGCCGATCGCGGTCAGGCACGCGTCGGCCATCCCGCGCAGTGCCTTGCCGCCGATGATCGGGGAGACCCCGACGACCCCGGCGGACGTCTTGCGCAGCGCCTCGCGGACACCGGGCACGCCCAGCACCGTCCCGACCGACACCACCGGGTTGGACGGCGCGAAGAGCACCGCGTCGGCCCCGGCGATCGCGTCGAGCACGCCGGGCGCGGGCTTCGCCTCGTCGGCGCCGATGGCGGTGATCGAATGCGCGGGCGGCTCCGCCCGGTAGCGGACCCACCATTCCTGGAAGTGGATGGCCCTGCGCTGGCCGGGATCCTCCGGATCGTCGATCACGACGTGCGTTTCGACGCGGTCGTCCGACATCGGCAGCAGCCGCACGCCCGGCTTCCACCGATCGCACAGGGCCTCGGTGACCTGCGACAGCGGGTATCCGGCGCGCAGCATGCGACTGCGGATCAGGTGGGTCGCGATGTCCTTGTCGCCCAGCCCGAACCAGGTCGGTTCGGCGCCGTAGGCGGCGAGCTCCTCCTTGACCGTCCAGGTCTCGCCCGCGTGTCCCCAGCCGCGTTCGGTGTCGATCCCGCCGCCGAGGGTGTACATGCAGGTGTCCAGGTCGGGGCAGATGCGCAGGCCGTGCATCCACACGTCGTCCCCGGTGTTCACCAGCGCGGTGACCTCGTGCGGCGAGCCCGGTTCGGCCACTCCGGTCGCCGGCAGCCCCAGCGCTTGCTTGACACCCAGCAGGAAGCGGGCCCCGCCCACTCCGCCGACCATTACGACGATCCTCACGACTTCGAATCCTTTCACGGACGCGTCGGCGGCTCCCACCGCCCGGCCGTGGGCGAGGTCACATCCGCGGTACGCGAACTGCGGTACTCGGCGCCGAATGGGCTCGGACTTGAGCTTTCCACGACGGAACACGGCTAGATTGGAGAGGAAAGCGGCGGGCGGAATTCCAGGAGCACCGATGAGCATCGCGCGCAAGGACGACCGGCACAACGAGGACCTGGTCAGCGAGATCGCCGACAGCTTCAACCGGGAGATCGGCGAGAAGAAGACCGGTGAGGAGAACGCCGAGGCGAAGCCGAGGTTCGTCATCACCGGGGACAGCCGCGCCACGCCGCCCCCGCGCAGGCGGGAGCGCTGAGGCGCCGATCCTAAGGGTTGCCTCACCAACGGACAGGGTGCGGGACGCGCGTAATGTCCGCACCGATTGGGTAAGTGAGAGAAAAGCAGGAGTGCGCAGTGACCTACGTGATCGCCGAGCCCTGCGTCGACGTGCTCGACAAGGCGTGTATCGACGAGTGCCCCGTGGACTGCATCTACGAGGGTGACCGGATGCTGTACATCCACCCGGACGAGTGTGTCGACTGCGGCGCCTGCGAACCGGTCTGCCCGGTCGAGGCGATCTACTACGAGGACGACGTGCCGGACAACTGGTCCGACTACACCAAGGCGAACGTCGACTTCTTCGACGAGCTGGGCTCGCCGGGCGGTGCCTCCAAGGTCGGCAAGACCAGCCACGATCCCGCCTTCATCAAGGCGCTGCCCCCGCAGGGCGAATGAGCCGGATCTCGCTGCCCGACTTCCCGTGGGACTCGCTGGCCGGCGCGAAGGCGCTGGCCGGCGCACACCCGGGAGGGATCGTCGACCTGTCGGTCGGCACCCCGGTGGACCCGGTGCCCGAGGGGGTCCGCGCCGCGCTCGCGTCGGTGTCGGAGATCCCCGGGTACCCGACCACCCACGGCACCCCGGCGCTGCGTGAGGCGGCGGTCGCCGCGCTCGTCCGGCGCCACGGCGTCGAGGGCGTCGAGCCCGGCGCCATCCTGCCGACGATCGGTTCGAAGGAGGCCGTCGCCTGGCTGCCCCGGCTGCTCGGCTTCGGTCCCGGCGACCTCGTCGTCATCCCCGAACTGGCGTATCCGACCTACGAGGTCGGCGTCCTGCTCGCGGGCGCTTCGCTGGTGCGCGCGGACGGGCTGACCCAGCTCGGCCCGCAGCGCCCGGCGATGCTCTGGCTGAACTCGCCGTCCAACCCGACCGGCCGCGTGCTCGGCGTCGACCACCTGCGCAAGGTGGTCGAGTGGGCCCGCGAACGCGACGTCGTCGTGGTGTCCGACGAGTGCTACCTGGCGCTGGGCTGGGAGTCCGAGCCGGTGTCCATCCTGCACCCGTCCGTCCACGATGGACGGCTCGACGGGCTGCTCGCGCTGCACTCGCTGTCGAAGTCGGCGAACCTCGCCAGCTACCGGGCGGGTTTCGTCACCGGTGACCCGAAGCTGGTCGCCGGACTGCTGGAGGTCCGCAAGCACGCGGGCATGATCGTGCCGCGTCCGGTCCAGGAGGCGATGACCGTCGCGTTGGCCGACGACGAGGCGCTCGCCGTGCAGCGCGACCGGTACGCGCGCCGCCGTCTCGTGCTGCGGAAAGCGTTGCAGGACAACGGTTTCGAGATCGAACACTCCGAGGCGGGCCTCTACCTGTGGGTGACCAGGGGCGAGGCCGCCATGGACACCGTGACCTGGCTGGCCGAGCGCGGCATCCTGGTCGCGCCGGGCACCTTCTACGGCCCGGCGGGGAAGAACCACGTCCGGATCGGGCTGACCGCGACCGACGAGCGGGTCGAGGCCGCCGCGCAGCGCCTGGCTCAGTAGTCCCGGCCGGTGAGACCCCGGTAGACGAACCGGGTGAGTGCTTCGATCGCCTCTTCGTCCGTCGGCGGCCGCCAGTTTTCCGGCGCCGGTCCGAGCAGCCACATCTGCGCGAAGGTGTCCACCAGCTGGTAGAGCATCAGGGTGCTCAGGTCGGATCGGCTGGGCAGGCGCCAGCCCGCGCCGGTGATGTGCGCGAGGTGATCGCCGAGATCCTCCTGCTGGCTCGCCCCGAAGCGGGCCAGCGTGCGCGCGAAACCGTCGCTGACCAGCGCGGCCTGGCGTAGCGCCTGCATGGTCGCCGCGTTCTCCCGGTAGAAGCGCCAGTACACCGCGACGTGCCAGCGCACCGCGGCCGGGTCGGTGAAGTCGTCGCTGTGCCCTTCGGTGTCCGCCGATTCGTCGCCGTACGCGGCGAGGTCGGCGAGTAGCGCTTCGAGGAGTTCTTCCTTGCCCGCGAAGTGGTTGTAGAACGATCCCGCGGCGCGGCCGGCCTCGGCGGTGATGTCGGTGATCTTGGTGTTCAGGTAGCCCTTCCTGGCGAACACCCGTTTGGCAGCCGCCTTGAGCGCGGCTTCCGTCTCCGCCGCCTTCTCCTTGCGGCTCGTCGCGGTCATCCCGGCACCTCCCTTGACACGAACGCTAGCAGCGGTCATTCTGAATTTAGATTCACTGAATCCTAATTCACTCAGGGGAGAGTTCATGGACACCAAGGTGCTGATCGCGGGGGCGGGACCGACCGGGCTGACGCTGGCCATCGAGCTGGCGCGCCGTGACGTCGGCGTCCGCATCGTCGAGAAGGCGGAGAGTTTCTTCGTCGGTTCGCGCGGTGACGGTCTTCAGCCCCGCACGCTGGAGGTTTTCGAGGACCTAGGCGTGCTCGACGCGGTGCTCGCGGCCGGGGCACCGCCGTTCGCGATGAAGGTCTACGTCGGCGGCGAGCCGGCCGGGGAGCGGGTGTTCGCCGAACCCGCCGAGCCGACGCCGTCGGTGCCGTACCCGACCGCCGTGTTCCTCGGTCAGTCACGGACCGAGGGCATCCTGCGCGACCGGCTCGCCGAGTTCGGCGTCCGGGTCGAGCTGGGGGCGGAGCTGACCGGCTTCGAGCAGGACGACGAGGGTGTGACGGCGACGCTCGCCACCGGTGAGGTGATCCGCGCGGAGTACCTCGTCGGCGCGGACGGCGGGAAGAGCTTCGTGCGGAAGTCGCTCGGTATCCCGTTCGAGGGCACCACCGACGAGTCGATCCGGATGCTGCTCGGTGACGTCCAGGCCGAGGGGCTGGACCACACGTACGGGCACTGGTTCGGGGCGGCGGAGAACCCGATGCACGGCGTGATGTTCACGCCGTTGCCGGGGACCCCGCACTTCCAGTTCGGCGCGCCGCTCGGCGAGGGCGAACTGGACGCCGAGACGGCGCTGCCCGCGTTGCAGGCGCGGGTCGACGAGTTCTCGGGTGGTGGCGTCCGGCTGCACGACCTGATCTGGTCGACGGTGTGGCGGCCGAACGTGCGGCTCGCCGCGCGGTTCCGCGCGGGCCGCGTGTTCCTGGCGGGCGACGCGGCGCACGTGCATCCGCCGACGGGCGGGCAGGGACTCAACACCGGCGTGCAGGACGCGTACAACCTGGGCTGGAAACTCGCCGACGGCGCGCCCGAGCTGCTGGACAGCTACGAAGCGGAACGGCGCGCGGTCGCGGCCGGGGTGCTGGGCTTCAGCTCGGAACTGCTGCGGAAGTACACCGAGGGCGAGGAGGACGCGCACCGGCGCGGCGAGGAGGCGCGGCAGCTGGACATCACCTACCGGGGCGGGCCGCTCGCGTCGGGGGCCGGGGCGGGTGCGTTGCGGCCGGGCGACCGCGCGCCGGACGCGCCGCTGGCGGACGCCAACGGCAAACGTGTCCGGCTGTTCGAGCTGTTCGCCGGGCCGCACGCGACGCTGCTCGTCTTCGGCGACGGGCCGCTGGACGCGCCGGCGGGCGCGGTCGCGTACCGCGTGCTGCCCGCGGGCGGGACGGCGTCGGGGGACGAGCTGGTCGACGTCGGCGGGCACGCTTTCGCCGCGTACTCGGCGTCCCGGGTGCTGGTGCGCCCGGACGGCTACGTCCGGACGATCACCGCGGGATGACCGCGCGGGCGGCGGCGTCGACGTCGGCCCAGCGGCCCCGCCATTCCGCCCGCGCTTCGGCCTTGCGCCACAGTTCCCGCTCGGCGATGCGGCCCGCGACGAACCCGACGTGCCCGTCCACCGACGCCAGTATCGAGCGCATTCGCTCCGCCGCGACGACCGCGTCCTGGTGATCGCCGAGCACGGTCTGGAACTTCTTGGTCGTCGTGATGAGTTCCTTGAGTCGTGCGGCCTGCTTCTTCTTCGCGGAGGTCTGGGCCAGCTCGGCGGCGTAGCGCAGCTTCTTGCCGTGGATGCGGAGCGCGTGCAGGTCGTCGTCGGGCGGGTCGGCGGGCAGTGCCCCGACGGCCCTGGCGAGCTTGCGGTGTGGCTTGCGCAGCCCGGCGACGAGGTCGTGCTTTTGCTCCACTGTGGACACTTCGCCTGGCTCGGTGTGGGTGAGCGCGCTGAGGTGTTCGAGCATCGTGGTGTAGCGCTCGCTGGCGAGCGCGCGGTTGAGGCGGCGGCGCGCGACTCCACGCTCGGTGACGAACTTCGAGACGAGCCTGCGGCCCGCGGCCTGGTCGCGGACCTCGAAGCCGGCGACGACCTCGCGGAGGTGCTCGATGAGGACGTCGTAGTCGCGGACCTCGCCCAGCGACTGCCCGAGCCAGCCCAGCTCCGCCCGGACCGGCTCGGCGCCGGGCCCGACGAGCGCGCCGGACAGCTTCAGCACGCTGCGCATCCGACGCAGCGCGACACGCATCTGGTGCAGATCCTCGGGATCGGTGCCGGAGCGGGTGCCCGCCTCACGGGCGAGCAGTGCCCGGATTTCGCGGTCGAGCTTGGCGCGGACATGGGTGGCCGCCGGGTCGCCGGGGCCGGCCTTCGCCGGTTTTTCGCCGAGGCCGAGCTCGGCGGGCGTGATCGTCGGGCGTCGGGTCCGGGCGGCGCGAGACAACGATTCGGTGGTCACACTGTGAATGGTAGGTGAACGATCCGGCCGTGCCACCCGCTGACCAGGGGAGATCCGGATCTTGGCCAGGCTGCGCGGGGTGGTCCGTGAATGCCACATTGAGGGACTCAGAGTCCCTCAATGTGGCATTCACGGAGCCGCACGGACCTGCGCCGATTCCTCGCCGGGGTTGTCCACACCCGGGCTCGCATGTGGACAACTACCGCCCGCCGCGCCCTCGGGGCCGCGTTTCCGTCGTACCCCGGCGGTAGCGTTGTTACTGGGGTCGCCCCCCTTGGGAGGGCGGGGGGCTGCCCTTAGGTAGGGGGAGGACGCCGGGGTCAGTCGTTGGCGTGCAGGGCGGCGTTCAGTTCGATGCCGGCGCCGGTGCGGGCGACGACCTCGACGGCGCCGGTCGCGGAGTTGCGGCGGAAGACCGCGCCGGAGATGCCGGACAGCTCCCGTGCCTTGACCGTCTTGCCCTCGAAGACGACCTTCGTGCCCGCGGTGACGTACAGGCCGGCCTCGACCACCGAGTCGTCGCCCAGCGAGATGCCGACACCGCCGTTCGCGCCGATCAGGCAGCGCTCGCCGATCGAGATGACTTCCTTGCCACCACCGGAAAGCGTGCCCATGATCGACGCGCCGCCGCCGACGTCGCTGCCGTCGCCGACCACTACCCCGGCCGAGATCCGGCCCTCGACCATGGACGCGCCGAGCGTCCCGGCGTTGAAGTTGACGAACCCCTCGTGCATGACCGTGGTACCACTCGCCAGGTGCGCGCCGAGCCGCGCGCGGTCGGCGTCGGCGATGCGGACACCGGTGGGCAGCACGTAGTCGACCATGCGCGGGAACTTGTCGACCCCGTACACGGTGACCGGGCCGCGCGAGCGCAGCCGCAGCCGGGTCGCCTCGAAGTTCTCCACCGGGCACGGACCATGGTTGGTCCAGACCACGTTCGCGAGCAGGCCGAACATGCCGTCGAGGTTCTGCCCGTGCGGCCGGACCAGCCGGTGCGAGAGCAGGTGCAGCCGCAGGTACAGGTCATGGGTGTCGGACGGCGCGTCGGCCAGCCTGCCGATCGTGACGCGCACCGCGACCACCTCGACGCCGCGGGCGGTGTCCGGCCCGAGCAGCGCGGTCGCGTCCTCGCCGAGCAACTCGGCCGCCTCGTCGCCGGAGAGCCGTTCGGTGCCCGGCGTACCGGCCTCGGTCAGCTTGGGATGCGGGTACCAGGTGTCCAGCACCGTCCCCTCGGCGGTGACGGTGGCCAGCCCGACGCCGACGGCGCCGGTCGTTTCGGGGTTCGTGCTCTGCTCACTCACGCCCAGAACGGTAGCCGAAAGACGCCGGTCAGCCAGTCGTGGGCCGCTGCGCCACCAGATCCTTGATCTTCGTCACCGCCGCGGCGATGTCGGTGAGCGCCGTGGTGCACGGCCCGCCCGGCGTGGCCACGGTCGTGCAGCCCGCCGACCGGAACGCGGTGATCCCGCGGCTCAGCGCGGTCGCCTGGTCGGCCAGCGGCCGGTCGGTGCCCGCCTGTTGCTGGATGACCCGGCCGGTGCCGTCGAGCTGGGTGACGTACTTCTCACATCCGCTCGGCACCTGCGCGGCGGGGGACAGGAAGCACTGGTCGGTGGTGAGCGCGTCGAGCTTGATCGGCAGTGAGTCCGGGCCCGCCTGCCCGCCGGCCTTGGGCGTCGGGCCCGCCTCGCGGGAACATCCGCCGAGCACGAGCAGCAGCGCGGCGGCCGCCAGGACCGGGATCGTTCGCTTGCGCACGCACCCACGGTAGCCCCCGGCCGCGCGGCGCCGACCGGCACCGCGCGCGAGCCCGGTAGCGTGCGACGCATGACGTCGCTTGACCTGCAGCAGGACCCGGTCGACCTCACCGCGGCACTGGTCGACATCTTCAGCGTCTCCGGCGAGGAGGCCGTCATCGCCGACGCGGTGCGGGCGGCGCTGGAGAAGCAGGCGCCGCACCTGGAGGTGGTCCGCAACGGCGACGCCGTGCTGGCCAGGACGAACCTCGGCCGCGCCTCGCGGGTCGTGCTCGCCGGGCACCTGGACACGGTGCCGGTCAACGACAACCTGCCTTCGCGCCGTGAGGGCGAAGGCGACGCCGAGATCCTGCACGGGCTGGGCACGGTCGACATGAAGGGCGGCGACGCCGTCTTCCTGCACCTCGCCGCGACGCTGCCGGAGCCGAAGCACGACATCACCTTCGTCTTCTACGACAACGAAGAGGTCGAGGCCACCCGCAACGGGCTCGGCCGCATCGAGCGGGAGCTGCCGGACTGGCTCGCCGGGGACCTCGCGATCGTCGGCGAGCCGTCGAACGCCGTCATCGAGGCGGGCTGCCAGGGCACCATGCGGGTCGAGCTGCGCTGCGCGGGCGCCCGCGCGCACACCGCGCGGGCGTGGATGGGGGAGAACGCGATCCACAAGCTCGGCGAGCCGCTGCGCAGGCTCACCGCGTACGAGCCGAGGATCGTCGACATCGACGGCCTGACCTACCGCGAGGGCCTGCAGGCGACGAAGATCACCGGCGGGGTGGCGGGCAACGTCGTCCCCGACGAGGCCGTGCTCACGGTCAACCACCGCTTCGCCCCCGACCGCACGCCCGTACAGGCCGAGCAGCATCTGCGCGAGGTGTTCGACGGCTACGAACTGTCCGTTGTGGACCTTTCGCCCGGCGCGCTGCCCGGGCTGGGCGCACCGGCGGCGGCCGAACTGGTCGCCGCCGCCGGTGGCCGGGCCTCGGCGAAGCTGGGCTGGACCGACGTCGCCCGCTTCGCCGCGCTCGGGATGCCCGCGGTCAACTTCGGCCCCGGCGACCCGACGCTGGCGCACACCCGCCAGGAGCAGGTGCGCACCGCCGAGATCCGCCGGGTCGCCGAGGTACTCCGGGACTTCCTCGCCTGAGCCCGTGTCCGAGCCGGTGCCTCAGACGGTGATCGACCAACTGCTCAGCTTGCCGGTGTCGTAGTAGTAGGCGTCGTAGACCACGAGGGTCCAGGTGCCGCTGGCGTTCTCCGAGGTGACCGGGACGGAGAAGTCCCTGGTACCGAGGGGAGAGCAGCTACCGGCGCTCTCGGTCTTGAGCGGGTAGGACTTGCCGCTGGGGCCGGTGAGGCTGATCCGGAGGTCTTCGGAACAGGTGTGCGTCCCGGTGACGGAGACCTTCACCGGGGAGACCGCCGCGTCGGTCGCGGTCGAGGTGATCGGGCTCGACACGGTGGCGAGGTCGTTGATCGGGTACTCGGTTCCGTTGGTGAACGTCCGCGCGCTCGACGTGCCGACGGTCAGCGAGTACTGCGCCGTGCGGTCCGCGTCGGGCCCGTGCCCGCTCACCGTGAGCGGGTAGGTGCCGGTCGGCGTGTTCGCCCCGGCGGCGATGGTCAGCGTCGAGGTCCCGCCCGAGGAGATGGTCGCCGGGCTGAACGTCGCGGTGGCACCGGTGGGCAGGCCGGACGCGCTCAGCTGGACCTGCTGTGCCGAGCCGGACGTGATCGCCGTGTTCACCGTGACCTGAGTGGACTGTCCGGGTTGGACGGTCCCGGAAGCGGAGCTCAGGCTGAGCGAGTAGTCGTTCTTCTGCGTGGCGGACACGGCGAGCTTCCAGACCGCGTACCCGATGGCGTCGCTGTTCTTCTCCAGCGGCGTGTCCGGGATGTTCGAGGTCGTGTCGCACGCGCGGTGGTAGCAGTTGTCGAACGGCTGCCCGGCGGAGCCTCCCCACTTCTGCGCCTGCGCGGAACTCTTGATGTCGCCGGCGCCGGTGGCGAGCCCGCCGACCGGGATGCCCGCGCTCTTGAACGACGCGTGGTCGGACCGCCCGTCGCCCTCGGTGTCACCCTCGGTCTGGATGCCGATCGAGGCGAAGTACTCGTCGAAGACCGCCTTGATCGAGGCGACATCGTCATAGACGAAGTAACCCCAGTTCTTCGACCCGATCATGTCGAAGTTCAGATAGGTCTTGATCTTCGACCGTTCCGCCGAGGGGAGGTTGTTGACGTAGAACCGCGAGCCGCGCAGCCCGGACTCCTCGTCGGCCCACCAGGCGAAGCGGACGCGCTTGGTCATCTCCGGGTTCGTCTTGGCCAGGGTCAGCGCGGTCTCCAGGATCGACGCGCTGCCGGAGCCGTTGTCGTTGATGCCGGGACCCGCGCTCACGCTGTCGAGGTGCGCGCCCAGCATGAGCACCTGGTTCGCGTCGCCCTTCGGCCATTCCGCGATCAGGTTCTGCGACTGCCCGGCACAGCTCGTGCAGGTCTGCCGGGTCGTGGTGAATCCGGCGGCCTTCAGCTTCTGCTCCACATAGGACACCGAGGCGTTGTACCCGCCGCCCGCCGCGCGGTTCCCGCCGTTCTGCTGCGCGATCGTCTGCAGCTGGTTCAGGTGTGCCTTGATGTTCGCGAGCGAGATGTCCGGCGGGGCGAAGGCCGTGCCGGTGGCGGTGGCCGCCTGTGCCGGGACGGCGGCGATCCCCAGCGCGAGCGCCAGCCCGGCGAACGCCGCGCCCGCCTTCCGCTTCCAGTTCATGCGTTGCTCCTTCGGGGAGGGACGGTCCGTGGGGGCCTCCTTGAGGGACCTCAGGTCCCTCAAGGAGGCCCCCACGGACCAACTACGGAACTAGACCGTGATGGACCAGCTGTCGAGCTTGCCGGTGTCGTAGTAGTAGGCGTCGTAGATCACGAGCGTCCACTTGCCACCGGCGTTCTCCGAGGTGACCGGGACCGAGAAGTCCTTGGTACCCAAGGAGGTGCAGCTGCCCGCGCTCTCGGACTTCAGCGGGTAGCTCTTCCCGCTGGGGCCGGTGAGGCTGATCCGGAGGTCTTCGGAACAGGTGTGCGTCCCGGTGACCGTCACCTTCACCGGGGACACCGCCGCGTCGGAGGCGGTCGAGGTGATCGGGCTCGACACGGTGGCGAGGTCGTTGATCGGGTAGCTGGTGTTGTTGGTGAACGTCCGGACGTTGGACGTGCCGACGGTCAGCGTGTACTGCGCGGTGTGGTCGGCGTTCGCGCCGTCCGCGGTGACGGTGATCTGGCTGGTGCCGTTCGGGGTGCTCGCCGACGTGGTGATGGTCAGCGTCGAGGAGCCGCCCGACTGCAGCGAAGCGGGCTCGAACTTCGCGGTGGCACCGGCGGGCAGGCCGGACGCGGTCAGCGTGACGGTCTGCGCCGAACCCGTGGTGATGGCGGTGTTCACCTTCACCGTCGCCGACTGTCCGGGTTGGACGGTGCCGGACGAGGGGCTCAGCGAGAGCGAGTAGTCGTTCGTCTGGCTGGTGCAGGTCGGCTCACCGGAGACGGCAGGGACGCTGACGGCGTTCCACGCGGCCTTGACCGTGTCGTACTCGGTGCAGCTGCCGGGGAACAGCGCGACCGCGGCCTCCAGCGTCGCCTTGCGGGCGGCCTTGTGGTTCCAGGACGAGGTCTTCTTCAGCAGGCCGTTGTAGAAGATCTTGCCCGCCTTCTGGATGCCGATGCCGGTGACCGAGCTGCTGTTGCAGGTCGGGCTGGACGGCTTGCCGCCACCGGGGTTGCTGCCCTCGGCGAGCAGGTAGAACCAGTGGTTCTGCGGCCCGGCCGCGGCGTGCACCTCGGTGTTCGGGATCGACGAGGAGTAGCACTTCGGGTCGCCGACCTTCGACGGGTCGTACATGTAGCGGATCGGGCCCTGGCCGACCAGGTTCACGCCCTCGCCGACCTCGTAGTCCGGGGTGTCCTTGGGGTTGTTGGCGTAGTGCTCGGTGAGCGCGCCGAAGATGTCACCGGTGGACTCGTTCAGCCCGCCGTTCTCGTTGCCCGAACCGGCGCCGCCGGGGGTGAACTGGAAGACGCCGTGCCCGAACTCGTGCCCGACGACGTCCATCGAGGTGGCCTGGCGCCGGTTGTCCTGCGAGTGCCCGAAGTGGGTCGACGAGCCGTCCCAGTACGCGTTGACGTCACTGAGCCCGACCGAGGCGGGGAAGCCGCGCCCGTTGCCGTCGACGCCGTTGCGGCCCAGCCAGTCGCGCAGCATGTTCCATTCCTGCTGCACGGAATACAGCGTGTCGACGCAGCCGGTCTCCAGGTCGGTGCCCGACCCGTTGCCCCAGTTGTCGTCCGTGCCGGTGAACACCGAGCCGCCTTCGCGGCCGCAGCTGATCCCGCTGCGGTTGGGGTCGCGCATGGAGTAGCTGCCGCCGGAACCCGTGGTGTCGATGGTGACGTTGCCGACGTAGTAGCTGTTCCCCGCGGCCAGCGGCGCCGAAGGCGCCTGCCCGCGCTGCTCCGCCGTCGCGCGCGGCGCGTCCGCCTTGACGTCGTCGCGCTGGTCGAGCACGGCGCCGGTGGCGGCGTCCACGAACACGTGCAGCTTGCTCGGCGTGGCCGCGTTCTTGCCTGCCACCACGACCTCGTACGCCAGCTTCGGCGCGTTTCCGGCCAGTACCACGAGACTGGGAGCGCTTACACTGTCCACAGTGGGCAGTTGAGCGCGGGCGATCGACGCGGCCTTCGCGGAGTCGAGCGACGCCTTCGTGCCGACGGTGATCGGCGCGCTGTCCGCGGCGGAGGTGCCGCGGACCCGTCCGTTCCCGTCGGCGACGACCACCGCGTCCCCGCCGACGACCCGCAGGCCGCGGTAGGACCGCTCGTAGGAGCTGTAGAACAGCCCGGCGTCACCCTGGGTGACCCCGACCCGGCTGAACGCCTCGTCGGCGCCCTTGCGCAGCTGGTCGACACCGTTCGCGGCGGCGAGATCGGCCGCGTTCACCGCGGCGGCCTCGGGGTTCGACGGCTGCGCGGCGGATGCCGCGGTGGCCGGGAGCACCGGGAGCGCGAAAGTCAGGGCGAGACCGGCGGCGGCCGCCAACCCTGTTCGGAGCCCTCGCTGAACTGTCATGGACAACCCTTTCTCCTTCATGGAGATCTCGCCCGGGCAGCGTGGAACGCGGGAACATCGGCCGGGCAACGGATTCACGGGGGTGGATGGAAACGCGCCCGCCGGCACCACCGGGGAAAGGATGCGGTGCCTTCGGGCACCCTGAGTAAAGAATTCGTCACCTGGACCGTCAATGCGCCGGATGGTCTAGCAGTCCGGCGCGCGACAACACATCAACGTATGCAAACCCTTGAATGCCAAGGGTTTTCGCGTGCCACGGGAGCAAACCCGACTTTCGTAGGATTTTGCGGCAAACGAGCCGATCGTCTCGGCCAGCGGCCGGGTGTACCAGCGGGGTGGCGCGGTCCGGGGTGGACGGTAGACGGCGCCGCGAGACGGGCGCGGCGGATCCATTGTGGACTCGGGGAAGATCGCGGATTAATCGCGTTCACGGCCCGGTAACGCCCGGGTCATCGGCCCGGTCCGGCGCGGTGACGCTGGCGTTCTCACTGGACGTGACACCGTAGTCTTGACAGGGTGAGTGAACAGTCTGAATTCCCGGACGGCCAGTACCCCGAGCGTCCGCCGGAGCGGCACAAGGGCCCGGTGGTCCTGCGCCGCGAGCGTCGTGACCAGCCCGGCGGTACCACCGATCAGCGGTTGCTCGACGCGCGGGGGCCGAGCGACTGGGTGCACACCGACCCCTGGCGCGTGCTGCGTATCCAGGCCGAGTTCGTCGAGGGCTTCGGCGCGCTGGCCGAGGTCCCGCGCGCGGTCACGGTGTTCGGCTCGGCGCGGACGAAGCGCGAGCACCCCGAGTACGAGCTGGGCCGCAAGATCGGCGGGGCGCTGGCGGACGCCGGGTTCGCGGTGATCACCGGCGGCGGCCCCGGCGCGATGGAGGCGGTCAACCGGGGCGCGGCCGAGGCGGGCGGGTTCTCCGTGGGGCTGGGCATCGAGCTGCCGTTCGAGCAGGGCCTGAACCCGTGGGTCGACCTCGGCGTCAACTTCCGCTACTTCTTCGCCCGCAAGACCATGTTCATCAAGTATTCGCAGGCCTTCATCTGCTTGCCCGGCGGGTTCGGCACGCTCGACGAGCTGTTCGAGGCGCTGACGCTGGTGCAGACGAAGAAGGTCACGAAGTTCCCGGTGGTGCTCTTCGGCAGCGACTACTGGGGCGGGCTCTACGACTGGATCGCCAAAACCCTGCTCGCCGAGGGCAAGATCAGCGAGAAGGACCTCGACCTGCTGCACGTCACCGACGACATCGACGACGCCGTGCGGGTTGTGCAGGAGTCGTACCAGGCATGGGAGGACACCCACTGATGGCGGGGATGCGTCGGGTGTGCGTGTTCTGCGGTTCCGCGATGGGTGGCTCCCCGGTGTACGCCGAGGCCGCCGCCGCGCTGGGGAAGCTGCTCGCCCAGCGCGGCATCGGGCTGGTCTACGGCGGCGCGAGCGTCGGCACGATGGGTGTCGTGGCGGACGCGGCGCTGGCGGCGGGCGGCGAGGTGATCGGCGTCATCCCGGAGGCGCTTCGCAAGGTCGAGATCACCCACGAAGGGCTTCCCGAGCTGCATGTCGTCGCGGACATGCACGAGCGCAAGGCGAAGATGGCGGAGCTGTCGGACGGCTTCCTCGCGCTGCCCGGCGGTGCCGGCACGCTGGAGGAGCTGTTCGAGGTCTGGACCTGGGCGCAGCTGGGCCTGCACGAGAAGCCGATCGGGCTGGTCGACGTGGCGGGCTACTACGCGCCGCTGGTCGGTTTCGCCGACCACATGGTCACCGAGGGCTTCCTGCGGGAGGGCTTCCGGGACCTGCTCGCCATCGACCCCGATCCGGCCGTGCTGCTGGACCGCTTCGCCTCCTACCAGGCCCCGTCGAAACCCAAGTGGGCCCAGTAGCGGTTCTCCGGCGGACGAGCGCCCCAATGTGGCATTGGGTGCGTTGGACGCACCGAACGCCACATTGGGTGCGTTGGACGCAGCGAACGCCACATTGGGGCGTTTGGGCGCGTCGGGTCAGGCGGCGTCCTGATCGGGGCGTTTGTGGTATTTGTCCACGTATTCCTGGCCCGAGAGTTCGAGGATCGCGTACATGATCTCGTCGGTCACCGAGCGCCGGATCGGCGACGACGAGTCCTGGCCCTCGTAGCGGGAGAAGTCGAGCGGTTCGCCGAAGGTGATGCCGATCTTCGCCCGCCGGGGGATGCGCTTTCCCGCCGGCTGGAGGTGCTCGGTGCCGGTGAGCGCCACCGGGACGACCTTCGCGCCGGTGGCCAGCGCCAGCGCGGCGACACCGGTGTGCCCGCGGTGCAGCTTCCCGTCGAGCGAGCGGGTGCCCTCCGGGTAGATGGCGAACACGCCGTCGGCGTCGAGCACCGTGCGGGCGGCGCCGAGCGCGGCGAGCCCGGCCTGCGCGTTGCCGCGCTCCACCGGCACGTAGCCGAGGCCGCCGAGGAACCCGGCCATCAGCCTGCCCTTGAGCCCCTTCCCGGTGAAGTACTCCGCCTTGCCGAGGAACTTGACCTGCCGGGGTGAGGCGAAGGTGATCACGCCGGTGTCGAGCGCGGCGCGGTGGTTGGCGGCCAGGATCACCGGCCCCGTCGCCGGGATGTTGCCCGCCCCGGTGATCCTGGGGCGGTAGATCGCGCGGACCAGCGGGCCCAGCACGAAACGGACGAGCAGCGGCAGCAAGATTCCCTCCACAGGACTGGTGACGGACTCCAGCATGGCACGATCGCTACTCGTGAGTTGGTTCGAGCGGCATACCTGGCAGAACCCGGCGTGGACCCCGGAGGACATCCTGGTCGCGAAGGGTGACCGGACGGTTTCGGTCGTGCTCCCGGCGCTGGACGAGGAGGAGACCGTCGGCGCCGTCGTCGAGTCCGTCCGGCCGCTGCTCGGGACCGTCGTGGACGAGCTGGTGGTCCTCGACTCGGGCTCGACGGACGCGACCGCCGACGTCGCCGCCGCGGCGGGCGCGCGGGTGGTGCGCCGCGAGGACGTCCTGCCCGAGCTGACACCGCGGCCGGGCAAAGGCGAGGTGCTGTGGCGCTCACTGGCCGCGACGAGCGGGGACCTCGTCGTGTTCCTCGACTCGGATCTGGTCGATCCGGACCCGGGGTTCGTGCCCGCGCTGCTCGGCCCGCTGCTCACCGAAACCGGCGTTCACCTGGTCAAGGGCTTCTACCGGCGTCCGCTGCGGCTGGAGAGCACCGGCGGCGGGCGGGTGACCGAGCTGCTGGCGCGTCCGGTGCTTTCGGCGCTGCGCCCGGCGTTGTCCGGGCTCGTGCAGCCGCTCGGCGGCGAGTACGCGGGCACGCGGGAGTTCCTGGAGTCGGTGCCGTTCGCCGCCGGGTACGGCGTGGAGATCGGGCTGCTGCTCGACGCCGAGGCGCGGTACGGGCTGGACGGGCTCGCGCAGGTCAACCTCGGTGTCCGCAAGCACCGGAACCGCTCGTTGCTGCAGCTCGGCGTGATGGCGCGGCAGATCCTCGGCACGGCCCTCGAACGCTGCGGCGTCCCGCCCGGCGAAGGCGAGTTCACCCAGTTCGTGCAGGTCGCGGGCGAGTGGCTGCCGGACGTCACCGAGATCCCGCTCGTCGACCGCCCGCCGATGCGCGAGGTCCTGGCCCGCCGCTGATGTCCTGGTGGTCCGTGAATGCCACATTGAGGGACTCAGAGTCCGTCAATGTGGCATTCACGGAACGACCCACCACGTGGCCCGAGTCGAGGTGGAGGACCTCGTCGAAGCCCGCGACGTGCTCGGGCCGGTGGGTGACCAGCACGACCGTCCCGCGCGCGGCGGCCAGCACCCGCGAGAGGACTTCGTCGCCGTGCGCGGTATCGAGGCCCTCGACCGGCTCGTCCAGCACGAGCACCGGCGGCGCCGCGAGCACGGCGCGCGCCAGCACCAGCCGCTGACGCTGCCCGCCCGACAGCTCTTCGCCGTCCGCGCCGGTAGAGCGGTCCAGTCCGAGGTCGAACCCGGCCACCTCGCACGCCGCCCGCAGTTCGTCGTCGGTGGCTCCGGGCCTGGCCAGCAGCAGGTTCTCCCGCACGGTCGCGTGGAACACGTGCGCGTCCGCGAGCGCGCCCGAGATCACCGACGGCAGCCGCACCGGGTCGTACGCGGCCAGCGCGCGCCCGTCCATGGTGACCCGGCCCGACGTCGGTTCGACGGCGCCGAGCAGCAGCCGCAGCAGCGTCGTCTTCCCCGAACCGCTCGGGCCGAGCACGCCGACCCGCCTGCCCGGCGGCAGGTCGAGGTCGATCCCGGCCAGCGCCGGGGCCCGGCCAGGACGCCGGACCCCGGCATCGCGCAGCCGGAAGTGCCCGGCACCCGGCGCGACCGTGCCGGGCCGGGGCGCCGGGGCGGTGAGCACCTCGCGGACCCTGGCGGCGGACGCGCGCACCTCCGGCCAGCGCCGCGCGGCGTCGATCAGCGGCAGGACCACCTCGAACGTCATCAGCGTGCCCAGCGTCAGTGCCGCGGTGACCGGCGCCGAGACGTCACTCAGCGCGAACACCGCCCCCGTCGTCACCAGCTGGACGAGCACGCCGAACGCGGTCAGCAGGCCGAGCCGGGACGAGGTGCTCCGGTCACGTGCGGCCAGCTCGCCGATCACCTCGTTCGCGGTGTCCACTGTGGATCGATAGGCGCCGCTCGCGATCAGTTCCCGGCGGCCGGTGACCACTTCGACGGCACGTTCGGCCAGTTCCGCGCGGGCCGGAGCGACGGCCTTCGCGGCGCGGGCGGTGACCCGGATCGTCAGCCACGGCACCAGAATCCCGGCCACGATCAGTCCGGTGGCCAGTGCGAATGCCGCGCCGATGCTCGCCGTGGCGACCGCCGTTGTCACGGTCAGGCCGACGAGCGCCGCGACCGCGGCGGGCAGCACGCACCGCAGCAGCCCGTCCTGCAGGGTGTCCACATCGGACACCAGACGCGTCACCAGATCGCCGCCGGAGTAGCGGCTGTCCCGGTGCGGGACCAGCGCCCGGTACACGCGGGCCCGTATCTCGCCGAGGTGGCGCAGGACGACCGCGTGCCCGGTCAGGCGTTCGGCGTAGCGCAGGCCGCCGCGTGCCAGCGCCAGCACGCGGACGGTGACGATCGCGACGGTAAGCGCTTCCAGCGGTGGCCGTTCGGCGGCCCGCAGCAGCAGCCACGCCGCGGTCGCCAGCAGGCCGAGCCCGGCCAGTTCGGCGCCCGCCGCCACGAGACCCGCGCGGGCGAGCCGAAAAATGTCCTTTCTGGACATACGAAGGTCGATCATGCGATCGCCTCGCTTCGCGAGACAGTGCTCGATTCCTCTTGGCGCATGATATCGATGATTCGCTCGCAAGCGTCGCTCATGTCAGCTCCCGTTCACGTATCCGGCCCGCACTGACCTCGACGACACGCGAGGCGAGTTCCGTCATGGCGGGCCGGTGGGCGACCAGCACGGCGGTCCGGCCGGGCAGCATCCGGCGGGTCGCGCTCAGCACGGCGGCCTCCGTCCGCTGGTCGAGCCGCGCGGTGGGCTCGTCGAGCAGCAGCAGACCGGCCCCGGTCCGCGCCAGCGCGCGGGCGAGCCCGACGCGTTGCCGTTGCCCGGCCGAGAGTCCTTCGCCCAGCTCACCGATCCGCGTCCGGTATCCCTCGGGCAGGTCCGCGACGACCCGGTCCAGCGCCGCCGCCTTCGCCGCCGCGGCGATGTCGGCGGATTTGCCGAGCGCGATGTTCTCCTCGACACTGCCCCGGAACAACGTCGGCCGCTGCGGGACCCAGGCGAGGTCGGCCAGCCAGTCGTCGTGGTCCAGTTCGCGCAGGTCGACGCCGTCGGCGAGGACCCGCCCGCTCGTCGGAGTGACGAACCCGAGCAGCACCGCCAGCAACGTGCTTTTCCCCGATCCGCTGGGCCCGAGCACCGCGACGTGTTCGCCGGGGCGGATCGTGAGGTCCACTTCAGACAGTGCACAGTGGTCTCCGTAGTGGACACTGACCCGGTCGAGGACGAGTTCGGGCGCGCCACGGCGCCGGGTCCGCGTGCCGGTCCGCGGCGCGGGAACCGGCACGGCGAGGGCTTCGCGGAGTGCGGCGAGCCCTTCGGCGGCGGCGTGGAACTTCGCCCCGGCCGCCCGCAGCGGCAGGTAGGCCTCGGGCGCGAGGATCAGCACGAGCATGGCCGTGTGCGCGGTCATCCCGCCCTCCAGGAGCCGGAACCCGATCGGCACGGCCACCAGCGCCACCGACAACGTCGCGACGAGTTCGAGCACGAGCGCGGACAGGAACGCCACCCGCAGCGTCCGCAGGGTCGCGTCGGTGTGCGCGTCCGCCATCTCCCGGACGGCCCGTTCCTGCGCGCCCGCCCTGCCGAACGTCTTCAGCGTCCCGAGACCGCGGACGACGTCGAGGAAATGGCCGCCCAGCCGGGAAAGCAGGCCCCACTGCCGCGCGGTGCTGGCCTTGGTGTGCAGGCCGATCAGCGCGGCGAACACCGGGACGAGCGGCACGGTCGCGGTCACGACGAGCGCCGAGGCCAGGTCGGTGGTGAACAGCCGGACGAGCACCGCGACCGGCACCAGCACCGAGGTCACCAGCGCCGGGAGATACCCGGTCAGGTAAGCCTCGACGGCGTCGACGCCCTTGGTGACCTGGGTCGCGACCACGCCGGCCCGCTCGGTCTCCGAGCCGAGCAGGCGGCGGCGCAGCCCGGCCTTGACCGACGCGGTGAACCGGCCGGTGAACGCGCCCTGCCCACCGGCGAGCAGGACCCGCGCGGCGAACGCGGCGACGAGCGGGACGCCGACGCCGCCGCCGGTGAGCAGCGCGGCCAGGCCCTCGGCCTGCACGAGGATCACGGCGGCGGTGAGAAAACCGAGGCAGGTCAAGGCGATCAGATACCGGCGCAGGCCGGGGACCGGGGGCATCGCGACTCCTAGAAGTGCAGCAGCGAACGGTCGTCGACCGGGCCGCGGTGGGCCCGCCAGGTCAGCCACTGCACCACGAGCAGCAGCACGACGGCGGCCGGTCCGACGGCGGTGAGCAGCGTGAACGTCTCCGGCGCGGTGGCCGCCGCCTCGACGGTGAGCGCGTAGCCGGAGTCCACGGAGGACGTCAGGACGGCCGGGAGCCGGAGCGTGCCGACGGCGATCGCGGGCATGGCGGACAACGTCATTGCGCCGAGCAACGCCATACGATGCCGCCGGAAGCGCAGCGCCAGCGCTGTGCTCGCGAACGCCACGAGCGCGATCAGCGGCGCGACGAACGCGAAGCGCGAGGTGCCTTCGACGGTGAAGGCACCCCAGACGGTCGCGATGACCAGGAACGCCAGCACCGGCGCGAGGAACGCCGTCGCGAGCCGCCGCGCCCGCCCGGTGAGCTCGGCCGGGCCGCGCACGGTCAGGAACACCGCGCCCTGCAGGCAGAACAGCGCGACGAAGCCGAGTCCCCACACCAGCGCGTACGGGTGGAAGAGGGCGAGCAGGTCACCGGTCGGCCCGCCGTCGGCGTCCAGCGGAAGCCCGAGGACGAGGTTGCCGAGGAACAGTCCCCAGGACACCGCGGTCAGTGCCGCGCCGGCGACGATCCCGGTCGTCCACGCGCCGCGCCGCGCGTCCGGGCGCCGCGAGCGGAGCTGGACCGACGCGGTGAACGTGACCAGTCCCAAAAGGAGGGTCACGACGAGGACGTATGCACCGGAGAAAAGGCTTTCCTCCAGATGCGGGAAGGCGCCGAACAGGACGCCGACGGCCGCGATCAGCCACACCTCGTTGGCCAGGAAGAAGGGGCCGAGCGCGCCGAGCACCCGGCGTCTCCTCGGCTCGTCGCCGCCGAAGCCGCGCAGCAGCATGCCGACGCCGTAGTCGTAGCCTGCCAGCGCGAAGTAGCCGCAGGTCAGCAGGCCGAACAGGCACCACCAGAAGGTCACCACGATTCACACTCCACTGAGGACGGTCGGCTGCGGGACGGCGGGTTCTTCGTCGCGCTCCGGCCCGCGGCGCGCGACCCGGGACATCAGGACCCAGTCGGCGATCGCCAGCGCGGCGAACAGGAGCGTGAAGGCGATGAAGGAGAACAGGATCTGACCGGCGGGGATCCCGGCGACGGCGTCGGCGGTGCGGAGCTTCCCGTAGACCAGCCACGGCTGCCTGCCGATCTCCCGTACCAGCCAGCCGAGGATCGCGGCGACGAACGGCAGCATGATGCCGTGGGTCATCAGGCCCAGCACGAGGCGGGACTTCGCGAACCAGTCGCGGTAGAGCAGCACCAGGCCGATGCCCGAGCACAGGAGCGCGACGAACCCGATGTCGATCATGAAGGCCAGTGGGACGCCCACCGCCGGGTTTCCACTGGTCATCTTGTCCGGCTGGTACCCGGCCAGCGCGGGGAACTGGCCGAACCCGGCGCCGATGGTGAGCAGGCTGCCGACGAACGAGGTCACCACGCCGATCCGCATCGAGCGGCGGAAGAACTCGACCTCGGCCGTGCGCTTGCGGAAGTGGTACGCGCTGACACCGACGACGAAGAACCCGCCGGTGAGCAGCGCCGCCGAAAGCACATGTGGCAGTGACGCGGTGAGCGCGGGGTTGGTCAGCAGTGCGCCGAAGTCCGTCAGCCGCAGCACGCCGTTCTCCGCGCGCGTGCCGACCGGGTTCTGCAGGAACGAGTTGGCCACCATGATGAACAGCGCCGAGGCGTACGCGGTGAGCGTGACCAGCCAGATCATCGTCAGGTGCAGCCACTTCGGCAGCCGTCCCCAGCCGAAGATCCACAGCCCGAGGAAAGTCGATTCGGCGAAGAACGCGACCAGTGTCTCGATCGCGAGTGGTGCGCCGAAGACGTCTCCCGCGACCCGGGAAAGCCCGGTCCAGGTCAGTCCGAACTGGAATTCCATGACGATCCCGGTCGCGATACCGAGTGCGTAGTTGATCACATAGAGCTTTCCCCAGAAGCGGGTCATGCGAAGCAGTTCGGGCTTCCCGCTGATGCTCGCCCAGGTCTGCATGAGCGCGACCAGGGTCACCAGGCCCAGGGTGAGCAGTACGAACAGGAAGTGGAAGGAGGTCGTCGTCGCGAACTGGAGTCTCGCGATCGGGAGTGCGTCCATGTCGCCGGACTATATACGTAGTACGGCTACATGTAGCGGGCAAATGCATGATCCAGGGTCGAGATGGGGGATTTTCCCTGGTGTGCCAGGGGTGCGTGACGAATACGCTGTCGGGGTTGGTATGAGTAGACTGCCTAGGTATGAAGGCGGATAGCTTGCGCGGGCATCTCGACGCACTGCTGCTGGCCGTGCTCGACGGCCGGAAGCTGCACGGGTACGCGATCATCGAGGCGCTGCAGCTGCGCAGCGACGGCGCGCTCGACCTGCCCACGGGCACCGTGTACCCGGCGTTGCGGCGGCTGGAGCGGGCCGGGTATCTCGCCAGTGAGTGGGACGTCGTGTCCGGCCGCAAGCGCCGCACCTACCGCCTCACTCGCTCCGGGCAGCAGGCGCTGGCCGCCGAACGCGCCGAATGGCGTGAGTTCACGACGGTCATCGGGGGAGTGCTGGGAGGCGGCGCGTGAGCGTGAACGCGATCGAGGGGTATCTCACGGAGCTGGACCGGACGTTGTCCGGGCCGGCCTCGGCGAAGGCGGATCTGCTGGCCGAGGCGCGGGACGGGCTGCACGACGCCGCCGAGGCCTACCGCGAGGGCGGCTGGGACGCCGCGGCCGCGGAGCACCGGGCGGTGCGCGAGTTCGGCCCGGTGCCGGTCGTGGCCCGCGAGTACCAGGCCGAGCTGGGGATGCAGGTGGGGATCCGCACGCTGTGGCAGCTCATCATCGGCGTCCCGCTCATGCAGCTGGCCTGGGACATGGCGCGGATACTGACCTTCGGGGACTGGACGAGGCTGACCACGCCGACCCCGTCCTGGTACGGCTTCGTCACCCACTTCACGCACGGCGCGGTGTTCGTCGTGCCGGTGCTCGGGCTGGGCGTGCTGGCCGGGATGCGGTGGCATTCCCGGAAGATGGACGGCAGCAGGCTGGTGCGCCTGTCGGCGCGGTTGATCGTGGTGGCCGTCGAGTTCAACATGCTTTCGGTCGCGTTGCTGATCTTCGCGACCGGTCTGGTCGACGCCGGCAGGCTGTTCCTGACCGTGCCGTGCGGGTTGCTGATGGTGGCCTGGGTGGTGCTGAGCGTGCGTCTTGTCGTGCTCGCGCGACGTTCCTGGGGCGGATGTGCCACGATCGTCGCGTGACGACCGCGCTGATCTACCTCGTAGTCATGCTGCTGGTGGCCGCCGTGGTGTTCCTGCTCGCCGCCGTGGTGTTCGGGCGGGGTGAGGAGCTGGCGCCGCTGCCGCCGGGCAGCTCGCCGACCCGGCTGCCCGCCGAGGACATCACCGGCGCCGACGTCTCGGACGTGCGCTTTCAGCTGGTACTGCGCGGATACAAGATGTCCGAAGTGGACTGGGTGATGCGCAGGGTCGGCGCGGAGCTGGACGAGTTGCGGGAGCGGGTGGCGCGGCTGGAGGCCGAGCGGGAGGCGGCGGCGTCTTCGGCCACGACGGCTTCCTCCTCCGAAGGCGCCCAGTGACCGACCTGGTGCTGTCGGTCGAGGTCGGCGCGTCCGCGGGCACCACCTGGCTCGCGCTGACCGACTGGGCCCGCCAGGGCGAGTGGATGCTGGGCACGCGTGTCGAGGTCGTCGAGGGCAACGGCCGCAGTGTCGGGTCGAAGCTGGCGGCGTTCACCGGGATCGCCGGGATCGGCTTCACCGACACCATGGAGATCATCGGCTGGGAGCCGCCGGTACGGTGTTCGGTGCGGCATCTGGGGTCGCTGGTGCAGGGCACCGGGGCGTTCCAGGTGGTCGCGAAGGGCGCGAACCGGTCGACGTTCGTCTGGGCCGAACACCTGCGGCTGCCGTTCGGGCCGCTGGGGCGGCTGGGCTGGCCGGCGGTGCGCCCGGCTTTCGCGCTGGGGGTGCGGCAGTCGCTGCGCCGGTTCGCGCGGTTCGCGGAGGACTATTCGGTGGGGGGTCGATGAACGCGCGGGAATCGCTGGTGGGGTCCGACGGTGTCGCGCGGTGCACGTGGGGGAACTCGGCGCCGGACTACGCCGAGTACCACGACACCGAGTGGGGTGTGCCGGTGCGCGGGCGGGACGCGCTGTACGAGCGGCTGTGCCTCGAATCGTTCCAGTCGGGCCTGTCGTGGATCACGATCCTGCGCAAGCGGGAGGCGTTCCGGAAGGCGTTCAAGCGGTTCAAGCCGTCGGCGGTGGCCCGGTTCGGGGAGGCCGACGTCGAGCGGCTGATGCAGGACGCGTCGATCGTGCGGAACCGCGCGAAGATCCAGGCCGCGATCACGAACGCGCGGGCGATCGCCGCGCTGGACGAGCCGCTGGACGATCTGCTGTGGTCGTTCGCGCCCGCTCCCCGTGCGGAGCGCCGTCGGCCGAAGACGATGGCGGAGGTCCCGGCGATCACCGACGAGTCGAAGGCGATGGCCAAGGAGCTGAAGAAGCGCGGCTTCGCGTTCCTCGGCCCGACGACCTGTTACGCGTTGATGCAGGCCACCGGCATGGTCGATGACCACGTCAAGGGCTGCTTCCGAGCTTCCTGAAGGTCCGTGGGGGCCTCCTTGAGGGACCTAGAGTCCCTCAAGGAGGCCCCCACGGACCGTCGGCTATTTGCCCTGGAAGTTCGGTTTGCGCTTGGTGACGAAGGCTTCGACGGCCTCGCTGTGGTCGGCGGTGGAGCCGAGCGCGCCCTGCGCGGCGTCCTCGGCGGCGAGCGCTTCGTCCAGTGTGGACTCGGCGGCGACGGTCAGGACGCTCTTGATCTTCGCGTAGGCCACGGTCGGCCCGGCGGCGAGCTTCGCGGCGACGGCGTGGGCGCGCGCGGCGAGTTCGTCGTCGGGGACGACCTCGCCGACCAGTCCGAGGCTCAGCGCCTCGGCGGCGTCGACCGTGCGGCCGAGCAGCATCAGTTCGGCGGCGCGGCCGTAGCCGATGAGCCGCTGCAACGTCCACGACGCGCCCGAGTCCGGACCGAGGCCGACGTTGGCGAAGGCCATCAGGAACGAGGACGAGGCGGCGGCGACGCGCAGGTCCGCGGCGTAGGCGAACGCGGCGCCCGCCCCGGCCGCGGTGCCGTTGACCGCGGCGATGACCGGCTTCGGCATGTCGACGATCGCGCGGACGATCGGGTTGTAGTGGTCCTTCACCGTCCGTAGCGGGGCGGGGTCGCCCGCTTGGAGCAGCCCGACGTGCTCCTTCAGGTCCTGTCCGGCGCAGAACGCCTTGCCCGAGCCGGTGAGCACGACGGCGCGGACGGCGTCGTCGGCGGCGGCCTCGCGCAGGGCGGCGAGGAGGGTCTCCTTGAGCTCGACGGTCAGCGAGTTGTACGCCTGCGGCCGGTTCAGGGTCAGGGTCCGCACGCCGTCGGCGTCGGCGGTCAGCAGAACCTCGGATGTGGTCACGAAAAACTCCTTCGGCGAAAGCGGTCAGTGGGAGTCTTTCAGCCCGGCGGGCGGCATACCAGCACCGATACTGCCCGCAAAAGATCGGTCCGCGTTCGCGCCCGCCCGCTGATGAGGGACAATGGACACCTGACCCGGCTGGCTTTCACGAGCGCGACCCGGGCGCGCCGGTTGAGACGGAGGGAGCACGCTATGGCGGCCATGAAGCCCCGGACCGGAGATGGTCCCCTCGAAGTGACTAAGGAGGGGCGGGGCCTCGTGATGCGCGTACCGCTCGAGGGTGGTGGGCGCCTCGTCGTCGAACTCTCCGCGGAGGAAGCGAAGGACCTCGGCGCCGCATTGCAGGAGGTCACTGGCTAGATCCGCCCCGAATTCCGTCCGTCCGACGTACCCCGGTCTCCCACGGAGGCCGGGGTCGTGGTTCCTCTGCACCCGGAGGTCGCTCACTGTGCGTAACCCGCTACCCCCTGTTCCGACCAGGCTGCCCGAGATCGAGGTCTCGGACGGTGCACGGCGCGGTGCCCCGGTGGCACTGCTGATCGCGGCGCCGGGGGAGGAGGACGCCGCCCCCGAGTTCGGTGGTCTGCGGGTGACCGGCAAGGCCGGTGAGGTGCGGGAGGTGCCCGGTGGCGGCCCCCGCTGGGTCGCCGGGGTGGGCGACGGGGAGCCGAAGCAGTACCGGAAGGCGGGCGCCGCGCTGGCGCGCACGGTCGACGCCGCGCTGGCCGAGGACGTCGACAGCGGCGGCAAGGCGTTTCGCGCGGTGCAGGTCGAGCTGCCCGAGGACACCGCCGGCGAGCACGTGGAAGCGCTTGCCACGGGCCTGTTGCTCGGCGGTTACCGCTTCGCCGTCACGGCCGAGGAGCCGAAGCCGTCGGTGCGGTCCTTCCGCGTCCTGACCCGGCACGAACGGGCCGTCCCGGCGTACACGGAGCTGGTCGGGCGGGTCCGTGACCTCGCTGCCGCGACGGCGCTCGCGAGGGATCTGGCGAACACGCCGTCGAACGTGAAGAACCCGGCCTGGCTGGCCGGGACCGCGGCCAAGGTCGCCGGCGCGGAGCAGGGCGTCACGGCGGTGGTCCGTGACGAGAAGTGGCTCGCTGAGCAGGGTTTCGGCGGTGTTCTCGCGGTCGGCGGCGGTTCGGCGAGCCCGCCGCGGCTGATCGAGCTGGAGTACCGGCCCCGCGGCGCGTCGGCGCATCTGCTGCTGGTCGGGAAGGGCATCACGTTCGACACCGGC
Source organism: Amycolatopsis samaneae (assembly GCF_039541975.1). NCBI lineage: Bacteria > Bacillati > Actinomycetota > Actinomycetes > Pseudonocardiales > Pseudonocardiaceae > Amycolatopsis > Amycolatopsis samaneae. The sequence continues at coordinate 63,195 of NZ_BAABHG010000016.1, forward strand.
GGCTTGTCGATCAAGCCCGCGGACGGGATGCACCTGATGCGGACCGACATGGCCGGGGGCGGCGCGGTGATCGCCGCGGTGCGGGCGATCGCGGCCCGGCGTCTCCCGGTGCGGGTGACCGCGCTGGTGCCCGCGGCGGAGAACCACGTGTCGGGCTCGGCGTACCGGCCGGGCGACATCGTGCGGCACTACGGCGGCAAGACGACCGAGGTCGGCAACACCGACGCCGAGGGGCGGATGGTGCTGGCCGACGCGCTGGCGTACGGGATCAAACGTTTCAAGCCGGACGCCGTGGTCGACGTCGCGACGCTGACCGGCGCGATGAAGGTGTCGCTCGGCCTGCGCACCGGTGGTCTGTTCTCGTCGTCCGACGAGCTGGCCTCGCGGGTCGTCGAGGCCGGCGCGCGCGTGGGCGAGGCGTGGTGGCGGATGCCGCTGACCGAGGACTACGCCGAGCTGGTCCGCGGCGAGCTGGGCGACGTGCGCCAGGCGCCGCGCGGCCCCGGCGGGATCACCGCGGCGCTGTTCCTGCGGGAGTTCACCGCGGGCCTGCCGTGGGCACACCTGGACATCGCGGGCCCCGCGCGGGCGGACCGGACCTACGACGACGTCGTCCCCGGCGCCACCGGCTTCGCCGCCCGCACCCTGGTCGAACTCGTCGCCTCCTACGCCTGACCCCCACCCCGCCACCCTCCTTCGTGACGCCCCTTTTCCGTCGGCCCCCACCCGTACTCTGTCCGGTAGGGGTGCTCAGGACGTCGCGAACGGCCCGTTCGCGACGTTGAGTGTCCCGAACGGGCCGTTCGCGACGTTTCGGACTCGCCGTGTCGCCGGAAGGCGGCGCGGTCCCGTCCGATGTGCCGTGAAGGCCTCCTTACCGGCGTTGAGCGCTGTGAAGGAGTCCTTCACGGACCGGCACAGAGGCAAGGACCGGCACGGCCTGGCTCGCGGGAGTAAGGGACCTTTGCTCTCGTTTTGAGGCGAACCCGCAGGTCAGAGCAGGGGAGTGCGGGTCAGGAGATGGTCGCGGAAGCCGAGGACGGCGGGCGATAGCTGCTCGTGGGCCCGCCAGGCGAGCCCGACGGTCCTGGTCACCGGCGGGACGAGCGGTACCTCCGCGACCCCGGCGGGCGTGCCCGGTTCGAAGCGGGGCAGCAGCGCGACGCCAAGCCCGGCGGCGACCAGCCCGCGGACGGTGTCGGATTCCTGGCCCTCGAACGCGATCCGCGGGCTGAACCCGGCGGCCGCGCTCAGTTCGTCGGTCATGCGGCGCAGGCCGTAGCCGTGTTCGAGCAGCACGAACTGCTCGTCGGCCAGCTCCGCCATCCGCACGCTCGACCGCGCGGCGAGCCGGTGTGTGGCGGGGACCGTCAGCAGGATCTCCTGGTCGGCGAGCGGGACCGCGGTCAGTGCCGGGTCGTCGGGCAGCGGGGCGAGCAGGGCGAGGTCGAGTTCGCCCGCGGTGAGCCGGTCGAGCATGTCCTGCCGGGAACCCTGGACCAGGGTGAACCGGACGCGCGGGTGCCGGGCCCGGTGGTCGCGCAGCATGGTGGGCACGATCGACCGGCCCATCAGGTGCAGGAACCCGAGGACGACGTGCCCGGTTTCGGGGTCGATCTCCTCCCGGGCCCGCCGCGCCCCCGACTCGACGTCGGCCAGCGCGCGTTCGGCGGCCTCGGCGAGCAGTTCGGCGGCGCGGGTGAGCCGGATCCCCCGTCCGTCGGGGACGGTCAGCGGGGTGCCCAGCGACTCGCCGAGCGCGGCGACGCGTCTGCTGATCGTCGGCTGCGGGACGCCGAGCAGCTCCGCCGCGCGTGTGATGTTCCTCGTCTTCCGGAGCGTGCTCAGCAGGAGCAGCTGCGGCGCGAGCTGGGCGGTCAGGCTTTCATGCTCCACCGTATGGATTATGGCTGATGGACGTATTGGACGTATTGATTAGCCGGGCTTACTTTCCGGGAGTGACCACCGCAGTACCTTCCGAAGTGCCCTCCGCCAAGACGTCCCGGCGCGTCAAGATCGCCGTCGCCGCGGCGGGGATCTCCTCGTTCGCCCTGCTCTACGCACCCCAACCGGTGCTGCCGCAGCTCGCCGCCGAGTACCACCTCGACCCGGGGAGCGCGTCGCTCGCGGTGAGCGTCGCGACCGGCGCGCTGGCGATCGCCGTGCTGCCGATCGCGGTGTTGTCCGAGGTGGTCGGCCGTCGCCCGATGATCCTCGGCTCGGTGATCCTTTCGGTGGTCTTCGGCCTGCTGGTGCCGCTGGCGCCGTCGTACCCGGCGTTGCTGGCCGTGCGGGCCCTGCAGGGAGTGGCGATCGCGGGCTTTCCCGGCGTCGCGGCCGCCTACCTGGCCGAACGGCTCGGCAAGGCGGGCGTGGCGGCCGCGGTCGGCGCGATGATCGCCGGGAACACCGTCGGCGGCATGCTCGGCAGGCTCGGCAGCGGTTTCACCGCCGACGCACTGGGCTGGCGCGGCGCGATGTACGTCGTGGCCGCGGTCAGCCTGCTGTGCTCGGCCGTCACCGTGGTCACCCTGCCTCGCTCGGCCCGGCGGGAGCAGGGGACCTTTGCTCTCGCTTCGCGCGGCCTGGGGGATCAGCTGCGGCAGGTGGCTTCGGGACTCGCGACGGCGGTGCGGCGTCCCGTGCTGCTCGCGCAGTACGCGGTCGCGCTGCTCGCGATGGGCTCGTTCGTGGCGTTGTACAACGCGGCCGGGTTCCGGCTGACCGGCGAGCCGCTGGACCTCTCGCCCGCGATCGCGTCGCTGGTGTTCCTGGCCTACGCGATGGGCTCGGTGTCCTCGGCCGCCGCCGGCCGCCTGGTCGCCCGCGTCGGCCGGACGCGCGCGCTGATCGGCTCGCTGCTGCTGACCCTCGCCGGTGCCGCGCTCACCCTGCCGGACTCGCTGCCGCTGGTCGTGCTGGGATTCGTGATCCTGACGGCCGCGTTCTTCTCCGCGCACGCCGTCGCGAACGGCTGGGCGGCGGCCGAAGCTCCCGACGGCTCGCGCGGGCAGGTGTCCGGGCTGTACACGCTGTCGTACTACCTGGGCAGCAGCGTCGGCGGCGCGATCGGCGGGTACGTCTACGGGCACGCGGGCTGGTCGTGGCTGATCGGCGCGGTCGCGATCTGGCTGCTGCTGGCGGTGCTCGCGGTCGCGTTTGGAGCCACCCGGACCTCGCGCGCGACGGCGAAACGAGAGCAGGGGACCTTCGCTAGCGTTCGTTAGCGCGCTGATAATTGGCAGGCCAAAGGCGTGACCAAAGATCGCCGCCTTTCGGTGTGTCAGGTCTGCGTGTGTTGAGTGGTCATCTGCGTTCGGAGCGGTTCGGGCACAGTTCGCTCGAAACCCGCCCCGCCGAAGTCCGGGGGCCGGTGGAAGGTGACATCGTCGAACAGGGTGTCCCCGCGGAAGTCCGCTCCGCCGAACAGGGCCTCCTTGAGGAACGTCGCCCTCGTGAACCACACGGCCTTGGTGAAGCCGGTCCCGCTGAACCAGGCGTCCTCGCTGAAGATCGTCCTGGTGAACCAGGCATCCTTGGTGAAGGCCGCTCGGTTGAACGAGGCGTCCTCGCGGAAAATTGTTCTGTTGAACCAGGCTTCTTCGGCGAAGGTCGCCCTGTTGAAGGACGCGTCACCCACGAATGTCGCTCGGTTGAACGAGACTTCCTTGGCGAAGCCTGCCCGGTTGAACCGGGTGGCTTTGGCGAAGCCTGTTCGGCTGAACAGGGCGTCACCGGTGAAACCGGCTTCGTCGAACAGGGCGTCTCCGAGGAAGCTCGCTCCGTCGAACCAGGCGTCACCGATGAAGTGGGCGGTGGTGCAGGTCACTGCCCGGAGTCGAGTGCCGCTGAGGTTGAAGTCGATGAGGGTGGCGCCGGTGAGGTCGAGGTCGATGTCGGCCCAGAACGTGGCGACCGGATGGCCGGGATCTTCGCCGGGCTGGAGATGGGCGGCGAGGATGCGTTGTGCGGTGAGCCGGACTTCGCGCTCCTGCCGGGCTTCGTCGTCGAGTTCGGCCACGGTGAGCTCTTCGGGCTGACCCACCTGCGCCATCGCAGAGCACGACGCCGGAGCAAGGGGACGGCGGATGCCACGTCGTTGGCGTGGGCGTGGCTCACCGGGCGGGGTGAAGGGCGCGCGGAGATAAGCGCACAGGACGTTGACGACGGTTTGCCGGTGGTCGGGATTGTCCTGCGCCACCCGTTCCAGCGCATACAACCCGCCGTGCCGGACCGCGGCCTTGTCCGACCCGAGCTGCTCGACCGCCTTCACATACAGCTCGGTCATCCGACGCTCGGCGGCGTCGTGCTCGGTGGACCACTGCCGCCGCCCGGCCAGCACCAGCGCCACCACGCCACCGGTCCCGGCACCGACGGTCAGCCCGGTCCGGATCAACTCGATCTGGTTCTTCGGATCACCCGCGTCGACAAAGCTCAGCAACAGCGTCACCGCCGTGCCCGCCACGACCGCGACCGGGACGACGATCACGACGATCGCCCACCACCACGTGCCCCGGCGGCCACGCCACCACCGCCCCAGTCCGGGCATTCGCGCCATACCGTCCAGCCTCCGGCTCAGCAGGCGGCGGCGACCAGCAGTCCGCCGCCGACCGGGAGCAGCGCGGGCACCAGCCGCTCGTCCTCCCGGATCGCCCGCGCGACCTCGCGCAGTCCCATCGTCTCCGCGTCCCGTCGTGACGGGTCGAACATGCGCCCGTCCGCAAGCACGTTGTGGAACGCGATGATCCCACCCCGCCGCAGCAGCGCGACGCCCTTTTCGTAGTAGCCCGGGTACTCCATCCGCGCGGCGTCCACGAACACCAGGTCGTAGCCGCCGGGGGTCAGCCGGGACAGGACGTCGAGCGCGCGGCCGATGATCAGCCGGGTGCGTCCCGGCGGCCGCCCGGCCTCGATGAACGTCTTCCGGGCGGCGCGCTGGTACTCGGGCTCGATGTCGATCGAGGTCAGCACGCCGTCCGCGGCCATCCCGCGGAGCAGGTAGAGGCCGCTCACCCCGGTGCCGGTGCCGACCTCCACCACGGCCTTCGCGCACAGGGTCGCGGCCAGGAAACCCAAGGTCGCGCCCGCGGCCGGGCTCAGCGTCTCGCAGCCGAGCTCCTCCGCGCGCGCCCGCGCGGAGGTCAGTACCTCGTCATCGGGCAGGTACCCGTCGACGTACTCGGCCTCGGCGGGACCGGTCGCCGAGGCCGCATGCGTCCCGGAGTTCACGCAGGGAGGTTAGCGTTGCTTGTCGATAAATCAGCGCAGACTCCCTGGTTGGCCGATTGCCGACTTCTCAGATAGTTCTCAGTCTCGTCTCACTAGAACCATAAGGAGACACGACAGACTCAGTCTCGTAGATACGGGAACACCGTGCCGATGGCCCGCGTTGGGTGGAGTAGTTGGGAGACACGCTGATGGAGGTGCCTGCTCCGCCGATGCAGAACGCCGTTTCGGACATGCCGGAGGTCAAGCCGGTCACTGTCGGTTCGCCGGACCAGGGGGAGGCGGCCTGGACGCCCCCGTCCTGGGACGAGGTCGTGCGCGAACACGCCGACCGCGTCTACCGGCTCGCGTACCGGCTCACCGGTAACACCCACGACGCCGAGGACCTCACCCAGGAGACCTTCATCCGGGTCTTCCGGTCGCTGGCCTCGTACAAGCCGGGGACCTTCGAGGGCTGGCTGCACCGCATCACCACGAACCTCTTCCTCGACATGGCGCGCCGCCGCTCGCGGGTGCGCATGGAGGGGCTGCCCGAGGACACCGACCGGATCGTCGGCGACGACCCGAGCCCGGAGCAGGTGTACTCGAACACCCACCTCGACCCGGACCTGCAGGCCGCGCTCGACGAGCTGCCGCCGGAGTTCCGCGCCGCGGTCGTGTTGTGTGACGTCGAGGGCCTGTCGTACGAGGAGATCGGCGCGACGCTGGGTGTCAAGCTGGGCACTGTGCGCAGCCGGATCCACCGTGGCCGCCAGGCGCTGCGCGCGTCGCTGGAGCGTCGCCGCGCGGCCGCCGCCGAGTCTGCGAAGGTATCGGTATGACCGCACCGCGAGGCTGGGGGCTACCCGAGTCCCATCTCCTACCGGACGCCGTGGTCGCGTTCGTCGACGGTGAGCTGTCGCTCGGCGCGATGGACAGGGCGGCCGCCCACATCGCGCGGTGCGCGAGCTGCGCGGCGGATGTGACGGCACAGCGTCAGGTCGTGGCCGCGGTCAAGCGCGCCGGGGAACCCTCGATGTCGGCCGGGTTCCTGGCCAGCCTGCGGGCGATCCCGGAGCAGACCGAGCTGCCCAGCAGCCCGGACAACCTGGCCGTCACGGCCGATGGTCAGCTCGTCGCCATCCAGCGTCCCGACCGCGTGGCCGGGCTGCGGGACACCGGCGTGCTCGGCGGGACGGCGCCGATCGGGTCCGCGGCACCGCTGGGCCAGTCCCCGAACGTCCTGGGCGGCGGCCGCTTCGGCGGCGCGCGGCGCCGGGCCGCGCAGGGCGCCGGTGTGGTCGTCTCCGGGCTCGTGCTGAGCGCGCTCGCCCTGGTCGCGACGTCCGCCGACAGCAGGCACGAGAACACCGACCCGGCGATCAAGGCTCCGCAGAACGCCAACCTGCTGCCCGCGCGGATGGCGGTGCCCCCGTCGTCGACACAGCTGCCCACCCCGGCTCCGACCTCGGTGGCCCCGGTCGGTGGCGTCGTGCACGTACCCGCGGCGGCTCGCTGACGGTGAGGCGCTGACAGGCATTTCACTGCCGTTTCGGCAGACTCGGTGCCCGAGGCTTGGGTATCGTCACGCCCAGCCACCGATCCTGAGCCCCGGGGAATGATGACCGAGCAGCAGCCGAACGCGCACCCGCCCCAGTCCGGCACGGCTGGCGAGGATCGTCTGGGCCCACGCCCGCTGGACCGTCCGGCCGTCGATCCGGCACAGGCGGCCACCTTCGGCAGGCCGCACGGCGTCGAAGGCGCCTTCGACAAGCTCTACACGCCGGGCACCACCAACGGCCGGACGGCGCCACCGCTGAACCTGGCCCCGCCGACCCCGGAATCACTGGCCGAGGCGTTCCGGCGACCGCCGGGTGCCGAAGGCGTACTCCTGGAGCGGCCCCGTGAGGCAACCGCGGGCACCGATCAGGGCCCCGGAGCGCCGCTGTGGACGGAAACCTCCGATCCGTGGCGCGACCCCGCCTCGGGCGCCGTCCTCGCCGGTCCCGCGGAGCAGGCCGAAGCGGAGAAAAAACCAGGGGCCCGCCCCGCGGGAGCGCTGCTGAGCCTGCCCGAGGTGCTGTTCGGCAGGCGTGTCCAGCCGAAGGCACTGGCACTGCTGGGCGTGGTCGCGCTGCTGGTCGGCGCGGTCGGTGGACTGGTCGGCTGGTGGGTCGCGGACACCGGGAACGAGCTCACCGGCACGGCGACGATCTCCGAGGCCGAGGCGGCGAAGGAGCGGCCCGCCGGTTCGGTCGCGAACATCGCCAAGCGCGTCTCGCCGGCGGTCGTCTCGCTGGAGGTCTTCAAGCCCGGCGGCAACTCCGGCGAAGAGGGCTCCGGGGTCGTGATCGACCCGCAGGGCTACGTGCTGACCAACGAGCACGTGATCTCCTCGGCGGTCTCGGACCAGGCCGTCAAGATCACCGCCGTATTCATCGACGGCACCCGCACCGAGGCCAAGGTCGTCGGCGCGGACCAGAAGACCGACCTCGCCGTGGTGAAGGTCAACGTGACCAACCCGACGGTGTTGCAGATCGGCAAGTCCGCCGACCTGCAGGTGGGGGACACGGTGCTCGCCGTCGGTTCGCCGCTGGCGCTGCAGAACTCGGTGACCTCCGGGATCGTGAGCGCGCTGAACCGCCCCATCACCGCGGGCGGTGACAACGGCGCGCCGCCGGTCACCTACGAGGCGATCCAGACCGACGCCGCCATCAACCACGGCAACTCCGGGGGCGCGCTCGTCGACGCCACCGGCGCGCTGGTCGGGATCAACTCCGCGATCCGCTCGTCGGGCCAGGACGGCGGCAGCATCGGCATCGGGTTCGCGATCCCGAGCGACTACGCGATCAAGATCGCCAAGACACTCATCAAGGACGGCAAGGTCGCCCACGCGGACATCGGCATCAACGCCTCGTCGACCGTGGCCGGCTCCAAGACGATGGGCGCCCAGGTCAAGAACGTGGCGCCGGGCGGGCCCGCGGCGAACGCGGGCATCAAGGAAGGCGACGTCGTCACCAAGATCGGCGGCAAACTGGTCCGCGATTCCGCCGAACTGCTCGTCGCCGTGCGCGGGCGCAACGTCGGTGAGGTCGTACCCGTGCAGGTCGTGCGTGACGGGGCGTCACTCGTCGTCGATGTGACGCTGGCTTCGGACTGACATCGGACTCCGTTCGCGGGTGCCGGAGCCGGGCTTCGCGCAGGTACGCTGAGCGGGGTTAGTCACGACGCCGGAGGTTCACGGGTGTTCGAAAGTGTCGGCTGGGGCGAGATCCTCGTGATCATCATCGCCGGCCTCTTCATCCTTGGCCCGGAACGGCTGCCGGGCGCCGCGTCCTGGCTGGCCAAGAGCGTGCGCAAGGTCCGCGAATTCGCCACCGGCGCGCGGGAGCAGCTCCGTGAGGAGATGGGCCCGGAGTTCGACCAGCTGCGCAAACCCCTGGAAGACCTGCGCGGCCTGCGCAACTTCGATCCGAAGCGTGTGGTCACCCAGCACCTGTTCGACGGCGACAGCGACCCGCTCGGCGTCAACGGCTTCAAGAACGACATCAACGGGACGAACGGCGTCAACGGCACCAACGGTGCGAACGGCTCCGCGAAGCCGAACGGCTACCCCGCCACGAGCACCCCGCAGGCCGAGCCGCTCAAGCCCGGCGAGCGGCCCCCAGTCGACCCCGACGCCACCTGACTCCGGCGCGGCCAAAGCCTCTGAAGGCCACCTTGAGGGACCTGAGTTCCCTCAAGGTGGCCTTCAGAGGCTTTCAACGCGTCCAGGGCGCCAGAGGAGCAAGGGACCTTTGCTCTCGTTCTATGCGCGTGCATACAACGGTAGTAAAGGTCCCTTGCTCCGCCCCGGCGGTAGCAAAGGTCCCTTGCTCCCGTTCCGTCCGCGGTTCATGCGCCCCAATGTGGCGCGTTCGACGCCGTCCTGAGCAGCGCCTGAACCTGGGTCAGCGGCGGCCGGTGGGGGTGACGTTGAGCATCATCCCGGCCAGGCCGCGTGCCCGGACGCTCAGCTTCGACGCCGCTTCGCGCAGCACGGCCGAGGCCGGGGCGTCCGGCGCGGCGAGGACCAGCGGGGTCCCGGCGTCGCCCTGTTCACGCAGCCGCGGGTCGAGCGGGACCTGGCCGAGCAGCGGCACCTCGGACCCGACCGACTTCGACAGCGAGTCCGCCACCGTCTGCCCGCCACCCGAGCCGAAGATCTCCATGCGTTCCCCGGACGGCGTCTCCAGCCACGACATGTTCTCGATGACCCCGGCGACCCGCTGACGCGTCTGCATCGCGATCGCCCCGGCCCGCTCGGCGACCTCCGCGGCGGCCTGCTGCGGGGTGGTGACCACCAGGATCTCCGCGTTCGGGATCAGCTGCGCCACCGAGATCGCGATGTCGCCGGTGCCCGGCGGCAGGTCCAGCAGCAGGATGTCGAGATCGCCCCAGAACACGTCGGCGAGGAACTGCTGCAGCGCGCGGTGCAGCATCGGGCCACGCCACACCACCGGCGTGTTGCCCGGGGTGAACATGCCGATCGAGATGACCTTCACGCCGTGCGCCTGCGGCGGCATGATCATCGTGTCGACCTTGGTCGGCTTCTCCCGCGCGCCCAGCATGCGCGGGATCGAGTGGCCGTAGATGTCCGCGTCGACCACGCCGACGGACAGGCCGCGCTCGGCCATCGCGGCGGCCAGGTTCACCGTCACCGAGGACTTGCCGACGCCGCCCTTGCCGGACGCGACGCAGTACACCCGCGTCAGCGAGCCCGGCTGGGCGAACGGGATGACCGGTTCGGCGGCGTCGCCGCGCAGCGACTTCCGCAGCTCGGTGCGCTGCTCGTCGCTCATCACGTCGAGTTCGACGCGGACGTCCCGCACACCGGGGAGCTTCGCCACCGCCTCGGTGGTGTCCTTCGTCAGCGTCGCCTTCAGCGGGCAGCCCGCGATGGTCAGGTAGATACCGACCTTGACGACCCCGTCGGCACCCACCTCGACGTCCTTGACCATGCCGAGGTCGGTGATGGGTTTCTTGATCTCCGGGTCGTACACGTCCTTCAGCGCGTTGCGGACGTCGTCGACGCTGGGGAGCTGCTGTGTACTCGTCACGAGCCCATGTTACGTACCGGTAGCGCTGCTCTGTTTGTCCCGGTTCGATTTCTGCTTGCGGGGCTTGTCGAGATCCTCGCGCAGCCGGTCCAGTTCGCTGCGCAGGTAGTCACGCGTCGCGACCTCGCCGATCGCGAGCCGTAGCGCGGCCAGCTCTCGCGCGAGGTACTCGGTGTCCGCCTTCGTCTGGGTGGCCCGGTTGCGGTCCTCCTCCAGGGAGACGCGGTCACGGTCGTCCTGCCGGTTCTGCGCCAGCAGGATCAACGGGGCCGCGTAGGCCGCCTGGGTCGAGAAGGCCAGGTTCAGCAGGATGAACGGGTAGGGGTCCCACTGCAGGGACACCGCCGCCAGATTCAGGATGATCCAGACGACGACGATCAGCGTCTGCCAGAACAGGTACTTCCCGGTCCCGAGGAAGCGCGCGATCCGCTCGGTGAATCGGCCGAACGAGTCCGGGTCGATGTTCAGCCGGAACCGGGTCTGGCTGCGTGGCTGGTCCAGCCGCCGCCCGCCGGTCAGCTCAGGCACGGTCCGCCTCCTCGGGTTCGTGGTCCTCGTGCTCCGCGGCGCTGTCGCCGGTGACGTCGTGCAGGCCGGTTTCCCGCCAGTCCTCGGGCAGGAGGTGATCGAGGACGTCGTCGACGGTGACGGCGCCGAGCAGGTGGTCCTCGGCGTCCACCACCGGCGCGCACGCCAGGTTGTACGCCGCGAAGTACCGCGTCACCTCGGCCAGCGGGGCGGTCGGGCGCAACGCGGTCAGCCCGGTGTCGACGGCGCTGGCGACCAGCTCGGCCGGGGGTTCGCGCAGCAGGCGCTGGAAGTGCACGACCCCGACGAACCGCCCGGTCGGCGTCGCCGAGGGCGGTCGGCAGACGAACACCATGGTCGCCAGTGCCGAGGGCAGCTCGGCGTTGCGGATGTGCGCGAGCGCTTCGGCGATCGTCGAGTCCGGGGTCAGCACCACCGGCTCCGGGGTCATCAGGCCACCCGCGGTGTCGGAGGAGTAGGCCAGCAGCCGCTTCACCGGCGCGGACTCCTCCGGCTCCATCAGCTCCAGCAGCCTGCTCTGCTCGGCGGGCGCGAGCTCGGCCAGCAGGTCGGCCGCGTCGTCCGGGCTCATCGCCTCCAGGATGTCGGCGGCGCGTTCCTCGGCCAGGTAGGACAACAGCTCCTTCTGGTCGTCCTCCGGCAGTTCCTCGATGACGTCGGCGAGCTTCTCGTCGTCCATCGCGTCGGCGACCTCGTGCCGTCGCTTGAGCGGCAGGTCCCGCACGGTGGCGGCGACGTCGACCGCGCGCATGGTGTCGAACAGCATGAGCAGCCTGCCCGCGCCCTGTGGCTGGCCTGCCAGGTCGGTCAGGCCGAGCCCGGCGACCTCCGACCACGGCAGCACCTGCATCGCCGACCGCCGCCTGCCGAGGCCGAGCCTGCTGGACCGCTCCCGGATCGCCAGTTTCGCCAGCACCCAGTCGCGGGTGCGGGTGGGCTCCATCGCCGCGTCGACGACGGTGATCCGCGTCTGCGACCCGGGCAGCGTCGCGTGCGCGTCGAGCAGCTGGCCCAGCACCAGGACCTCGTTGGGGCGCTGGTGGAAGTGCCGCATGTTGACCGAGCCGGTGGCCAGCGTCACCGCGGTCGGCTCGATCGAGGTGACCCGCAGCATCGGCACGAAGACCCGGCGGCGGGTGGCCAGCTCCACCACCAGGCCGAGGATGCGGGGCGGCTGCTGGTCCAGGCGCAGGCCGACGACCAGGTCGCGGATCTTGCCGATCGACTCGCCGTCGGGACCGAAGACCGGCAAACCGGCCAGCTGAGCTGCGAAGACCCTGTTCACGGCGGCCATGGGCCAAAGGCTATCGGGTCAGCGCGCTCCTCGCTGGAACGCCCACCGCGTGATGGCCGGCACAAAGGCCACCGGGGAGCCGTCCTCGTCGTCCTCTTCGTCTTCGACCAGCCACAGCCAGTTCTGGACGCCCCGCACGAGTGTCCACGCCAGCGCGCGCTCGGTGTCGAGGTCCGCGGCCGCGACGATCGCGGCCAGCCGACTGTCCAGAGTGGACTCTTCGAACCGGTTCCACAGCAACGGGATCACGCCGTACTCGAGGTCGCCCGCGAGCGGCTTGGGGTCGATGACCAGCCAGGGTTCGCGTTCCCCGGCGAGGACGTTCTCGTAGTGCAGATCCTCGTTCACCAGCAGCTTCGCCGAAACCGGGCCCAGCGCGCGGCAGACGTCGACCGCGGCGTCGACGAACTCGCGCGGGAACGGCCGCCCCAGCTCGTCCCACTCCCGGGGCAGGTCCTCGACCAGCCGCGCGGCCTCGTGCGCCAGGCTCCGCGCCAGTTCCGGTGGCGCCGGGACGGCCAGCCGCCGCGCCAGCCCGCCCGCGATCCCGATCGCCTCCGGCAGCGGTTCGCCGTCGAGCGACCGCGTGGCGTCGAGCCGTTCGAGGAGCAGCACGCCGTCCTCGGACGCGTTGTCCAGCAAGAGAACCGCGCCACGACCGGCCCATGTGGACAGTGCGAGCGGTTCGTCCTCGGACTCGGGGTGCCGCCAGCTCAGCTTCAGCACCACCGGGGTGCCGTCGGGCAGCCGGGCGGGCTGGACGACCCCGGCGTACCCGTGCATCACGGTGCCTTCGAAGGTCAGCTCCCACTTCCGGGCGTAGCGCTCGGCGAGTCCGGGGAGCGTGGCCAGCCAGGCGACCCCTTCGGGACCGAGCACGGACGGGGCCCTCGCGGCGAACTTCGGCGGGATCTCCAGCACACCGCCAAGCCTGCCATCCGGCGGCAAGCGCATTTCCCCGATCGGCCCTCCGGCGTACCCTCGGGAGCAGGGGGCGACCCAACGGAGCTGCCATGGTGATGGGATTCCTCAGCGCGGTCGTGCTCGCCGGAGGTGCCTGGCTCGCGGCGAGCGTGCGCGTGGTCAAACAGTACGAACGCGGCCTGGTCTACCGCTTCGGCCGGGTCCGATCGAGTGTGCGGGAACCCGGGCTGGCGATGCTCGTGCCGTTCGCGGATCGCCTGCAGAAGGTCAACATGCAGATCGTGACCATGCCGGTGCCCGCCCAGGACGGCATCACCCGGGACAACGTCACCGTCCGGGTCGACGCGGTTGTGTACTTCAAGGTCGTCGACCCGGTGGTCGCCGCGGTCAATGTGCAGGACTACCGCGCCGCGGTCGGGCAGGTCGCGCAGACCTCGCTGCGTTCGATCATCGGCAAGAGCGATCTCGACGACCTGCTGTCCAACCGTGAGCGGCTCAACCAGGGCCTCGAGCTGATGATCGACAGTCCCGCGCTCGACTGGGGCATCCACATCGACCGGGTCGAGATCAAGGACGTGGCGTTGCCGGAGGCGATGAAGCGCTCGATGTCGCGGCAGGCCGAGGCGGAGCGGGAACGGCGCGCACGCGTCATCTCCGCCGATGGTGAGCTCCAGGCCTCGCACAAGCTCGCGCAGGCCGCGGCGGCGATGGCCGACACGCCTTCCGCGTTGCAGTTGCGGTTGCTGGAGACCGTGGTCCAGGTGTCCTCGGAGAAGAATTCGACGCTGGTGCTGCCGTTCCCGGTGGAACTGCTGCGTTTTCTCGACGCGCAGACGGCGAAGGCGGCGAAATCCGAGCCCGCCGAACCGCCCGCGACGGCGGCGAACGGGCCCGAGGTGAACGGGAACGGTGCCCCGGCGCCGAGACTGCCGAGCGATTCCGACGTCGTTTCGCCGCGCCCTGCGGACTAGCTCGTCGAGGTCCTTTCGGACTCTTTTCGGTGCCCGGAAAACCGGTTTCGCGCCGGGCGATTTTCCCTAGGATCGGTGGAGGAAGATCCACCGACCGGAGGAGAACCGCATGTCCGTCCGCCCCTTCCGATTCGGCGTGAACATGGCGATCGGCGAATCACGGGCGAAGTGGCAGGACAAGGCGCGGCGCGCGGAAAGCCTCGGCTACGACGTGCTCATGGTGCCCGACCACCTGGGCTTCCCCGCGCCGTTCCCGATGCTGGCCTCGGCGGCGGAGGCCACCACGACCGCCCGGCTGGGCACGTACGTGCTGAATTCGGGCTTTTACCGCCCCGCGCTGCTCGCGCGGGAGGTCGCCACCATCGATCTGCTCACCGACGGCCGTTTCGAGCTCGGCCTCGGCGCGGGCTATGTCGAAGAGGAGTTCAAGGCGGCCGAGCTGCCCTTCGTCAGCGGTGGCGAGCGCCTGAAGCAGCTGAAGCACACCGTCGCCGAGGTGCGGCGCATGCTCACCGGCGACCACCAGCCCCCGGCCGTCCAGCGCCCGGCACCGCCGATCATGGTCGCCGGAGTCGGACCCCGGATGCTGCGTTTCGCCGCCGAGCAGGCCGAGATCGTCGGCATCGCGGGCGCGCTCCCGCTGGACGAAACCGACACCGGCCACGCCGCGCTCGCCAAGACGATGGACCTGGTGCGTACCGCGGCCGCCTCGCGCGAGACGGCGCCCGAACTGAACCTGCTCGTGCAGGGTGTCTTCCCGGACCCCTCGAAGGCCGAACTGTCCTTCCAGCGCACGCTCGCCCCCGAGCTGTCCGACGAACGGATCCTGAAGCTGCCCGGCATGCTGATCGGCAGCCCGGCCACGATCGCCGACAAGCTGCGCGAATACCGGGAAACCTACGGGCTGACCTATTTCAGCGTGATCGAATTCCACATGGACGTCTTCGCGGAGGTCATCGAACTGCTGCGCTGACCGCTCAGTCGTCCAGCTTCCCGTTGACGCCCAGGATGATGATCGTGGTGAAGAACCCGAGGTAGAGCGCCACGATGACGTAGCCGATGACGACCGCGGCCAGCGCGAGGTTCCGCCCGCCCGCCTCGCCGCGGTTGGCCTTGGCCAGCGCGATGTGCCCCATGATCAGCCCGGGCAGCGCGCTGACGCACGAGCAGAACCCGACGATCGAGCACACCAGCGCGCCGATCGCGAGGGCGTTGTCCTGCGACTGCGCCGAACCCGCCGGCGGGATGCCGAACGGCGCGGGCGGCCCGTACACGGGCTGGGAGTACGGCGTTCCGTAGGGCGGTGCGGGCGGCGGGTAGGTCGCGTCCGGGTACGGCGCGGCGGTGGGGTCCGGGGCGGGCGGGACGAACGGGCCCGCCGCGGGGACGTCAGGGGCGGGTGGCGGCTCGGCGCCCGGGATGTGCGCGACCGGGATGTCGAGCGGGACGATCGGCTCGAACGGCGCCGGATCGGCCGTCGCGGGCGGTTCGTAGGCGCCCGGCTCCGCGGTCGGCGGCGCGTCGAAGGCCTGCGGCGGTTCGACGGTGGACGGCGGCTCGAACGGCGCGGGATCGGCGGTCGCGGAGGGCTCGTGGTCCGGCTTCACCGGTTCGGGCCGCTCCTGCGGATCGGGTGTGGTGCTCATGGGCTCCTCGCTGTGTTCTCGCCGGGCCACAACCGTAACGTCACCGTCCGGGTGGCCTCCGCGGGTCGGCGTGGCCCTCGGCCGGGTGAGCGTGAGCACCCTCATAGCAGGGCGCGGGCTTTCGCGTCATACTCACCGGTAACCCAGCGCCGGGAGCCGGCGTCTCGCCTTCTTGGAGAAAGAGAGCAGCGATGGCCCGCCTCGCCCAGACCGCCGGTCTGACCGACGTCCAGTCGGAGATCCTCGCCACGGTTCGCCAGTTCGTGGACAAGGAGGTCATTCCGCACGCGCAGGCGCTGGAGCACGCCGACGAGTACCCGGCGGACATCGTCGAGGGCATGAAGGAGATGGGCCTGTTCGGGCTCACCATCCCGGAGGAGTACGGCGGGCTCGGCGAATCGCTGCTGACCTACGCGCTGGTGGTGGAGGAGATCGCGCGCGGCTGGATGAGCGTGTCCGGCGTGATCAACACGCACTTCATCGTGGCGCACATGATCTCCCGGCACGGGACGCCGGAGCAGAAGCAGCACTTCCTGCCGAGGATGGCGACCGGCGAGGTGCGGGGCTCGTTCTCCATGTCGGAGCCGGACCTGGGCTCGGACGTCGCCGCGATCAAGACCAGGGCGCGTCGCGACGGTGACGACTACGTCATCGACGGCGCGAAGATGTGGCTGACCAACGGGGGCAGCTCGAACCTCATCGCGCTGCTGGTGAAGACCGACGAAGGGGCCGAGAAGCCCCACCAGAACCTGACCACGTTCCTGGTGGAGAAGCCGTCCGGGTTCGGCGAGGTGGCGCCGGGGCTGACCATTCCCGGCAAGATCGACAAGATGGGCTACAAGGGCGTCGACACCACCGAGGCGGTGTTCGACGGCTTCCGGATCGGCGCGGACAAGGTGCTGGGTGCCGCGCCGGGCAAGGGTTTCGCGTTCATGATGGACGGCGTCGAGGTCGGGCGGGTGAACGTCGCGGCGCGGGCGTGCGGGATCGCGATCCGCGCGTTCGAACTGGCGGTGGAGTACGCGCAGCAGCGCCGCACGTTCGGCAAGGCCATCGCCGAGCACCAGGCCGTCGCGTTCAAGCTGGCCGAGATGGCGACCAAGGTCGAGGCCGCGCACCTGATGATGGTCAACGCCGCCCGGCTGAAGGACTCCGGCGAGCGCAACGACGTCGAGGCCGGGATGGCGAAGCTGATCGCGAGCGAGTACTGCGCCGAGGTCACCCAGGAGGCCTTCCGCATCCACGGCGGCTACGGCTACTCGAAGGAGTACGAGATCGAGCGCCTCATGCGCGAGGCCCCGTTCCTGCTCATCGGCGAGGGCACCAGCGAAATCCAGAAGACGATCATCAGCCGCGGCCTGCTGCGCGAGTACCGGACCCGGGGCTGACCGCGCGGCGGTCTTTCTCACACTCCGGTCCCCGCCTCCGCACGCCGGGTAGGCACGGCTCACGGGTCCTTGACAAGATGGAGGACCACGGAGCGCGGACGAGCGGGTGATGACGGTGACTGGTCCTTTTGGGGGCGGACGGCAGGCAGGCGGGACACCCCGGCTGCCGACGCCGCCGACCGGCTGGCCCATCGGGTCGTACGCGACCTACGGCGAGGCCCAGCAGGCGGTGGACTTCCTGGCGGAGAGCGAGTTCTCGGTCGGCGACGTCACGATCGTCGGCATCGACCTGATGCTCGTCGAACGCGTCATCGGCAGGCTGACCTGGGGCCGGGTGCTGGCCACCGGCGCGGTGTCCGGCGCCTGGTTCGGGCTCTTCGCCGGGCTGCTGCTCGGCCTGTTCGTCAACCGGGGGTTCGCGCTGCAACTGCTCACCGGCCTGGTGCTCGGTGTGCTGTCCGGGCTGATGTTCGCCGCGATCGGCTTCAGCATGTCGCGCGGGCGCCGCGACTTCTCCTCGGCGAGCCAGCTCGTCGCGGGCCGCTACGACGTCCTCTGCCAGCCGCGGACCGCCGAACGCGGGCGGGAGCTGCTGGCCAAGCTCGCACTGGGCTCCCAGAAGTAACGCGGATACCCCATCCGGTGCCGGGCCGATACCCCTCTTCCGAGGGGGATTCCCGGGGTCGTCCGGCGGTTCGCGACGCGGTGGGCTGAATCGTTACCGTCACTGCTTGCCAGCATCGAACGCCCGGCATAAGTTGTCCGACACCAGTCGGGCGGCGGTGGACTCCAACGGCGTCGCCCGAGTACTAGCACGTCGGTGTGCTGGCTTGGGTCTGCCTCAGCTCGTCGCGGTGCCTGCCACGCGCCGTGGCGGCCGGCGTGCGCGGGGCGAGGAGGCCTTTCATGGGGAAAAGGATCACCGCGCGTATCCGGGGACGTTCTCCCGGAGGTCGCGCCACCGCCCTGCTGGGCACCGGCACCCTGACCGCGGGGCTGCTCGCGGGCTGCGGGGGTGGCGGGGGCATCACGGTCAACGTCTACCAGGCGCCCGAGGACCACTTCCAGCAGGTCGTGGACAACTGCAACGCCAAGGCGGCCGGACGCTACAAGATCGTCTACAACAAACTGCCGCGTGGTTCGGACGGTCAGCGTGAGCAGATGGTGCGCAGGCTCGCCGCCGGGGACACCTCGATCGACGTCCTCGGGCTCGACATCACCTGGGTGCCGGAGTTCGCCGAGGCGGGCTGGGTCGACGAGTGGACCGGCGCGTACAAGGAACAGGCGACGCGGGACGTGCTGCCGGCGCCGCTGAAAACCGCCACCTGGAACGGAAAGCTCTACGGGGCGACGAAGAACACCAACGTCCAGCTGCTCTGGTACGACGACCGCGTCACCCCGAACCCGCCGAAGACGTGGGACGAGATGATCGATCAGGCCGTGGGGCTCAAGGCACAGGGCAAGCCGCACAACATCGTGTTCACCGGCGCGCAGTACGAGGGCCTCGTCGTCGTGTACAACACGCTGGTCGAGTCGATGGGCGGGCGCATCCTGTCCGACGACGGGAAGTCCGTGGTGATGGACGCGGGCGCGGTCAGGGCGCTCGACCTGCTGAAGAAGGTGACGTCCTCGGGCATCACCGACCCGTCGCTCACGAACTCCAAAGAGGACGATGTCCGGCAGTCGTTCCAGCGCGGCACCGCCGCGTTCCAGCTGAACTGGCCGTTCGTCTACGCCTCCTACGCCAAGGAGAAGCCGCAGGAGGTCTCGCACATCAAGTGGGCGGTGTACCCGCGGGCCGATCCCGCCGTCCCCGCGAAGACGACGATCGGCGGCGTCGACTTCGCCGTCAGCTCGTACTCGCAGCACAAGCCGGAGGCGTACGACGCGGCGTTGTGCCTGCGCAGCCCGGAAAGCCAGAAGTTCTCGGCGATCAACGACGGTGTCCCGCCGTCGATCGAGTCGGTCTACCACGACGACGTCCCGGTCGATCCCGCCAAACCGGTGAGCGACGACAACCCGAACATGGCGAAGAAGTACCCGATGCGGGACAGCATCCTCGCGGCGCTGAAGAACGCGGCGCTGCGCCCGCTCACCCCGGCGTACCAGAACGCCTCGACTCTGATGTCGAAGATCCTTTCCCCGCCCTCGGCGATCGATCCGGTGAAGACCGCGGACAAGCTGCGGGAGCAGCTCGATGACGCCCTCCAGTCGAAGGGAGTGATCCCGTGACCGTGCACGAAACCTCCACTGTGGACACTGTGGCTCCTCGTAGGGGAAAGCCCGCGCTCAGTGAGGGAAAGAAGGCCGAGCGCAGGCTGGGGCTGCTGCTGTGCGCGCCCGCGGCGCTGGTGATGATCGCCGTCACCGGCTATCCGATCGTGTACTCGCTGTGGCTTTCCCTGCAACGCTACGATCTGCGGTTCCCGGCGCAGAAGGAGTTCGTCGGGCTCGCGAACTACGCGGCCGTACTGTCCAGTTCGTACTGGTGGACGGCGTTCGGCACCACGATGGTGCTGACGATCGTGTCGGTGGTGATCGAGTTCGCGCTCGGCATGGCGCTCGCGCTGATCATGCACCGGACGCTGGTGGGCCGCGGCCTGATCCGCACCGTCGCGCTCATCCCGTACGGGATCGTGACGGTCGTCGCGGCGTACTCCTGGTTCTACGCCTGGACGCCGAAGACCGGGTACCTCGCGAACGTCATCGCGCCGGATTCCGCGCTGCTGACCGAAAAGATCCCGTCCCTGCTGATCATCATCGGCGCCGAGGTGTGGAAGACCACGCCGTTCATGGCGCTGCTGCTGATGGCCGGGCTCGCGCTCGTGCCGGACGACCTGCTCAAGGCGGCCGCGATGGACGGCGCGACGGCGTGGCAGCGGTTCACCAAGGTCATGCTGCCGGTGATGAAGCCGGCGATCCTGGTCGCGCTGTTGTTCCGCACACTCGACGCGTTCCGCATCTTCGACAACATCTTCGTGCTGACCAACGGCGCGCAGGACACGTCGTCGGTGTCGATGCAGACCTACAACAACCTGGTCAAGGGGCTCAACCTCGGGATCGGGTCCACGATGGCCGTGCTGATCTTCCTGACCGTGGCGATCATCGCGTTCATCTTCATCAAGGTGTTCGGCACCGCGGCGCCGGGCTCGGACACCGGGGGGAGGCGCTGATGGCCATCGGTGGAGCGGTCACGACCGGCCGCAAGGTCAAATGGGGACTCGTCGACATCCTGGTGCTGGTGTTCGCGCTGGTGCCGGTGCTGTGGGTGGTGTCGCTGTCGTTCAAGACCAAGGACACCCTGACCGACGGGAACTTCATCCCGCGCTCGTGGACCTGGCAGAACTACGCGGACATCTTCCAGACCACGGAGTTCATCCGGGCGCTGGTCAACTCGATCGGCATCGCGGTGATCGCGACGGTGATCGCGGTGGTGCTGGGCACGATGGCGGCGTACGCGATCGCCAGGCTCGACTTCCCCGGCAAGCGGCTGCTGGTCGGGATGTCCTTGCTGATCGCGATGTTCCCGCAGGTTTCGCTGGTGACGCCGCTGTTCAACATCGAGCGGAGCCTCGGCCTGTTCGACACCTGGCCGGGGCTGATCCTGCCCTACATCACCTTCGCGCTGCCGCTGTCGATCTACACGCTTTCCGCGTTCTTCCGGGAAATCCCGTGGGAGCTGGAGAAGGCGGCCAAAATGGACGGTGCGACCCCGGCGCAGGCGTTCCGGAAGGTGATCGCGCCGCTCGCGGCGCCGGGCGTGTTCACCACGGCGATCCTGGTGTTCATCTTCTGCTGGAACGACTTCCTGTTCGCGATCTCGCTGACGTCCACCGAGTCCTCGCGCACGGTACCGGCGGCGCTGTCGTTCTTCACCGGGTCCTCGCAGTTCGAGGACCCGACGGGTCAGGTGTCCGCGGCCGCGGTCGTGATCACCATCCCGATCATCCTGTTCGTGTTGTTCTTCCAGCGTCGCATCGTGGCGGGGCTGACCTCCGGTGCGGTGAAGGGGTAACGCAATGGCTGAGATCGTTCTCGACAAGGTGTCGAAGAAATACCCCGATGGCGCGCTCGCGGTGTCCGAAGTGGACTTGACGATCGCCGACGGTGAGTTCATCATCCTCGTCGGCCCGTCCGGCTGCGGGAAGTCGACCACGCTGAACATGGTGGCGGGGCTGGAGGACATCTCCTCCGGCGAGCTGCGCATCGACGGCAAGCGGGTCAACGAAAAGGCGCCGAAGGACCGGGACATCGCCATGGTGTTCCAGTCCTACGCGCTCTACCCGCACATGAGCGTCCGGGAGAACATGGCCTTCCCGCTTCGACTGGCCAAAGTGGACGACCGGACGGTGCGGACCAAGGTCGACGAGGCGGCGAAGATCCTCGACCTGACCCAGCACCTGGACCGCAAGCCCGCGAACCTCTCCGGTGGCCAGCGGCAGCGGGTCGCGATGGGGCGCGCGATCGTGCGCAACCCCAAGGCGTTCCTGATGGACGAGCCACTGTCCAATCTGGACGCCAAGCTGCGCGGCCAGATGCGGACCTCGGTGTCGAAGATCCAGAAGCAGCTCGGCACCACGACGTTGTACGTCACGCACGACCAGACCGAGGCGATGACACTGGGCGACCGGGTCGTGGTGCTGCGGGCCGGGTACGTGCAGCAGATCGGCTCGCCGCAGTTCCTCTACGACAACCCGGCGAACCTGTTCGTGGCCGGTTTCATCGGCTCGCCGTCGATGAACTTCGTGCCGGCGACACTGGAGAACGGGGCCGCGCGCGGCGCGCTCGGCGACATCCCGCTGACCGACCGCGTGCGGCGGCTGGTCGAGAGCGCCGGCGCGCCGCGCGAGGTCATCGTCGGCATCCGCCCGGAGTCCTTCGAAGACGCCGCGCTGCTCGACGCGGGGCAGAAGGCGAAGGGCGCGACCTTCACCGCGCACATCGACGTGCTGGAGTCGATGGGCTCGGAGAAGTTCGCCCACTTCACCGTCGAGGGCGAGCTGGCGAGCACCTCGGAGCTGGCCGAACTGGCCGAGGACAGCGGATCCGCCGACGTCCCCGGCGGCGGCGCGCAGATCGTCGCGCGGCTCTCGGCGGCGTCGGGCGCGGCGGAGAACGGCGACCTCGAAGTCTGGTACGACGCCGACAAGATCAAGCTGTTCGACCCGTCCACCGGCAAGAACCTGACCTACTCGGAATAGCTCTCGCGTCGGTCCGTGAATGCCACATTGAGGGACTCAGAGTCCCTCAATGTGGCATTCACGGACCTGCCAGGGCTCAGGGAAGTTTGGGGAAGACCGCGGTGGCGGCGGTCTTCGCCGCGTCGCAGGTGGCGTCGTTCGCGTCGCCGCCGGTCTCGACCACCTTGATTTCGGCTCTCTCGCGCCGTTCCGCGGTGCCCTGCGCGGGCTGGGTGGTGTCGACCGAACAGAACGATCCCGCCGTGCTCACCCGTGCTTCCCTGCCGCCGAGCGTTTCCTTGGGCCCCGGCGCGGCGGTCTGCTCCACGGACAGCTGCACGCTGAGCTTGCCGCGGATGCAGCTGTGCCCGGACAGCGCGGCCGTGGGTTTCGTGCCAGGGCCGCTCGCGGCGTCGAGCTGGTGGTCGTCGAGCAGCGTGCAGGGGTCCACCCTGCCCCACGACGCCGGCGGGAGCGCCAGCCTGCCCACCTTGCCCGCGGTGATCGTGGCGACCGCGCCCCCGACCTCCGCGTCCGCCTTGGCACACCGGGCGTCGGCGGGGCCGGGAGTCCCGACGTCGGTGACCGACAGGTTCAGCCGGATGCCGTCGGCGAAGATGACGACCCTGGTGCAGGTGGTATCGGTCTTGAACGTCGACTGCTGCACGCTGACGCCGTCGGGCAGCGGCCCGAAGTACTCGTACGGCTTGAGGTTCGGGTCGACGTCGGAGGACACCGGCCCGGCCGTGATCGCGCGCTGGGCCTGCCCCTCGATCACCCCGCCCTGGCACCATTCGAACGACGACGCCGGTGGCTGCACGACGCGCCCTCCGCCCGCGAGGCGCGGCAGGTCGAGCAGGCTGCAGTAGTCGACGGTGGCGAAGTCGCCGAGCGCGTTGACCGCCGTCAGCGGCGTGCTCACCGGTGGCTCCGGTGCCGCCTGGGGGCTTGCGCATCCGGCAGCGAGCACAACGCTACTCAGGGTCACGGCCAGTACACGACTGTTCCAAGGCACCGGGATGGACTATCACTTGTGGCACCCGGAAAACCACCCCTTGTGTCCAATTCCCTGTGTCTGCGTGGGGGAGCGGAGCGTCGGTTCCCCTAAGGGCTGAGTCCGTCTTCGGCCTGATGCGAGCGTGGTCCCGCGCTGGTGAACTGGACGTATCCGGCGGAGGCGCCGCCGACGAACAAAGGATGTGACGAAGTGAGTACTCCCGTACCGCAGAAGCTGACCCGGCCGCGCCGTGGCCGCATGATCGCGGGCGTGTGCGCCGGGATCGCGCAGCGGTTCGGCGTCTCGCCGGGGATGGTCCGGCTGCTCGCGGTGCTTTCGTGCATCCTGCCCGGGCCGCAGGTCCTGATCTACCTCGTGCTGTGGGTCGTCATCCCGAACGACTGACTACCGCTCACCGGTCCTGCGCCCCAATGTGGCGTTCGGTGCGTTGGACGCACCCAATGCCACATTGGGGCGTTCGAACCCGGACCGGGGTGTTCAGCCGTGCCGCGGGGGACGCCACGCGCAGGCGGCGGCGTCGAGATCGTCGATGCACATCGGGCCGTGGGGGAGTTCGGCGCGGCCCGGTTCGGCGCGCAGGCCGTCGAGGAGCAGCGCGAAGTACCGCCGCCACACCTCCGGCCGCACCGCGTGGGTGTACTCGATGACCTCGCCGATCATCTGGTGGAGCATCGGCATGTCGGTCACGGAGAAGTCGGGCCGGAGCTGACCGGACGCCTGGGCCCGTTCGACGACCTCTGTGATCAACGGCACCAGGCGGTTTTTCACTTCGGCGACCCGCTCCCGGCCGAACGCCTTGGACAACATGACCTCGCGCAGGCCACGGTCGCTCGAATGCAGTTCGACCGTCTTCCAGGCGAAGTCCAGAAAGCCCTGCCAGGGGTCGTCCGCGGCCAGCGCGGCCTCGGCCATCGCGCCGACCTCTTCGAGCCGGTCGACGAACATGGCCTCCACCAGGTGTTCCTTGTTGGGGAACCGGCGGTAGACCGTGCCGACGCCGACCCCGGCGTGGTGGGCGATGTCGTCGAGGGTGGCTTCGAGCCCGCGCTGGGAGAAGACCTCGCGCGCGGATTCGAGGATGCGCCGTCGATTGAGTTCGGCGTCGCGCCGCAGCGGCCGCGCCGGTGCGGCGGGAGCAGCGTCCCGTGTCATGCGTCCCATCTTAACATTTAAGTTGAGGCAGCCTCTCCGGTTCTTGTGTACCGTGATCGACGTAAGGGGAGACGGTTACTCCACATAGCTTCGTTGATCACTATTCGTAAGGACTTTCGATGACAGAGTCATCCGTCGCTGTCGCCGCGCCACCGGGGGACGTCCACAGCGCCAATCCGCATCACGCCAGACGATGGCTGATCCTCGCGGTGATCGGGATCGCGCAGCTGATGGTGGTGCTCGACGCGACCGTCGTGAACATCGCGCTGCCCTCGGCCCAGCACGCGCTCGGCTTCTCCGACGACGCGCGCCAATGGGTCGTCACCGCGTACGCGCTCGCGTTCGGCAGCCTGCTGCTGCTCGGCGGGCGCATGGCGGACCTGTTCGGCCGTAAGAACGCGCTGCTGGTCGGCCTGGCCGGGTTCGCCGCGGTGTCCGCGCTCGGGGGAGCGGCGAGCAACATCGAGCTGTTGCTGGTCGCGCGGGCCGCGCAGGGTGTGTTCGGCGCGCTGCTCGCGCCGGCGGCGTTGTCGTTGCTGACGACGACGTTCACCGACCCGAAGGAGCGCGGACGCGCCTTCGGTGTGTACGGCGCGATCGGTGGCGGGGGTGCCGCGGTCGGGCTGCTGCTCGGGGGTGTGCTGACCGAGTACCTCAACTGGCGCTGGTGCATGTACGTCAACATCGTCTTCGCGGTCATCGCGTTCGTCGGTGCTTTCGTGCTGCTGCGCAAGGAGGAGTCCGACGGCCCGCGCCCGAAGCTGGACCTGCCCGGCACGATCACCGCGACCGCCGGCCTGTTCGCCGTGGTCTACGGCTTCTCCAACGCCGAGCGCAACTCCTGGTCCTCGCCGTCGGTGTGGGGCTTCCTGACCGCGGGCGTGCTGCTGCTGGTCGCGTTCGTCGTGATCCAGCAGCGCGTCGCGCACCCGCTGCTGCCACTGCGTGTCCTGCTCGACCGTGATCGCGGCGCCGCCTACATCTCGATGTTCCTGCTCGCCATCGGGATGTTCGCGATCTTCCTGTTCCTGACGTTCTACATCCAGCTGAACCTCGGTTTCACGCCGATCCAGAGCGGCGTCGGCTTCCTGCCGATGGTGGCCGCGCTGATGCTCAGCGCGACCACGGCGACCAGTGTCCTGCTGCCGAAACTGGGCGCGCGGCCGCTGGTGCCGACGGGCATGGTGATCGCGGCGCTCGGTCTGTTCTGGCTCAGCAACCTGGACCTGACCAGCACCTACACCAGCGGCGTGCTCGGCCCGCTCATCGTGATGGGCCTCGGGATCGGCCTGTCGATGGCGCCCGCGATG
Source organism: Amycolatopsis samaneae (assembly GCF_039541975.1). Lineage (NCBI taxonomy): Bacteria > Bacillati > Actinomycetota > Actinomycetes > Pseudonocardiales > Pseudonocardiaceae > Amycolatopsis > Amycolatopsis samaneae. The sequence goes on from NZ_BAABHG010000016.1 coordinate 88,931, forward strand.
AGCGTCGCGACCTTCGGCGTCGACCCGCACGACGCCGGTGTCGGCTCCGCGGCGGTCAACACGATGCAGCAGGTCGGCGGTTCCATCGGCACCGCGCTGCTGAGCACGCTGGCCAGCAACGCCGCGACGTCGTTCGTGGCGGGCAAGCAGCCGACGCCGCAGCTCGCGGCCGAAGCCGCCGTGCACAGCTACACGACGGCGTTCAGCTGGGCCGCGGTGATCTTCCTCGCGGGTGGTGTCATCGCCGCGTTGCTGCTGCGGTCCGGCAAGCCCGTCGCCGCCCCGGAAGGCGCCCCCGCCGCCGTCCACATGTAGTCACGAAGGTCCGTGGGGGCCTCCTTGAGGGACTCTAGTTCCCTCAAGGAGGCCCCCACGGACCACTGACATATGGCATGCTGAGCGCATGACTGGACGAATGGACAGCACCTCCGCGCGGTGAACGCGGCTATCGGCCGTTTACGGCCCTGGGGATCCTTACCCCGTAATGATGTTCTCGCGTCCACAGTGGACGCTTATGGGCGGATGATCTGTCTCGCCCGCGACGGGTCGATTCTCGTTGACGACGAAGTCGTCTGCCGGGTGGAGATCCCGGACATCGAGCTGGTCAGCAAGATCGACAGCCTTGGCGAGGGGTTCGTCCTCGCGAAAGGCCGTTGCCAGATCCGGGCTGGTGAGGAACCTCCGCTCAACGCCTGGATCATCGACGCGGGCGGCCGGATCGAAGTCGCCTTCCACGCCGGTGACGGGATCGAAGAAATCCTGACCGACCAGTCGGGCGATATCTGGATCGGCTACTTCGACGAGGCTTTCATCATGGCCGCGCGCGTCCGTGAGCTGCGTGGTCAGCGCAAACCCCTCGGCGAGGGCGAGCGGATGGCGATGCCGTTGCCCGGCCTCATCCGGTGGAGTGCGGACGGCGAACCGCGGTGGTACGCGCAGCTGGCACCCGTGCGGCTCGACTGGGTGGACTGTTATGCGCTCAATGTCGGCCGGCGCAAGGTTTGGGCGATTCCCTATCCGGGCTTCCCGGTGGCGGAAATCGATCGCGACGGGATTCGCGTGGCTCGTCGATCGCCGATCAGGTTTCCCAGCGCGATAGCCGTGTCGGGAAGGAACTTCCTCTTCCTGACCGGAGACGACATCCCGGGCCACTACGACTGCGTACCGGCCTCCGTCGAGGACGGCGAACTCGTCGCCGGGGAACCGGTGCCGTTGCTGCTTCCCGACGGCTCCCGGCCCACGGCATGGGCCACCCGCCGGGTCTGCCGGGACGACCGGATATGGCTTCGGTTCGGCGAAACCTGGTACGTGCTCAGCGTTTCCGACTGCGGACCGCTTCGATGACCTCGTCGTCCCAGCGGTGCGTGCGGATCAGCCGGTACCGTTCGCCCGCCACCCACAGGTAGGCCTCGGCGTCGGTGCGCGTGCCGATCAGGTCGGCCTGCCGCAGCATCCCGACCACCGGCGTGAACTCCTCGTCGAACCAGCGCTGCGCGACGCTCGCCCGATCGCAGAACCGCCCCTCGTCCTGCATCAGCCGGAAACCCCACGCCTCGACGTGCTCGCCGAGCTGCGCGTAGTCCCACGGATCCGACACGATCACCGACGCGCGGGCGGGCCCGGTCAGCGGGACGCGTTCGAGGAACAGCCGCCGGTAGTCCTTGACGATCAGGTCGCCGCGGAACCGGATCCCGCTCGGGTCGAGCTTCGTCCGGACCGCGGTGACCTGAGCCTCTATTGTGGACAGTCCATGCGCGTGCGCGACGGAAACCCGGTGGTGCCCGTCGATGATGAAGTGCAGCTCGCCGACGCGGTACACCTCGATCGGCGGGATCTCCTCGCCGCGGCGCGCGGCCAGCGCGAGCCGTTCCCAGCGTTCCCGGACCCGCCCCGACGTCGGCCGGAAGCGCCGGTCGAAGTCGCGGCCGCGATCCACACTGCCCACGATCGAGTCCAGTGCGATGACCCGGAGCCCGATCCGTCGCTCGCCGACGTAGCCGAGCGCGTCCACGACCTCGGTGAACGGCAACATGATGTTCACGTCGTCGGGCTCGCCGCGCAGCCACTTCGCCAGCCGCGACAGGACCTGGCGCCGCCGCGCGCGCAGGAAGTCGTGTTCCGCGTCGGCCCTCGGAAACCCGGTTTCCCTGCTCATGTGAACTCCATGATCCGATGGCCGACCACGTTGCGAACGCGGGTTTCGCCCAGCCGCCGGTCCGGGACCGGCTCGCCGTGGGGGTGGATGTGCCCGTGCAGCAGCCATTTCGGCCGCAGCCGCTCGACCGTCCGGTGTAGACAGTCGAACCCGTGGTGTGGTGGATCCGGCCGGTCGCCCAGATCCCGCGGTGGCGCGTGGGTCAGCAGGATGTCGACGCCGTGGCCGTCCCGGTGGCGGCGCCACCCGGCCCGCCGGACCAGCCGCCGCGCACGGCGTGCCTGTTGCCGCTGCGTCCACTGGTTCGGCCCGTCGTTGTAGCGGACGGACCCGCCGAGCCCGGCGAACCGGAGCCCGGCGACGTCCACGACGCGTCCGTCGGCGTTGATCCCGCCTGCCGGGCCCGGCCACACCGTCGGGAAACCGTCCTTCATGGACAGTCCGCCGTAACGGGTGTAACCGCTCAGGTCCGGGTCGTGGTTGCCGGGGACGAACACGCACGGCGCGTCCAGCGCGCCGGCCAGGAACTCCAGGTACTCATACGGCAGATCGCCGGCGCCGACGACGAGGTCGACCGGACAGGCGCGGACCGCGTCGGTCCACAGCCGCTCGTCCACCTCGTCCGCGACGACCAGCGCTTTCGGCATGCGCTCAGGGTAAGCCCCCCGAGCTCACTTCATCGCGGCCTCGGGGTGGGTCACGATGATCGTCGTGATCACCACGAGCCAGCTGATGCACAGCACGAGTGCCCAGAACTTGAGGTTGGTCAGGATGCGGGACATGGGAAGTCTCCTGTACTGCTACCGGGTGAAGGACGGGGTCGGGGAGGGAGCTACAACCAGTCGTTCTTCCGGAATATTCGGTACAGCATCAGGCAGATGGTGACGATGACGCCGAAGATCAGCGGGTAGCCGAACTTCCAGTGCAGTTCCGGCATGAAGTCGAAGTTCATGCCGTAGATCCCGGCGATCATCGTCGGGACGGTGATGATCGCCGCCCATGCGGTGATCTTGCGCATGTCGGTGTTCTGCTGCAGCGAGATCTTCGCGACGGTCGCGTCGACCAGGGTGCTCAGCAGCTCGTCGAACGCGGCCACCCGCTCGGACACGGTCGCGAGGTGGTCGGCGACGTCGCGGAAGTACGACCGGACCTCGTCGGGCACCAGCCGCGTGTAGCCCTCGGAAAGCCGCTGGACGGGCGTCGCCAGCGGCAGCACCGCGCGGCGCAGTTCGAGGACTTCCCGCTTCATCAGGTAGATCTGCTCGGCGCTGACCTGTGAGCGCGGCGCGAACACCTGCGCCTCGATCTCGTCGATGTCCGACTCGATCCGGGTGGTGACCTCGAGGTAGTGGTCGACGACGTGGTCGGCGATCGCGTGCACGACCGCGGCGGGGCCGAGCGCGAGCCGCTCCTGGTCCTCGTCCAGCTCGCGGCGCAGCCTGGCCAGGCCGGAGTGGTTCCCGTGCCGCACGGTGACCACGAAGTCGCGGCCGAGGAAGAGCATCAGCTCGCCGGTCTCGACGATCTCGTTCGCGGTGGTCGGCGACTCGTGCTCCACGTAGCGCACGGTCTTGAACACCATGAACAACGTGTCGTCGTAGCGCTCCAGCTTCGGCCGCTGATGCGCCTCCAGCGCGTCCTCGACGGCCAGCTCGTGCAGCCCGAAGGTGTCCGCCACGCCCTGGATCTGCTCGGCGTCCGGCTCGTGCAGGCCGATCCAGACGAACCCCTCGTGCCGCTTGCGGACCTCTTTGATCGCCTCGGAGTGCGTCCAGCGGCCGGGCAGGCGGCGGCCGTCGACGTACACGGCGCAGTCGACGACGTAGGCCGACAGCGGCACCGGCAGCGCGCGCACCGGCGTGCCCTTGGCACGGTCGTCACCGCGGCCGCGCAGGCCGCCGAGCGAGGGAATGGCAGGCATGGGTTCTCCTGGGCTGCGTCGTGCGTGTTCGTGCGCGAAGACGACGTGCCTGGCGGACTCGTGTCCGTCCGGCGTTCACCAGCGTTCCCGGGGTGTTGCCTGGCCTAGCGGAAGAAGACGAGGCCGGGCACCGAAGGGGGAACGCTGCGACTACTAGGAAGCGGACTATCGCCACTACTACTCATGGGGTTCCCTCACCTCCTTCGGGCCGGCGCCAGCGCATGGCGCGGAGAGTGGCAGGGCTCGCGTTGACGCGCGAACACCAATGGTTGAGGGTACTCCTCACCACGAATACGTGTCGTACCAGGCTCATGGGGCGTTACGCGGACAGGAGGACGTCGGGTGCAGTTCGGGCGTTATTACGAGGAATTCGAGGTCGGCGCGGTCTACAAGCACTGGCCGGGGAAGACGGTCACCGAGTACGACGACCACCTGTTCTGCCTCATCACGATGAACCACCATCCGCTGCACATGGACGCGCACTACGCGGAGGAGACGACCGACTTCGGCAAGAACGTCGTGGTGGGCAACTACATCTACTCGCTGCTGCTCGGCATGTCGGTCCCGGACGTCTCCGGCAAGGCGATCGCGAACCTCGAGGTCGAGTCGCTCAAGCACGTCAAGCCGACCTTCCACGGCGACACCATCTACGGCGAAACCGAGGTGCTCGACAAGACGCCGTCGAAGTCGAAGGACGACCGCGGCGTGGTGTACGTCGAGACACGCGGGTACAAACAGGACGGAACGATCGTGTGCGTCTTCCGGCGCAAGGTGATGGTGCCGAAGCGGTCCTACGGTGACGCCCGCGGCGGGGAGCAGCCCGGTCGCCCCGTGCCGCACGAATGAGCGAGGAGCCCTCCATGGGGATCGCGCTGGACGAGATCAAGCGGAGACTGCGCACTTTCGCGGAGGTCGAGGCCCGCGGCGTCTCGCCGCTCTACGACCACCTCGCCACACAGGCGGCCGAGGACGACGACGTCGCGGGGCTGCTGACCGGCGCCAGGGGCGGCGAGGCGCGGGGGACGCTGCTCATGGCCACCGCGCACCGGCTCGTCCAGGCCGATCCGATTCACCCGTTGTCGCGCTACTACCCGTCGGTCGGCGGGTTCGACGGCGTCGACGCGGACACCTGGCCGCTGTTCCGTTCCTTCCTGCTGGAGCGGGCCGAGCGCGCGCGGGAGATCATCGGGGCCCGGTTCACCCAGACGAACGAAGTCCGGCGCGCGGCGCTGCTCTATCCGGCGCTCGCGCGGGTGGCGAAAGAGGCGAAGCGGTTCGCGCTGCTGGAGGTCGGCTGCAGCGCCGGGCTCCTGCTCGGGCTCGACCGGTTCGCCTACCGCTACCAGTGCGATGGTGGTGAGCAGCTCGTCGCGGGCCCGGCGAAGGCGGCGGTCGGCCTGCACTGCGCGATCGACGTCGCGCCGGGCGCGGTGCTCCCGAAACTGCCGAAGAAGCTGACGATCGGCGCGCGGGCCGGGCTCGACCGGGCGCCGGTGGACCTGCGGGACGAGGAGGAACTGGCCTGGCTGGAAGCCTGCGTGTGGGCCGACCAGCCGGACCGGCTGCGCCTGCTGCGTACCGCGGCCGCCGAACAGTCGCGCCACATGCCGGAACTTGTCGCCGGGGACGCCGTGGACGACCTCGCGCCGGCCGCCGCCCGGCTACCGGACACGTTGCCGCTGGTGGTGCTCACCAGTCACGCGCTGGCCTACCTCGGGGACCGGCGCGACGCGTTCGTCGAGGCGCTCGCCGCGCTGGCCGAGCGGCGGCCGGTGTGGTGGGTGAGCGAGGAGGCGTACCGCGTCGGCCTGGAGGCGGTCCTGCCCGGCCGGGACGACCTCGGCTGCGAAGCCGACGGGAGCGGCGGGATGTGCGTGCTCGGCGTCGTGCGCTGGGAAGGCGGGAAGCCGGACGCCCTCGCGCTGGCGCGGACCGCGCCGCACGGCCAGCGGATGACCTGGCTGCCGTAGAGGTTTCTCCCGTGGTCCCTGAAGGCCCCCTTACCGGCGCTCAGTGCCGGTAAGGGGGCCTTCACGGCGTCCGCGCTTCTCGGGCGCGGGTTGGGTGGCGGTGTTCCGAACGCTCCGTTCGGGACACTGAACGTCGCGAACGGAGCGTATGGGACATCTTCGACATTCCCTTGACGAAGCTCCCGGTTCCTCACCGCCCGGGCTTTCTTGACCGCCCAGCATGGCGCGAACGTCCCTTTCGCGACGCCGAATACCTCGGACCTTTCGCCCCTGAACATTGTCCAAACCCGTCCCGACCTGGAGGAGAACAGCAAGGGACCTTTGCTAGCGTCCGTTAGCGCGCTAATCGTTGGCAAGCTCGGGAACGAGAGCAAAGGTCCCTTGCTTCCTCGCGTCGCTGCCTTTGCGTATCTCGCTCACGCGTAAACCCCGGTCAACTGCGAGGAAGAACACCCCAATCACTCAAAGTCACGAAAAGCGCGTCGAGAAGCCGGTTCGTGGCATTGAGTGAAGTGAGATCGGCGAGGTCGGCCCAGCGGGCGTCGGCGGCGTCGTCGCCGGGCGTCAGGGTGCCGCCGACGACCTCGCAGGCGTAGTCGTGGATGTCGTAGCGACCCCTCGTCACCGAGCCGACATGGGCACGCAGGGTGACCTCAAGACCGGTTTCCTCGAGGAGTTCGCGAACCAGTGCCTGCTCGTCGGTCTCCCCGGGTTCCACTTTGCCGCCGGGGATCGTCCACAGTCCCGCATCGGGCTCATGCGCGCGCTTGACCAGCAGCAACCTGCCCTGGTCGTCGTGCAGGACCGCGCCGACGGCGCGGATCGAGCCACGCGGAGAGTCGTCCATATCCGCCAGCGTAGCGACGAATCCCCAGGTCCAGGGCTCCGCTGTACACGGAGAGTAGCCATGCGGTACACTTCCGACGGCCCACTGCCCCAAGCGCGGGACTTTCCTCCCGTGTGAGTGTTCAGTGCGGTACAACGTAGAACGTCAGGATTTTGTCGGACCGGTTGTCGCCGTAAGAGACAGGATTGATCGCGGTGAACCTGAAAAAGATTTTGACGCTGGCCGCTATCGCGCTGGTGCTGTTCTTCGTGATCGCACAGCCCGGCCACGCGGCGGGACTCGTCAGCAACGCCATCGACTTCCTCCGCAGCTCGGCCGAATCGGTGATCACCTTCGTCAGCAACATCTTCAAGGGCTAGCCGGCGGATACCCTCGACGTATGTTCGCCCCACGCGACCCCGACGAGTACCTACTCGACACAGAGCGGCGGGTCATCCGGATCCGTCGCCACTGGGCCGTGCTGACCTGGGACACCTTCGAGGCGGCCGCGTTGCTGGCCATCTGCGTGCTGGTGTCGTATCTGCTGCCACCGTCGCTGTGGGTGGTGCAGAACATCCTCTGGTACGTCGCCCTGCTCGTCGTCCTCCGCTTCGCCTACGTGGTGATGGAGTGGTGGGTCGAGCGGCTGGTGGTCACCGACAAGCGGTTCGTCATGACGACCGGGGTGTTCACCACGAAGGTGCTGATGATGCCGATCAGCAAGGTCACCGACCTCACCTACGAACGCACCTGGGTCGGCCGCATGATGGGCTACGGCACGATGATCGTCGAGTCCGCGGGCCAGATCCAGGCGCTGAACCGGATCGACTACCTCCCCCGGCCCGAGGAGTTCTACGACACCATCTCCGAGCTGGTCTTCGGGGACAAGCAGAAGCAGGCCGAGCGCTTCTCCATGATCAAGGCGCAGCGCGCGGCGCGCGGAAAGAAGGCCGTGGGCTGAGCTGCCGCGCTCTCGGCGAGGACGCGTACTCCGGGCTGAGGCGCCCGGAGTCGCTGTGACGTAGCGCATCGTCAAGAATGAACGCGATGCGCATCGATCTGCACGCCCACTCCACCGCTTCCGACGGTACCGACACCCCGGCCGAACTGGTCGCGGCCGCCGTGCGGTCCGGCCTCGACGTAGTCGCGATCACCGATCACGACACCACGGCGGGCTGGGCCGAGGCGAGCGCCGCCGTCCCGCCGGGGCTGACGCTCGTACCGGGGGCGGAACTGTCCACGGTGTGGGCCGAGCCGGCCACCGGCCGCGAGATCAGCGTCCACCTGCTGGCATACCTCTTCGATCCGACGGCGCCCACGCTGGTGGCCGAGCAGACCCGCCTGCGCGCCGAACGGCGGATGCGGCTGCGGGTGATGGCCGAGCGCATGGCCGCCGACGGCCTGCCGGTCGACGCCGACGAGATCTTCGCGCAGCTGCCCCCGGACGCCCCCGCCGGTCGCCCGCACCTGGCGCAGGCGCTGGTGCGCGCCGGGCTGGTCGCCAGCGTCGACGAGGCGTTCGCGGAGTACCTCGGTGCCGGCCGTGGCTACTACCTCGCGCGGCACGACACCCCGGTCGGGGAGGCGATCGACATGATCGCGGCGGCGGGCGGGGTCACCGTCGTCGCGCATCCGTTCGCGTACACCCGCGGCTGGACGATCGACGAGGAGGCGCTGGCGACGCTCGCGGCACGCGGGCTCACCGGCGTCGAGGTCGACCATCCGAACCACGACGACCGCACCCGCAAGCAGCTGTTCGGCCTCGCGGGGGAGCTGGGACTGGTGCGTACCGGATCGAGCGACTACCACGGCACGAACAAGACGATCAAGCTCGGCCAGGAGACGACCGACCCGATCCAGCTGGAGGAATTGGTGGCGAGAGCGACCGGCACCACGGTCGTGGTGGGCTGACGTGAACGTGGCGAGCTTCTTCGACGCGAAGCTGTTCATGAGCGCGACGATCACGCTGATCGTCATCATGGACCCGCCGGGGACGGTCCCGGTGTTCCTGAGTCTCGTCGGCCGCAAGCCGATGGCGGTCCGCGCGCGGGCCGCACGTCAGGCCGTTCTCGTCTCGCTGCTGGTGATCTCGCTGTTCGCGGTGGCGGGACAGGCGATTCTGTCCTATCTCGGCATCGGCATCCCGGCGTTGCAGGGCGCGGGCGGGCTGCTTCTGCTGCTGATCGCGTTGCAGCTGCTGAGCAGCAAGAGCAACCAGGAACCCGAGGCCGTCGAAGACGTCAACGTCGCGCTCGTGCCGCTGGGCACCCCGTTGCTGGCGGGGCCGGGCGCCATCGCCGCGACCATCGTCTTCGTGCGGCAGGCCGACGGGCACCTCGGCGCGTACGTGGCGCTGGCGCTGGCGATCGTCGCCGTGCACTTCGTGCTCTACACCTGCATGCGCTACTCCGGTGTGGTCATCCGGCTCATCAAGGAAAGCGGGATCACGCTGCTGGCGAAGGTCGCCGGCCTGCTGCTCGCCGCGATCGCCGTCGAGCTGGTCGCGAACTCGGTCCGCGGTTTCATCGCGGGCGGCTGACCGCGGTCGCGCCCCGCGCCGGAAAGTGTCGGTGATGGTGCGTAGCGTGGACACCGGTCGGATCGAGTGGGGTGGCGTGAAAGAGCAACTGGGTTTCGATTTCGGTGTCCAGCAGCCGCAACGGCTGACCAAGGTGTCCCCGGCGCGGCTGGCGACGTTCGAGGACTGTCCTCGCCGCTACCGGATGACGTATCTGGAGCGCCCGACGCCGCAGCGCACCGGGCCGTGGGCGCACAGCACCCTCGGCGCGGTGGTGCACAACGCGTTGCGGGCGCTGTTCGACCTGCCGGTGGCCAAGCGGACACCGCAGCGCGCGGTCGCGCTGGTCGCCGAGCAGTGGAAGGACGCGGGTTTCGCCGATCAGGAGCAGGCCGCGCGATATCGCGCGCGGGCGAAGGGCTGGGTCGCCGAGTACGTCGAGGACCATGACGTCACCGACGATCCGATCGGCCTGGAGCGCTGGGTTTCCGCGCCGGTGAGCACCGAGGAGGGCGGCGGCAGGCCGACGATGATCATCGAGGGCCGCGCGGACCGGATCGATCAGCGCGGCGGCGAGCTGGTGATCGTCGACTACAAGACCGGGCGCCGCGAACCCGACGAATACGAGGCCCGCGCGTCGCAGGCGCTGGCGATGTACGCGGTCGCCGCGTCGCGGACGTTGCGCATGCCGTGCACCAAGGTCGAGCTGCACCACCTGCCGACGGGGACGGTGGCGGCCGCCGAGCACACCGGGGAAAGCCTGCGGCGTCATCTGGAACGCGCCGGGCAGACCGCCGGGGATCTGCGGCTCGCGACGGATACCCTGGATGCCGGTGGCGACGGTGACGTGTTGTTCCCCGCGCGCCCCGACCGGCGGTGCGCGTGGTGCGATTTCCGGCCCAGCTGCGAGGTGGGCCAGCAGACGGCCGCTGCCGCGCAGCCGTGGGAGCTGCTCGCGCCCTGAGCAGGCCGTTCCGGAACCCGACCCAGGATTGGAAAGACGAGACGTGGCGTCCCCCGACACCGAGGAGCTGGCGAGCGCGCCGCCGCCCGTGGACGCGGAGCCGGAGTCGTCGGGGGCCGAGGCACCGTCCGTCGAGAGCGTCGAGAGCGTCGAGAGCGCTGAGGGCGCTGAGGGCATCGAGGGCGCGGGCGACCGCCGGAAGGAACCGGGTCGCTGGTGGCGCGGGTTCACCGGCTCGCTCGCCGCCGGGCTCGTGGTGCTCGCGCTCGGAGTGCTGGGCGTCGCCGGGGTCTGCCTGTTCACCGGGGCCCCCGGCCCGGGACTGCCGATGCTGATCGGCCATCCCGTCGCCGCCGTGCTCGCGCTGTTCGCGCAGCGGGTGGCCGATCGCCGCGACGGACGTGTCGCCGGCCTCGCGGGTATCGGCGTCCTGGCCGTCGTGGCCGCCGCGCTGGTCCTCTTCTGGCTGACCTGACCGTCGCCCGCTCACCTGGGCAGGAGGAGCAAGGGACCTTTGCTCTCGTTCTATGCGCGTGCATACAACGAGAGCAAAGGTCCCTTGCTCTCGTTTTGACCGTGGTTCATGCGCCCGAATGTGGCCTTCGGTGCTCCGCCCTTGCCCCCGCCGCCACCCTCAGCGGAGACGCTGCGCGTCCGGCCTTGATTCCACGCACCGAACGCCACATTGGGTGCGTTGGACGCACCCAATGCCACATTGGGGCGTTTGGGCAGCCGGGAGAGATGACGGGGAGGGCTAGTGCAGGGCCGCGACGACGTCGCCGCGTTGTTCCAGCAGCACCGGGCCGAGAGCGGTGAGCCGCACCGGGCCGGGGTAACCGCGGCGGTCCACGCCGACGGTGCGGATCGTCGAGCCGTTGGCCTCGTTCAGCACGGCGAGCCCGCCGTTGATCGGCATGACCAGCTGGCCGGCGTAGGTGATCCCCGGCCCGCGCGTGCCGTCCAGCGACCAGCGTGGGGTGAGGTCGTCGCGGGAGAGCGCGATGGTCTTCGAACCGGTGAACCAGTACACGGCGCCGGCCGTGCGGGTGGTCTGTTCGAGACCGCCGGGCGGGTCCTGGGCGAGGTCGCCCGCGGGCAGGTCCAGCGGGAACGCGGTGCGCTGGGCACCGTCCGGGCCGTAGATGACCAGGAGCTTCTGGTCGGGCAGCGCGACGGCGGCGAAATCACCGGACAGTGCCACCAGCCGTGCCCGCTTGCCGGCGACGACGACGCTGTAGGTGGTCTGCGGCTCGTCCTCGTGTTCGGCCTTCGCCTTGTAGACGGTCAGGCGGTCGGCGGGGTCGCCGGGGCAGCGTTCGATGACCCCGATCTTGCTCGCGGCGGCGGCCACCGTGCCGTACGTGCAGCCGACGCGCGGCTGCTTGTCATGGTTCTGCATCGCGGCGACCTGGCCGTACTCCATGTCCTTGACCAGATCGTCGCGCCAGGTGTTGAGCAGCTTCTTGCCGGTGGTCGTGACGTGCGTGCCGTCGCTGACCAGCCGCGTGCCGAGCTCGGCGTCGCCGTTGCGCTGCGCGGTGATCCGCCCGGTCGCCGGGTCGAGCTGGGTGACCTCGCTGCAGCCGAGGCTCTTGCTGTACATGACGTTCACCCGGCCCCACGCCGTGGCCGCGGTGCACAGCGGCAGGTTCGTCCGGGTGTAGTGCCAGCGTGTCCGGCCGGTCATCGGGTCGCGGCCGTCCACCGCGCTGCCGTCCGCGGTGACCACGGTGTTGCTCTCGCCCACCGGCACCGGGGTCGCACCGCTGCGGGCCTGCCACAGCTCGGTGAGCGACCCGGGCACCGCGGCGGGTGCCTTCGGCAGCGCCGGGGGAGGCGGGGCGGTGGAGCGGTCGGTCGCCGCGCTGTCGCTGGTCACGGCCACGACCAGGCCGGTGACCGCGACGACGACGGCGATCGCGGCCGCCACCAGCCGGTCCCGGCGGCGATTCCACGGGGAACGCCGTGCCCGGGAAACGGCCTGATGTTTCGGGGCGGGCTCGGGCCCGGACGGCGTCAGCACGTCCTCGTCACCGTAGGTCGGTGCCGGGTCGTGTTCCGGCGTGCCGTCCGAGCGCTCGCTCACGAGAATCTGACTCCCTGGTCCGGACTGTCGGCGGTCTCGCGGTCAGTCTGCCGACGCAGGTGTATCAGAGGTGTTTGCCGCCGTGGCGGGCCGACGCCTGCGACGCCGCCGTGCGGGCCGCTCGGTGCTCTCCCCGGCGTCCTTCTCGGCGGGGCCGGTGGCCTCCGGGCTCGGCTTCGCGCCGCCCCGGGTGCGCCGCCGCGAGCGGCTCCGGGTGCTCTCCCCGGACTCGGCGGCAGCGGTCTCGGCGCCGCCCTCGGCCTTCGCCGCGTCCGCCGCTTCGACTGCCTCGGCCGCGCGGGCGCCGCCCCTGGTCCGCTTGCGCGGGGCACGGGCGCGCTTGCGCGGGGTCTCCTCCGACGCGGTGTCGCGACCACGGCCGCGCGGTCCGCGGCGCTTGCCGCCCAGGTCCTCTTCCTCCTCGGCGGCCAGGCCCGCGCGGGTGCGCTTGGCCAGCGGCAGCCTGCCGGTGGTGCCCTCCGGGATGCCCAGGTCGCTGTACAGGTGCGGCGAGGAGGAGTACGTCTCCACCGGCTCCGCGAGGTCCAGCCCGAGAGTGTCGGAGATCAGCTTCCAGCGCGGCTCCTCGTCCCAGTCGACGAGGGTGACCGCGACGCCGGTGCGCCCGGCGCGGCCGGTCCGGCCGATCCGGTGGACGTAGGTCTTCTCGTCCTCCGGGCACTGGTAGTTGATCACGTGCGTGACGTCGTCGATGTCGATGCCGCGGGCGGCGACGTCGGTGGCGACCAGCACGTCGACCTTGCCGGAGCGGAACGCGCGCAGCGCCTGCTCACGGGCGCCCTGGCCGAGGTCGCCGTGCACCGCCGCCGCGGCGAACCCGCGCTCGACCAGCTCGTCGGCGACCTTCTGCGCGGTGCGCTTGGTCCGGCTGAAGATCATGGTCAGGCCGCGGCCCTCGGCCTGCAGCGCGCGGGCGATCAGCTCGGGCTTGTCCATCGAGTGCGCCCGGTAGACGAACTGGGTGGTGCGCTCGTGCACGGCGCCCGCGTCGTTCTCCTCGGCGCGGATGTGCGTCGGCTGGGTCAGGAACGTCCGCGCCAGCGTGATGATCGGTCCCGGCATGGTGGCCGAGAACAGCATGGTCTGCCGCTCGTCCGGCACCATCCGCAGGATGCGCTCGATGTCCGGCAGGAAGCCGAGGTCGAGCATCTCGTCGGCCTCGTCGAGCACCAGGCCGCGGATCTTGCCGAGCACCAGGTGCTGCTGCTCGGCCAGGTCCAGCAGCCGGCCGGGCGTGCCGATGACGACGTCGACGCCCTTGCGCAGCGCCTCGATCTGCGGCTCGTACGGGCGGCCGCCGTAGATGGCCAGCGTGCGGATCCCGAGGTGCTTGCCCGCGCCCTTGAGGTCGTTCGCGACCTGGATGCACAGCTCGCGGGTCGGCACCACGACCAGCACCTGCGGGGTGCCGTCGCCGGGGACCTGCACGCGGTGCAGCAGCGGGACGCCGAAACCGAGCGTCTTGCCCATGCCCGTGCGGGCCTGGCCGATCAGGTCGTCGCCCGCCATCGCGAGCGGCAGGGTGAGTGCCTGGATCGCGAAGGTGCGCTCGATGCCCGCCTCGCCCAGCGCCTTCACGATTTCCGGCTTGACGCCGAAGGACGCGAAGGTCGGGGACTCCGGCTCGACCGGGGCGCCCGCCTGCAGCGGGTGCGAGGTGTCGAGCGCGGCCGGGCCTGTCTCGCTGTGCTCCAGCGCGACGGCGGCGGGGATTTCTTCGGTTGTGGATTTCTCTGCGGTCAGGGTGATCGCCTCTCTCGTGACCAGCGCGCACAGCCCTGAAGTCCGTTCGACACTCGACCATGCGAAATCCGGCTCGCTCCGCGCGTTCGGCGCCGGAGCCGGTCCTGCACGGGAATGCCGATAGAGGCGTGCACGCACATTTCAGTACGTCGGTGAATCCTGGGATCCACCTTTCCCTGGCGGCTCGAGTGGACGTACCACCCGGCTCGCCGTTCCCGCTCGCGAAAGCGCCCGGCCGCCGTCCGGCCTCGGGGCCGTGTCATGGCGGGGACGCCGCATCGGCACGCGGAAGTCCAGTCAATATCAGTGACAGCATACCTGGTCAGCAGTTTTACAACAGTACCCGCCACGGCGAGCCGACGTGGGATCGGTCTCTTCGCGGCGACCGGCGGCCCTTCGGCGATACCCTCGTCGCCGTGACCGAGGCCAAACAGATCAGCGAAGGCGTCGTCGACCTCCTCGGCGTGATCGCCTATCTCGAACTTTCCGCGTTCGACCGGATGGCGGAGGACGCGCGCAGCGCCCCGACGCTGGCCGGCCGGGCCAAACTGGCGTCCATGGCGGCCGCCGAGATCGGTCACTACGACCTGCTGTCGGCGCACCTGTCCGCGCACGGCGTCGCGATCGAGGACGCGATGACGCCCTTCATCGGTCACATCGACGAGTGGCACGCGTCGACGCACCCCAAGTCCTGGCTCGAGTCGCTGGTCAAGGCGTACGTCGGGGACGGACTCGCCGCCGACCTCTACCGTGAGATCGCGCACTGGCTGGACCCGGAGACCAAGGACCTGGTGCTGACCGTGCTCGCCGACACCGGGCATTCGGCGTTCGCCGAGCGCGAGGTCGCGGCCGGGATCGAGGCCGACCCGAAGGCGCGGGACAAGCTCGCGCTGTGGGGACGGCGGCTGCTCGGGGAAGCGCTCACCCAGGCGCAGTACGTCGTCGCCGAGCGGGACGGGCTCGCCGAGCTGATCGTCAGCGGATCCGGCGACCTGTCGGGAATCGCCGCGTTGTTCCGCCGGTTGCAACAGGGGCACACCAAGCGCATGCAAGCACTCGGCCTGGGCTGACGCGGTGCGGTACGACGACACGGCCGCGCTGCCGAGAGTGGACGCGCGGCACCGCGAGGACGCGGTTCGGCTAGCCTTGCCAGGCATATCCCTTACGAATTTCCAGCGGAGGTCCCACGTGGAGGTCAAGATCGGCATCAAGGACACCCCGCGCGAGCTGGTGGTGTCCAGTGGCCAGTCTCCCGAAGAGGTGGAGAAGCTGGTCGCCGAGGCCCTGACGGCCGGGGACGGTCTCTTCCGCCTCAACGACGACAAGGGCCGCAAGTACATCGTGCCGTCCGACCGGATCGCCTACGTCGAGATCGCGCCGTCCGACGTGCGCAAGGTCGGCTTCGGGGTCGCGGACTGACGTCTTCGTCACCGTGGCGTAACCGCCTGGTCTCAGCTGGTTCTCAGGCTTGATCGTCACCCTCTTCGGAGGGGACCGCGGGGGGCGAGCCGAGAGAGAAGGTGGACGGCGTCACTGTGGTGCGGACGGTTCCGTTCCGGAACCGGGAATTCCTCGAGCCGGCCGGTCGCGATCCCCGTGGTGGCGCGGCTGGTCGGCTCACCGGTGTCGACGTCGCCCGCGGCCTCGCCGTGCTCGGCATGTACGCGGTGCACATCGGGCCGAATCCCAACGACGGCGGGTTCGCGCTGCTCTTCAAGCCGTTCGAAGGGCATTCGGCCGCGTTGTTCGCCGTGCTCGCCGGTGTTTCCGTCGCGCTGATGTCCGGCGGGCGCCGTCCGAAGACGGGGCGCGCCAGGACGCGGGTCGCCTTGCGGCTGGCCACCCGGGCGCCGCTGCTCGTCGCGCTGGGGCTGCTGATCGCCGGGCTGGACACCGGCTACATGGTGATCCTCGCCTATTACGGCGCCAGTTTCCTGCTCGCGATCCCGTGGCTGCGGTGCGGTGCGAAAGCGCTCGCCATCGCGGCGCTGGTCACCGCCGTGGTGGCCCCGTTGCTGTCCTTCGTGCTGCGGTCCCAGTTCCGGCCGCGTGACCTGATCTTCTTCGCACCCGACGTGACGTGGTCGGACTTCACCTCCAGCGCCGGGATCGTGCACGCCGCCGTGGTGCTGCTGCTGACCGGCACGTTCCCCGCGCTGACCCTGATGGCCTACATCTTCGCCGGGATGGCCATCGGCAGGCTGAACCTCGCTTCGCCGCGGGTCAGCAGGCGGCTGTTCTTCGGCGGGTCGGCGCTGGCGACGGCGGGGTATCTCGCGTCGTGGCTGGCCACCGACGTCCTCGGGGGGATGCGGGCGGTGTACCGCTCACTGGAGCCCGCCGCGACCCAGGCCGGGATGAGCCCGGTGGAGTTCTTCCGGATCAACGACACCTGGGTGCACGGCACGCCGCCCACCACGACGTGGGCCTGGGAGCTGGTTCCGACCGGTGCCTCCTACACCCCGTTCGACCTGCTGATCTCGATCGGGATCGCGGCGGCGGTGATCGGCCTGTGCCAGCTGGTGATGCCTGCCATGGGCAGGGTTCTGCGGCCGCTGGCCGACCTCGGGGGCCGGGTGCTCTCGGCGTACGTCCTGCACTTCGTGGTGATCTGGCTGATCTGGGACGAGCCGGAGAACGGGCAGGACCTGTTCGGCGTGCGGCACTTCGCGGAGTTCTGTGTGGTCGCGCTGGTGGCCGCGGTGGCCTGGCGGAAGTGGATCGGGCGCGGGCCGCTGGAGTGGCTGCTGAACAAGCTGTCGAGCTGGCCGAACTACGTGATCCCGGCGGAGCGCGTGCCCGCGCAGCGAGCCTCGGCGGAGTAGCAAGGGACCTTTACTGCCGTTGTATGCGTGCGCATAGAACGATAGCAAAGGTCCCTTGCTGTCGCCGGGCGCGAGTAAAGGTCCCTTGCTCCGCGTCCGGGGTGGTTCATGCGCCCCAATGTGGCGTTCGGTGCGTTGGACGCAGCGAATATGGCATTGGGTGCGTTGGACGCACCCAATGCCACATTGGGGCGCTTGGGCGCCGGGGGCTCGATCAGGCGTTGAGTTCTTCCAGGGTGGTCGGGACGGCGAAGGGCGGGGTGCTGGTGCCCATGATCCGGTAGCGGCCCCACGGGTCGGGGTCGGAGATCTCGCCGGACGCGGAGTGCTCGCCCGCGCGGATTTCGACGGCCTTCTTCTTGCCGCCCGCCAGTTCGGTGAGCTTCTCGTCGGCCGTGATCCGGCCGTACCAGCGGTAGTAGCCGTCGATCGGCTGGAAGTAGCCCCGCAGGTCGACCCGCACCGCGAGTTCGGTGCCGTCGACGACGAGGGTGGCGTCGCCGCGGTAGCCGTCTTCGTCGTGTTCGCTCATCGGGAATTCTCCTCGCGTACGGCTCAGCCGGCGTCGCTGTCGGCTCCGGGGTCCTGTTTGGTCCTGCTCATCTGGATGACCTTGTTCGCGTCGAGCGGCACGTTCGGGTCGATGACCACGCCCTGCTGGCGGGTCAGTCCGTCGATCGCGGCCCAGATGATCTGTGTCAGGTATTCGACGACCGAGTCGCGGCCCATGGACTGGCGGTCGAGCCACCACTCACCGGTGTTCTGGACCATGCCGACGATCCCGTACGCCCACGGCTCGGCCGCGCCGGAGTCCATGTTGAACATCCGCATGTAGTCGCCGAGCAGCGCCGACAACGCGGTCGCGATGAGTTCCTTGTCCTCGGCGACGACGTCGGAGTCGCCCGTCTTCTCCTGCGTCGCGCCGCGCGCGAGCAGGCGGTACAGGTTCGGGTGCTCTTCGATGACGGTGAAGAACGCGTCGAGCGCCATCCGGATGCGGGGGACTGGCGCGAGTTCGGCGTTGATGGCGGGGATCAGCCGCCCCAGCAGGATCTCGGTGCCGCGCTGGCCGAGCGCGACGTACAGATCGGCCTTGTCGTCGAAGTGCCGGTACAGCACGGGTTTCGTGACGCCCGCTTCGGCGGCGACGTCCTCCATGCCCAGCTCGGGACCGTGTTTGTCGAGCGCGCGCAGCGCCGCCTCCACGAACTCCGCCCGGCGCGCGATCCGGTGTTTGCGCCAGCGGTCGCGCCTGGCGTCCCCGGTGGCGGCCTCGTCCGGGGCGGAGCGCTTGCTGGAGTGCTTGCTGGAGCGCTTGACACGTTCGATCACGGTCGTCATGCTACCAGAGGTAACTGTTACTAGCGGTTACAGAAATCTGCGTCACGAAAGGGGTGTGTCGCAATGACGCGGACGCTCAAGGATTCCGGCCGCGAGAAGACCGCGGACCGCCTGCTCAAGTCGTCGGCGAACAAGTTCTACGACCCCGACGTGGACATCGACTGGGATGCGCCACTGGTCGAGGGTAAGCGATTCATCCCCGAAGAGCGCTCTTCCTTGTACGGCACGGAAATCTGGGACCGGCTGACCCCGGAACAGCGGATCGAGCTGGGCAGGCACGAGGTCGCCAGTGTCGCGACCACCGGGCTGTGGTTCGAGATCCTGCTGATGCAGATGCTGCTCAAGGAGGTCTACGAGCAGGACCCGACGACCTCGCACGCGCAGTTCGCGCTCACCGAGATCGCCGACGAATGCCGGCACTCCACCATGTTCGCTCGGATGTCGGCGCGGATCGGCTGCCCCACCTACGGCCCGGTGCCGTGGCTGCGGCGGCTCGCCAAGCTGATGCCGACGATCTCCTACGGGCCCGCGCGGTACGGCGCGATCCTGGTCGCCGAAGAGGTCCTCGACCGGCTCCAGCGCGAACAGATGAACGACGAGGGCATCCAGCCGCTGGTACGGATGGTGAACCGCATCCACGTCCTCGAAGAGGCGCGGCACGTCACCTTCGCCCGTGAAGAGGTCACGCGTGGCATGGCGAAGCTGTCCCGCGGCGAACGCGTCTACCAGCAGTTCATCATCGCGCTGATCTCGTACTTCGTGACGAGGGCGTTCATCAACCCCCACGTCTACAAGGCCGTCGGCATCCGGCCGCGCGACGGCGTCGAGGCGGCGCTGAACAACCCGAACTGGCGCGGCACGATCGCCTGGGCGGGGGAGAAGATCATGCCGTTCCTCGACGAGTCCGGCCTGGTCGGCGCGCCGGGGATGTATTTCTGGCGCAAGTCGTTCCTGCTCCCGGCGGCCCGATGACCACCGCCGAGCGGTTGCGGGACCCGGCCCGCGCGCACCGGTTCGTCACCGGTGACGGCACCGCGCTGCACCTCGAAACGAGCGGACCGGCCGACTCCGCCGCCACCCTCGTCCTCGTGCACGGCTGGACCCAGGACCACCGGACCTGGGACTTCGTGCTGCCGCATCTGGACCCGGCGATCCGGGTCCTGCGCTACGACCTGCGCGGGCACGGCGGATCGGCGCACGCGAGGCCGGGCACGGCGCGGATCGACCGGCTCGCCGACGATCTCGCCGAGCTCATCGCCGACCGTGTCCCGGACGGCCCGCTCGTGCTCGCCGGGCACTCGATGGGCGGGATGACCCTGATGGCGCTCGCCGAGCGGCATCCGGAACTGGTGTCCTCGCGGGTGGCCGCGGCCGCGTTCGTGGCGACGTCCTCGGGACAGATGGACCGGCTGACCCTCGGGTTGCCCGGTCTCGCCGGTCGCGGGGTGACCCGGCTCGAACCGCGCGTCGCGAAGTTCCTCGCGCGGCTGCGGGCGGAGAACTTCCGGCTGTCGCCGGGCATGGTGCGTTCCGGCGCCCGGATGCTGGTGTTCGGCGACCGGCCGCGCCGGGAGGCGGTCCGCAGCGTGGGCGAGCAGTTGCTGTGCGCCCATCCGGCGAGCGTCGGCGAGTTCATCGACGCGATCGCGCGGCACGAGGGCGCGGTCGGGCTCGGCGCGTTGCGGGACATCCCGGTCGCGGTGCTGGTCGGCGAGAAGGACCGGCTCTGCCCGCTGGCGCACGCGAAGGTCATCGCGGACGCCCTGCCGGAGGCCGAGTTCGTCCGCTACCCGGGTGCCGGGCACATGCTTCCGCAGGAGCGGGCAAGGGAGGTGGCCGCGCGCGTCAACGCGTTGATCCGGGCGGCCACCCGGGCCGGCTGAACACCGGAAAAGCCGGAAGGGGCTTTCCCGCGCCCGATGCGGGAAAGCCCCTTCCGGCTTTGTGCCGGGGAGAAATCCCCGGTCAGCCGTCCTTGAGCGGGAAGCCGCCGCCGATGCCGCGCCAGGCGAGGTTCGCGGTCAGGGCAACCGCTTCCTCACGGCTCATCGACTGGTGGTGTGCGAGCCAGAACCGGGCGCTGACCTGACTCATCCCGACCAGGCCGACGGCCAGCAGCCGCGCCTTGTCCTCGTCGAGCCCGGCGTCGGCGGTGATGGTCTCGGTGATCGCGTCGACGCTGGCCGAGGTCGCCCTGTCCACCGCCTCCTGTACCGAGGGCTCGCCGCGCAGGTCCGATTCGAACACCATGCGGAACGCGCCGGCGTCGTTGTTGACGAAGTCGAAGAACGCGCCGACCGTGGCCGGGACGCGCTGCCGGTTCTCCGTGGTCGAGTCCAGCGCGTCCTTCACCCGGCGGACCAGTTCGTCCACGTGGCTTTCCAGCAGCGCGATGTAGAGATCCAGCTTGCCGGGGAAGTGCTGGTAGAGCACCGGTTTGCTGACCCCGGCCTCCTCGGCGATCTCGTCCATCGCCGCGGCGTGGTAGCCGTTCGCGGCGAAGACGCGCTGCGCGGCCGCCAGCAGCTGAGCACGTCGTTCGGTCCGCGGGAGCCGAACGCCTCGTTGCTGCAGCCGCGCTATGTCCGTCATGGTTCCTCCCGTCCACGCGCTTCGACGGGCGGGTTTGCCACCGCGTGAAGTCTTTCTGAGATTACTCGTCGGTACGTACGACACGCCAAGGGTCGGGCATCCTGGTTTCGTGACCACGTCAGTATCCCGGCCGCGATCTCGACGGCGGCAGGCGCCGAGTACCCGCGTGCCGCTCACCCACGTCCCGCTGTCGACCCGGCCGCTGCCCTCGCTCGACCCGGTGCCGCCGCCGTGGCCGGGGGCACCGGAGGACGTCGGCGGCACCACCCTGCACGTACGCCGCACGCCCGGCGCAGACGGGGTGCCCGCCGTCTATGTGCACGGGCTCGGCGGGTCGTCCACCAACTGGACCGATCTGGCCGCGCTGCTCGCCCCGGTCGCCTGGGGCGCCGCGCTCGACCTGCCCGGGTTCGGCTACTCCGAACCCGCGCCGGGCTTCGACTTCGGCCTCGCGTCGCACGCCGACGTCGTCGTGCGTTACCTCGAAGAGTCCCCGGGGCCGGTGCACCTGCTCGGCAATTCGATGGGCGGCGCGATCTGCCTGCTCGTCGCGGCGCGGCGGCCCGAGCTGGTCCGCACGCTGACGCTGATCTCGCCGGCCATGCCGGACCGCAGGCCGGACCCGAGGCGGCTGTCGGACCCGCGGATGGCGTTCGCCTACCTCCCGCTCGTCGGCGCCCCGGTGCGGCGCAGGCTGGCCGCGCTGGGCCCGAGGGAACGCGCCGCGCAGGTGATCAAGCTGTGTTTCGCGGACCCGGCCCGGTTCCCGGACGGCAGGCTCGACGAACTGGCCGCCGAGCACGGCGCGCGAGCCGGGCTGGCCTGGGCCGCGCCGGCGCTCGCGCGCAGCACCTTCGGTATCTTCCGTGCCTGGTCGGCGGTCGGGCCCGCGTCGCTCTGGGCGGTCGCGCCCACGGTGTCCACCCCGACGCTGGTGGTCTGGGGCAACCACGACCGGGTGATCTCCGTGCGTCGTGCCGAGCGGACCGCCCGGGTGATTCCCCACGCACGGCTACTGGTGCTGCCGCGGACCGGTCATGTCGCGCAGATGGAGCGCCCCAATGTGGTGGCGCGGGCCGTGCTGGGCATGTGGGAGCAGGTCGACGCCGGTAACTGGTAACCCGTTCGGGTGAGGGGGATTCACGCTGCCTTCCGCCGGTCGCTCGGCACATCACGATTTGGTTATGGCACCCTGGGACGGTGGACCGGGTGAAGAGCGACGCTCGAGGTGACGAGCAGCGGACGCAGTATGTCGCGTCGTCGCGCCGTTCCCCGCACGGCACGGGCCGGGGTGCCGCCGAGCCGCCGCGCACCGGCCAGTACCGTCCGACGGTCTCCCCGCCACGGCGGGTCAGCGAGGACCGCTACCGCCCCGGCGGGCGCCGGACCGCCGCCGAACCGCTGCGCGCGTCGTGGCAGCCCCACGCCGAGGACGACGAGGAGGCCCCCAAGGGGGGCCGGAAACCGCCGTCGGGCGGGAAGTTCGGCAGGTTCGCGAAGACCTACGGCTGGCGGGTGTACGCGCTCCCGGTCCTGGTCGTGCTGACCGCGCTCGTGGTGTTCCAGACCGCGACCGGCCCGGCCGAGCCGACCGCCGCGCAGGAGGGCAGGACGAGTGCCGTCGCGGACGCCGGGACCAGTCCCAGCGGGACCGGTGTGCTGCCGGAGAACCCGGCCAAGCCCGCCAATCTGAACATCCCGACCGCCGAACTGCCCAAGGGCGGTGACTTCACCCAGGCGGGCAAGGGCACCTTCCACATCGTGAACGGCTCGGGGCCGAAGATCGGCCAGGGCAAGCTCTACACCTACGTCGTCGAGGTCGAGGACGGGATCGACCCGGCCAGCTATGCCGGTGACGACAGCTTCGGCAACGCCGTCCAGGGCATCCTGTCCGATCCGCGCAGCTGGACCTTCGACGGCAAGAAAGCGCTGCAACGGGTCGACGCGAGCTTCCCGAACCCGACCTTCCGGGTGACGTTGA
This sequence comes from Amycolatopsis samaneae, assembly GCF_039541975.1. Taxonomy (NCBI): domain Bacteria; kingdom Bacillati; phylum Actinomycetota; class Actinomycetes; order Pseudonocardiales; family Pseudonocardiaceae; genus Amycolatopsis; species Amycolatopsis samaneae. Next base: position 111,874 of record NZ_BAABHG010000016.1, read on the forward strand.
CCACGCCGGAGACCAATCACCGCCCCGACGTCTGCGGTTACTCGATCACCTACGAGACCTCCTGCTACCGGGAAAGCTTCCAGCGGCGGGTCGTGATCAACCTGGCGCGCTGGGTCCGTGGCGCGCTCGCCTTCGGCGGCGACATGACCGGGTACCGGCAGTACGCGATCAACCACGAGGTCGGGCACGCGCTGGGCGGAGTGCACGTGGGCTGCCCGAAGACCGACGATCCGGCGCCGGTGATGATGCAGCAGACCCTCGGCGTCGACGACAACTACGTCGCGCAGCTCAACAACATCCCCGGCGGGGACACCGGCGCGGTACCGGCCGACGGCAAGGTCTGCCGCCCGAACGCCTGGCCGAACCCGACGCCGTAGCGCCGGGCTCCCGTTTCGTGCCGTCTCACCATCCGGACTGTGGGAAGCCCGGCTTGCTTCCGCGCGTTGTGGATACTGGGATGCGACAACGCGATCCGCGTGAGATGGAGGACCCGATGTCAGCACTGCCGCCGCTCGTCGAGCCGGCTGCCGAGCTCACCAAGGAAGAGGTGGCCCGCTACAGCCGCCACTTGATCATTCCGGATGTCGGGATGGACGGCCAGAAGCGCCTGAAGAACGCGAAGGTCCTGGTGATCGGCGCGGGCGGGCTGGGCAGCCCGGCGCTGCTGTACCTCGCCGCGGCGGGGGTCGGCACCCTCGGCATCGTCGACTTCGACGTCGTCGACGAGTCGAACCTGCAGCGCCAGGTCATCCACGGCCAGTCCGATGTCGGCAAGCTGAAGGCCGCGTCGGCGCAGGAGTCGATCGCCGAGATCAACCCGCTGGTCAAGGTGCACCTGCACACCGAGCGGCTGGACAGCTCGAACGCGCTGGAGATCTTCGGCCGGTACGACCTGATCGTCGACGGCACCGACAACTTCGCCACCCGCTACCTGGTGAACGACGCCGCGGTGCTGCTGGGCAAGCCGTACGTGTGGGGCTCGATCTTCCGGTTCGAGGGCCAGGTCAGCGTGTTCTGGGAGGACGCGCCGAACGGCAAGGGCCTCAACTACCGCGACCTCTACCCCGAGCCGCCGCCGCCCGGCATGGTCCCGTCGTGCGCCGAGGGTGGCGTGCTGGGCGTGCTGTGCGCGTCCATCGGCTCGATCATGGTGACCGAGGCGATCAAGCTCATCACCGGCATCGGCGAGCCGCTGCTCGGGCGGCTGATCAGCTACGACGCGCTGGAGATGCGCTACCGCGAGGTCAAGATCCGCAAGGACCCGGAGACCCCGAAGATCACCGAGCTGATCGACTACGAGGCGTTCTGCGGCGTGGTGTCGGACGAGGCCGCGGACGCGGCGGCGGGGCACACCATCACTCCGGCCGAGCTGAAGGCGAAGTTCGACAGCGGCGAGGACTTCGCGCTGATCGACGTCCGCGAACCGCACGAGTACGAGATCGTGAACATCAAGGGCGCGACGCTGATCCCGAAGGACAAGATCCTTTCCGGGGAGGCGCTCGCGGGTCTGCCGCAGGACAAGCCGATCGTGCTGCACTGCAAGTCCGGGGCCCGATCGGCGGAGGCGCTCGCGGCGCTGCACGCGGCCGGGTTCAAGAGCGCGACCCACCTCGGCGGCGGCGTGCTCGCCTGGGCCCGTCAGATCGACCCGAGCCTGCCGACGTACTGAGTCGCGGGGTCGAAGCGCCCCAATGTGGCATTGGGTGCGTCCAACGCAGCGAATGTGGCGTTCGGTGCGTCCAGCGCACCGAACGCCACATTGGGGCGCATGAATCACGGCCGGAACGGGAGCAAGGGACCTTTGCTCACGTTCGGCGGGAGCAAGGGACCTTTACTACCGTTGTATGCGCGCGCATAGAACGGTAGTAAAGGTCCCTTGCTCTCTTTTCGCAGGTCGGGACGGTCCGTGCGGGCCTCCTTGAGGGACTCCAGCTCCCTCAAGGAGGCCCCCACGGACCGCCACCCCCAGGTCGGCGAGCGGCTTGACGGCATCCGGCCGCGGCGGGAAACGACAGCAAAGGTCCCTTGCTCTCGCCGTGCCGGATTTCGCGCCGTGACCAGCGCGTCTTCTCGATCGTGGCAGGTACCGGCGGGTACTCTCACCGCCCGTGCGGTCCACCATCGAATGTCCCCCCGGTCTCGTCCGCGCGGCGTTCGGCCGCGCCACGGGCGAGCTTGAGCCGCTGCCGGATTCGGCGGCCTGGCGGTGCGGTGACATCGTGCTCAAGCCGGTGGTCGACAAGGCCGCCACCCTCTGGACGGCCCGCGCGCTCGACCACGTCGACGAGCCCGGGTTGCGCGTGGCCCGGCCCGTCCGGTCCACCGACGGGCGGATCATCGTCGGCGGCTGGTCGGCGGCGCGGTTCGTGACGGGGGCGCCGGAACTCGACCGCTACGACGAGGTCGTGCTCGCCGCGGTCAAGCTGCACCGGGCCACCGTCGATCTGCCCCGCCCGGATTTTCTCGCCCGGCGCAAGGATCTCGACGCCGTCGCCGACCGGATCGCCTGGGGTGAGCTGGAGCTTCCCCTCGACGAGACCAAGGGTGGCCGCTGGTTCGAGGTGCTCGCCGCCGCCCGCCGCCCGATCACGCTCCCGGATCAGGTGGCGCACGGCGAACTCCTCGCCGGGCTGCTGTTCGACGGCGACGCCGCGCCCGGGATCGTCGACTTCGTGCCCTACTACCGGCCCGGTGAGTGGGGCGCGGCGATCGCCGCCGTCGACGCGCTGGCCTGGGGCGGCGCGAGCATGGCGCTGCTCGACCGCTGGGCCCACCTCCCGGAGTGGCCGCAGCTGCTGTTGCGCGCGGTGCTGTTCCGCCTCGCCGCCAACGCGCTGAACCCGCGGGCCACCCGCGCCGCCCTGGACGGCCTGCGAGCCGCCGCCCGCGAAGTCAGCGAGGTGCTCTGACGTTCGCGGACGGTCGGTTCGCGTACCCGGGGAGTCGGTTCGCGTACCTGGAGGGTCGGGTCATTCGGTGCGCATGGCGGACAGCCGGGACGCGCCGCGCAGCGACGGGAGCGTCACGGCGGTCACCAGCAGCACCAGCGCGGCCGTGGCGGCGCTGAGTATCCCGACCGCGAGCCAGTCGACGGCGAAGTACGCACCGGTGAGCCGGGCGCCGAGCGCGGAGAGCGCGATCCCGGTGACCACCGCGGCGACGATCCCGAGCGCCAGCGGGATCCCGTTCTGCCACACCATCGACCGGGCCAGCACCCGCACCGGGACCCCGGTCGCGGCGAGCATCGCGATGGTGCGCCGCCGTTCCCGCAGCTGTTCGAGACCGAGCACGAGCAGGCTGACCCCGGCCAGCAGCAGGGTGAACACCGAGCCGGCGAGCAGCCCGGCCCGGATCGCCAGGTACGACTTCTGGACGCTGGAGAGCTGGACCAGGTCCGGCAGGAACAACGAGGCGTGCCAGGCGAACGGCGCGATCGCGTTCCGGACGTGCTCCGGGAAGTCCGGGCCGGTCGGGGTCACCTGGACCGTGCCGCTCACCTGAACCCGGCTCAGGTCGATCCCGGGCAGCGCGCCCGGCGTGAGCATGACCCCGGCGCGCCGTGCGGTGCCCGCCCCCCGCGTGGTGGCCGGGATGAACTCCGGTGCCGTCCACGTGCCGAGCACCCGTTCTCCCGCGTCGAAGTGGCTGACCACATAGGACTGTCCGGAATGGACATACGGGGCCGATTCCCCGCGTACGTAGGCGGCCCCGTCGCGGCAGTCCTGGAGCCCGGCGAGCGCCTGCCAGGTCGCGCAGTCGGCGACCTCCGCCCGGACGGTCTTGTTCGGGTCCGCGCCCCGCAGCTCGACCGGCTGTACCCCGTACAGCGCGCCGACACCCGGCACCTTCGCCAACGCCGCGGTCGCCGCGGTCCTGGCGGACGCGTCGATGTTCACCGACAGCTGGGCTTCGTTCCGGTGCGGCGCCGGGCCGGGATCGAAGGCCTTGCCCTGCCCGGCGAGCAGCGACTGCATCGCGATCGCCCCGGCCAGCACCACCGCGAGGCCCGCGACCACCCGCGCCGGTGTCCCGCTGTCGAGTTGCAGGCGCCGCATCGCCAGCTGGAACGCCGGCCGTCCGCCGTGGATCCGCGACACCGTCCGCTCCAGCAGCCACGGCAGCAGCACGGGCAGTCCGACGAGCAGGCAGGCCACCCCGGCCACGACCGCGGTCGTGGACTGCCGCGAGCCGTCGCGCAGCGACATGGACAACAGCACCGCGACGCCGACGGCGATCGGGAGCAGCCGCCACCACAGCCGCCGCCGGACCGGCTTCGCCCGCCGGACGACGCCGAGCGGTTCGATCGCCGTGCCGCGCAACGCGAACAGCGCGCTCAGCACGGACAGCGCGGGCACCGCCAGCACGATCACGACCACCAGCGGCCACGGCGGCGTGACGTCGCTGACGAACACGCCGAGGTTCTGGAGCCGCACCGACGGCGCCAGCTGCCGTAGCAGCAGGAACGCGGCGGAGCCGAGTACGAGCCCGGTCACGGCGGTCACCAGCGACTCGGCCGCGGCGATCCGGCGTACCTGCCGTAGGTCCGAACCCACCAGCCGGAGCGCGGCGAGCCGCCGGTCCCGTTCCGCGCCCGCGATGCGCGCGGAGGTCGCCACGAACACGAACACCGGCGCCAGCAGGGAGACGATGCCGATCAGCAGCAGGGCGAGCAGGCCGGGGTTGAGGCCGCCCGAGTTGCTGGGATAGCCGAAGGAGTAGATCTTCCTGCCCTGCAGGGAATCGTCGGCGCCGACATACGCGCTCAGGGTGCCGGGTTCGAGGAGCCCGGCCTGGCCGATGGTCCCGATCTCCTGTCCGGCGAACCGCGGGCGCAGCAGCTCGGCCTGGTCGGACCGCAGCAGTTCGCCGAGTGCCGGGGACACGACCAGTTCGCCGGGCGCCGGGACCCGGGGGAGCCCGGGCGGCACCGGGGACGACGGGCCGCTCGCGTGGACGTAGTTGATCGCGATGTACTCCCCGCGGAAGGTGGTTCCGCTCTCGCGCAGCGTCAGGGGAGCCACGCCAGGGGCCGGGATCTGTACGGCGATATCGGCGTTCCTGCGCTCGCCGCGTTCGGAGACCGCGTGGTCGACCGAGGCGGCGAAGAGCAGCACGGTGACCGCGACACCGATGCCGATCGTGCCCATGACCAGCCGGGCGATCCCGGTCCTGGACGTCCGGCCGCCCCCGACGGACAGCCGGAAGCCCAGTGCCAGGTCGCTCGCCCAGGCGGCGAGGCCGGTGCGACGGTTCACCGCGCGCTCCGGGACAGCGCGGGGGCGGGCAGGTCGACCTGACGCGATTTCCCGTCCCGCACCACGATTTCGCGGTCGGAGTAGGCGGCCACCCTCGCCTCGTGCGTGACCAGCAGGACGGCCGCGCCCGTCTCCCGCGCCGCGGCGGTGAGCAGCCGCATCACGCGCTCGCCGTTGAGCGAGTCGAGCGCGCCGGTCGGCTCGTCCGCGAAGATCACCTTCGGCTCGGTCACCAGCGCCCGCGCGACGGCGGCCCGCTGGCCCTGGCCGCCGGAGACCTCGCCGGGCCGCTTGTCGGCGATGTCGCCGACTTCGAGCCGGTCGAGCCACTCCCGCGCGAGCTTCTCAGCGGGACGCCGCCGCTGCCCGTCGAGCCGCATCGGCAGCGCGACGTTCTCCAGGCAGGTCAGCTCGGGGACGAGCTGACCGAACTGGAAGACGAAGCCGAAGTCGGTGCGGCGCAAGGCACTGCGCTCCCGGTCCGGCAGCGCGGAAAGCACGTGCCCGGCGTAGCGGACCTCGCCCTCGTCCGGCTGGATGATCCCGGCCAGGCAGTGCAACAGGGTCGACTTCCCGGAGCCCGACGGCCCCATCACCGCGACGACCTCGCCGGCGTGGAGAGCCATCCCGGCGTCGTCGAGTGCCTGGGTCGGGCCGAACGCCTTGCGCAGGCCGACGCCGCTGAGGAGCGGCATGTCCTCGGTCGTGTTCATGAAGTTCCCTTGGTTCCTCGTGTCGTTCACGGGTTCAGCCGCTCCGCCAGTTCGTCCAGCCGGGCGGCGGTGAGTTCGAGCCAGCGCAGGTCCGCCTCGAGGTGGAACAGGGCGTGGTCGCAGATGAGCTGGTCGGCCAGATCGCCCTCGGCCTTGCGTGTGGTGAGCTTCCGCATCGCGCGCAGGTGCTCGGCGCGCTGTGTGTCGAGCACGTCGGCGGCGCTGCGGTTGGAGAGCAGGGCGAGAACGACCTTGGTGTACAAGGTGTTCTGGAGGTAAAGCGAGGGGTTTTCCGGGGTGCCGAGCCACTCTGCGACGTTTGTCACGCCGGCATCGGTGATGGCGTACCGCTTGCGATCCGGACCGTCGCCCGGCTCGATCCCCTTCTCCTCGACGAGCCCGTTGCGCAGCAGCCGCGAAAGCGTCGAATACACCTGTCCGTAGTGCAGCGGACGATCTTGCTGGAAGCGCTCGTCGTAGAGCCTCTTGAGGTCGTAGCCGTATTTCGGCCCGCTTTCCAGCAGGCCGAGCAACGTGTTCGCGATCGACATGCGCAGGACAATACACGGGGTGTATACCTCGCGGCTATACACCCCGTTTATAGCCGTCGATCAGCGTCTCGTCTCACCGGATGGGCTCGCGAACGGCGGAGCAATGTCAAACGCCTGAAACATTCGGGAGGTCCCAGGTAACACGCGCTCCTTAGCTTCGAGTCGATCCGAAGCCGAGGAGATGGCCTATGACACAGGGGACCGCGGTCGTGACCGCCGTGGACACGCACTGCCCGTACTGCGCGCTGCAGTGCGGGATGCGGCTCGACGCCACCCGCGTGTCCCCGCGCGAGTTCCCGGTCAACGGCGGTGGCCTGTGCCAGAAGGGCTGGACCTCGGGGGAACTGCTCCGGCACCCGTCGCGGCTCACCACGCCGCTGGTGCGAGTGGACGGCGAACTACGCCCGGCGAGCTGGGACGACGCGCTCGATCTCGTCGCGCGGCGTCTCGCGGCCCTGCGCGCCGAGCACGGCGCGGACTCGGTCGCGGTGTTCGGCGGCGGCGGGCTGACGAACGAAAAGGCCTACCTGCTCGGGAAGTTCGCCCGCGTCGCGCTCGGTACCTCGCAAATCGACTACAACGGACGATTCTGCATGTCCTCGGCGGCCGCCGCCGGGCTCCGCGCGTTCGGCGCCGACCGCGGGCTGCCGTTCCCGGTCACCGATCTCGCCGGGGCCGACGTGGTCCTGCTCGCCGGCGCCAACCCGGCCGAGACGATGCCGCCGTTCCTCCAGCACCTGCGCGGCGCCGAGCTGATCGTGGTCGACCCCCGCCGCACCGCGACCGCCGAGCAGGCCGCGCTGCACCTCGCCCCGGCGCCGGGCACGGACCTCGCGCTGGCGCTGGGTATCCTGCACGCCGTCGTCGCCGACGGACACCTCCGCCAGTCCTATGTGGACGAGCGGACCGCCGGATTTGCCGAGGTGTGGCGGATCGCGGCCGCGTGGTGGCCCGAACGCGTCGAGCGGGTCACCGGGGTGGCCGCCGCCGACCAGCGGGCGGCCGCCGCGCTGCTGGCCGGGGCCCGCAACGCCTACGTCCTCACCGCGCGCGGCACCGAACAGCACGCCACCGGCACCGCGACTGTCGGCGCCTGGATCAACCTGGCGCTGGCGCTGGGCCTGCCGGGCCGCGAAGGTTCCGGGTTCGGCTGTCTCACCGGGCAGGGCAACGGGCAGGGCGGCCGGGAGCACGGACAGAAGGCCGACCAGCTGCCCGGCTACCGCAGGATCGACGATCCCGCCGCGCGCGAACACGTCGCCGGTGTCTGGGGAGTCCCGGCGGAATCCCTGCCGGGGCCGGGGCGTTCGGCCACCGAACTGCTCGACGCGCTGGGCCGCGAGGACGGGCCGCGCGCGCTGCTCGTGTTCGGCAGCAACGTCGTCGTCTCCGCGCCACGCTCCTCGGGTGTCCAAGATCGACTGTCCGCTGTGGACTTCCTGGTGGTCGCCGACTTCGTGCTCTCGGAGACCGCGGCGCTGGCCGACGTGGTGCTGCCGGTCACCCAGTGGGCCGAAGAGGACGGCACGCTCACCAACCTCGAAGGCCGGATCCTGATGCGGCGCAAGGCGATCGACGCGCCCGCGGGGGTCCGTACCGACCTCGACGTCCTCTCCGGGCTGGCGAGCAGGCTCGGTCAGCCGGCCGAGCGGTTCCCGGCCGACGCGGCGAGCGTGTTCACCGAACTCCGGGCCGCTTCGAAGGGCGGCGTCGCCGACTACTCCGGCGTCACCTACGAGCGGCTGCGGTCCGGGGAGGCACTGCACTGGCCGGTGCCCGCCGAGGATCACCCCGGGACGCCGCGTATGTTCCTCGACCGTTTCGCGCACCCGGACGGGCGAGCGCGGTTCGTCCCGGTCGACCACAGTGGACCGGCGGAATCGCCGGACGCCGAGTTTCCCTTGCAGGCCACCACCGGCCGGGTGCTCCAGCACTACCAGTCCGGTGCGCAGACCCGCCGGATCCCCGAGCTGCTCGACGTCGTGCCGGAGGTGTTCGTCGAGGTCCACCCCGACACCGCCACGCGGCACGGGCTCGCCGAGGGGGACCTGGCGCTGGTGCGTTCGCGGCGCGGCGAGACCACCGCCCGGGTGCGCTGTGTCGGCACGCTGCGCCCGGATCTGGTCTTCCTGCCCTTCCACTTCCCCGGCGCGGGGCGGGCGAACCTGCTCACCAACCCGGCGCTCGACCCGGTGAGCCGGATGCCGGAGTTCAAGGTCTGCGCCGTTTCACTGTCCCGTTTGGAAGGTGCCGCGTGATGAGTCCAAGGGATGTCGTGATCGTCGGCTACGGCATGGCGGGCGCCCGGCTGGCCGACGAGATCCGCCGCCGCGATCCCGGCGCGGACCGGGTACGGCTGACCGTGCTCGGCGCCGAACCGCATCCGGCGTACAACCGGGTCCTGCTCTCCGCCGTCGTCGCGGGCGGGATGACCGCGGAAAGCGTCCAGCTGCACGACCCCGGCTGGGCCGAGAAGGCCGATGTGGACCTTCGGCTCGGTACCGCGGTCAGCCGGATCGACCGCGCCGCACGGTGTGTCGAGCTGGCCGACGAGTCCACTGTGGACTACGACGCACTGGTACTGGCCACCGGCGCCAACCCGTGGATTCCCCCGGTGGAAGGGCTGGAAGGCGACGGGGTCGTCGCGTTCCGCAGCCTCGACGACTGTTCCCGGATCCTCGAAGCCGCCCGGTTCGGTGCCCCGGTCGCGGTGTTGGGCGGCGGGTTGCTCGGCCTGGAGGCGGCCCGTGGCCTCGCCGGACGCGGCAACGTCGTCACCGTCGTGCATCCGATGCCACACGTGATGGAGCGGCAGCTCGACGGCGGCGCCGGGCACGTACTGGCCCGGCAGCTCACCGAACTCGGCGTCACGTTCCGCTTCGGCGCGACCGCCGCGCGGTATCTGCCAGGGGACGGGCTGAAGCTCGACGACGGCAGCCTGGTGCCCGCCGACCTCGTCGTGGTCGCGGCCGGTGTCCGGGCCGAGACGGCGCTGGCCGAGGCGGCCGGTCTCGACGTCGACATGGGTGTCCTCGTCGACGATCTGTTGCGCACCAACGACGGCCGGATCCACGCGCTCGGCGACTGCGCCCGTCATCCCGGTGCCCCGCCCGGCCTCGTGCAGCCCGCGTGGGACCAGGCCGCGGTACTCGCCGACGTCCTCACCGGGACCGACGCCGCGGCGCGGTATCGCGGCACTTCGGCGGTGACCAGGCTCAAGGCCAAGGGCATCGACCTCGCCGCGCTCGGCGAAACCCAGATCACCGCCGACGACGCCGAGGCCGAGGTGCTCACCTTCAGCGACGCGACGGGTGGCCGCTACGCCAAGCTCGTCTCGCGGGGCAACCGCGTCACCGGGGCGATCCTGCTGGGGCTGCCCGACGCGGCCGCGCGGATCACCCAGCTCCACGACCGCGGGATCCCGCTTCCCGAGGACCGGTTGGCCGTGCTGCTCGGGCGGTCGCTGCCCCCGGGCAGCACGGCCGCCGCCAGCCCGGCGGACCTCCCGGCGTCCACGGTGATCTGCCGCTGCAACGCCGTCACCAAGGGGCGGCTCGTCGAGGCGTGGAAGGCGGGAGCCGCCGACACCCCGGCGCTGGCCCGCGCGACGAGAGCCACCACCGGCTGCGGCAGCTGCACGGCCGCCGTCGGCGGCATCGCGGAGTGGCTGGCCGCGCAGTGAACCCCCGTAACCCATCTTCAGGAGGCACCATGAGCACAGGCGTCACCCAGCGGGGGACTCGCTGGATCGAGCACTGGGAGCCCGAGGACGAGCGCTTCTGGGAAGACACCGGTAAGAAGATCGCCAACCGGAACCTGTGGTTCTCGATCCTCGCCGAGCACATCGGTTTCTCGGTCTGGACACTGTGGTCGGTCATCGTCCTGTTCATGGGCAAGGACTACGGGTTCTCCGCGGCCGACAAGTTCCTGCTCGTCTCGACGCCGACGCTCGTCGGCGGGCTGATGCGCCTGCCCTACACCTGGGCGGTGGCGCGCTTCGGCGGTCGCAACTGGACGATCATCAGCGCGGGTCTGCTGCTGATCCCGACCGTGCTCGCCGCGATCGTGCTGCACCCCGGCACCTCGCTCGGGACGTTCCTGCTCGTCGCGGCGCTCGGCGGTGTCGGCGGCGGGAACTTCGCGTCCTCGATGACGAACATCAACACGTTCTTCCCGGAGCGGCGCAAGGGCTGGGCACTCGGCCTCAACGCGGGCGGCGGAAACCTCGGCGTGGCGGCGATCCAGCTCGTCGGCCTGCTGGTGATCGGCACCGCGGGCGCGACCGCCCCGCGCATCGTGCTCTACGTCTACATCCCGCTGATCGTCCTCGCGGCCGTGTGCGCGGCGCTGTTCATGGACAACATCGCGAACGTGCGTGGTGACAAGGGCGCGATGCGCGAGGTCGTCAAGGACGCGCACACCTGGGTGATGTCCTTTTTGTACATCGGCACGTTCGGCTCGTTCATCGGCTACAGCTTCGCCTTCGGCCTGGTGCTGCAGAACCAGTTCGGCCGCACCCCGTTGCAGGCGGCCGCGGTGACGTTCCTCGGCCCGCTGCTCGGTTCGCTGTCCCGTCCGGCCGGGGGCTGGCTCGCGGACCGCGTCGGTGGCGGCCGGATCACCTTCTTCACCTTCGGCGGGATGGCCCTGGCGACCGTGGTGCTGATCCTCGCGTCCTCGGCGAAGTCGCTGGTGCTGTTCACCGTCGCGTTCATCGTCCTTTTCGTCCTCACCGGCGTCGGCAACGGCTCGACGTACAAGATGATCCCGGCGATCTTCCGCGCCAAGGCCCACCTGGCGATCGACGCCGGTGCCGAGCGGGCGGCCGAGCTGCGCCGTTCGCGCCGGTTGTCCGGCGCGCTGATCGGGCTGGCCGGGGCGATCGGCGCGCTGGGCGGGCTGTTCATCAACCTCGCGTTCCGCCAGTCCTTCGCCGACGCGAAGAGCGGCGTGCCCGCCTTCGTCGGCTTCCTCGTCTTCTACGGGATCTGCTTCGCGGTAACCTGGGCGGTATACCTGCGCAAACCCGCGACGCGGCCCGAGAGTGTCAAGAGCAATGGCCTGGCGCTGGCCGGAGCGGAGGTCTGATGCGGACACTGGTAGTCGCCGGGCACGGGATGGTGGCGCACCGCCTCGTGGAAGCGGTGCGCGCCGAGGACCCGGACGGCGCGTGGCGGATCGTGGTACTGGCGGAGGAAAACCGGCCTGCCTACGACCGGGTGGGGCTGACGTCCTATGTGGAGTGTTGGGACCCGGCCGCGCTGGCGCTGCCGGGCGCGGACTACGCGGGCGACGCGAACGTCGAGCTCCGGCTCGGCGACGCGGTGTCCTCGGTGGACCGTGCACAACGGACCGTGGTGACCGAGTCCGGGTTCGAGGTTTCCTATGACGCCCTGGTGCTCGCGACCGGCTCGCGCCCGTTCGTGCCCCCGGTCCCGGGACGTGACCTCCCCGGTTGTTTCGTATACCGGACGATCGAGGATCTCGACGCGATCCGCGCCGCCGCTGCGAAGCCGGGACGCGGGCGTCGTGCCGCCGTCGTGATCGGCGGTGGTCTCCTCGGGCTGGAGGCGGCGAAGGCGTTGCGGGACATGGGCATGTCGCCGCACGTGGTCGAGATGGCGCCCAGGCTGATGCCGTTGCAGGTCGACGACGGCGGCGGTTCGCTGCTGCGGCGGCTGATCACCGAACTGGACGTGACCGTCCATACTGGAACGTCCACTGACGCCATCGAGGCGGACGGCGACCGGCTGCTGGCCAAACTGGGCAACGGTACCGAACTCGACGTCGACCTGGTCGTGTTCTCCGCCGGTGTCCGGCCGCGTGACGACCTCGCGCGGTCCAGCGGCCTGGAAGTGGGAGAGCGTGGCGGGATCCTGGTCGACGACGGCTGCCGGACGAGTGATCCGGCGGTGTACGCGATCGGTGAGTGCGCGGCGGTCGAGGGCAGGGTGTACGGGATCGTCGCGCCGGGATACGCGATGGCGGAGATCGTCGCCTCGCGGCTGACTGGGGGCGCGGGCACGTTCCCGGAGCCGGACACGTCGACGAAGCTCAAGCTCATGGGTGTCGATGTCGCGAGCTTCGGTGACGCGCACGCGAAGACCGAAGGCGCGCTCGAAGTCGCCGTCAACGACGCCGTCGCCGGGACGTACAAGAAGCTCGTGGTCTCCGACGACGGGAAGACCCTGCTCGGCGGGGTCCTGGTCGGCGACGCCGCCGAGTACAACACCCTGCGCGCGCTGGTCGGGCGTCCGCTGCCCGCGGAGCCGGGTGCGCTGCTCGCCCCGGCGGGCGGCGGGGCCGCGGTCGGGATCGACGCGTTGCCGGACGCGGCGCAGATCTGCTCGTGCAACGCGGTGTCCAAAGCGGACCTGGTCGGCGCCGTCCACGAGCAGGGCTGCGATTCGGTGGCGAAACTCAAGGCCTGCACGCGGGCCGGAACCTCCTGTGGCTCCTGCGTTCCCCTGCTCGGGAAGCTGCTGACCGCGTGCGGTGTCGAGCAGTCGAAGGCGCTGTGTGAGCACTTTGGACAGTCACGCGCCGAGCTGTTCCAGATCATCCGCGCGACGCGCATCAGCACGTTCAGCGAGGTGATCGACCGCTACGGCACGGGAAGCGGGTGCGCGGTCTGCAAGCCCGCCGTCGCGTCGATCCTCGCCACCCTCGGCAACGGGCACATCCTCGGCGGCGAGCAGGCGACGTTGCAGGACACCAACGACAGGTTCCTGGCGAACATGCAGCGCAACGGGACCTATTCGGTGGTGCCGCGCATCCCCGGCGGCGAGATCACCCCGGAGAAGCTGCTGGTGATCGCCGAGGTGGCCCGTGACTTCGGGCTGTACACCAAGATCACCGGCGGCCAGCGGATCGACCTGTTCGGCGCGACCGTGGACCAGCTGCCGGACATCTGGCGCCGCCTGGTCGACGCCGGGTTCGAATCCGGCCACGCCTACGGGAAGGCGTTGCGGACGGTGAAGTCGTGCGTCGGTTCGACGTGGTGCCGCTACGGCGTGCAGGACAGCGTCGGACTGGCGATCGAACTGGAGCTTCGCTACCGGGGCCTGCGGTCGCCCCACAAGATCAAGTCGGCGGTGTCCGGCTGTGCCAGGGAATGCGCGGAGGCGCGGAGCAAGGACTTCGGCGTCATCGCGACCGAAAGCGGCTGGAACCTCTATGTCGGTGGCAACGGCGGGCTCACTCCCCGCCACGCCGACCTCCTGGTGTCCGATGTGGACACCGAGACGCTGGTCAGGACGATCGACCGGTTCCTGATGTTCTACGTGCGCACGGCCGATCGCCTCCAGCGCACGGCGCCGTGGATCGAGGAGATGGACGGCGGCCTCGATCACCTGCGGGCGGTGATCGTCGACGACAGCCTCGGGATCTGCGAGGACCTGGACGCGGCGATGGCGAAGCACGTGGACAACTACGCCGACGAATGGCGCGGGGTGCTGGAGGATCCGGAGAAACTGGCGCGGTTCAGCTCGTTCGTCAACGCGCCGGGCACCCCGGATCCGACGATCTCGTTCCGGGCCGAGCGCGGGCAGAACGTGCCGGTCATGCTGGGAGTGCCGGAGGTGCGATCATGACGGTGTCGATGGATCGGCGGACCTGGACCGCGGTGTGCGCGGCCGGTGCGGTGCCGGAGAACTCGGGTGTCGCGGCGTTGTTCGACGGTGGCGTCCAGGTGGCGGTCTTCCGGCTGTCCGGCGACCGGTTCCACGCTCTGTCCAATGTGGACCCTTGTAGTGGCGCGGCGGTGCTGGCGCGCGGGATCGTCGGCGATTCGGGTGGTGTGCCGGTGGTCGCGTCGCCGGTCTACAAGGAACGGTTCGATCTGCGGACCGGGGAATGCCTCGACGCGGAAGGCGTTTCGGTGCCGGTGTACGGGGTCCGGGTGCGTGGGGGTGTGGTCGAAGTGGAGTCACCGTGACCGATGTCCTCCCGTTGGCGGGTTTCGTCATCGGTATCACCGCGGCGCGCCGGGCTGACGAGCTCGGCGCGCTGCTGGTGCGCAAGGGGGCGAGCGTGCGGTACGGCCCGGCGATCCGGATCGTCCCGCTCGCCGACGACTCCGAGCTGCACGAGGCCACCACCCGGCTGCTCGGCGAGCGGCTTGACGTCGTGGTCGCTACCACCGGGATCGGCTTCCGCGGCTGGGTCGAGGCCGCCGAGGGCTGGGGTCTCGGTGACGCCCTGCTCGACCGGCTCGCCGGTGCGTCGATGCTGGCACGCGGGCCGAAGGCGAAGGGGGCGATCCGGGCGGCCGGGCTTTCCGAGGACTATTCGCCCGCGTCGGAGAGCAACGCGGAACTGTTGCAGCATCTGCTGGAGTCCGGAGTGGAGGGTCGGCGGATCGCGGTGCAGCTGCACGGCGAACCGCTTCCGTACTTTGTGGACACTCTGCGGGACGCGGGCGCCGAGGTGGTCGAGGTCCCGGTGTACCGCTGGGTCGGCCCCGCCGACCACGGCCCGCTCGACCGGCTCATCGACGCGGTACTCGACGGCTCGGTGCACGCGCTGCCGTTCACCAGCGCGCCGGCGGCGGCGAGCATGCTGGCCGTGGCGAGGCGGACCGGGCGGTTGCCGGGACTGGTGGAAGCGTTGGAGAAGCGGGTCGTCGTGGCGTGTGTCGGCCCGATCACCGCCGGGCCGCTGGCAGCGGTCGGGATTCCGACCGTTCAGCCGCACCGGGCGCGGATCGGGGCGTTGGCCAGGACGGTGGCGGAAGCGCTGGTGGCGCGTTCGCCCCGGCTGCGTGCCGGTGGGCGCTGCATCGAACTGCGCGGCCAAGCGGCCATTGTGGACGGTGAGTGGTGCGACGTCGCGCCCGCGCCGATGGCGCTGCTCCGTGCCTTGGCCGTGTCGCCGGGCCGCGTGATTTCGCGCCGGGAGCTGACTTCGGCGCTGCCCGGCGGCGGTGAGGAGCACGCGGTCGAGACGGCGATCGGGCGGCTGCGGAGTGCGCTGGGCGGTGGGAGGGTGGTCCAGACGGTGGTCAAGCGGGGGTATCGGCTCGCGGTGGACGTGTGAGAATTCGGTGCTGGGGTGCTGGGGTGCTGGGGTGCTGGGGTGCTGGGGTGCTGGGGTGCTGGGGTGCTGGGGTGCGCGCTGTGCCGAGGGACGCCCTTGGTGCGTTCGATGCGACGGGGGCGTCCCTCGGTGCGTTCGACGCACCCAGGGCGTCCCTCGGTTCTCCGGCCCGGCGCCTCCCGTGCCGTGAAGGACTCCTTACCGGCACTGAGCGCCGTGAAGGGGTCCTTCACAGCACGTCGGCGAGTGCTCCACGCCAGTTGTCCACAGGTGCACCGCGATGTGGACAACTCGGCCCCGAGACCGCCCTGATCGGGGATTTCGTCGTACCCCGGCGGTACGCTGGTGCAGGGCTGGCCCCCAGGGCGGGTGGGGGGTGCGCTAGGGGGATATCGAGGCGTTCCGGGGTCAGGGGAGCCAGGTGACGGTGGGGGCGGTGAAGCCCCGGGCGGTGGCGACTCGGGTGGCTTCGGCCTCGGCGGCGTCGCGGTCGGCGGGGCGGAGCGGGTCGAAGGCGGTGATCGCGAAGGCGAGCCGTTTGCCCGCCGACTTCGTCCGCCAGATCCCGGCGATCTCGCCGCACGCGAGCAGGACACCCGGGTTCCCCAGCATCCGCCAGACCTCCTTCTGCCGCGCCGGATCCGGTACCAGCACCGCCTTGTCCCGTGCCTGGACGAACGGATCCAGCGGCGGCAGCAGCCGCACGAGGTCCGGCTCCGGCGGGTTTTCCAGCGCGGGCAGCAGATCGGCGGGCAGGAAGGTCCGCCTGCCGTCGACGTCGACCTCCGCCAGGCCCTCGGGCCACATCCGGTCCAGCGCCGACCGGGTGGTGCCGACGTAACCGGCCGCGTCGCCGGGGGCGGCCGGGCCGTTGATCCGCAGGTAGCGCTCCACGACGCGGGTGGCCGCGGCGACGTCCGGCTTCGTCCGGATCGGGCCGCGATCCTCCAGCGGCGCGAGCGTGGCGGGGCTTTCGCCCGCCTCCAGCCGGACACCGGCGTGCGGCGTGGCCACCCGCATGAGCTGCTCGTGGACGTGCGTCGCGTCGCAGCCCCGGCACCAGCGCGAGAAGGCGGGTGGCAGGATTTTGGTGATCGCGGTGCTCACCGCGCCCTTGGTCATCGGCCCCTTGACGACCTTCCGGATCGCGCGGGCCGTGGTGAACAGCACCTCCAGCGCGTCCAGCCCGGCCTCCCGCACCTGCTTGCGCTGCCACATTATCCGGGCCAGCGCGTCGGCCTCGTCGAGCGGTACCAGCGACGCGGTCAGCTCGGCGAGACCGGCACGCCGGTGGAAGTGCGGCGCGCCCCGGTGCGACCAGGCCAGCGCCAGCCGGTCATCGTCCACAAGGGACTCCGGGGTCACCTCCCCGCCGAGCCGCGCGACCAGCCCGAGCAGGGCGGTGTCCCGCATGCTGTCCTGCAGGCCGAGGTCGAACACCGCCAGTTCGGCGGCGTCGGCCCCGGCCCGGTGCAGTCCGTGCGCGGCGATCCGGTGCGCCAGCACCTGAACCCGGTCGACATTCACCGCGAGACCGCCCTTCTAGTCCACTGTGTACTCGAACGTGTAGGCCACCGTCAGCACACCCGGTGTCCCCTTGATCGTGCCGCTTCCGGTCAACCCGGCCAACTCGCCGGTACCCGAGCCCGGCACGACGGTGAACGTCGAGGACAGTCCTTCGAGGTCGAAGGTGAACTCGTGCCGCAGCACGAACGTTCCCTTGCGACCATCGACGGAACCCTCGATCCGGTCGTACCCCGGTGACGTGGTCCCGCCGCCGTCGTAGCCCTCGCCCGGGTAGAACAGCAGGTAGTCACAGGTCGCCTCGCCCTCGATGACCCCGGAGTAGGTCAACGTGGCGTGGGCGTGGGCCACCCGCGGCTCGCCCTCGCCGCCGCTGACGATCCGCTCGTCCCAGTTGTTCATGGTGAAGCTGTTCTCGGCCATCCAGTCTCCTTCGTTCGTCGTTGCGGACCATTCTGCCGTCCATACCTGTCAGCTTGTGTCAGGTTTTTCGGCGATACTGAAATCATGCGTGCGAGCAGACTGCTGTCGGTCCTCCTCCTGCTGCAGAACCGCGGCCGGATGACCGCCGACGAACTGGCCGCCGAGCTGGAGGTCTCGGTCCGGACGGTGTACCGCGACATCGAGGCGCTGTCGGCGTCCGGCGTCCCGGTGTACGCCGATCGCGGCCGCACTGGCGGGTATCAGCTCGTCGACGGCTACCGCACCCGACTGACCGGGATGACCGAGGAGGAGGCGCAGTCGCTGTCGCTGGCCGGGCTCCCGGTCGCCGCGGCCGAACTCGGCCTCGGCACCGTCCTCGCCGCCGCGCAGCTGAAGCTGTACGCCGCGCTCCCACAGGAGCTGCGCAGCCGAGCCGGACGCGTCGCCGAGCGCTTCTACCTCGACGTTCCCGGCTGGCATCGCGGAATCGAGAGCCTGCCGGTGCTCTCGGCGGTCGCCGACGCGGTGTGGGGCAGCCGCCGGATCCGGATCCGCTACGAACGGTGGGGACAACGCGTCGTCGAACGGGTCGTCGAGCCGCTGGGGCTGATTCTCAAGGCAGGCAACTGGTACCTCGCCGGGCGCTGCGAGGGCACGGACCGCACGTACCGGATTTCGCGGGTGCTGGAGCTCGACGACCTCGGCGAGCGGTTCGAGCGGCCGGCGGACTTCGATCTCGCCGAGTACTGGCGGGAGTGGTCCGAGCAGTTCGAGCGGCGGATGTATCCCCGGGTCGCGAGGGTGCGCCTGTCGCCGCGCGCGCAGGCTCTCGTACCGTTCTACGCGGGGTCGGTCGGCGCTCGCGCGCTCGCCGCCGCGCGTGAGAGCGGGGCCGGGCCCGACGAGCACGGCTGGCTGACGATGGAGCTGCCGGTCGAGCCGGGCGAGCCCGCGATCGGGGAACTGCTGCGGTTCGGCCCGCATCTCGAGGTGCTGGCCCCGGCGGACCTGCGCGCGCAGGTGGCCCAGGCGATCGAGGAGATGAGCGCGAGCTATGGGTGAACTCACCGGGGTCGCCATCGGCGTCACCGCCGAACGCCGGGCGGGCGAGTTCATCGCGGCGCTGGCCCGGTACGGCGCCGAGGTCCGGCACGCGCCGACGATCACCATCGTCCCGCTCGACGCCGACCCCGAACTGCGGGCCGGCACCGAGGCGGTGCTGTCCTCGTCGGTCGGCTTCACCGCGGTCACCACCGGCGCCGGGTTCCGCGGCTGGCTCGACGCGGCCGACGGCTGGGGACTGCGGCAGCCGCTGCTCGACGCGCTCGGTGCGTCCCGGATCTTCGCGCGCGGGCCGAAAGCCGTCGGCGCGCTACGCGGCGCGGGCCTGCGCGAGACGTTCTCGGCGGCGAGCGAAAGCAACGCGGAACTCTTCGGGGCGCTGACCGAGGCCGGGGTGGCGGGCGCTCGGGTCGTCGTCCAGCTGCACGGGACCCCGCTGCCCGAATTCACCGGCCCGCTGACCGCCGCGGGCGCGGACGTCGTCGCGGTACAGCCCTACCGGTGGCATTCGGCCGCGCCGGGGCCGGTGCTGGAGCTGATCGACGCGGTGCTGTCCGGGCAGCTGCGCGCGCTGGCGTTCACCAGCGCGCCTGCGGCGGGGAATCTGCTGACGCTCGCCAGGGAACACGGCCGCTACGACGAGCTGGTCGCCACGCTGCGGAGCGGCTCGCCACTGTGCGCGTGCGTCGGCCCGGTCACCGCGGCGCCGCTGGAGGCCGCGGGGGTGCCGACCCGGCAGCCGGAACGGCAGCGGCTCGGCGCACTGGTGAAACTGCTGGTCACCGAGCTGTCCGGCGCCGGGCGATAGCAAAGGTCCCTTGCTCTTTTTCCGGCGCGGCGGCGTGTGCTGAAGTGCGGCGGCGTGTGCTGAAGGACGCCATCAGTGCGCTGGGCGTGCTGAAGGGCGCTTTCAGTGCGCTGGATGCACCGAAGGCGTCCTTCGGCACCTTCCTGAGCCGGCGGATCATGCCTTGCTCGTTTTCCGCAGGTCAGGGGTGGTCCGTGAATGCCACATTGAGGGACTCTGAGTCCCTCAATGTGGCATTCACGGACCGCTGAAGGAATGCTCCGAAGGCCACCTTGAGGGCGTTCAAGTCTCTCAAGGTGGCCTTCAGAGCACGTCGGAAGAAAAGATGGCGTCAGTCGTCGTCGGTGGGGAGCTGGCCGGACTCGATCTGCCGCACGCTTTCGCGGCTCGCGGCCTCTTCGCTGACGCCCTGGCGCCAGTAGCCGGTGAAGCAGATCGCGCGCTTGTCCACGCCGCGTTCCCGGACCAGATGACGGCGGACGAGCTTCACCACGCCCGCCTCGCCCGACACCCACGCGTACGGCGCGCCGCCGGGCAGCTCCGCCGTGCGGACGGCGTCCAGCAGCGCGTCGCCGTGCGGCCGCGCACCGCGCAGGATCCAGTGCAACTCGACCGAACCCTGGGTCTCGAACGTCTGCCGCTCCGAAGACTCGCCGATCTCGACGTACACCGACGCCCGCGTGGACGGCGGCAGATCCTCCAGGATCGCGCCGATCGCGGGCAACGCCGTCTCGTCGCCGACGAGCAGCTGCCAGTCGGTGTCGTCGGGGACCTTGTACAGCCCGTGCGGCCCGGTGAAGGCGACGCGATCGCCGGGCGCCACGCGCCCCGCCCACGCCGAGGCGGGCCCGTTGTCGCCGTGCAGCACGAAGTCGACGTCGATCTCGCACTCCGCCGGCCGGTGCGCGCGCACCGTGTAGGTCCGCATCGGCGGGCGCGTGTCGTCGGGCATCGCCAGGTACGTGCGATACCACGACAACACCTCGTCACCCAGTACCGGCGGCGGGAGCCGCGGCTCTTCCTGGCCTTCGAGCGGGAAGAACACCTTCACGTACTGATCCGGCGGCCCGGCGGGCACCTCGCCGAACGACGACGCCGAGAACGTCACCCGGGTCATGTGCGGGGTGATCCGCCGGACCCCCGTCACGCGCGCGTGATGGTAGGTCAGCGCCTTGCGGTCAGCCTGCGTACTCATTAGGGCAGCCTAACCTAAAGAACCGTTCAGAAAAGCCCCTCCGGTTCGTGATCTTCGGCGCCTTCCGGACGCCACCGGTATTTCCGCAGGTCCACGCGCTGGTCGTCGGCCAGGACACCTTCGGCGCGCAACCGCTCCAGCTGTTCGTGCAGCAGATGCGGCGCCGGAGTCCCGTTCGCGCGCAGCACGCGGTGCCACGGCAGGTCGTGGCCGTCCTCGGCGAGGATCCGCCCGATCAGCCGGGGGGAGGGCGCGCCGGACAGCGCCGCGATGTCGCCGTAGGTGGCGACCGTGCCCGCCGGTACGTCGGCGATCACCGACCGCACCCGTTCGTGCAGTTCGTCGTCCATACCCCGCACTTTGCCGCATGGGTACGACAGTTCGGCGAGCCGGTGCGGGGGCACGGCCGCGTCGCGTGATTCCATGCCAGATGTGAACGCGCGGAGAACGGGTCAGGCGAGCGCGCGGCTGGTGCGCACGCCGGCCCCCGGCACGCCCACGTTCACCTGGGATTCCGGCGCCCGGCGCGTGCTGTCCGCGCCCCAGGGCTTCCTGCGTGTGCTCGGCGGCCCCGGCACCGGGAAGACCGCGCTGCTCGCCTCCGCCGCCGCCCGCCGCATCGCCGACGGCGCCGACCCGGAGAGCGTGCTGCTGCTCACCACCTCCCGCAGGGCCGCCGAGGCGCTGCGGGCCGACATCACCCGGCGCCTGACGTCGGACCCCGAGCAGCACTCGCTGCTGCCCCGTACCGTCCGCGAACCCCTGGTGCGAACGGTCCATTCGTACGCCTACGCGTTGCTGCGCATGGAGGCCGCCGCCGAGGAACTGCCCGCACCGCGCCTGCTCGCCGGCGCCGAACAGGACGTCGTCGTCCGCGAACTGCTCGCCGGTGACCTGGAGGCGGGCGCGCCCGGCTGGCCCGAGCAGCTGCGGCCCGCGCTGCTCGTCCCCGGCTTCGCCGAGGAACTGCGCGACCTGCTGTCCCGCGCGGCCGAACGCGGACTCGGCCCGGAGGACCTCGTCGAGCTGGGCCGCCGCCGCGACCGCGAGGAATGGGTGGCCGCGGGCACGTTCTGGGCGCAGTACGAGGAAGTCACGATGCTCTCCGGCTCCGGCGGCAACGCGCTCGGCCGCGCGAGCGCGCCCGCGCTGGACGCCGCCGAGCTGGTCACCTCGGCGCTGCTGGCACTGGAGGACGACGAGGAACTGCGCGCGCGGGAACAGGCCCGCGTGCGGCACCTGTTCGTCGACGACGCCCACCACCTCGACCCGCTGCAGACCCAGCTGATCCGCGCGATCGGCCACGCGGCCGAGGAGTTCGTCGTCGCGGGGGACCCCGACCAGTCCGTGTTCTCCTTCCGCGGCGCCGATCCCCGGCTGTTCGCCGACGCCGACCCCGACGGCGACCGCACCGTCACGCTCACCACGTCGCACCGCCTCGCGCCCACGATCCGCGCCGCCGTCACGAAACTCGCCGCGACGCTCCCCGGCGCCTCACCGCACCGCAAGATCGTTTCCCCGCCGGACGCGCGTGGCGGCAAGGTCCGCGTCCGGCTGATGCCGACCCCCGCCGCCGAGGCGAGCTGGATCGCCGACCAGCTGCGTCGCGCCCACCTCGTCGACGGCGTCCCGTGGTCGGAGATCGCGGTACTCGTCCGCTCACCCGCCCGGACCTTCCTGGTGCTGCAACGGGCATTGCGCGCCGCGGGCGTCCCGATCGGCTCGGCGACCGAGGAACTGCCGCTGGCCAAGCAGACCGCCATCCGGCCGCTGCTGGCCGTGCTCCGGCTGGCGGCCGAACCGGAACTGCTCGACGCCGACCTCGCCGAGATGCTGCTGTCCTCCCCGCTCGGCGGCGCCGATCCGCTCGCCCTGCGCCGCCTCCGGCGCGGCCTGCGCCGGCTCGAACTCGCCGGCGGCGGTCAGCGCGCCAGCGACGAGCTACTCGTGGAAGCGTTGCGGGGCGGGGACATTCTCGCCGGGCTCGCCGACGCCGAGGCCGGGCCGATCCGCCGCGTCGGCAAGCTGCTGCACGTCACACGCGAAGCCGTGCGGCGCGGCGAAGGCGTCGAGAACGTGCTGTGGGAGCTGTGGCAGGCCAGCGGCCAGGAGGACCGGCTGCTGCGGCTGGTCGAACGCGGTGGCTCGCTCGGCTCGCAGGCCGACCGCGACCTCGACGCCGTGGTCGCGCTGTTCGACGCCGCCGGTCGTTATGTCGACAGGCTGCCGCGCGCGAGTGTCGCAGCCTTCGCCGACTACCTCGCCGCGCAGAACATCGGCGGCGACACCCTCGCCCCCGCCGCGATCCCCGCCGAGGGCGTCTCGCTGCTGACCGCGCACGCCGCCGCGGGTCGCGAATGGACGGTTGTCGCCGTCGCCGGGGTGCAGGAGGGCGCCTGGCCCGATCTGCGTCTGCGCGGATCCGTGCTGGGCGTGGAAAAACTCGTGGACCTGCTGTCCGGAGTGGACGACGACATGGTGTCCGCTACCGCCCCGATCCTCGCCGAGGAACGGCGGCTGTTCTACCTCGCCGCCGGGCGCGCCCGGCGGACTCTGCTGGTCACCGCGGTCGCGGGTGAGGACGAACAACCCTCCCGCTTCCTCGACGACCTGGAGGAGAACGGCGCCGAGGACGGGGCACTGGACTCCCGCATGAAACCGCCGGGGCGCTCCCTCGTGCTCGCCGAGCTCGTCGGTGAGCTGCGGGAGGTCGTCTGCGACGACAAGAGCGACCCGGAACGGCGGCGGCGCGCGGCCGCCCAGCTCGCCAGGCTGGCCAACGCCGGGGTGCCCGGCGCGCACCCGGACACCTGGTACGGCCTGCTCGAACCGTCCACAACGGACCCGGTGCACAAGCCGGGCGAGCTGATGCGCGTCTCACCGTCCACAGTGGAAATCCTGGTCAAGTGCCCGCTGCGCTGGCTCATCGAACGGCACGGCGGCAGTGATCCGGCCCAGCTCGCCGCGGTCACCGGGACACTCGTGCACGGTCTCGCGCAGGCCGTCGCGGGCGGCAGCACCGAGGACCAGCTGCGCGCCGCGCTCGACGACGCCTGGGCACGGGTCGACGCCGGCGCGCCCTGGTTCTCCCGCCGCGAGCGCACCCGCGTCGAGCAGATGCTGCGCAACTTCGTGTCCTGGCTGGAACAAAGCCGCCGCGAGCTGATCGAGGCCGGTGTCGAACAGGACATCGAGGTCGAGCTGCCGATGGGCGATGACGAGGTCCGCGTCCTGCTCCGCGGCCGCGTCGACCGCGTCGAACTGGACAAGGACGGCCGCCCGGTCGTCGTCGACATCAAGACCGGCAAGGTCCCGGTGTCCGGCGCCGACGCCGAGGCACACCCACAGCTGGCCGCCTACCAGCTGGCCGTGCTGCTCGGCGCGCTCGAGGGCAAGAACGTCCCCGGCGGCGCGCGGCTGGTGTACGTCGCGAAGTCCAACAACAAAACCGGGGCCACACAACGGGATCAGGCGCCGCTCGACGAAGAGGGCGGCAAGCAGTGGCTGAACCTGGTGCGGGACGCGGCGGCCGCCGCGGTCGGGCCGGACTACCAGGCGAACGAAAATCCCGACTGCGACCGCTGCCCGGCCCGCGGCTGCTGCCCGCTGCGCCCGGAGGGCAGGCAGGTGACCGGCCCGTGAGCCCGCTGCTCATCGCGAACCCGGTCGAACCCGCCGAGATCGCCGACGCGCTCGGCCTGCACCGCCCCACCCCGGAGCAGGCCACCGTGATCGCCGCGCCGGTCGAACCCTCCCTCGTCGTCGCCGGGGCGGGCGCGGGCAAGACCGAGACCATGGCCGCCCGCGTCGTCTGGCTGGTCGCCAACGGAATCGTGACACCGGAACGGGTGCTGGGCCTGACCTTCACCCGCAAGGCCGCGCGCCAGCTCGGCGAACGCGTCCGCGCCCGGCTGCGGCGGCTGGCCGGATCCGGGCTGCTGGACCGGCTCGACCCCGGTGGCGGCCTGCGCGCCACCGTGCTCGCGGGGGAGCCGACCGTGCTCACCTACCACGCCTACGCCGGACGTCTGCTGTCCGAACACGGGCTGCGGCTGCCGGTGCAGCCCGGCGTGCGGCTGCTGTCGGAGACTTCCTCGTGGCAGATCGCGCACCGCGTCGTGTCCACTTGGGACAGTGACCTCGACACCGACCGCGTGCCCTCGACGGTAACCGCGCAGCTGCTGGCGCTGGCGGGCGAACTCGGCGAGCACCTGGTGACCACCGAACGGCTCGCGCAGTACACCTCGTGGCTGTGCGACGTCATCGAGTACGCGCCGAGGGCCAAGGGGCAGCGGGCCGCGTTGCCGGTGAAGCTCACCGAAATCATGGCGGCGCAACGGTTCCGGCTCGCGCTCCTGCCCCTGGTCGAGGAGTACCACCGGCGCAAACGGGCCGAGGGTGCGCTCGACTTCGCCGACCAGATGTCCCTCGCGGCGCAGCTCGCCGGCGGCTACCCGGCCGTGGTCACGGGCGAGCGGGAACGCTACGGCGCCGTGCTGCTCGACGAGTACCAGGACACCGGGCACGCCCAGCGCGTGCTGCTGCGGGCGTTGTTCGGCGGCGTCGAGCACCCGCCGATGCCGGTGACCGCCGTCGGCGACCCGGCACAGGCGATCTACGGCTGGCGCGGCGCGAGCGCGGCGAACCTGCCGCGCTTCACCACCGACTTCCCCCGGCACGACGGTGATCGTCTCCTGCCCGCGCACGACTTCGGGCTGCTGACCAGCTTCCGCAACCCGGCCGAGATCCTCGACCTCGCCAACGCGATCGCCGAACCGCTGAGGGCCCGCGGCCTCGGCGTCGAGCGGCTGCGCGCGCGGGACGGCGCGGGGCCCGCGGACCTCGCGTGTGCGCTGCTGCCGGACATCCGCGCCGAACGGGAGTGGGTGGCCGACGCGCTGGCGCGGCGCTGGTTCGCGGTGAAGGAGGAGACCGGGAAACCGCCGACCGCGGCCGTGCTGGTGCGGCGGCGGGCCGACATGGCGCCGATCGCGGCCGAACTGCGGGCACGCGGCCTGCCGGTGGAGGTCGTCGGCCTGGGCGGCCTGCTCGACGAGCCCGAGGTCGCCGACCTGGTCAGCACGTTGCGGGTGCTGGCCGATCCGCTCGCCGGGAGCGCGGCCGCGCGGCTGCTGACCGGCGCGCGCTGGCGGCTGGCCGCCGCGGACCTCGCCGCGCTGTGGCGCCGGGCAGGGGAGCTGTCCTCGCCGGTGCCCGCCGCGCCGAACGAGTCCGGTGTGGACACTCCGGAGCTGGTCACCGAGCGCGCGGAACAGGCCGGGCTGATCGACGCCGTCGACGACCCCGGCGATCAGGACCGCTACTCACCCGAGGGCTACCGGCGGATCCAGCGGGTCGGCCGGGAACTGGCCGCGCTGCGCCGCAGGCTCGACCAGTCGCTGCCCGAGCTGGTCGCCGACGTCGAGCGCACCATGCTGCTCGACGTCGAATCGCTGGCCCGCCCCGGATCGGCTGGCCGGGCGCACCTGGACGCGTTCGCCGAGGTCGTCACCGACTACGCCGAGACCGCGCCGACCGCCACCCTGTTGTCCTTTGTGGACTACCTGAACACCGCCGCGCACGCCGAGGACGGCCTGACACCCGGCGAGGTCGAGGTGGTCCCGGACCGGGTCCAGGTGCTCACCGTGCACTCGTCGAAGGGCCTGGAATGGCAGGTCGTCGCGGTGCCGCACCTGGTGCAGGAGGTGTTCCCCGGCAAGCGGCGGTCGTCCTCCTGGCTGCGGACCTCCACGGCGCTGCCCGCGGCGCTGCGCGGCGACGCGCAGGACCTGCCCGAACTGCGCGTTGCCGAAGGCTATGACCGCAAGGAAGTGCAGGAAGGTCTCGAACTGCACGAGGAGGGTTTCGCGGCGAAGGAGGCCGACGAGGAACGGCGGTTGTGCTACGTCGCGCTCACCCGGTCCGAACACGCGCTGATCGTCTCCGGGCATTGGTGGAACGAGAG
Organism: Amycolatopsis samaneae; assembly: GCF_039541975.1. Lineage (NCBI taxonomy): Bacteria > Bacillati > Actinomycetota > Actinomycetes > Pseudonocardiales > Pseudonocardiaceae > Amycolatopsis > Amycolatopsis samaneae. The sequence goes on from NZ_BAABHG010000016.1 coordinate 138,406, forward strand.
CAGCACGCGGCCGAAGGGACCGTCGGAGTTCCTGACCGAGATCGCGGACGTTCTGCGTTCGGCGGACGCCGGGCACCTCGACGTCTGGGCGGATCAGCCGGACGAGGACGCCGAGAATCCGCTGGTGTCCGAATCCCGGGCAGCACGGTGGCCGGTGGACCCGCTGGGGGACCGGCGGACCGGTGTCGCGGCGGGCGTCGACCTGGTCCGCGCGGCGATGGAGTCCGTTGTGGACGAACCGCCGAAACCGGTTGAATCGTCCACTGAGGACACCATGGACGACGGGAACGCCGAGGAGCCAGCGGACACTGTGGACGATCCGGACGGCTGGATCGCCGACACCGACGTCCTGCTCGCCGAGCGGGCCAGGGCACGTGACCGCGTCGAGCGGGTCGCGTTGCCCGCGCACCTTTCGGTGAGCCAGCTGGTCGCGCTCGCCGACGACCCCGAACTGCTCGCGCAGCGCCTGCGCCGTCCGCTTCCATTGCCGCCCAGCACCTTCGCGCGCCGGGGCACCGCGTTCCACGGCTGGCTGGAGCAGCGGTTCTCCGGCGAGCAGCTGTGGGAGATCGACGATCTGCCCGGCGCGGCGGACGTCGGGGAGGCGCCGGACACCGACCTGGAGGAGCTGCAGGCCGCGTTCGAGAAGAGCGACTGGGCCACCCGGGTACCGCACGCGGTCGAGGTCCCGTTCTCCGCCGAGGTCGAGGGCATCACGCTGCGGGGCCGGATGGACGCGGTGTTCGCCGATCCCGACGGCGGCTGGACAGTGCTCGACTGGAAGACCGGCGCGGTGCCGGGCCCGGACCGGATGCCCGCGCTGGCCGTGCAGCTCGCCGCGTACCGGCTGGCCTGGGCGGCATTGAACAGGATCCCCGTCGAGCGGGTCCGCGCGGCGTTCCACTACGTCCGTCACGACCGGACCGTCCGCCCCGCCGACCTCCTCGACGCCGACGGCCTCCGGAACCTCCTCCGCGCCATCCCCGAGTCGTGATCCACCGGCGACCTCACGTGATCCACCGGCGATCTCACGTGCTTGAACGGAGATCTCACGTGATTGGCCGAGGACCCCGCCCGATCACGCGAAATCTCCGTCTGATCACGTGAGACCTCCGGCGGGGCACGCGGGATCTCTGGCGGATCACGCGCGGTCGCGGACCTTCAGGGCCCAGGTGACCAGGGGGATCTGCAGGGGGAGACGGAGGAAGGCGACGAGGCGGAGCGGGAGCGGGGTCCCGCGGCGCTGGGCGTCGACGGCCATCTTGACGTTGCCGGGGAAGACGGCGGCGAACAGCAGCGCGGCGGCCAGCCCGCCGAGGCGGCGGGTACGCGGGACCGCGACGGCGGTGGCGACCGCGATCTCGGCGACACCCGAACCGTAGGTCCAGGCGCGGGCGCCGCCCGGTAGCTGCTTCGGGATCATCGAGTCGTAGGGCTTGGGGGCGATGAAGTGCAGGATTCCGCCGGTCGCGAGCAGCCCGGCGAGCAGCTTCGCCGGTCGCTGGGAACGCTGAGAATTCGCTGGCATGCCGAACACTCTGGCATGCGGCGTGACCGCCTGCTCTCGGTTACTCTCGCCGGTGTGAGTGACGCCGCACACCGATCGCGCGGAGCCGGTGCATGAGGGGCCTGAAACGCCAGCTGAGCGGCCTGCTCAGCGACCGTCCCGACCACGAGCTCGTCGGCGTGATCAAGATGCCGGAGCTGACGGTCAGTCCGATGCGTTCGATCGTGAAACGCATCGTCGGCGCGCTGCTCGCCCTGTTGGCGACCGTGCTGATCGTCTATCTCGACCGCGACGGCTACCGCGACGCGAACGGCGACGGACTGTCCCTCCTGGACAGCCTGTACTACGCGACCGTCTCCCTCTCGACCACGGGCTACGGCGACATCGCCCCGGCGACCTCCTCGGCGCGGCTGGTGAACGTCCTGGTGATCACGCCGCTGCGGGTGCTCTTCCTCATCGTCCTGGTCGGGACCACACTGGAGGTGCTCACCGAGCGCTCCCGGCAGGCATTCAAGATCCAGAAGTGGAGGACGAAGGTGCGTGACCACACCGTCGTCGTCGGGTTCGGCACGAAGGGCCGGTCGGCGGTCAAGTCGCTGCTCGGCGACGAGGACCTCGCGGCGCACCAGGTCGTCGTGGTCGACACCGACCAGCAGGCACTGGACGCCGCGGGCGCGCTCGGCCTGGTCACCGTGCACGGTTCGGCGACCCGCTCGGACGTGCTGCGGGTGGCCGGGGTGCAGCACGCCAAGGCCGTCGTGGTGGCGCCGAACCGGGACGACACCGCCGTGCTCGTGACGCTCACCGCGCGTGAACTGGCACCGAAGGCACACATCGTGGCGAGCGTGCGGGAGGCGGAGAACGTCCACCTGCTCAAGCAGTCCGGGGCGAACCAGGTCGTGGTCTCCAGCGAGACCGCGGGCAGGCTGCTCGGGATGGCGACCGCGACGCCGCTGGTGGTGGACATGGTCGAGGACCTGCTGACCCCGGAGTCGGGGCTGGCGATCGCCGAGCGCGCGGTCGAGCCGTCGGAGGAGGGTGGCTCCCCGAGGCACCTGCCGGACATCGTGCTCGGCCTGGTCCGGGACGGCACGCTGTACCGGGTGGACGCGCCGCAGGCCGACGCCATCGAGCCCGGTGACCGGCTGCTGTATGTGAAAAAGGTGACTTCCGCGGAGAAGATCGAACGCTGAGCCGGGTGAGTCCCGCCGCCGTTGTGGGTTTCACCGCCGGGATCTGGAAGCATGGGCGACGTGCGACCGGACCCTGTCAGACAGCCCTCCGTGCGGTGGACGTCGGTGGCGATCGCCGCCGCCGTCGGCGCCGTGGTCGTTTTCCTGGCCTGGTTCGCCGGACCGGGGCTGTTCGGCATCGCCGCGGCCGGGGGCGGCACCCCGGCGCAGGCCGAGATCGTCAAGCCCACCTCGTGCACGATGCCCGACCCGGTGGAGGCCGTCCGGGTCACGATCGCGGGCAAGACCAGGGAAGGCACGCTCAGCGGCTGCGGGCACGGCCCCGGCGAGCGGGTCGAGGTCACCGTGCCCGAGAACGCGGCGGCCGACGGCCCGGTCGCGGTGCGGGCGGCGCAGACCTCGCAGGGGTCCAGCGGCGCGCGGATGCCGCTGGGGCTCGCGCTGCTGGTGTTCAGCTGCTTCGCCGGCGCCTGCTACGCCTTCCTGTACGTGCGCGGCCCGCGCGTCGCGGCGGTCAGCTGACTTCCGAGGGCGGGGCGGCGAAGGTGTTGCAGTCGGCGATCCGGTCGTTGACCGCGCCCGCCCGCCACCACGCCGCGTAGTGCGCGTTGGTGCCGTGGTCGCTGCTCCGCGAGGTGTTGTCGCCGCGGGTCTCCTGGTCGTTCCAGGCCTTGTTGTACATGTCGCGGGTGACCGTGCCGCCCTGGTCGACGTGCGCGCCGAGGAACATCCCGGAGAAGCACTGGGCCTGCAGTTCCTTGCGCCGCGACATCTCCAGCCCGGCCGGGCTGTTCTGGCCGGCCTCGTAGATCTTCTGCCAGGCGGCGTCCATCAGCCCGGCGACCTCCTGGACGTGGTGGCCGTACTCGTGGGCGAACAGCGCGAGGTAGACGCCGGGGTTGTTGCCGTACTGGTCGGTCTGCAACCCGCGGAAGGGCACGTAGAGGTTGTTCTCGCAGTAGTAGGCCGCGGTGGCGATGCCGACCTGGATGGTGCCGCACTCGGTCTCGAAGCTGGCGCCGGTCGGGAAGTGCAGCGCGGGCGGGACGAACGGCAGGTGGTAGGCCTCCAGGAACGGGCCCCACGCCGCGTCGAGGCACTTGCTGGCGGCGGTGAAGAAGGCCTCGGCGCCGCTCTGCGTGCTCTGCCACGGGGGCAGGTTGCAGACCCGGTTCTGCAGGCCGGCGTTCTTGTCCGTCAGGATCGGGTGATCGCCCAGCTTGAGGATCTTCTGCGGCCCCACGCTGCTGGGCGCGGAGGAGGACGGGGGCGGCGCGGTGACGGTGGCCGACTGCGGCGAGGACGCGCCGGCGGGCGGCAGCTCGCTCGGGGCCGAGGGCGACGGCGTGTTCTGGTAGCCGGTGGACGCGACCGGGGTGTCGTTCTTGTTGAGCGCGACGATCGCGACCAGGCCCAGCACGAGCACGGCGACCGCGCCGAGGCAGATGCCGATGATCGCGCCGGGTGAGCGGCGCGGGGCCACCGGGTACTGGTGGTGCTGGCCCGGCGGCCAGGGCGCGGCCGGTGGCTGGCCCGGCACGGGCGGCGGCTGGACGGGTCCGCGCGGCGGCAGATTGCCGTGGGGCGGTTGCGTCATCGATGCGGTCCCCGGGGTCTAGACGGTCACAGCGGTCCTAGCGCGAACCGGGGGTACACCCAGCCCGGCGTTCAGCATATCGGGGGAACGGGCCCGTCCCCAGTGATCATCGTCCCCGCTTCCTGCCCGTGCACGCCGAAGGGTGGACGTCCCCCCAGCTCTGGCCCGGTATCCGGGCCTCTGGAAGAGTGTTGTCAACCGATGTCGGAGACGAGGGGCGCGATGACGCAGACCGGGGGCTCGCCAGAGCCGGAAGGGGCCGAAACACCCAAACAGGGCATCCCCGCGCAGCCGGAGGCCGGGCAGCCGCCCGGCGCGGCGCCGGAGGAGCGGCCCGCCGCGTCCACACCGGAGACTGCCACACCGGCGGCCGTGTCGGAGGCCGCCTCCGCGACGCCGGAGACGCCGGTGCCGGGTCAGGGCCCGCCGCCGGGTCCGCCGCAGACGGAGTGGCGGGCGCCGGACGGTTCGCGGTCGTCCACACCGGAGGCTTCTGCGTCGGAGGCCGCCTCCGCGACACCCGAGACGCCGGTGCCGGGTCAGGGCCCGCCGCCGGGTCCGCCACAGACGGAATGGCAGGCACCGGGCGGAGCGCAGCAGCCGCCGGGCGGGACGCCGCCGCCCGCGGGGTACCCCGGCTATCCGCAGCAGCCGCAGTGGAATCCGCACGGGCTGGGCAAACCCGGGGTGATCGCGCTGCGGCCGTTGAACCTCGGGGACATCCTCGACGGCTCGATCACCACCATCCGCCGGTACCCGCTGCTGATCCTGGGTGTCTCGGCGGTGGTCGCGGTGATCACGGCCGCGTTGTCGTTCCTGCTCTCGTCACTGGTGTTGCCGGACCTCGAACAGGTCGCCACCCTCGGCCCCGGCGCGACCGAGCAGGAGCTGCGGAACGCGGCGTTCGGCCTGCTCGGCGACGCCTTGCTCACGCTGCTGCCGACGCTGGTGATCACGCTGCTCGGGCACACGTTCCTGTCCGGGTTCCTCACCGAGGTGGCGGGCAAGGCGGTGCTGGGGCGTCCGGTCGATTTCAAGACGTCGATGCGGGGACTGGCGCCACGGCTGCTGCCGCTGCTGGGCCTGACCGTGCTGTACACGCTGGCGACGATCGTGGCCGCGTTCTTCTGCCTGCTGCCCGCGGTGGTCCCGTACATCTTCTGGGCGCTGGCGAGCCCGGCGCTGATCCTGGAGCGCGGCACGGTCCGTCAGGCGTTCTCGCGGTCGGTGAAGCTGGTGTCCGGCTCGTTCTGGCGGGTGCTGGGGATCCTGCTGCTCGCGGCGCTGATCGGCTGGATGATCAGCTCGATCGTCCAGGTGCCGTTCAACCTCGGGTCCGGGGTGTTCTCGCAGCTGTCGAACCCGGGCAAGGTGGTCACGCCGAGCACCGGCGATCTGCTGCTTTCCTCGGTCGGTTCGGTGATCGTGCAGACCGTGGTCGCGCCGTTCACCTCGCTGGTCACCGTGCTCGTCTACATCGACCAGCGGATGCGCCGGGAGGGGATGGACATCGAGCTGGCCCGCGCGGCCGGGATGACGCCGCCGCGGTGATCGGGCCGCTGCTCGCCGAGGTCCCGCTCGACATCGACCGGGACACCGCGCGGCTGCGCGCGCTCGACCAGCTGCGGGACCCGGGGTACCAGGCGGCGCGGCCCGGGCTGCTGCAGCGGGTGGCGGCCTGGATCGGCGCGCGGATCGAGGAGTTCCTGGAGAAGGTGTCCCAGGTGGTGCCCGGCGGGATCTTCGGGCTGCTGCTGGTCCTGGTGCTGCTGATCGTGCTCGTGGTGGTGATCCGGCTGCGGGTGGGCAGGGTGGCGCGCGCGGCGCGGGCGTCGCGGCAGGTGTTCGCCGGGACGCGGCGGGGCGCGGCCGAGCACCGGCGGGCGTCGGAGGCGGCCGCCGCGCGCGGGGACTTCGCCGAGGCGGTGCGGGAACGGTTCCGCGCGGTGGTGCGGGATCTGGAGGAACGCGCGGTGCTCGACGTCCGATCGGGCCGGACCGCGGACGAGGCCGCCGCCGAGGCGGGCGCGGTGCTGCCGGAGCTGGCCGAGGCGCTGGCCGAGGCCGCGCGGCGGTTCGACGACGTCCACTACGGCGGCCGTCCCGGCACCGAGGAGTCCTACCGCTTTCTGTCCGATGTGGACGATCGGTGCCGGAGGGCCCGTCCGGTGGCGGTCGCATGAGCGACGCTTGCGAGCGAATCGAAGACATCATGCGCCGACAGGGATTGGACACAGTCTCGCGGAGCGAGGCTATCGCATGAGTACATCCGTTTCGCCCGATCTGCGCCGGATCTGGCGCGGGGTGCGGGTCCCGCTCGCCTTGCTGCTGCTGGTTTTCCTGACCGGGCTGGTGCTGCTGCTCAGCCGGGGCGATCAGACGACCGGCGCGCTCGAACCCGGCTCCTACGAACCGCAGGGTGCCCGCGCGCTCGCGAAACTGCTCGGCGCCGAGGGGGTGGACGTGCGGGCCGCGCACACGTTCGACGAGGCGTCCGGCTCGCTCGGGAACGCGACGCTGCTGGTCACGCGGCCGGATCTGGTGCCGCCCGGCAAGCTCGCCGAACTGCGGGACCGCTCGGCGCACGTGGTGCTCGTGGCGCCCGGTCCGGAGACCCTGTTCGGGCTGCTGCCGGGTGTCCACCCGGCGGGCACCGGCGAGGTCCGCGCGCTCGGACCGGACTGCACGGTCGGTGCGGCGGTCGCCGCCGGGGAGGCCACGATGGGCGGACTGCGGTACCGCACAACGGATCCCGGCGCGCGGTCGTGTTACCGCGACGGTGGCAACGGCACGCTGGTGCAGGTCGGCGACGGGCACGGGACGGTCACGCTGCTGGGCACCCCGGCGCCGCTGACGAACGACCGGATCGCCGATCAGGGCAACGCGGCGCTGACGATGCGGTTGCTCGGGCAGCATCCGCGGCTGGTCTGGTATCTGCCCTCGGCCGACGACCCGGCGCTGGGCGTGGACAAGAAGTCGATCACGGACCTGATCCCGGTGGGCTGGCGGTTCGGGGCGATCCAGGCCGGGATCGCGGTGCTGCTGCTGGCGTTGTGGCGGACGCGGCGGCTGGGCCCGGTGGTGGCCGAGCCGCTGCCGGTCGTGGTGCGCGCGGCGGAAACCGCCGAGGGCCGGGCGCGGCTGTACCGGCGTGGCGGGGCGGCCGGGCACGCCGGGGAGACGTTGCGGGAGGCGTCGCGGGCGCGGTTGCGGTCGGTGCTGGGGCTGCCCGCGGACGCCGAGGTGGCCGCGCTGGTCGAATCGGTGAGTGCGCGCAGCGGGCGCGGCGGTGCCGAGGTCGGCGCGGTGCTCTACGGTCCGCCGCCCGCCGACGACGCGGCGCTGGTGCGGCTGGCCGACGAACTGGACAGGCTCGAAAACGAAGTGGAGCGGTTGTGAGCGGTACGGAAACGCAGATCGGGCCGGTCGAGGCGCGCAACGCGCTGATCGCGTTGCGCGCCGAGGTCGGCAAGGCCGTGGTGGGCAACGACGCGGCGGTCACCGGGCTGATCCTCGCGCTGCTGTGCCGGGGACACGTGCTGCTGGAGGGCGTGCCGGGCGTGGCGAAGACGTTGCTGGTGCGGGCGCTGGCCGCGGCGCTGGATCTGGGGACGACGCGGGTGCAGTTCACCCCGGACCTGATGCCCGGCGACGTCACCGGGTCCATTGTGTACGACGCGCACAGTGGCGAGTTCTCCTTCCGCGAGGGCCCGGTGTTCACGAATCTGCTGCTGGCGGACGAGATCAATCGGACGCCGCCGAAGACGCAGTCGTCGCTGTTGGAGGCGATGGAGGAGCGGCAGGTCTCGCTCGACGGGCGGTCGCGGCCGCTGCCGGACCCGTTCATCGTGATCGCGACGCAGAACCCGGTGGAGTACGAGGGAACGTATCCGCTGCCGGAGGCGCAGCTGGACCGGTTCCTGCTGAAGCTGACGATGCCCGCGCCGGGGCGGGACGACGAGATCGGGATCCTGCTGCGGCACGCGCGGGGGTTCGATCCGCGGGATCTGGCCGCGGCCGGGGTGACCCCGGTGGCGGGCGCGGCGGAACTGGCGGCCGCGCGGAACGCGGTGGCGGGGGTGACGGTGGGGCCGGAGGTGATCGGTTACGTCGTCGATCTGTGCCGCGCGACGCGGGAACTGCCCTCGGTACGGCTGGGGGTGTCGCCGCGGGGCGCGACCGCGTTGCTGGCGGTCAGCCGGGCGTGGGCGTGGCTTTCGGGGCGTGACTACGCGACGCCGGACGACGTGAAAGCGTTGGCACGCCCGGCTTTGCGGCATCGGCTCGACGTGCGGCCGGAGGCCGAGCTGGAGGGCGTGACCGCCGACGGCGTGCTGGACCGCGTGCTCGCCTCGGTCGCCGTGCCTCGCTGAGCCGGACGAGGCCGGCGGCTCGTCAGGCCCCGGCGTGCACACCGAGGCCGCCCGACACGGTGAGGTTGTCGCCGGTGAGGTAGCTCGCGGCGTTCGAGGCGAGGAAGGCGACGGCCTCGGCGATGTCGGCGGGCGCGCCGACACGGCCGAGCGGGATTTCCTTGGCGAAGGAGTCGAGCATTTCCCGGGTGATGCCCAGTTTGCCGGCGGCGGGGGTGTCGGTCAGCCCGGGGCTGACCGCGTTGACGCGGATGCGGCGGGGCGCGAGTTCGAGCGCGAGTGACCGCATGAGCGGTAGCAGCGCGCCTTTCGCGGCCGTCAGGGCGGACCCCAGTCCTTCGCCCGCGCCCACGGTGAACACGACCGAGGCACCCTCGTTGAGCAGTGGCAACGCCTTTTGCAGGGTGAAGAAGCTGCCTTTGACGTTGACGTCGAACAAGGCGTCGAAGGCGTCTTCGTCGATTGAATCGATCGGGCCGGGGTACGAGACACCCGCGTTGAGGAAGAGCAGGTCGAGGGAACCGAACTCGCGGCGTGCCCTGTCGATCGCGTGGTCGAGGTCCGGCAGGGACCGCGCGTCGGCCCGGATGACCGTGACGTCTTCGGGCAGCCCGGCGGTGTCGACGGAGTTGACGCCGGTGACCAGGACGCGGTAGCCGCGGGAGTGGAGCAGTTCGGCGGTCGCCTTGCCGATGCCGCTGGTTCCGCCGGTGATCAAAGCTGTGGGCACGATGCTTTCCTTTGTGTGGTCGGGAAATTCCGCGTGGCGCGGGAATCTGGAAGTCGGCTGGGCCGTTGCTTCTGTCAGTCTACGCCTACTTGGCAGCGACTGCCAAGTAGGCGGTGAGTGTCGGTCTGGCAGTGCTGGGCTAAGCTGGTGGCATGAGGCGGGAAGGTGCGGCGGATTCAGCGGGGACACTGTGGGATCGGACGCGGCAGGCGGCCTCCCGGGAGATTCTCGAGACGGCGTTGCGCCTGTTCGTCGAGCAGGGCTACGACGAGACGTCCGTCGCCCAGATCGCCAAGGAAGCCGGGGTTTCCCAACGCACGCTCTTTCGCTACTTCGGCACCAAGGAGGATCTGCTCGGCGGTAACCAGGAGCGGTTCGGGCGGGTGCTGGCGGACACGGTCGGCGAACAGTCCGCCGATGTCGATGTGTGGGCGGCGCTGCGCGCGGGAATCGTTGCCGCGCAAGGCTTGCACGACAGCCGTGAGCAGGCCCTCGACCGGTTTCGGCTCCTGCGCGACACTGCCTCGCTGCGTGCCGGGTGGCTCGAAAAGGGGCTGCGGTTCCAGGACGAGCTGCTGCCGCTCGTCAAGGCGCGGATGGGCGCGGCCGGTCGTGGGGCGGACGCGCGGGCCCGCGCGGTGCTCGCGACGGCGTTCGCGTGCCTGGACACCGCGGTGATGACGTGGGTCGACCGCGACGGCAAGGGCGAGGTCATGGACCTCTACGACGAGTGCGTGGCCGCGGTGCGCGGCTAGCTCACCACGGGCGAGACACGCGAGTCGTCCGTCCAGGTACGCGAGTTCTCCATCTGAGCACGCGAGTTCGCCGTTCCGGCACGCGAGTTCGTCGTCCAGACAAGAGGTGCCAAGCGCCCCACTGTGGCGTTCGTGGTCCGCCCCTGCCGCACCGATCGCGCACGAGTAGTTTTTCACCATGGCGGTTTCCGGGAGGCTCGGGGCGCTGGCGCTGTTCGCGGCGCTGGTGGTCGGGTTGCTGGTGCCCTCGGGCACGGGGCTGCTCGTGGCCGGGGCGGTGCTGCTCGTGCTGGTGCTCGCCGATCTCGCGCTGGCGGGGAGCGTGCGGCGGCTGACGTTCACGCGGTCCGGGGACACCTCGGTGCGGCTCGGGGAGCCGGCGTCGGTGGAGCTGCTCGTGGCGAATCCGGGACGCCGCCGGGTGCGCGGGGTGCTGCGGGACGCGTGGCCGCCGAGCGCGGGTGCCGAGGAGCGGCACCGGCTTTCCGTTCCGGCGGGGGAGCGGCGCAGGCTGACGACGTCGATGCTGCCGACGCGTCGCGGCGACCGTCCGGCGTTCCGGGTCACGGTGCGGGCCTACGGTCCGCTGGGCCTGGCGGCGCGGCAGGGTTCGCACGGGGTGCCGTGGTCGGTGCGGGTGCTGCCGCCGTTCGGTTCGCGCAAGCACCTGCCGTCGCGGCTGGCGCGGTTGCAGCAGCTGGACGGGCGGAACGCGGTGCTGGTGCGGGGGCAGGGCACGGAGTTCGATTCCTTGCGGGAGTATGTGATCGGCGACGACGTCCGGTCGATCGACTGGCGGGCGACGGCACGTGCGGCGGACGTGATGGTGCGGACCTGGCGGCCGGAGCGGGACCGGCATGTGGTGCTGGTGCTGGACACCGGGCGGGTGTCGGCGGGCCGGGTGGGGGACGCGCCGCGGCTGGACGCGGCGATGGACGCGGCGCTGCTGCTGGCGGCGCTCGCGTCGCGGGCGGGGGACCGGGTCGATCTGCTGGCCTACGACCGGCGGGTGCGGGCGGAGGTGCGGGGTTCGTCGGCGTTGCTGCCCGCGCTGGTGAACGCGATGGCGCCGCTGGAGCCGTCGCTGGTGGAGACGGACGCGCGGGGTATGGCGGCCGAGGTGTTGCTGCGGACGCGGCGGCGCGCGCTGGTGGTGCTGTTGACCGGTTTGGACGCGGCGCCGCTGGAGGAGGGGTTGTTCCCGGTGCTGGGGTCGCTGACCTCGCGGCATCGGCTGCTGGTCGCGTCGGTCGCGGATCCGCGAGTGGCCGAGATGGCGCGAGGGCGCGGGGACGCCGAAGCGGTGTACGACGCGGCAGCGGCTTCGCGGGTCTTGACCGAGCGTCGGCAGGTCACGGCGCGGCTGGGGCGCCGGGGTGTCGATGTCGTGGACGCGGTTCCGGAGGAACTGCCGCCCGCGCTGGCGGATCGGTATCTGGCGTTGAAGGCGGCCGGGCGGCTGTAGGTCCGCTCGATGGGGTGGATCCTCTGGTGCCGGGCACGGGGGCGCTGTTATGCCCGAAGCAGGTGTTTCTGTGGAGGGAGTGCTGTGCGGCGGGTGCTGGTTCTGGTCGTGGCGGGGGTTTTCGCCTCTCCGGCTGTCGCTTCGGCGGCTGACGAGGGCGCGCCGGTGTATCTGGCCGATGGCGGCGGGACGCTGTCGCTGGCGGTGGCGGACGGTAAGCTCGCGCTGGCCGACGCGAAGGCCGCGGGGGCGAAATGGGTCTATGACAAGGGAAACCAGCACTACAAGAGTGTCGCGAGTGGACAGTGCATGGCGGCGCAGAGCCCGGTGGACGGGGTCGGGGTGAAGCTGGCGGCGTGCGATGACAAGGACCGTTTCCAGCAGTGGCGCCGGATCGCGGGGACGCCGGGGCTGGTGGAGATCGCGAGTGTGGCTTCCGGACGGTGTCTGACCGCGGAGTCGGCGACGGCGGGCGCGCGGTTGTACCAGGAAATCTGCTCGGTGACCGGGCCGGCGAATCACTGGGCGGCCGGTGGGCGGACGCTGGGGATCCTGTCCGGCAACGGGCAGCGGTTGACGTCGAAGACGCCGGGTGAGCCGTTCGTGGTGCGGGTGATCGGGGAGAACGGCCAGCCCGCGGCCGGGGTGCCGGTGAACTTCTACGTGCGGGCGGCGCGGCCGAAGAACGTCCTCGTCTTCGAGGGTGGCGGGGAAACGGCGTCGGCGAAGACCGGCGCGGATGGCTCGGCGTCGTCCCCGAAGGTGCTGCTGACCGAGCCCGGCGAGTTCGAGATCCGCTTCACCGGCTCGGCGAGCCTGGAGGACGGCAACACCATCACCTTCGACGGCAGCTGCCTCTGCTGACCCGTTCCTGTCGTCCCCCTTCCGTACTGTCTCGGGTAGGGGGCCTGCGGGTGTCCTGAATCTTCCGTTCATTCCTTCAGCGGTCCGTGAATGCCACATTGAGGGACTCAGAGTCCCTCAATGTGGCATTCACGGACTTGGGCTGGGTGGTGGGAGCGGGCGGGGTCGGGGGAGGTGCCGAGGGACGCCCTTGGTGCGTTCGATGCGCCGAAGGCGTCCCTCGGTGCGGTGAGCGCACTGAAGGCGTCCCTCGGTGCCGCTGGTCCCGTTGCGGTCGCCCGCACCCCGGGGTTGTGGTCCGTGGGGGCCTCCTTGAAGGACCTAGAGTCCCTCAAGGAGGCCCCCACGGAGCGTTCTGACCTGCGAAAAGAGAGCAAGGGACCTTTGCTGTCGTCCGTTGCCCTGCCAATGATTAGCGCGCTAAGCAACGCTAGTAAAGGTCCCTTGCTCCCGCGCCGGGGTGCGGGGAGGTCAGGCGGATTCGGGCAGGGCGTCCCCGGCGTCGCGGCTGTCGATGTCGCCTTCTTCGCCGTCGCGGGCGGCGCGGCGGCCGAGGACGAACACGTAGGTCAGGAAGGCGAGTTCGACCACGACGCCGATGCCGATCCGTGCCCAGGTCGGCAGGCCGGAGGGCGTCACGAACGCCTCGACGAGCCCGGACACGAGCAGCACACAGGCCAGTCCGAGTGCGATGACCACCACGGACCGTCCCTGCCTCGCGAGCGCGGCGGCCCGGGAGCGGCGTCCGGGGTCGATGACGGTCCAGCCGAGCTTCAGTCCGGTCCCGGCGGCGATGAAGACGGCGGTCAGTTCGAGCAGGCCGTGCGGGAGGATGAGGCCGAGGAAGACGTCGCCGCGTCCGGCCGCGGCCATGAGCCCGCCGCCGACGCCGACGTTTAGGGTGTTCAGCCACAGCGCGCCGATCACCGGCAGGCCGAGCGCGACGCCGAGGAAGAGGCAGGTCGCGGCGACCCACGCGTTGTTGGTCCACACCTTCGCGGCGAACGAGGCGGCGGGGCCGGTGGAGTAGTAGGTCTCGTACTGGCCGCCGGGCGCGGTCAGCTGCTTGAGCTCCTCCGGGGTGGCCAGCGTGGCGCGCACCTGCTCGTCGCCGGCGATCCACACGGCGAGCACGGTGCCGAGCACCGCGCAGACGAGCGCGGCCGGGACCCACCAGCGGCGGCTGAGGTACACCGCGGCTGGGAACCGCCGGGTGAAGAACAGGGCGACCTCGCGCCAGGCGGGACTGTGCGAGCCGGTGACGGCGGACCGGGCGCGGGCGACGAGGCCGGAGAGCCGGGCGAGCAGCGCCGGGTCGGGCGCGGAGGAGCGGATGATCGACAGGTGGGTGGCGGTGCGCTGGTAGAGGGTCACGAGTTCGTCCGCCTCGGGGCCGCTGAGCTTGCCGCGCCGGCGGGTGAGTTCGCCGAGCCGGGTCCATTCGGCGCTGTGCGCGGCGACGAAGACGTCGACATCCAACGGGCACCTCCCAGTCCTGGCCCCAGCCTAGGCCGCCCGGGGCGGGTGCCGCCCGGGTGGCTTCAGTGTCCACTTCGGACAGGGACCGAGCCCGGGCCGCTGCACTAGGCTGGGCGCCGTGGAAGAAGAGTCCGAGCTGGTCACCGGCGAGGCGGTGGTGCTGGATCTGCGGGTGGCGAAGCTCGCCAGCCGCGGCGTGGCCATGCTGGTCGACGTTCTGGTGCAGGCCGTGCTGCTGTTCTGCGCGATCATGCTGATCACGCTGGCCATGCCGGTGGACGACGCGTCGCTGACCATCACGCTCATCCTGGTGCTGTTCGTGCTCGTGGTGATCGGCTACCCGGTGATTTTCGAGACGCTGACCAGGGGGAAGTCGCTCGGCAAGCTCGCGGTGGGGTTGCGGGTGGTGCGGACCGACGGTGGTCCGATCCGGTTCCGGCACGCGCTCACCCGCGCGCTCGCCGGGTTCTTCGTGGACTTCTGGGCACTCGGTTTCCTGGGCGCCGTCGCGGTGATCGTGTCGCTGGTTTCGCCCGACGGGCGGCGGGTCGGTGACTTCCTCGCGGGGACCGTGGTGATCCGCGACCGCGTTCCGGAGGTCCCGCGGGCCGGGATCATGATGCCGCCCGGGCTGGAGTCCTGGGCCGCGCACCTGGACCTGAGCGGGCTGCCGGACGATCTGGCGCTGGCGGTCCGGCAGTACCTTGCCCGTTGCGGCGAACTCCGGCCCGAAGCGGCCGAGGCGCTCGGGCACGGTCTCGCGGGGCAGGTCGCCGAGCGGATCGGAACCCCGGTCCCGCCGGGGATGCCGCTCTGGGCGTACCTGGCGGCGGTCCTGGCCGAACGCCGGAATCGCGACCACGCCCGCGCCATGGCCGCCGCGCCACCGTCCTACGCACAGCCGACGCCGTATGTTCAGCCTGTGCTGCACCCCTTGGCGCAGCCGGCGCCGTATGCGCAGCCGTTCGGCCAGCCGCGGACCTACGGTCAGCCACAGCCGTTGGCGCAGCCGTCGCCGTACGGCCAGCCGGTGCCGGACGGCCAGTCCTATGTACAGCCGTCACACGGACAGCCGTCCTATGGACAGCCGCAGCCGGAGCCCACGCCACCGCCGGAACCCGGCAGGCCCGAATCCGCGCCCCCGGCGGCCCCGGTCGAGAACCCGTTCACCCCGCCCAGCTGACGTTTTCCGTCGGCCCCTGCCCGTACCGTGTTCGGCAAGGGGGCCTTGGGGTGTCCTGAATCTTCCGTTCATTCCTTCAGTGGTCCGTGAATGCCACATTGAGGGACTCAGAGTCCCTCAATGTGGCATTCACGGACCACCTCTGACCTGCGGGAAGAGAGCAAGGGACCTTTGCTGTCGTTTTGCTGCGGATCCGCAGGTGGGGGGCGCGTTCAATGCCGTGAAGGCCCCCTTACCGGCGCTCAGTGCTGGTAAGGAGGCCTTCACGGGCTCACCAGGCGGTCAGGAGACGTCGCCGGAGCTGGAGTTCCAGGTGTTGCACTGTTGGTTCCGGTTCTTGGTGGCGCCGTGCTGCCACCAGGAGATGTTGTGCTTCGCGGTGCCGTGGTCGCGTTTTCCGTTGCGGGAGTAGTCGTCGCCGCGGTCCTGTGCGTTCCAGGCCTCGTTGTAGATGTTCCTGTCGACCGAGCCGCCGGCGGCCACGGCCGAGCCGAGGAACATCCCCGAGAAGCACTGCGCCTGCAGCTCCATCCGGCGCGAGAGCTCCAGCCCGGCCGCCGAGTCGGCGCCGGAGTCGTAGCGTTTTTCGCCGTAGGCCTCGGAAATCCCGGACATCGCCTGCACGTGGTGGCCGTACTCGTGCGCCAGGATGGACAGGTACGGCCCGGGGTGGTTGCCCCAGGTCTCGATCTCGATGCGGTTCATCGGCATGTAGATCGTGTGGTTCGTCGGGCAGTAGAACGGGGTGACGCCGGTGGCGGTGCCACCGCTGCCGCACGGCGTCGAGGACTCCGAGATCGACGCGGGCACCGACAGGTTCGGGGTCGAGAACGGCAGGTTCGCCTCGGACAGCGCTTTCGACCACATCGCGTCGAGACAGCGGATGCCGGACTGGAAGAACTGCTGGACGCTGGCCTGGTTGGTCGCCCACCGGCTCAGCGAGCACGGGATGTTCTGCAGCCCGCCGTTCGCCTGCGCGAACAGCGGGTTGTCGCCGAGCTTCGCCACCGAGCGCGGTCCGGTCTGCGTCGGCGCGGTCGACCGGGTCTCGGTGGAGCGTGTGCTGCGCGTGCCGGTGCTGCCGGTGCTCCGGGTACTCGACGACGTCGTGGAGGACGTCGTCGACGAAGAGGCGGACGTCGACGTGTAGCTGTAGGACGGGTACGTGCTGGAGTAGCCCGCGTCGGCGGTGTGGCGGGTGCTCCCGCCCAGCAGCGCGATCGCGGCCACCAGGCCGCCGCCGAGCGCGACGACGCCGATGAGGGCGACCGCGACGATCACGCCGGTGTTCGATTTCTTCGGCTGGTACGGCGCGTACGCGGGTGCGAAGCGCTGCCCGTACGGTTGCGGCGCCGGATAGCCGGGGCCCTGACCGGGACCGGCCGGGGGCGGGGGCAGCGGACCGGCCGCGGGTGGCGGCATCGGACGGCCGGGCGGCGGTGGCACCGGGCGCCGGGGCGCTCCCGGGGGCGGCCCGGCCGGCAGCCCCGGACCGCCGGGTCCCGGACCACCAGCGGACCCAGGACCAGCAGACCCAGGACCACGGCCGGGACCAGGACCACCGGGGCCGGGACCACCACCGAACCCAGGACCACCGGACCCGGGACCAGGACCACCAGGCCGTGGGCCCCCGGGCACGGGCCCAGGACCGGTGGGCGGCAACGGCCGGGCCCCGGGCGGCGGCAGCGGCCGCGCGCCCGGCGGCGGGAGCGGTGGCCGCCCGCCCGGCGGCGGCACCTGCCCGTGCCAGGGTCCCGGCGGGCCGGGCGGCTGTGTCATCGCGTGGAACCCATCGTGCGGAACCCCCAGTGCTTGTGCTTCGTCAAAGGCGACGACCTGCTGAGATCTCGCCGAACCGGGCGTCAGCATAGATCGAGTGCTCTAGGGTGTGGTGCTGTGTTGAGGAATTGGGGTGTGGCGTTCGCCCTTGCCGCCGGGGCGGTGCTGGCCGGTGCGGGTCCCGCGGCGGCGCAGGAGCCGGACGGCCCGTCGGCAGGCCCGACCATGCCGAACCTGCCCGCCGACCAGGTGCAGAAACCGCAGCTCGCCGGGGGGAACGTGCCCGGGCTCGACCAGCCGCCGCCGAACGGCACGGTCGCCGACGTCGCGCTCAAGCTGCTGCGCGACGGCGCCGTGTCGGTCACCGAAAAGGTGACCGTCCCAGGTGGACAGCAGGTCGTCTCGCGGGTTCCGCTGCGGGTTTCGGCGAGTGACGACCAGGACCGCGTGTTCGCCGTCCGCGACGTCAAGGCCGAGGGGGCCGCCACCGCGGAGGCCACCGGCGACCAGCTCGTGCTGACCTTCCGCGGCGGCGAGGCCACCGTGACCTACACGGTGGACGGCGCGGTCGCCGACGTCGGCGGGCAGCAGCAGTTCCGCTGGCAGGCCGCGAGCGGCTTCGACGGTCCGGTCGCGCGGCTCACCGCCTCCTTCATCGCGCCCGTGCCCCGGCTTTCCCCGATCGACTGCTTCTCCGGTCCGCTCGGCTCCAGCCAGCGCTGCACGCTGGCCGAGCTCGACCACACCGGCGTCGTGCGGGTCGAGCAGAACGACGTCCGCCCCGGCGACCGGGTCGACCTGCTCGTCGGGCTGCCGCCGGACACCGTGCCGGTGACCGCGAAGTTCGCCGAGATCGGACTGCTGGCCAACGCCTTCGCGCTGACCCCGCTCACCGGCATCGTCTTCGCCGTGCTCGTCCTGCTCCTGATCGCGGGCGCGGTCTATGTCTGGCGGCAGCGCAAGCGCGACGCCGGGGCGCTCACCACCGGCGCCGGGCCGGTCGAGGTCCTGCTGCGCGAGGGGGACCGGGTCTACTTCGCCTCGCCCGACGGCGTGTTGCCCGGCCAGGTCGGCACGGTGGTGGACGAGAGCGTCGACGTCGTCGACATCAGCGCCACGGTCGTCGACCTCGCCGTGCGCAACTACCTGTGGCTGGCCGAGGTTCCCGGCCCGGACGGCCCGGACTGGCAGCTGTCCCGGCGCAACCCGCCGGACGAGCACCTGCACGACTTCGAGCGCGCGGTGTACGAGACGCTCCTGCCCGAGGGCACCGACGCCGTGCTGTTGTCCCAGCTGCGTTCGCGCGGCGGGCTGGATCTGCGCCGGATCAGCGACGCGATGTATCGCGACGTGGTGTCCAAGCGCTGGTTCTCCCGGCGCCCCGACCTCAGCCGTACGAAGCTGACCTGGCTCGGCGCGGGCGTTTTCGGGCTCGGCCTCGTCGCCACCGCGGTGCTCACCTTCACCCTCGGCTACGCGCTGGTCGGCGTCGCGGTCGCGCTCGCCGGCCTGGCGATCGCCGCCGGCGCGGGGCTGCTGCCCTCGCGGACCGCGCGCGGCAGGGCGCTGGTCGGCCAGGTCCGCGGCCTGCTCGACTACCTGCACACCGCGCGGGCCGAGGACATCCCGGCCGCCGACCGCGAGATGGTGTTCTCCCGCTCGCTGCCGTACGCGGTGGTGCTCGGCGACACCGAACGCTGGCTGGGCACCTTCGCCGGGCTCAACCCCGGCGCGGACGGCGCCGCCGGGCTGTACTGGTTCGGTGGTCTGGAGTCCGAACGGGACCTGCGCCGCTTCGGCACGCACTTCCCGTCGTTCCTGACCGCGCTGGACGGGCTGCTCACCGAGTCGGGGCAGTTCCGCGCGCCCGCCAAAACGCGCTGAGCCGGTGACCGTCCGGCCCCGCGTGCTCGCGGGCGTGGTCGCGTTGCTGCTGCTCGCGTTCGCCCCGGCGGCCTCGGCACAGGTGCGGGCGCGACAGCAGCCGGACCAGCCGCCGCTGCCCGGGCTGCCGCGCAGTGCCGAGGTCCAGCTCAAGCTCCAGCGGGACGGCTCGCTTTCGGTGGCGGAGGCCGTCGCGGTGCCGAACGGTGCCACGATGGATCGTCGGGTGCCGCTGCGGGTTCCTTCGGCACACCACCGCGACCGGGTCTACGTCGTGCGCGACGTCGTCCTGGAGGGCAGCGGTTCCGCACGGCTCGACGGCGACGCGTTCACCGCGCACCTGACCGAGGGCACCTCGATCCTCCGGTACACAGTGGACGGTGCGGTCTCCGCGGATGAGGGCGGCGTCGAGCACGTCACCTGGCCGCTCGCCGGCGGCTGGGACTCCGAGCTCAAGCTGGTCCGCGCTTCCCTTGCCACCCCGGTGATCCCGGCCGCGGTGGACTGCGTGGCCGGTCCGGAGGGCTCCGGCACGCACTGCGGCGCGGCGCAGATCGACCACGCCGGGCTGACCCGGTTCAGCCAGCAGAACCTGCCCGCCGGGCAGCGGATGACGGCGACGGTGGAGCTGCCGCCGGGCACGGTGCCCGCGAACGCGAAGCTGGTGCCCTCGGCGACGATCGGCGGCGCGTTCGTCCTTACCTCGCCGGTGCTCGCGGCCTGGTGGGGATTCGCCGCCGTGCTGCTCGCCGCGGCGGTGCTGGTGTGGTCGGCACGGCGCCGCGACGCGCGTCCCGGCGACCCGCTGCCGGTCGAGCTGGTCGCCGGTGAGGGCGCGTTCGCTTCGCCGGACGGGGTGCTGCCCGGTCAGGCGGGCACGGTGCTGACCGGCCGCGCCGGGCCCGCCGATCTGGCCGCCACGGTGCTCGATCTGGTGGTGCGCAACTACCTGTGGGTGAGCGCCGAGGACACCGCCGACGGCGGCTGGCGGCTCACCCGCCGCAATCCCGCCGACGAGCACCTGACCGGCTTCGAACGCGCGGTGTTCGCACTGGTACTGCCCGAGGACGAGGACTCCGTGACGCTGGCCGAACTGCGGCGGCGCGACCTCGACGTCGGTCAGGTGGGGGACGCGCTCTACGACGGCGTCGTGGCGCGCGGCTGGTTCTCCCGGCCGCCTTCGCGGCGGCTCGGACGGCTCGGCCGGGCCGGGATCCGGATCGTGTGCTACGGGCTGTTCCTGACCGTCCTGCTCGCGCTCACCGTCGGGTACGCGCAGTTCGGCGTGATCCTCGCACTCGCCGGTGCCGCCGCCGTCGCCGCGTCGGCGCTGCTGCCCGCCCGGCGGGCGAGCGGCCGGGAACTGCGCCGCAGATTGCTCGGGCTGGGCGAACGGCTCGCCGGGACCAGGGCGAAGTCGATCGGGAAACCGGACCGCGAGCTGGTGTTCTCGCGCGGCCTGCCCTACGCGCTCGCGCTGGGCGAACTCGGGGCGTGGACCTCGACGTTCGCGGAGATGAAGCATCCGCCGCCCGTCTACTGGTGTGCGGAGGAGGTCCCGATCGGGCGCGCCGGGGCGTTCGCGGACGCGCTCACCGGTGTCTTCGCGGCGGCCCGGCGCGGCAGGCTGTTCGCCGACGTCGCCTGAGCACCGTGCCCGATGCCGGGTGTCGGTCCTTGGCCGTAGGGTGGGGTCATGGCCGATCCCGAGCTCGTCCGCTTCACCCTCGACAACGGATTGCGCGTAGTGCTCGCGCCCGACTCGACCGCGCCCGTTGTCGGCGTCAGCGTGCACTACGACGTGGGCTTCCGCTCCGAGCCGGAGGGACGCACCGGCTTCGCGCACCTGTTCGAACATCTGATGTTCCAGGGCAGCGAGAGCCTGGAGAAGCTCGCCCACTTCCGGCACGTGCAGTCCAGCGGCGGCACCTTCAACGGGTCGACTCACCCGGACTACACCGACTACTTCGAGGTGCTGCCCTCGGCCGCGCTGGAGCGCGCGCTGTTCCTCGAGGCCGACCGGATGCGCGCGCCGAAGCTGACCAAGGAGAACCTGGCCAACCAGATCGACGTGGTGAAGGAGGAGATCCGCCTCAACGTGCTGAACCGGCCCTACGGCGGGTTCCCGTGGATCCTCCTCCCGCCGGTGCTGTACTCCACGTTCCCCAACGCGCACAACGGTTACGGCGGGTTCGAGGATCTGGAGCAGGCCACCATCGAGGACTGCGCGGCCTTCTTCGACACCTACTACTCCCCGGCGAACGCGGTGCTCACCGTCGCGGGTGACTTCGAGGCCGGGAACGCCCGCGCGCTGATCGAGAAGCACTTCGGCGACGTCCCGTACCGCCCCGCGCCGGTCCGGCCGTCCTTCGGCGAGCCGCTGCCCACCACCGAGCTGCTCGGCGAGCACGTCGATCCGCACGCCCCGCTGCCCGCGCTCGCGATCGGCTACCGGATGCCGGACCCGATCAACGACGTCGAGAGCTACCTGGCCTACCTCGTGCTGGCGGGCGTGCTCACCGACGGCGACGGATCCCGGCTGCAGCAGCGGCTGGTGCACCGCGAGCCGCTGGTCGTCGACGTCGGCGCGGGCGCCGGGCTGTTCGGTCCGTTCGAGGCGCGTGATCCGGACACCTTCACCGTCACGCTGATTCACCCGCACGAGGTCTCGCGGGAGCGGGTGCTCGCGGCGCTCGACGAGGAACTGGAGAAGCTGGCCGCGACACCGCCCGGCGAGCAGGAACTGAAGAAGGTCACCGCGCGCTGGGCGGCGAGCCTGCACTCCGAGCACGACAGGCTGGTGTCGCGCACGCTCGCGCTGGGTGCGTTCGAGCTGCTCTACGGCGACGCCGCGCTGGTGTACCGGCTCGCCGACAGGATGTCCGCGGTGACCGGCGAAGCGGTGTCGGCGGCGGCGAAGGCGCTGCGGCCGGACGCGCGCGCGGTACTGGTGATCAAGCCCGCGAACGGGAATGGGGAACAGCAGTGAGTTCTGCGACGCATCGCACCGCCGAGGAGATCGGCCGCACCGCGCTCGGCCCGCGTCCGCTGCCCGCGCTCGGTGCGCAGCGGGCCGCCGCCGATCTGTCCCATGTGGACACCACGCTGGGCAACGGGCTGCGGGTGCTGGCCGTGCGCAAGGCGACCGTGCCGCTGGTCGAGGTCCGGCTGTGGATCCCGTTCGCGGGGGAGGACCGGCTGCACCCGGCCACCGCCGAGGTACTGGCCGAGACGCTGCTGACCGGCACCGAGCGGCGCGACCGCATCGAGATCGACGCCGAGCTGGCGCTGATCGGCGGCGATCTGTCCGCGGGCGTCGACCCGGAGCGGCTCGTCATGTCCGGTTCGGCGCTGTCTTCCGGGCTGCCGACGCTGCTGGACGTGCTGGGCGACGTGCTGACCGGAGCGTCCTATCAGGACAATCAGGTGGCGCGGGAGCGGGAGCGGCTGATCGAGCGCATCGCGGTGTCGCGGACGCAGCCGCGCACGATCGCGCGTGAGGCGCTGCAGAAGCACCGCTACGGCGATCACCCGGCCACCCGCGAGGTGCCGCAGGCCGAGGACGTCGCGGAGGTCGTGCCCGAGCAGGTGCGCGCGCTGCACGCCGCGTCGGTGCTGCCGAGGGGTTCGGTGCTGGTGCTCGTCGGGGACATCGATCCCGATGGCGTCATCGGTGAGCTGGAGCGTGCCTTCGGCGGCTGGTCCTCGGACCGCTCCGCCGTCCGTCTCCCGGCGCTGCCCGAGCTGACCGGCGGGGACCTCCTGCTGGTGCCGCGTCCCGGCGCGGTCCAGTCGCAGCTGCGGCTGTCCGCGCAGGCCCTGCCACGCACGGACGAGCGGTACGCGGCGCTGCAGCTGGCGAACCTCGCGTTCGGCGGGTACTTCTCCTCGCGGCTGGTGGAGAACATCCGTGAGGACAAGGGATACACCTACAGCGCGCACTCCGGGTTCGAGTTCACCGGCGGGACCGCGGTGCTCAACGTCGACGCGGACACCGCGAGCGACGTGACCGCGGCGGCGCTGCTGGAGACCCGGTACGAGCTGGGCAGGCTGGGCCTGGTGCCGCCGACCGCCGAGGAGTTCGAATCGGTGCGGCAGTACGCGATCGGCTCGCTGCTGACCTCGACGTCCTCGCAGACCGGGCTCGCCGGCCAGCTGCTCGCGCTGGCCACCACCGGCCTCGGCGCCGAATGGCTGGCCGAGCACCCCGCGCGGGTGGCCGCCGTGACCGCGGAGGACGTGGCCGCCGCGGCACTGGAGTTCTTCGCCCCCAAGCGGTTCACCGGGGTGATCGTCGGGGACGCCGACCTGCTCGCGCCGAAGCTCACCGCGCTCGGCGACGTCCGGGTGGGCGAGACCGTGGTGGGCGAGACAGCGGAATGAGCGAAGCTTGCGAGCGAATCATGGTTATCATGCGCCATAAGAGATTGAGCACTGTCTCGCGAAGCGAGTCGATCGCATGAGTAGCACTGCTCCGTTCACGCTCGGCTCGCTGCCGACGCTGTCCCGGTCCACTGTGGACCGTCAGGAGTCGTTGCGCACCAACCCGGAGCGGCTGGTCAAACGCTGGCCGGACGCCCGGGTGGTGCTGCTCGACGACACCGGGCGGACCCCGGTGCTCGAAGGCGGCAAGACCCTCGCCACCCGCGAGACCGGTGGATTCGGCACCGAACCCCCGCCCGAGGCGGCGTTCCTCGGCGAATGGGAGGGCGTGGACTACTGGTCGATGCCCGGTGCCCCCGCCGAGGGCGGCGAAACGGTCCGGATGTCGGGCAGCTGGGGGATGGTCGAAGAGGTCCTGCGTGTCGACGGCGAGTTCTGGGTCGATCTGCGGGGGTACGGCGATCTGCTGGACGACACCTCCGCCGGTCTGTTCACCACCGCGCAGGCGTTGCGGAACTGGCGGCGCCAGGCGAGGTTCTGCACGCGGTGTGGCGGGCCGACCGAGCTGATCCAGTTCGGCTGGGCGAGCCGGTGCGCCACCGACGGGCGCGAGGAGTACCCGCGCACCGACGCCGCGGTGATCTGCCTGGTGCACGACCAGGAGGGCACGAACGGCGAGCACGTCCTGCTGGCGCGGCAGCCGATCTGGCCGCCGCAGCGGTACTCGGTCCTCGCCGGGTTCGTCGAGGCGGGGGAGTCGCTGGAGAACTGTGCCGTGCGGGAGATCCGCGAGGAGGTCGGCGTCGAAATCTCCGGCGTGCGGTACCTCGGCAGCCAGCCGTGGCCGTTCCCGCGCTCGATCATGCTCGGCTTCGCCGCCCGCGCCGACCGGTCGGCGCCGCTGACCCCGGCCGACGGCGAGATCGAGGAGGCGCTGTGGGTCTCGCGCGATGAGGTCCGCGCCGCCTTCGCGAACAGCCAGACCCGCAACGCGGGAGCCGTCCCCACCCCGATCGCCGGGGGCAAGGCGCAGCTGATCCTGCCGGGCAACTCGTCGATCGCCCGCGTCATGCTCGCCGCCTGGGCCGAAGCCGAGGCGTAGCCCCTCCCGCGAGTCCCCTTTCAGGCGCCCGAGTACTCCACTCGGGCGCCTGAATCGTTCGCGGGGCCGAGGTGCTGAAGGCGCCTTCAGTGCGTTCCATGCACTGAAAGCGTCCTTCAGCTCACCCCGCGCACACGGCGCCCCCAAGCGTTACCGCTCCGTTTCCCGGAGCCGTTGACGGCGTGTGCTCCGGCTCACTACAGTCCCCGGAAACCGTATGTAAAGTATCCTAATTAAGTCCGGGAGTGTGTGCGTGCGAGCCGGTAGCCCGCGGATGCTGCGCGAGATCAACGATCGCGCCGCCATCGAGGTCCTCCTCCGGGAAGGACCGCTGACGCGCGCGGAGCTCGAGGTCGCCATCGGCCTGTCGAAGCCGGCCACCGCCCAGCTGCTCACCCGGCTCGAAGCGGAAGGCGCCGTCGGGAAGGCCGGGGTGCGTGGCGGCGGGCGCGGGCCGCGGGCGCAGTTGTGGCAGGTCGTCGGCAGTCTCGCGTACGTCGCGGCGGTCGACCTCACCCCGAAGGCGGGCGACTTCGTCATCGCGGACGTCGCCGGGCAGGTGCTCGCGGAGCTGCGGGCGCCGCTGCCCGCGCACGAGGGCGCGGACATCGTCGGAGAGTTCGGGAAAGCGCTTTCCGAGGCCACGCGGCTGGCCGGGCTCACCCTGCCGGACCTGGCGAACGTCGTGATCGGCGCGCAGGGCGCGTTCGATCCCCGCACCGGTTTCCTGTCCTCCGCCCCGCACATCCCCGGCTGGCTCGGGTTCGACGTGCCCGCCACGCTGAGCGAACAGCTCGGCGTCGAGGTCACCATCGAGAACGACGTCAACCTGGTCGCGGTCGAGGAGATGACCGTGGGCCGCGCGGCCGGGCTCGACGACTTCGCCATGGTGTGGCTGTCCGAGGGCGTCGGCGGCGCGGTCGTGATCGGGCGGCGGCTGCTGCGCGGCGCGACCGGCGGTGGCGGCGAGATCGACTGGATGCGCGTGCCCGATCCGGTTTCGGTCGATACCGGTGAGCGGCATCCCCGGGCCGGGTCCCGTTTCGGTGACCTCGTCGCTTCGCCCGCGGTCGCTCGCTTGGCCGCGGCGCACGGTCTCATCGCGGAGAGCGGTTGGGACGCTGTCGCGCTCGCACGGCGCGAGGGCAGCGAAGCCGCGGACGCCTTTCTCGACGATCTCGCGCGCCGGGTCGCGGGTGGCGTGGCGAGCCTCGTGGCCGTCGCGGATCCGCAGCTTGTGTTGCTGTGCGGGGAAACCAGCCGCGCCGGTGGCGAGGACTTCGCCGCCAGGGTCGCGCTGCGCCTGCACGAGCTCGTCCTGCCCCGCACCCCGGTCGGCGTCGCCTCGGTGGCGGGCAACGCCGTGCGTGCCGGGGCGTTGCAGTCCGCGCTCGCCACCGCCCGCGAGGACGTCTTCGGCGTCAGCGCCCCCATTCTCCTCGGGCCGCGCAGGCCCGGGGGAGGAGCACCCGGTGCGGCCGTGGCGCTCCCGGACACCAGCCCCACCCCGTCCCCTGCCCCGACCGATTGAGGAGGAGGGTCATGTCCCGCACGACCCGAATCGCCGGCACCGCGCGCAAGCGCGGCACGTTGCTGGCCTGTACCGCCGCGGCGCTCGCGCTGCTGACCACCGCCTGTTCCGGTGCCGCCGCGCCGAGCGGCGGCACCGGGCAGGCCGCCGCCGCGCCCGGCAAGGACGACAAGCTCACGCTGACCGTCTACAGCAAGTTCACCTCGCGCGAGTACGAGGTGGTGACCAAGGCGCTGGGCAAGCTCAAGGCCAAGTACCCGAACATCGAGGTCAAGCACGAAGGCAACCAGGACGACGACAAGATCACGCAGTCGATCCGCGGCGGCAACCCGCCGGACGTCGCGATCTCGTTCTACACCGACAACCTCGGTGCCTGGTGCTCCAACGGCAGTTTCCAGGACCTCAAGCCCTACATCGAACGCGACAAGATCGACCTGAACCAGATCCCGGACGCGGTGCGCAGCTACACCGAGTACCAGGGTAAGCGGTGCGCGATGCCGATGCTGTCGGACGTCTACGGCTTCTACTACAACAAGGACATGTTCGCCGCGGCCGGGCTCTCCGCGCCGCCGAAGAACACCACCGAGTTGTTCGAGGCCGCGAAGAAGCTGACCCAGTTCAACCCGGACGGGTCGATCAAGGTCGCCGGGTTCATCCCGACGATGCCGTTCTACGCCAACATGGCGCAGTACTGGGCGCCGAACTTCGGGGCCAAGTACCTCGGCCAGGATGGGAAGTCCCACCTGGCCGAGGACCCCGGCTGGAAGGCGATGTTCGAGTTCCAGAAGAAGCTCATCGACTTCTACGGCGGGCACCAGAAGCTGGAGCAGTTCAAGTCCGGTCTCGGGGACGAGTACTCGGCCGACCACGGTTTCCAGCGCGGCAAGCTGGCGATGATGATCGACGGCGAGTACCGCACCGCGTTCATCAAGGACCAGGCGCCGGACCTCAAGTTCGCCACCGCGCCGCCGCCGGTGCTCGACTCCATCGCCGGCCAGTACGGCGGCGGGTTCACCACGGGCACGATCATCGCGATTCCCAAGGGCGCCAAGAACGCCGGTGCCGCCTGGGAGCTGATCAAGCAGATGACGCTGGACACCGACACGCTGGTGGAGCTGGCGAACGGGCTGAAGAACGTGCCCAGCACCAAGGCTTCGCTGACCGATCCGAAGCTGAAGCTCGGTGACGAGTTCAAGACGTTCCTCGACATGTACGACAGCGGGAAGCTGGTGCCGAACCCGTCGACGCCGATCGGTGACGCGCACCTCAAGGCCGTCAACGACTTCGCCGAGAAGTGGCAGGCCGGCGGGGTGCCCGATCTGACCGAGGGGCTCAAGAAGGTCGACCAGCAGGTGAACGACGAGCTGGCGCAAAAGGGCTCTGGCGGCTGAGGGCGATGACCGCGACGCTTTCCGCACACACGACGGGTTCCTCGTCCGCGCCGGTGACGGCGCGGGCGAGGGCCCGCCGGGCGCGGCACCGCCGCACGGTGCTGCTGTTCATCGCGCCCGCTTCACTGGGATTCCTGATCTTCTTCGGGTATCCGCTGATCGCCACGATCTACTACTCGTTCACCAAGTACGACCTGATCAACCCGCCGGAGTTCGTCGGGTTCGACAACTACATCCGGATGTTCACCAGCGAACAGCTGATCGGCAAGGCCGCGTACAACACGCTGTGGCTGGTCGTCGTGCTCACCGTGTGCCGGGTGGCGTTCTCGCTCGGGGTCGCGTCGGTGATCTCCCGGCTCAAGTCCGGTGTCGGCCTGGTGCGAACGCTCTGCTACCTGCCTTCGTTGGCTCCGCCCGCCGCGGCGACGCTGGCGTTCGTGTTCCTCTTCAACCCGGAATTCGGCCCGGTGAACCGGTTTCTGCGGCTCGTCGGCATCGACGGCGGATTGTGGTTCAACGACCCCGCGATGTCGAAACCCGCGTTGACGCTGCTGGCGTTGTGGGGTTCCGGCGAACTGATGATCATCATCCTGGCGGCGTTGCTGGACGTGCCGCAGGAGCAGTACGAGGCGGCCGAGCTCGACGGTGCCGGGCCGATCCGCCGGTTCTGGCACGTGACGCTGCCGTCGATTTCGCCGGTGCTGCTGTTCGGCGTGGTCAACTCGATCATCTACGCGTTGCAGTTCTTCACGCAGGCGATCGTGGCGGGGTCCGCCGCGTCGGGCACGGCCGACGTCGCGGGCAACACCAAGTTCATCGGCGCGCCGCAGAACTCGACGCTGACCTACCCGGTGTGGTTGTACGTACAGGGTTTCCGCTACTTCAACATGGGCTACGCGGCGGCGATGGCGGTGCTGTTGTTCATCGTGTCCGCCGGGTTCACGTGGGTGCTGGTGCGGCGGTTCCGTAAGAGTCAGCATCAGGAGGAGGGCGCATGACGACGCTTTCCGAAGCGGCACCGCGTCCGCCCGCCTCGATCCCGCCCCGGGTACGGGTGAAACGGAACTGGAACAGGAAGCTGTTCTGGATCGCGAACCACGCGCTCGGTATCGCGCTCGCGGTGATCTTCGCGGCGCCGGTGGTGTTCGTCGTGCTCACCGCGGTGATGAAGAGCGATCAGGCCATGTCGTCGAGCCTGTGGCCGACGGAATGGCATTTCGAGAACTTTGTCAAGGTCTTCCAGGACGCGCCGCTGCTGCGGTATTTCGGCAACAGCCTGCTCTATTCGAGCCTGGCCACGGTCGGCGCGTTGCTGTCGGCGATCCCGGCGGCGTACGCGTTGTCGAAACTGCGCTGGCGCGGGCAGAACCTGTTCTTCATGCTGACCGTGGTCGCGATGATGTTGCCGCCCCAGGTGACCATCGTGCCGCTGTACGACCTGTGGGTGCGGCTCGGTCTCACCGGGACGCTCGTGCCGCTGATCGTGCCGTACTTCCTGTTCGACGCGTTCTCGATCTTCCTGTTGCGGCAGTTCTTCGTCACCATTCCGAAGGACTACATCGAGGCGGCGAAGATCGACGGTTGCAACGAGTTCCAGGCGATGGTGAAGGTACTGGTGCCGATGGCGAAGCCGGGGATCGCGGCCACCGCGATGTTCTGCTTCCTGTTCACCTGGAACGACTACTTCGGCCCGCTGCTCTACACCGGGGAGAACCGGGACAACTGGCCGCTTTCGCTGGCCATCGCGTCCTTCCGCGGGATGCACCACGTGGAATGGAATCTGACCATGGCGGCGACGGCGCTGATCATGGCGCCGGTGATCATTCTGTTCATCTTCGCGCAGAAGTCCTTCGTCAAGGGTATTACGTTCACGGGAGTCAAGGGATGAAGCTCGCAGTCGTCGGCGGCGGTTCCACCTACACGCCGGAGCTGATCGACGGGATCGCCGGTCGCCGGTCCACTTTGGACGTCGACGAGATCGTGCTGATCGACCCGGACGCCTACCGGGTGGAGGCGGTGGGCGGGTTCAGCCAGCGGCTGCTCAGCCACGCCGGGCATCCGGCGCGGGTGCGCACGACCGGGAATCTCGAAGAGGGCGTGGAAGGCGCGTCCGCGGTGCTGATCCAGCTCCGGGTCGGCGGCCAGCGGGCGCGCCGGGAGGACGAGACCTTCCCGCACGCCTGCGGGTGTGTCGGGCAGGAAACCACCGGTGCGGGCGGGCTGGCGAAGGCGCTGCGGACGGTGCCGGTGGTGCTCGACATCGCCGAGCGGGTGCGGAAGGTTGCCGGCGAGGACACCTGGATCGTCAACTTCACCAACCCGGTCGGGATCGTGACCCGCGCGCTCCTCAACGAGGGGCACCGCGCGGTCGGGCTGTGCAACGTGGCGATCCACCTGCAGCGGACGTTCGCGAAGCTGCTGGGCGCGGGCACCGACGACGTCCGTCTCGTCCATACTGGACTGAATCACCTGAGCTGGGAGCGGGGCGTCCTGGTGGACGGGGCCGACCGGTTGCCCGAGTTGCTCGGGGAACACGCCGAGTTCCTGTCCGAGCACGTCAGCGCTCCGGTCGAGTGGATGCGGCGGATGAACGTCGTGCCGTCGTACTACCTGAAGTACTACTACGGCCACGACGAGCAGGTGGCCAAGCAGCGCACGGAACGTCCTCGCGCGGAGGTCGTCAGCGATGTCGAGGAGGAGCTGCTGAAGGTCTACCTCGACGAGGAACGGGTGACGAAGCCGGAGCAGCTGGAAAAGCGGGGCGGCGCCTACTACTCGGAGGCCGCGGTGCAGCTCGTGCACGCGCTGACCGCGGGCGGGCCCGCGGAGGAGCACGTGGTCAACGTCCGCAACGAGGGCACGTTCCCCTTCCTGCCGGACGACGCGGTGATCGAGGTTTCGTCCACAGTGGATGGCAAGGGGGCGAAGCCGATCGCGCAGGCGCCGGTGGAGCAGCGGTTCGCCGGGCTGATGGCGGCGGTGACCTCGTACGAGTTCCTGGCGCTGGAGGCGGCGCGCAACGGCGGCCGTGACCGGGTGGCGGACGCGTTGCTGGCGCATCCGCTGGTCGGGCAGTACGCGAAGGCCGATCTGCTCGCCGATTCGCTGGTGCGGATCAACCGGGAGTTCCTGCCCTGGGCGCACGCATGACGGTCGATGTCGCGGTCGGCGACGTGGTCGTCGCGATCGACGGGGGGAACAGCAAGACCGAGGTGCTGGTGGTTTCGCGGGACGGCGTCGTGCTCGGGAAGTCCCGCGGGCCCGGCGCCTCGCCGCAGAACGTCGGTGTCGACGGCTGCGTCGCGGCGCTGGAGGAACTGGCCGAGGAGGCGCTGCGCTCGGCCGGACGCGCGGTGGCGAAGCCGTTCGCCGTGCACACCTCGGCCTACCTCGCCGGGCTGGACTTCCCGCGTGAGGAGGAGGCGCTGCACGCGGCGTTGTCCGCGCGCGGCTGGAGCGACACGCTGACGGTCGGGAACGACACGCTCGCGTTGCTGCGCGCGGGCAGTGAGGACGGCACCGGGGTCGCGGTCGTCTGCGGGGCCGGGATCAACGGCGCCGGGGCGGGGCCGGACGGCCGGGTGTACCGCTTTCCGGCGCTGGGCAAGGTTTCCGGCGACTGGGGCGGTGGCTACCGGCTCGGCGAGGAGGCGCTGTGGTGGGCGGTCCGGGCGGAGGACGGGCGCGGCCCCGGCACCGCGCTGCGGCACGCCGTCACCCGGTACTTCGGTGCCGGGACGCTGCTCGAAGTGGTGCAGGGCCTGCATTTCGAGGAGATCCCGGCGGCCTCGATCCACGGGTTGTGCCCGTTGCTGTTCGAGGTCGCCGCCGCCGGTGACGAGGTCGCGCAGGAGGTCGTCGCCCGGTTCGTCGACGAAGTGAGCGTGATGGTCGCGGTGATCCTGCGGGATCTGGAGCTGACGACGTCGGCGCCGGAGGTGGTGCTCGGCGGCGGGGTGCTCACCGGGGTCGGCGCGCCGGTGATCGCGGAGATCGAGCGGCGGTGCCTGAAGGTGGCCCCGAAGGCGGTGGTCCGCGTCGTCGACGTCAATCCGGTGGTGGGCGCCGCGCTGTCCGGTTTGGACACACTGGGCGCGCCGGCGTCGGCCAAGGCCGCGCTGAAGGCGGCCACACAACGGGTGTGAGCTGATGGGGACTCGCCGGCGACGCGGGTCCCCATCAGCACGTCCTCAGCTTCCGGTGAGCGTCTTTCCGGTCTCCAGCAGCGACTTGAGGTCGGAGAGGACCCAGTTCCAGCCGCCACCGGCGTTCTGGCCCTCCGGCGCGGTGATGTCCTCGCCCGCGCCGCTCACCATCGCGGCGGTGCCCGGGGCGCCGGTCAC
This sequence comes from Amycolatopsis samaneae, assembly GCF_039541975.1. Lineage (NCBI taxonomy): Bacteria > Bacillati > Actinomycetota > Actinomycetes > Pseudonocardiales > Pseudonocardiaceae > Amycolatopsis > Amycolatopsis samaneae. The sequence goes on from NZ_BAABHG010000016.1 coordinate 169,965, forward strand.
GTCGTGGGTGACGGTGAGCCGGGTGCCCGCGGTCTTGGTCTCTTCGATGTCATAGGTGAGTTTCGTGTACGGCTCGTCGGCGAACTCGGGCGCCATCACCAGCTTCCAGGTGAGGACGAGCTTGCGCGGCGGTTCGGCTTCGAGGACCTCGCCGTCGACCATGTCGCCGGTGACCCCGTAGCCCTTGAGCTCTTCGGTGGGGTGGACGGCGAACCTGCCGCCGGGCTTGAGGTCGTAGTCGGCGAGGCCGGTGTAGCCGTACTTCCGCGTCCACTCGGGTTTCGTGATGGCGTCCCAGATCGCCTCCGGGGTGGCCTTGATGTAGACGCGGTAGACCTGCGTGTCGGTCATGGTTCGTTGCCTTCCAGTTCGTCTTTGAGGTTCAGCAGCGCTGTCACGTGACGTTCGGTGTACTTGTCGATCCAGCGGTCGTGGATCTGCCGGATCGGAACGGGGTTGAGGAAGTGCCGTTTTTCGCGGCCTTCCTTGCGGGTGATGACGAGTCCGGCCTCTTCGAGCAGTTTCAGGTGTTTCATGACACCGAAGCGGGACATGTCCACTTCGGACTCCAGCTCGGTGAGCGTGCGGCCGTCACGCGCGTGGAGCTGGTCGAGCAGGAAGCGCCTGGTCGGGTCGGCCAATGCCTTGAACACCAGGTCGTCGCTGGGCACGGGACGAGAATAGGTGACCAAAAGGTCACATGTCAACCTGGGCTGGCGGGCTCAGTCCTGGCCGGGGTGCCGGGCGAGTAGCCTTTTCGGGCACTGAGACATTCGTCAGCAGGGACTTCACCGCAGGGGGACCATGTGAGCGCGGCACGCGCGATCGGCCTGGTACTGGGGGTGGCGGCGGACGGGGTGCTCGGCGACGCGCGGCGCAGGCCGCCGGTGGTGGCTTTCCGCCGGGTCGCCGGGGCGTCCCCGGCGCGCGGGATGGGGCTGGCCGCCGCCGGTGTCGCGCTGGGGGTGCTCGCCGAGCGCGCGGGCCGACGGCGTCCGGTGGTGCAGGCCACGGCGACGGCGGTGGCGACCTGGGCGGTGGTCGGGGCGGCCGGGCTCGCGGCGCAGGGCACCGAGCTGGCGCGCGATCTGGAGGAGGTCCGGCTGGACCCGGCGCGGCACGCCCTGTCCGAACTGGACCCGCGGGTGGCCGATGGGCTGACGCCGGTGGCGCTGTCGCGTGCTTCGGTGGAGACGATCGCGGAGAACACGTCGGACGTGGTGGTCGCGCCGCTGGTGTGGGGCGCGCTCGCCGGGGTGCCGGGGCTGCTGGGCTCGCGGGCGATCAGCCTGCTGCGGCAGTGGTCGCGGGGCCGCCGGTCGTGGGTGATCGAGCGGGCGGACGAGCTGGCCCACCTCGTCCCGACGCGGATCGCCGCCGGGCTGACCGTGCTGGCGGCGCCGGTGGTCGGTGGTTCCGCGGGGGGCGCGTGGCGGGCGTGGCGGCGCGACACGATCGCGCACCCGAGCCCGAACGCGGGCCGGGTCGAGGCGGCGTTCGCGGGCGCGCTGGAGGTGCGGGTCGGCGGGCGGACGGTGTATCCGCACGGCGTCGAGGAACTTCCCGTGCTGGGGGTCGGGCGCAACCCCGACGCCGGGCACGTGACACGCGCGGTGGAGTTGTCCCGCGTGGTGGGCTGGCTGGCCGGGGCGACCGCGGTGGTCGCCGCCCTGCTGGCCGGCCTCTGGCGCCGTTCTCACTGAAGTCTTGCTTGCGCCGTGGCCTTTCGCTGGGGGCTTCTCGCCGCTGGGTGTGCTGGTAAGGCCACCTTGAGGGCGTCGGACGCCCTCAAGGTGGCCTTACCAGCACGTCCCCGGGGATTCTCGACCCCCGGGTTGTTCTCGACCCCGGGTTCTCGACCCCTGGCTGCTCTTGACCCCGGGGTTGTCGGTGCTTGGCCGTACCGTGTCCGGTAAGGGGGCCTTGGGGTGTCCTGAATCTTCCGTTCATTCCTTCAGCGGTCCGTGAATGCCACATTGAGGGACTCAGAGTCCGTCAATGTGGCATTCACGGACCACCCTTGACCTGCGGGAAGGGAGCAAGGGACCTTTGCTCGCGTTGGTTAGCGGGGCTAACGAGTGGTAGTAAAGGTCCCTTGCTCCCACCCGGGCGAGACCGGGCGAGAGCGGGACCCGGACCCGGACCCGGATCAGCCCGCCGAGCCGCCGACCACGACCCCGGAGCCAGCCGCTCCCGACCCGGCCGGCCCAGCCCCAGACCCAGCAGAGCCCGCCGCCTCGGCGTCCTCGTCCTCCGCCAGCATCTCGGCCACCGATTTGCGGCGTCCGCGCGTCGGCCGTGTCGTGGTGAGTGCGCCGCCCGGCTTGAGTTCGCGCACCGTGAAGTACAGCCAGCCCAGCAGCGCCATGGTGCCGAAGGCGATCCACTGCAACGCGTAGGAGAAGAACGGCCCCGAATCGAGCTGTGGCAGCGGCAGGGGTTCGAGAACGCCGGGCTGGCCGCCGTCGAGCTGGAAGTAGCCGGGGCGGATGTCGAGCTTCGCGGCGCGCGCGACGACGCGCGAGTCGACGACGTAGCTCTGGAGTTTTCCGCCGGACGACGCGTCGGCGGCGGCCTCGCGGTTCTTCGGGTCCGTCTCGTCCGGGCGGGCGCGTGCCACGAGGGTCACCGTGCCTGCCGGGGGCGGTGCGTAGGACGGGACGCCGGAGTCGCTGGACAGCTTGACGTACCCGCGGTCGACCAGCACGATCGCGCCGTCGGTGGTGCGGAACGGGGTGAGCACCTCGGAGGCGCCCTGGCCCTGCACGGTCCGCAGCCGCGCGACGACCTCGGCCTCCGGCAGGTACGAGCCGGTCATGGTGAACAGGCGCCACTCGGTGTGCTGGTCCGGTTCGGCGCCCGCGCGCAGTTCCTGCGAGATCGGCGCCGGCGCGGCGGTGAAGGAGGCCCGCACGGCCGCGTTCTGGACCTCGCGCTCGGTGTCCCGCCGGAACTGCCACGGCGCGAGCAGCGTGTAGCAGCAGACGGCGAAGGTGAACACCACCACCGTCAACGCCAGCCAGCCGGGCCGGAGCAGGAACCGCAACCGCACCCCACCACGGTAGGCGGTCCCCGCCACCGGCACGACGGCGACCTCGTCAGGTGTGGGATCGCACCCAGTCGAGCAACGCGGGCACACTGCGCTCGATCATGCCCAGCACCTCGGTGAACCCGTTGTCGCCGCCGTAGTACGGGTCGGGGATCTCGGCGCCTTCGGGGGCGGACGGGTCGAACGAGCGCAGCAGCCGCACCCGGGACGGGTCGGTGGCCCGCGCCCGGAGGAACGAGACGTGCCCGTCGTCGGCGCACAGCAGCAGGTCGGCGTCCAGCTGGTCCTCGTCGACCTCGGAGGCCACGTGCGAGGTGGGGTAGCCGTGGGCCGCCAGCGTCGCGCGGGCCCGCTCGTCCGCGGGCTCGCCGACGTGCCACGGCCCGATCCCGGCGCTCGACACGCGCACGGAATCCGCCAGCCCGGCCTCCTCCAGCGCATGCCGGAACACAAGTTCGGCCATCGGGGAACGGCAGATGTTGCCGGAACAGACGAAGACGAGATGCGGGGTCCTCACCCGTCGAGACGCTACATGCGAAAATTCTCCGATGCCCGCCGTGTCCGACATCATCACCGCGCTCGAAACCGCCTATCCGCCCGAACTGGCCGAATCCTGGGACGCCGTCGGGCTGGTCTGTGGCGACCCCGCCGACGAGGTCACCCGCGTGCTGTTCTGCGTCGACCCGGTCGCCGAGACCGTCGACGAGGCGATCGAGCGGGGCGCGCAGCTGATCGTCGCGCACCATCCGCTGCTGCTGCGCGGCGTGCACGGCGTGCCGGCGGACACCGCGAAGGGCGGGCTCGTGCACCGGATGATCCGTGCCGGTGTCGCGCTCTACTGCGCGCACACCAACGCCGACTCCGCCGACCCCGGGGTGTCCGACGCCCTCGCCGCGGCGATCGGCCTGCGCGTGCTGCGCCCGCTCGACCCGAAGGCCGACGGCGTCACCGGGATCGGCCGGATCGGCGAGCTGCCCGAGGCCGAGCCGTTCGTCGCGTTCGTCGAGCGGGTCGGGAAAGCGCTGCCCGCCACGGTGCCCGGCGTCCTCGGCGCGGGCGACCCCGAGCGCCCGATCCGCACGGTGGCGGTCTCCGGCGGCGCGGGCGACTCCTACCTCGCGCGGGCGACCGCCGCCGGGGTCGACGCGTTCGTCACCGCGGATCTGCGTCATCACCCGGCCGGGGAACACCTCGCCGGTACCGGCGAGGTGCCCGCGCTGGTCGGCGTGACGCACTGGGCGAGCGAATGGCCCTGGTGCGGGCAAGCCTCGGCCGTCGTCGAGGCCGCGACAACGGGTACCGTCGACACCTGCGTCTCCACGCGGTGCACCGACCCGTGGAACCTCCGCGCCTAGCGCCGACTACGACAACTACAGGGAGCACCGTGAAGGCCGATTCCGCCGTCCAGCGCCAGCTGCTCGACCTCGCCAAGGTGGACGCCGAGCTCTCGCGCACCGCGCACCGCCGTCGCACCCTTCCGGAGATCGCCGAGATCGACGCGGGGGAGAAGACGCTGCGTGAGAAGCGTGACGCGCTCGTGTCGGTGCAGACCGCCGCGTCCGATCTCGACCGCGAGGTCGCGCGGCAGGAGAAGGAGATCGAGTCGGTGCGGGCGCGCGGGGACCGCGATCGCAAGCTGCTCGAATCGGGCTCGGTCAACGCCAAGCAGATGACCGACATCGAGCACGAGCTGCAGAGCCTCCAGCGCCGCCAGACCGCGCTCGAGGACGACCTGCTCGAGCTGATGGAGCAGCGCGAAGCCCTCGACCTCGACGCACAGCGGACCGGCGCCGAGGTCGACAAGGCCGCCGCCGAGGTCGCGGCCGCGTCCGGGCGTCGCGACGAGGCGTTCAAGGACTTCGACACCACCACCGCGCGCCGCCAGGAAGACCGCGCCAAGCTGCTGCCGCGGTTCCCCGCCGACGTGCTCAAGCTGTACGAGCGGGTCCGCGAGCACAAGGGCATCGGCGCCGCGCTGCTGCGCTCCCGCCGGTGCGGCGCCTGCCAGCTCGAACTCGACCGCAGCACCATCGCGGAGATCAAGGCCACGCCCGAGGACACGGTGGTGCAGTGCGAGAACTGCGGGGCGATCCTGGTCCGCACGCTGGAGTCGGGCCTGTGACCGACCGGGTGCTCGTCGAGGCCGACGGCGGCTCGCGGGGCAACCCCGGACCCGCGGGATACGGCGCGGTCGTCAAGGACCCCGCCACCGGCGAGGTGCTGGCCGAGCGCCGGGAGTCGCTGGGCATCGCGACCAACAACGTCGCGGAGTACTCCGGCCTCCTCGCCGGGCTGGAGGCCGCCGCCGCGGCCGGAGCGTCCACTGTGGACGTACGGATGGACTCGAAGCTCGTGGTGGAGCAGATGTCCGGCCGCTGGAAGATCAAGCACGCCGCGTTGCAGCCGCTGGCCGCGCGGGCGAAGGAGCTGGCCGCCGGGTTCGACCGCGTCAGCTACCAGTGGATCCCGCGCGCGGAGAACTCCCACGCGGACCGGCTGGCCAACGAGGCGATGGACGCGGCGGCCGGGAAACAGGTGAAACAGGTCCAGGCGGCGAAGGCCGTGACGAAGGAACCCGACCGCATCTCCCCGGCGCGCTGGACCGGCGCCAGCGGCACCCCCACCAAACTCCTGCTGCTGCGGCACGGCCAGACCGCGATGTCGGTCGACCGGCGTTACTCCGGCCGCGGCGACGTCCCGCTGACCGAACACGGCCGGGCACAGGCCGCCGCCGCGGCCAAGCGGCTCGCCGGCCTGCCCGGTCTCGTCGTCGACGGCGAGGCGGCGCCGATCATCGCGTCCCCGCTGACCCGCGCGAAGCAGACCGCGCAGGCCGTCGCCGACGCGCTCGGCGGCCGCGTCGAGACCCATCCGGGGCTCATCGAGACCGACTTCGGGGAGTGGGAGGGCCTGACCTTCGCCGAGGCCAAGGACCGCGACCCGGTACTGCACCGGCAGTGGCTCGGCGACACCTCGGTGCCGCCACCGGACGGGGAGAGCTTCGACGTCGTGCACCGGCGTGTCCGGAAGGCGCGCGACGAACTGATCGCCGAGTACGGCGGCCGGACGATCGTCGTGGTCAGCCACGTCACGCCGATCAAGGCGCTGCTGCGGATGGGTCTCGACGCTGGCCCGGCGCTGCTGTTCCGGCTGCACCTGGACCTCGCGTCGCTGTCGATCGCGGAGTTCTACCCGGACGGCAACGCGTCGGTCCGGCTGGTCAACGACATCTCCCACCTGCCGTAACCGGGACGGCGTTGCCCGAGGAGGCGAGAATGTGGGACGGATCACGCCCAATGCTGACGTGTGGGGAACCACGGATGGGGTATTGGCTAGAGTGCTTCTCCGACATGGTGGGCGCCGTGGCGCCCCGCCAAGGATTCCGCGGATCCCGCCCGGAATCCTCCTCACGGGGGCGCAGGCTCGTGCGTTTCTCGGCAAAGGCCTGTGAATAGGAACAGTGACGGGGACATGACGGCAAGCGCACTCAGCGAAGCATCCGAACGCGACCTGCCGGGGTCGCCGGAATCGGACACCGAGCGTCGCGGCTGGGCACTGCGGGTGGCCCCCTACCTGGCGGTGCTCGCCGGGGTCGCCGCGGTCGCCTGGCACGCCACCCGCTACGGGCACTGGATCGTCGACGACGCGGCCATCACCTTCTCCTACGCGCGCAGCTTCGCCGACGGCCTCGGCCCGGTGCTGCAGCCGGGCGCGCCGCCGGTCGAGGGGTTCTCCGACCCGACCTGGATGGTGCTGCTCGCACTGGGCAAGGTGGCCGGCCTGTTCGACCGCGGCCTGCTGCTGGGCATCCCGGACTATGTGCTGTTCCCGAAGCTGCTCGGGCTGCTGTTCACCGGCGGCATCCTCGCCGGGTTCCAGGTGGCCGCGCGGCAGGTCGTGCGCAGGCACGCGTGGGCGGTCACCCTGGTCGCCGGGCTGACGCTCGCGATGATCCCGTCGTTCGTGATCTGGGTCGTGTCCGGCCTGGAGAACTCGCTGTTCGCGTTCGGGGTCGTGTGGCTGGCGGTCCTGCTGTTCGTCGCGTCCCGCCGGGACAACCTGCTGTCGTGGAAGGTCGCGACCGGGGCCGGTCTGCTGGTCGCCTTCTGCGCGCTGACGCGGCCCGACGGGCTGATCTACGTCGGCGCCTATCCGCTCGCCCTGCTGTGGCAGCTGCGGCGGCCGGTGTTCGCCAAGAGCGTCGGGCGCGTCCTGATCTCGCTGGCGGCGTTCGTCGTGCCGTTCGGCGCGTACGTCGTCTGGCGGCACTCGGAGTTCGGCGGACGGCTGCTGGCCAACCCGTCGATCGCGAAGCAGCAGGGCCTGCCCGACCTGGAGTCGGTCATCCGGCCCGGCGCGCTGGCGCTGTACATCGGCGTCGCCGCGGTCGTCGTGCTCGTGGCGCTGATCGTGTGGGCGGCGGTCAAGGCGCCGTGGCGGCGCTCGCTGTACACCCTGCTGACGCCGTTCGGGCTCGGGATCGTCGCCTTCGGCGTGCTGATCCCGGACTGGATGGACCAGTACCGGTTCGCGACGCCGGTGTGGGCGCTGGGCGCGCTGATCGGGACGCTGTGCCTGGTGGAGTTCCTGCGGGCGGTGAAGACGCCGGTCCGCGTCGTGGCGCTGGTCGTGGTGATCGCGGCGGCGGTGCCCTCGGCCATCGGGTTCGTGAACGTCTCGGCCAAGTTCGTCAAGGCCCCGACCATCCCGGCCTGCCTGGTCGCCGACCGGTTCGGCCGCGGGTTCAACACCATCGCCGACATGCTGGGCATGCAGCAGGCGTCCCTGCTGCTGCCCGACCTCGGCGGCTCGTCGATGACGAGCAGGCTGCAGCTGGTCGACATGGCGGGCCTCGTCGAGACGAACGTCGCGGACTACCTGCACAAGGAGGACATCAAGGGCCTGCGCGACTACGTGTTCGACAAGGTCAAGCCGACCTTCATCCACTCGTGGGGGCCGTGGGCCAGCGGTAACGGCATCACCGTCGACCCGCGGATCGACCAGGACTACTACCCGATCTTCGTCTACCCCGCCCCCGGTCTGCGCAACGGCGACTTCGTCCGCAAGGACGCGGTGACCGACCTGGCGAAGCTCGAGGCGGTGCGGCACTACGCGGCCACCACGATGATGAACGTCGAGGGGCAGCACTTCGTCACGGCGCCGCTGGACGACTGCGGCCCGACCATGAAGCCGGGGCAGACCATCGCCCCGCGCGGCTGAGTTCTCTTTCGCCCGGGAGGTCCGTGAATGCCACATTGAGGGACTCTGAGTCCCTCAATGTGGCATTCACGGACCGCGGGTGGGGGCGTGGGGCCGTTACCCGCCAAGGGGTTCCGGGGTGGCGGCGCCGCGGTCGAGGTCTTTCTCCAGTTCGCAGATCACCGGCAGCACGTGCTTGCCGAAGTACTCGACGTCCTCCAGGTAGTGGAGGAACCCGAGCAGCAGCAGGTTCGCGCCGCGCCGCTTGTACTCGACGGCCCGTCGCGCGATCTGCTCCGGCGTCCCGATCAGGCCGGTGCGGAAGCCGTCGTTGTACTGCACCAGATCGGCGAACTCCGAATCGGCCCACATGCCCTTCGAGTCCGAAGTGGACTTACCGGCCTGCTTGACGGCGTCACGGAAGCCCTGCACCGCCTCGACGTTGGCCTTGGCGACGATCTCCCGCAGGACGTCCTTCGCCTCGCTCTCGGTCTCGCGGGCGATCACGAACCCGTTCAGTCCGAAGCGGACGGTGTGCTCGTTCGCCGCCGCGTAGTCGCCGACCTCCTCGACCTGCTCGGTGAAGCCGTCGAAGTCCTTGCCGTTGCTGAAGTACCAGTCCGACACCCGCCCGGCGAGCTTGCGCGCCGCGGTGGAGTTGCCGCCCTGGAAGATCTCCGGATGCGGGCGTCCCGGCCCGGCCACCGGCTTCGGCTTGATGTCGAAGTCGTGGATCCGGTAGAAATCGCCGCCGAACTCGGCGTGGTCGTTCGTCCAGAGTTCCTTGAGGACACGGATGAACTCCTCCGAGCGCCGGTAGCGCTCGTCGTGTTCGAGCCAGGGTTCGCCGAGATTGGTGAACTCGTTCTTGAACCAGCCGCTCACCACGTTGACCGCCGCCCGGCCGCCGGAAATGACGTCGGCGCTCGCGACGAACTTCGCCAGCACCCCGGGGTGCCACAGCCCGGGATGGACCGCGGCGATGACCTTGAGCCGCTGCGTGGCCAGCAGCAGCGCGAGGCTGAACCCGGTCGATTCGTGCTGGTAGGCGGCGCCGTAGCTGGAGGTGTAGCGCACCTGGGAGAGCGCGTATTCGAAGCCGTTGTTCTCGGCGAGGACGGCCAGCTCGCGGTTGTAGTCGTAACCCCAGTCGGTGCGCTGCTCGATGTCGCTGGTGACCAGGCCGCCGCTGACGTTCGGCACCCAGTAGGCGAACTTCAGCGGTTCACGCAGCCGTGCTTCGTTTTCGGGCATGGTTGCTCCACAAAGTGGTGAAATAGGGCGGGCGCGGGAAAGGTGCTACGCGGAACAGCGGCAGCCCGCCACGCGGACGAAGTCCACGTGACGGCGGCGGGTCAGCAGGGCGCCGGACATGGCCGAAGTAGAACAGCGGCCCCGGAGCCGGTCAACGGCCGTCCACGCGCTGGGACCGATCCGTCCACAAGGGACCGGCCGGGCCGGTGGCGCACCACCACGTCGGCGGCGGGAACGGCGGGACCGGTAGCATTCCACGGCGGACGAGCTGGCAGGGCGGTCGCGAGCCGGGAAACCGGTCCGAGGAAAGTCCGGACTCCGCAGGGCAGGGTGGTTGCTAACGGCAACCCGGGGTGACCCGCGGGACAGTGCCACAGAAAACAGACCGCCCCTGTCCGCACGGACGGGGGTAAGGGTGAAACGGTGGTGTAAGAGACCACCAGCGTCCCGGGTGACCGGGACGGCTAGGTAAACCCCACCCGGAGCAAGGCCAAGAGGGAGTTCGCTCCTGCGCAGGCGTTCGAGGACGGCCCGTCCGAGTCTGCGGGTAGGCCGCTGGAGCCTGCCGGCGACGGCAGGCCGAGATGGATGACCGCCACCCGCGGCGCCGCAAGGAGCCGCGGGGACAGGATCCGGCTTACATGCCAGCTCGTCCCACTTCTTCCGCTTCCGCGTCCTCCGCGCCCCGCTCCGGCTCCGGTCAGGCTCCGCGGGGCCGCGTGGGAGCAAGGGACCTTTACTACCACTCGTTAGCCCCGCTAACCAACGTGAGCAAAGGTCCCTTGCTCTCTTCCCGCAGGTCAGGGGTGGTCCGTGAATGCCACATTGAGGGACTCAGAGTCCCTCAATGTGGCATTCACGGACCACTGAAGGAATGAACGGAAGATTCAGGACACCCCGAGGCCCCCTTACCGAACACAGTACGGACAGCCACCGACAAACCCAGGGAACGACAACCCCGGGGGTCGAGAATCCCCGGGGGACATGCTGGTAAGGCCACCTTGAGGGCGTCAGACGCCCTCAAGGTGGCCTTACCAGCAAACCAGGCCGAGAAGCCCCCAGCGAAAAGCTGTGAAGGACTCCTTCACAGCGCTCAACGCCGTGAAGGAGTCCTTCACAGCACGACCCATGACGGGGGACGGAGCGCAACGGCTGCCCAGCGTGGTGCGGAAGTGGTAGCAAAGGTCCCTTGCTCCGCATCGGGCAGCGGTGACGGCCGTTCGGCCGTGGCCGAGGGGATTTACCCCGGAGTAGGGTGCCCGTATGGGTGTAGCGACGGCCACCGCGAAACAGTTCAAGAACGCGTTCGACTCGATCCACGCGTTCGGTTACTTCGCCCCGGAACTCGAAGCGGCCTTCACCGCGGCGGGACTGCGGCCAGGACGGATGTGCTACTTCGCCGGCCGTTCCGCGCCGATGGGCGCGGTCGGGCCGGCCACCGTGGCCGCCACCTTCTACAACTTCAACGTCGAGGTCATCGCGCGGCACCTCCCCCGCGCCTGGACGCTCGCGACGCCGGAGCAGGTCGTGACGGCCCGGTTCGCGGGCATCGACGCGGCGTTCACCCGGCTGCTCGGCGCCGAGGCCCTCGCGGCCGACGACATCGCCGAGGCCGCGGAACTCGCCAGGGAGGCCGTGTCCGCCTGCCGCCCGGAGGGCCGCCCGCTCTACGCCGGACACGCCACCGTGCCCTGGCCCGACCGGCCGCACCTCGTCCTCTGGCACGCGCTGACGCTCCTGCGCGAACACCGCGGCGACGGGCACATCGCCGCACTCGTCCTCAACGGTCTCGCCGGGCTGCCCGCGCTGGTCACCCACACCGCCACCGGCAACGGCTTCCTCGCCGAAGCCGCCAAGAAGTCCCGCGGCTGGAGCGACGAGCAGTGGGCCGCGGCCGAGGCGGAACTGCGCGAATCCGGAATCCTGGGCGAGGACGGCAAGCTCACCGAGGCGGGCGAAGCCCTGCGCGAACGCATCGAGGAAGCCACGAACGCCGCCACGGAAGGCCCGTGGGCCCATCTCGGACCGGAGAAGACCGCGCGGCTCGAAGAGCTCTGCGTCCCGATCAGCGCCCGGCTGGTCGCGGCGGGCGCGTTCCCGCCCGGAGTGTTCGCCACCGGCCGCCCCTGAACCCGTTTCTCACGCTATGTGGTGAAAAAGTCGGGTAGTCCAGTGCGCACGGTGACCGCCCCGGTGTTACGCCAAGATCGAGTTCGTCACCGGTCGCCGAGGCGACAAGCACAGAGCGGACTCGCGCGACGGCGCCGAATGGGTCATGTCACACTGTCCGCGGCCCATCAGGTCGGCTTTCGGCTCACTCAGCGTGAACAACAAACTCGCGAGCGGGTGAGTTCGTTCGCACACTACGAAATACGGGTGGCCGGGGTTAAACCCGGAGAGTCTTGCCACGATGATGGAGGGCGAGGAGTTTCCGTGTGAGAAGCCTGGCTCCGGCCGCGATGGACAAGTCGACATCTACACAGCGCGCTTTGACCACTACCCCTCGTAACGCCATGATGTTGTTCGAAGCACCGCCTCAGCCAGAACCGCGCGGCCCTCACCGCGCACCGGGAGTAACGCGATGACCACCATGACCGCCTTCGAGACGCTGGCCGCCGGAGAAAACGGAATCGGCACCGGCAGCGTCCGGACCTGGCTGCTCGACAACATCATCCCCCTGGTGCTGCTCGCCGTCGCGCTCCTGCTGCTCTGGCTCGGCGGTGGCAAGGGTGACAACGCGGGCGTGATGCGCAGGCTCGCCGGCGTCGTCATCGCACTCGCGATCATCGGACTCGCGGTCAGCGGCGCCGGCGTCAACGTGGGCCAGTGGATCGCCGGCCTGTTCACCGGCTGAGGCGGGCCCGGCGTGCGTATCAGGACTGATGACGAGGTCTACCGGGTCGACGCCGTCTGGCTCGGCCCGCCGAAAGCGACTTTTCCCTGGAGAGCCCGCTACGTCGCGTGGCTCATCGGCATCCCGATCTTCCTGGTCGTGCTCACCGTCGAACGGTGGGCGGGCTGGAGTTTCGGGTTCTTCTCCACGGCATGGGCGTTCATCGCCACGATCGTGATCACCAAGCTGATCACCGCCAAGATCAGCCACGAGCGGCCGCTCGGCGCCGTGGCCGCGATGGCGGCGCGTGAGCTGTCCACACCGAGGGAGAAGACCACGGGCACGGGTGGCGCGGTCACCGCCAGCCGGGTCCGGGTACGGGCCGAGCGCCCGCTGCCGAAGCACAAGAGAAAACGGCAGTACCGGCACCGCGGCCACGGCCCGGGTACGGGGACGGCCACAGCACAGGGAACACCACGAGCGCGCCGGGGCCGTGCCGCGGTCCGGGCCGGGAGGTAGTCGTTGTTCGGTCGCGGCGGTAGCCGAGGAAAACGAGATCGGGACATGCCCACCGGCGCCTGGGAACCGCCGCGGCAACCCCGCTCCGCACCGGGTGCCAAACCCGCAGGCAAGGGCAGGCGGCTGCCCGGGGAACAGGCGATCCCCGCCTACACGCCGTCCGTCGCCGCGCGCAGCATCGACGGCCACCTGCTGCGCACCGGGTTCGAGGTCTACGCCTGGTACCGCCTCGCGCCGCAACGCTGGTCGTTCCGCTCGGACTCGCAGCGCCGGGACCTGATCGCCGCCATCGCCGGCCAGTACGCCGAACTGCAGGGCCGCTGGCTGCACCTGCGCGTCACCAACCGGCCCTACCCGATCCGCATGTGGGCCGAGGCGCACGTGCACAACGCCGTCGGCCGCCCCGGCGACGTGCCCGGCGCGTTGTCCTTCGACGACTACCTCATCGGCGAGCAGCAGCAGCTGATGGGCCGCTCGATGGCCGAGAAGGAGGTCTACCTCGGCGTCCAGGTGCAGACCCGGCGCATGGTCGACCGCGCCGTCGAACGCGCCGCCCCGGTGCTGCGCAAGATCCTCCCCGAGGCCGTCGACGCCGAGCTGTCCGCGCTGGACTCCGAGGTCGAGCACCTCGACCAGGTCATCGGCTCCGCCGGGCTGGAGGGCCGCCCGGTGCACGCCGAGGAGATGTCCTGGCTGATGCACCGCTCCTGCTCGCTCGGCCTGCCCGCCCCGCGCAACCTACCCGCCGTCCCCGGCGCCGCCTGGGAGCCGGAGGACCTCGCCAGCTTCACCGACGCGGCCGACTTCTACGCCGACCCGTACGCCCCGACGGTCACCGTGCGCGGCCGCACCGGCTCCAACGCCGGGGTGGCGCGGCACCTCGCGGTGCTCACCGTCGGGCAGATGCACGGCCTGCAGATCCCCGAGGTCGACGACCCCTGGGTCCAGCACGCCGACCGGCTGCCTGCCGCCGTCGAGGTGTCCGCGCGGATCTACGTCCGGCGCCCCGAAGAGGTGGCCGGCGAGCTCCAGCGCCAGATGAACAAGGTCCGCTCACAGGTCAAGCACTACACCGACGAGCACGAGCTGGAACCCCCGCAGTCGCTCGCCCGCCAGGCCGGGCGCGTGCTGGAGATCGACGACGAGATGACGTCGGGCTTCACCGCGCTGGCCACCCGCGTCTACTCGTGGTGGCGGATGGCGGTGTCCGGGCCGACCGAACGCGACGCGCTCAAGCTCGCCCAGCAACTGCTCGACCTGTACAAGCCGAAGATCGCCGTCGAGCACCCCGAGGCGCAGTACGCGATGGCGCGGGAGTTCATCCCGGGCGAGCCGCTGGCCTCGGCCGCCTACAAACGCCGCGGGTCGGTCGTCTGGGCGGCCTCGGCGGTGCCGACCGCGACCGCCGAGGTGGGCGACCGCCGCGGCATCCTGCTCGGCGAGACCTGCACCGCGACCCGGCGCCCGGTGGCCTGGGACCCGTGGATGGCACAGGAGATCCGCGACGGCTCCGGCCTGACCGCCATGGTCGCCGGGCTCGGTGGCGGCAAGTCCTTCCTCGGCGGCGGCATCGTCTACAAGACCCTCCGCGCGGGCGCGCACTGGACGATCCTCGACCCCTCCGGCCCGCTGTCGCGCCTGTGCGACCTGCCCGAGATGCGGCCCTACGCGCGGCCGATCAACCTGCTCAACGCGCAGCCCGGCATCCTCAACCCGTACCGCGTGGTCGCCGAGCCGCTCATCGAGCACTTCATGGACGAGGACGACCCCGAGCGCTCCTGGCGCCGCGAGAAGGCCCTCGCGGGCGCTACGCGGCGTCGTCTCGTACTCGACGTCCTCACCGGTGTCCTGCCGTATGAGGTCTCGCGGATGGCGCAGACCCGGATCGTGCTGCTGCGCGCGGTCCGCGCCGTCGGCGGCCGCTTCGACGCCGACCCCGGGCAGGTCATCGACGCGCTGCGCCGCGACTCCAGCGAGCACCACGAGCACGCCGTCGTCGTCGCGGACTTCCTCGACGAGATGCGCGAACGGATGGCGCTGCTCATCCCGGAGACCGACGCCGACCCGTACGCCGAGACCCGCGACGACCGGCTCACCGTCCTGACGATGGCCGGGCTGACGCTGCCGAAGGACGGCGTGCCCCGCGAGTACTGGACCGACGCGGAGTCCCTCGGCGTCGAGATGCTGAACCTCGCCGCCTGGCTCACCCAGCGCTCGGTCTACGAGAAGCCGAAGGAACTGCGCAAGGGCGTCTGGATCGACGAGGCGTTCTTCCTCTCCGAGGTCCCGACCGGCCGCGTGCTGATGAACCGCTTCGCGCGTGACTCGCGCAAGTGGAACGTCCGGGTGCTGCTGTCCTCGCAGATCCCGGCGGACTTCCTCAAGATCCAGGGCTTCGTGGCCCTGCTGGACTCGGTGTTCGTCGGCCGCCTCGACGACGACGACGCGCAGGCCGACGCGCTGCGCCTGCTGAAGGTCCCGGTCGGCGTCGGCTACGAGCAGGTCGTCGCCGCGCTCGGCCGCCGCCCCGGCGGGCAGCGGGGCCTCGAACGCGACGTCGAGCCGCGGCAGTTCATCTTCGGCGACGGCGCCGGTGGCGTGGAACGCATCCGCGTCGACTTCTCCGGCCCGCACCTGGACCACCTGCGCGGCGTCATGGACACCACGCCGGGCTCGCCGGACGCGAAGCCCAGGCCGGGCACGGAAATCGCGGCACCGAAGCTCGATGCCAAGGTCTACGTACCGGTACCACCCGAGGAGGACCCGGAGCTCGAACAGGACTTCGAGCTCGCCGCCGAACTGGAGGTCGGCCTCACCGACGACGTCCTGCTCGGCGCGCCGGACCCGCTCGCCAGCGAGACCGGTGAGGTCGAGGGCAACGTCCACAGTGGAGCGTCGAACCGGAAGAGTGGCGAGCCCGCCCGCTCCGGCGGCGGCACCAAGGGCGGTCCTGGCAGGGATGCCGCGTGAACACCTTGATGACGCTGGCGTCTGTCTTCGCAGTCGCCTACGGCTGGCACCGGCTGCGCCGGCGTGTCAAGGAGGGTTCCCGGAACGGGATGCGTCCCGGCCGGCGTGCCGCGATGCTCACCGCGGTGCTGATCATCGGCATGCAGATCGTGCTCACCGCGCCCGCCAACGCCGCGGCCTGCGGCGAGCCCCCGAACCCGGAACGCCCCGGCGCGGGCCTCGTCGGCGCGATCGACCAGCCCGAGGTCACCCACGGCGAGGCGGGCAGCCCGTACTACAGCTACGGGTACGCGGGCTTCGTCTGGGACACCTTCCAGACCAACTGCACCCCGCTGGCCGGGCTGGCCTCGCCGAACTCGACGATCGACACCTGGGCGGGCAACCAGCTGTTCAACGTCGGCAAGAACATCGTCGGCGCCACCAACTCCCTGCACTACACCGTGCTCGAGGGTGGCCTGCTGACCCCGCTCTACAACGCGGTGAAGGCGGGCGCCGAGAAGGTCTACAACAACATCTACGCGCAGCTGTTCGGCCTGGCCGCGCTGCTGCTGTCGGTCCTGCTGTTCCGCAACATCTGGCGCGGTGACCTCGCCTCGGTCAGCAAACGCGCGCTCTACGCGCTGGCCGCGGTCTGGCTGGCCGCGTCCTCACTGGCGATGCTGCGGTACTTCGACCCGATCGACAAGGCGATCGTCCAGACCACCACGAACATCCAGGCGGGATTCGTCGACCAGTCGCAGAACCGCGCGGTCAACGACATCCTGCCGACCGACCTGCACAACGAGATCGTCTACAAGAACTGGCTGCGCGGGGAGTTCGGCGCGCCGGACGCGCCGCAGGCCGAGCAGTTCGGCAGGCCGCCGTGCCCGCCGCCGCCCCCACCGGGAACGCCGCCCCCGCCGAAGGCGCCGCCGCCCTGCTCGCCGCAGTCGCTCATCGACTCGCAGGCGTTCACCTGGGACCAGGTCCGCGACAAGTCCGACGCCAACCAGTCGGTCGTGGACGCGAAAAAGGCCACGTACAAGGACATCTCGACCAAGCTCGGCCCGGCCACCGGATACTTCACCGGCGAGGACGGCAGCCGCACCGGTTCCGGCTTCCTCGCGCTCGGCCAGAGCCTGGTCTACGCGCTGTTCCAGCTGCTGGCCAAGGCGTCCGTGCTGCTCGCGCAGGTGGTCGTCCGGCTGTTCACACTCACCGCGCCCCTCATCGGGCTGGTGGCGCTGCTGCACCACGACATCCTCCGCCGGACGCTGAAGCTGGTCGGCGCCGTCGCGTTCAACATGGTCGTGCTCTCCGTGCTCGCGGGCGTGCACGCGCTGCTGCTGCAGGCCATCTTCGGCGCGGGCAAGTCGCTTTCGCTGCTGACCCAGATGGTCATGGCCGGGCTGGTGACCGTGCTGCTGTTCATGGTCGGGCGCCCGGTACGGCGGCTGTGGCAGATGGTCGAGATGTCGGTGAGCACGGTCGGCGCCGCGGTGCCGACACCCAGTGGCGGCATCTTCTCCCGCTTCCGCAAGAACAAGGGCAACAGCCCGCAGGACCAGTTCTGGCAGAACGTCCGCGACACCGACGACGTCGTGGACGGCGAGACCAGGGGGCCGATCGGCGCGACCGTCGGCGGCGGCCGGTTCCGGCCGGAGGCCACCGTCTTCGCCAGTGCGCGGCGGCTCGACAACCACCGCCCGGCGGCGGCCTGGTCCGGCGCGCCGTGGCCGGGCGCGGTCACCGCGGGCGGCGGGGTCGCGGCGCTCCCGCCCGGCGGCGGCAGCGGCGCCCCGGCCTTCGGGCAGTACAACCCGCGCATCGGCGACCCCGGCGAGTACGTCCTCACCCCGGGGGGAAACCGGGTGCTGCGTGAGGAAAGCCGCCGTGTCGACACCTCACCGGTCGCGGACCGGCGCTGGAGCGACGAACCGGAACCGGTGGTGGTGCCCTCGCGGATGAGCTCGGCGAACTTCGACAACGGCATCGGCAACTACGCCGTGCCGGAGTCCGCGATGCCGGTCCAGCCGCCACCCGGGGTGCGTGCCCAGCCCCGGCGGGTCGACCCCGAGGTCGTCGCCGGGAAGCCGGTTTTCGTCCTGTACCGGCCGTCGCGCGGGCTCGAGGTCCGCGACGAAGTGCGCGACACCGACCACCTCATGGGACGGTGACCGATGCCGATCCGCACCAACCGCGGCCGCGCCGCGGTCTACCGCCGCCTGTGGGGCTGGCCGCTGCGCTCGCCGCGGCACCTGATCGGCACGCTGGTGTTCCTGGCCATCCTGCTGACCACGCTCGGCGTCGCGCTGCCGAAACTCGTCGGAAAGCCCGCCGCCACCGCCGCGCCGGGGCCAGGGGGGACCTCGGCCTCGGCCAGGCCGGGACCCGGTATCGCGGTGACCCCCACCGGAACGGCCACGCTGCCCACCCGGCTGACCGGCCCGCAGGGCACCCCGTCCACGGCCCCGCCCAGCCCGGAGGCGATCAAGGTCGCGAAGGACTGGGCGGCCGCCTGGGTCAATCACCCCAACGGGATCACGAACGCACAGTGGCTGGAGGGCCTGCGCCCCTACACCACCGAGGAATACCTGCCGGTGATGTCCACTGTGGACCCGGCGAACATCCCGGCGGCGAAGGTCACCGGTGAACCCACGGTCACGACGTCGCACCCCAGCTCGCTGAAGCTGGTGGTCCCCACCGACGGTCCGAAACTGTCCATCACCGTGCGGAACACCCCCACGGGCTGGCGCGTTTCGGACTACGACCAGGCGAGCTGAGCCGATGCGTCTCGGACTGTTGATCGGTGCGCTGATCACCGTGGTCTTCACCGCGGTGATCACCACCAACGTCGTGGCCAAGGTCGTGTCCGACCAGCAGGCCGCGGCGGCGGGCGGCGTCGTCAACACCAGCTGCGACGCCTCGCTCGGCCCCACCCAGCCGGGCACCGGCGACGGCGCCACCGACGCGGGCAGGCTCAACGAGGAACAGCGCGGGATCGTCGCGCAGATCATCGCGATCGGCAAGCAGCGCAACCTCGCCCCGCGCGCCTGGCAGGTCGCGATCCAGGCCGGGATGACCGAGTCCGGCCTGCGCAACCTCAACTACGGCGACCGCGACTCACTGGGCATCTTCCAGATGCGGCCCTCGATGAACTGGGGCTCGGTCGCCGAGGTCACCAACATCCAGTACGCGATCAACAAGTTCTTCGACGTGCTGAAGGCGGTGCCGGACTGGGAGAACCGCCGTCCCGGCGACGCCGCGCAGGCCGTGGAGCGCTCCGGCTTCCCGGACCGCTACCACAAATGGGAGCCGATGGCGGCGCACCTGGTGCAGAACCTCGGCCAGGTCACCGACGTGTCCGGCTGCGGCCAGGGCATGGGCGCGCTGGTCCCGGCCAGCCAGGCCGCCGCGCAGGCGATCAAGTTCGCGCTCGGCGAGCAGGGCAAGCCCTACCTCTGGGGCGGCAACGGCCCGGACGCCTGGGACTGCTCGGGGCTGATGAAGGCCGCCTACAAGTCCGCCGGGATCGTCCTCCCACGCGTGGCGTCGGACCAGTACAAAGCGGGCGCGATGATCCCGATCAAGGACGCGCAGCCCGGTGACCTGGTCTTCCTCGCCACCGACATCGCGGACCCGGTGAGCATCCACCACGTCGCGATGTACCTGGGCGACGGCAAGATCGTCGAGGCGCAGCAGGACGGCGTGCCCGTGCACATCCGGCCGTTCAAGTTCACCGAGGCCGAAGTCGTCCCGCAGGCTGTCCGACCCGGCGTTTAGCATGGTCTGCGGAGCCACGGGCTCTTGACACCGACCGGGGTGGACGGGAGAGCCTGGCAACGCGTCAGGCCCGGATCCGCGCGAGTGGGGCCGTTTCACCCGACGTCGCGGCCAATCCATCGGCGCGCGGCCGCGCACTGACAGAGGATGAAGACGTGGCACGGAAATTCGGCAAGCGAGGCAAGGCGCCGGCGGACACCGGCGGCCAGGACCCGAGCGCGCTGTTCGGCACACCGCAGCCGCCGACACACCAGCGTCCCGCCTCCAGCACCCCGCTGGCCGACCAGCTGACCCAGGGCTGGCCGGGTGTCGACGCGGGCTACGTCGTATTGCCGCGTTCGCTCGCCGAGAACATGTCACTGCCGTGGCAGCAGCAGATGGCCGCGCTGCTGGCGCAGTTCCACCACGAGAACGCGCGCCTCGCGTGGCCGATCTACCGGGTGGTGCCCTCCCGGTACGAACGGCTCGTCGACCTGGACGAGGAACAGCTCGCCGAGGCCGGGTACCTGG
The DNA here is from genome assembly GCF_039541975.1 of Amycolatopsis samaneae. Taxonomy (NCBI): domain Bacteria; kingdom Bacillati; phylum Actinomycetota; class Actinomycetes; order Pseudonocardiales; family Pseudonocardiaceae; genus Amycolatopsis; species Amycolatopsis samaneae. The sequence continues at coordinate 190,061 of NZ_BAABHG010000016.1, forward strand.
TCGAGATGGACGCCGAAGGCGAGATGACCTACCGGGAACGCAGCGGGCGCCGCGTCGAGGACCCGGACAACACCACCGTGCTGGTGTCCTGCCTCGACCCGATTCCCCGGGCCGCCGCGCGTCCGCCCGTGGCCGAGCAGGCGGTCCCGGTGGAGCCGGACCGCGGCCGCGCGCCCGCGCCGATGAACATCGGCCCGGCACCGGTCTGGCGGACCGTTCCCCAGCCGCCCGGGCCGCAGCACGCCGGGCCAGGGCATTCCGGGCCGCCGGGACCTCAGCATTCGGGGCCACCGCATTCGGGGCCACAGCCGTCCGGATCGCACTCCCCGGGGGCCCCGCAGCCGGAACCCCAGCCGCCCGTGCCGCCCTCGTCCGGACCTCAGCCGACCGGGCCGCAGCACCCTGGTGGCCAGCCGTCCGCGACGCCGTCGTCCGGCGTTCAGCAGCCCATGTCGCAGCCGTTCACGGCGCCGCCGTCCGGATTCCCGCCATCGGCGAGCCAACAGCCCGAGCCTCCGCTACCCGGGGTGAACTCGTCGGGAGCGTCGTCCGGGACGCAGGTTCCGGGGGCACCGTTGTTCGAGCCGCTGTCGCCGGGTGGGCAGGTCCCCGGGGCGCAGCCGTCCGGCAACTGGCAGCCTGGAACAGGGCAGCCCGGTAGCCCGCTTCCCGACGCACAGGCGCCCAGGACACCGTCGTCCGGTGTGCCGGTTCCGGGGTTGTCGGGTGCGCAGGCCCTGGACACGCGATCGTCCGGGACACCGCCGCTGGGAGCGTGGACTCCTGGCGGACAATCGTCCGGAAGTCAGTCGGCCGGCGCGGAACAATCCGGTGCGTGGGTGGCCGGAACTCCGCCATCCGGGTCGTCCGCTCCAGGATCGCCGTCGTCGGGTGGGCAGGTTTCCGGAGCGGAGCGGCCTGATGCTCAGCCGCCCGGCACACCGGCTCCCGGGGCGCCCATCTCCGGGCCGGAGACGTCAGGTGCCCAGCGGTCCGGTGCGGGCCAGTTCGGTGCGCAGGCTGTCGGTGCGCAGCCGTCGGATGCGGAGCGGCCTGATACTCAGTCGGCCGACACGCAGGCTTCCGCGCCCCCGTCGTCCGGTGTGCCGGTTCCCGGGTCGGAGCAGTTCAGTACTCGGCTGTCCGGCGCGGAGCAGTTCGGTGCGCGGGCTGCGGAGCCGTCCGGCGGGGCGGAGGCGTCGGGTACGCGGGCTCCCGGAGCGGAGCCGTCCGGCGAGCAGGATCCCGGGAACCAGCAGCCGGGGACACGGCCGACCGCGGGAGCGGAATCGGCTGGGACGCAGGCGCCGGAAGACCGGCTGCCGGACGCTCAGGTGCCCGAGGCGGGGCAGAACGGCGGGCAGGTTCCTGGGACCCGACCGTCCGCGTCGCAGGCTTCGGAAGCGCAGGAGCCCGCGTCGTCACCGTCCGGCCCGCCGTCGATGTCGCGGCCCGCCGACCCGCCGACGGAAAGCCCGAAACAGCCGCCCTTCCCGGTCGAGCCGCCATCCGCGCTGGCACCGGGAAGCGCGCCGTCACAGGTCTGGGGTGCTCCGGCCGAGCCGGGCGCGGGCAGGCGGTGGGCGGCGGTCATCGCGCCCCCGGCGGCCCCGTCCGAGGCCGGGCCCGCGTCGTCCTCGCCCGCTTCCGACGAGGGCACGTCCCCCGCGCCGGAGGAGCCCTCGGCCCAGCAGGCCGACCCCGCGCCCGCGCCGTCGCACGGTCCGGACCAGACACAGCCGGTCCCCGACAAGGTCGTGCGGGACGCGGACGCGGGTACCGGCCCGCCGCCTCTTCCGTCCACATCGGACACCGGAGCCGCCGCCCCGGAGAAGTACGGCTCCGCAGACGAGACGTCGGCATTCGGCGATCCCGGTGTCCGGCCAGGTGCCACCTCGCCCGGCGGCGCCGCCGCGGACGCACGGAACGACACCACCTCGGACCCCGGCACCCTGCCCACGCAGGATCCGGCACCCGCCGTCCGGAACACTCTGGAGCCCGGCGCGGCGCCGCGGCACCCCGAGCCCGGCTCGGATGCGCGGAGCGGCGGCACTCCGCTTCCGGTGTTCCCCGGCCGTGACTCCGCGTATCCGGAGCCACCCGCGCGGCCTCGTACTCCCGCGCTGCCGGTTTTCCCCGGTCAGGGCTCCGTCCCGGTGCCGCCCACGGTGCCCCCGGCGTCGGATCTGCCGGTCTTTCCCGGCCGTGAATCCGCCCCGATGACCCCGCCGTCCCCGGCGCCGGGCACGCCACCGTCCGGCCTGCCGCAGCCGTCGGCCGCGCCGCCTCCGCTGCCGCAGCCCTCCCGCCAGGGGCCCAGCACGGACCGGGGCTGGTTCGACGAGTTCGAAAACGCCCAGGAAGGCGCCCAGAACCAGGAGGTCGCCGAGTTCGGGCCGACCGGGGACCCGACCGAGATCCCCTACCGCTACCGGCGGTGACCGCGGCGGGTTCGTCGTGACAGCGGGCTTCGCCGGTGTCACGCTTGGACCATGGTTAAGGACCCGAACCCCGATCCGGGCTGGTACTACAACACCCGTACGAACGAGGTCGAGCACCTCGAACGCAGCCGCAGCGCCGATCTGCTCGGCCCCTACCCGGACGAGGCGACCGCTCGCCGCGCCCTCGAAATCGCCCGCGAACGCACCCGCTCGGCCGACGCGGCCGACGCCGCCTGGAACGACGACTGACACCGCCTCACCACCGCCGAAAGCGGAGCAAGGGACCTTTGCTACCGCCGGACGGGAGCGAGGGACCTTTACTGTCGCCGGACGGGAGCAAGGGACCTTTGCTCTCGTTGGTTAGCGCACTAATCGATCGCGCGCCACCGGACGCTAGCAAAGGTCCCTTGCTTCACCTCAGGCGTTGTCGCGGGGCTCAGGCGTCCTGGGTGGCCAGCGCGGGCGGAGCGAGCACGAAGCCGGGGTCGACCTGCTCGGCGAGGTCGGCTCCGGCGCGGCCGCTGCCCCAGGCGCGCGCGTTGCGCAGGTGGAACTCAACGCCCTGGCGCTGGTACCGCGCCCAGTCGCGCTGCTCGGCGTCCACGGTCGCGAGCATCGCGTCCAGGGTGGCCAGGTTGTGCGGTTCGAGTTCGCCGATCGGCCGCGTGGTACCCCGCTCGGCGGCCCGTACGTGCCGCGAGTTCTCCAGCCAGCCCAGCAGCGCCTCGCCGACCTGCTCGCGCAGGAAGTCGACGTCTTCGGCGTCGGTCACCTTGTTGCCGACCACCACGAGCCGCACCCCGAAGTCGCGCGCGTAGTCCGCGTACTGCCGGTACACGCCGACGCTGCGCACGGTCGGTTCGCACACCAGGAACGTCACGTCGAACCGCGTGAACAGCCCGGAGGCGAACGCGTCGGCCCCGGCGGTCATGTCCATGACGACGTATTCGCCCTCGACGTCGATCATGTGGTTGAGCAGCAGTTCGGCCGCGCCGACCTTGGAGTGGTAGCAGGCGACGCCCAGATCGTCCTCGTCGAACTGCCCGGTGACACCGAGCCGCACGCCGCCGAGCTGCCGGAAGCAGGCCTCGGTGATCGGGTTGTCCTCGAACGGGGTGACCAGCCGCGAACCGCGGCCGGGCGGCGTGGTCTTGATCATCACCGCGACGTCGGGGACACGCGGGTTGTCACCGCGCAGGTACTCCTTGATCAGCGCCATGTTGTCGCCCAGCGTCGGCCAGGCCAGCGCTTCCTCCTCGGTCGCGCCCAGCGCCACCGCGAGGTGCTGGTTGATGTCGGCGTCGATCGCCAGTACCGGCTTGCCGGTGGCGGCGAGGTGCGCGACGAACAGGGACGACAGGGTGGTCTTTCCGCTCCCGCCCTTGCCGACGAACGCGATCTTCACGGCCGGACCCTTTCTGAAGATGGTATCGGTTTTCATTGCATACAGGGGGTCAACGTACACCCGTCCGGCCGCGCCCGAACGGGCGATCACGGTGCCGGGTGCGGGATAGTGTTGTGTGGTGCCTCCACTCGTGATCAGGACACCTGCGGCCGGAGGGGATTTCGCCCGCCTCCGGGCGGAGTTCGTGCTGCCGGAGTCGTTCGGCCCGGACGTCCTCGCCGAGGCGGAGGCCGCCGTCCTCGATCCGCTCGCCTCCGCCGCGGCGCGGGAGGACGCCACGCACCTGCCGTTGGTCACCATCGACCCGCCGGGCTCGAAGGACCTCGACCAGGCCGTGCTGATCGAGCGGACCCGTGCCGGGTTCCGCGTGCACTACGCCATCGCCGACCTCGCCGCGTTCGTCCGGCCAGGGGGCGCGCTCGACCGCGAATCGCGCCGCCGCGGCCAGACGATGTACCTGCCCGACGGCAACGTCCCGCTGCACCCGCCGGTGCTGTCCGAGGGCGCCGCGAGCCTGTTGCCCGGCGAGATCCGGCCCGCGGTGCTGTGGACGATCGAGACCGACGGCATCGGGGAGCCGACGGCGACGACCGTCCGCCGCGCGCTGGTGCGATCCACCGAGCAGTTCGACTACGAGACCGTGCAGGCCGCGCTCGACGCGGGCACCCCGCACCCCTCGGTGGCGGCGTTGCCCGAGATCGGCAGGCTGCGCCGGGAGCTGGCGATCCGGCGCGGCGCGATCGAGCTGCAACTGCCCGAGCAGGAGATCAACGGCGATCCCGACGGCGGCTGGGCGCTGGCCCAGCGCCCGCGCAACTCCGTCGAGGGCTGGAACGCGGAGATCTCGCTGCTCACCGGGATGGCCGCGGCGAAGATCATGATCGAGGCCGGGGTCGGGGTGCTGCGGACGCTGCCCGATCCGGACGGAACCGCGGTCGAGTGGCTGCGCCGCTCCGCCGACGCCCTCGGCATCGCCTGGCCCGCGGAGGCCACCGTTTCGGAGTTCCTCGCCACGCTCGATCCCGGGAAACCCGCGTCGATGGCGCTCTACGCCGACACGACGCGCCTGCTGCGCGGCGCCGGGTACACCGCGTTCGACGGGGAACTGCCCGCGCTGACCACGCACGCCGGGATCGGTGGCGCGTACGCGCACGTGACCGCGCCGATCCGGCGACTGGTCGACCGGTTCGCGACGGAGATCTGCCTCGCGGTCACCGCGGGGCGCGAGGTGCCGGGCTGGGTCCGGGCCGCGCTCGGCGAGGTACCCGAGCTGATGACCGCGTCCGACCTGCTCGCCGCGAGGGTCGAACGCGCCTGCATCGACCAGGTCGAGGCGTGGGTGCTCGCCGAGCGCGTCGGCGGCGAGTTCGGCGCGGTCGTGCTGCGTGCCGAGGAGACCAGGGCCGAGATCCTGGTGGAGGATCCGCCGGTGATGGCGAAGTGCGCCGGGGAGAAGTTCCCCGAGGGCGAGCGGATCGCCGTGCGGCTGACCGCGGTCGACGTCGAGAAACGGAAGGTGTCGTTCGAGCGGGCATGAGCGAGGCGATCGCATGAGGCTGGAACTGTTCGACGATCTGGGGGAGACGGTCCCGCTGGAGGGGCCGCCCTCCCGTGTCGTGTCGCTGGTTCCCTCGCTGACCGAAGCCGTCGAGGTGAGCGCGCCGGGGCTGCTGGCGGGGGCGACCGACTACTGCACCCATCCGTCCACTGTGGACGTACCGAGGGTCGGCGGTTCCAAGTACCCGAAACTGGACCGTGTCCTGGATCTGCGGCCGGACCTGGTGCTCGCCAACTCCGAGGAGAACCGGCCGGAGGACGTGGCCCGGCTGCGTGCCAACGGTGTCCCGGTGTGGGTGATGGCCGCCGCCGCGACGGTGCCCGCCGCGCTCGGCTCGCTGCGCCGCCTGCTCACCCAGGCCTACCGGCTCGACGAACCGGACTGGCTGGTCGAGTCCGAGGAGGTGTGGCGCGAGGTCGCGCCCGTGCGCTTCCGCGCGGTGGTGCCGGTGTGGCGGAAGCCGTGGATCGTGCTCGGCCGGGAGACCTTCGGCGGTGACGTGCTGCGCCGGATCGGCGTCGCCAACGTCTACGACCACGATCCGGAGCGCTATCCGCGCCCGGACATCGAGGAACTCCGCGCCCACTTCACCGCCGACGCGGACCTGCTCGTGCTCCCCGACGAGCCGTACGAGTTCACCGCCGACGACGGGCCCGAGGCGTTCCCGGGAGCGCCGTACGCGCTGGTCTCCGGCCGCCACCTCACCTGGTACGGCCCGTCGCTCGTCGAGGCCCACGCGTCGCTCACGGCCGCGCTCGAAGGTCCGTGAATGCCACATTGAGGGACTCAGAGTCCCTCAATGTGGCATTCACGGAGCGCCTTGACCTGCGGAAAGAGAGCAAGGGACCTTTGCTAGCGTTGGTTAGTACGCTAATCGATCGCGCGCCACCGGACGAGAGCAAAGGTCCCTTGCTCCTCCTCCGGACGCCGGTAAGGCCACCTTGAGGGACTCAGACGCTCTCAAGGTGGCCTTCAGAGACCGTCCCCGAGAATCAGAGCGTCAGGCCGGTCAGCACCGTGACGCGCTCTTCGGTGAAGTCGGCCATCGCCGAGGCCGGGCCCTCCCGCCCGACGCCGGAGTCCTTGACCCCGCCGTAGGGCATCTGGTCGGCCCGGAAGCTCGGCACGTCGCCGACCAGCACGCCGCCGACCGCCAGCCGCGCGGAGACGTCGAACGCGGTCGGCAGGTCGCGGGTGAACACGCCCGCCTGCAACCCGAACCGCGACGCGTTGATCAGCCGCACACCCTCGTCCACCGACGAAACCCGCGTCAGCGACACCACCGGCCCGAACACCTCCTCGGCCATCACCGAGGCGTCCTCCGGCACGTCCGTGAGCACCGTCGGCTCCACGGTCGCGCCGTCGCGGGCGCCGCCGGCGAGCAGCGAGCCCCCAGCCGCGACCGCGTCGGAGACCCACGACTCCACGCGCGCGGCGGCGGCGGTGTTGATCAGCGGGCCGACGTCGACGCCGTCCGCGCGCGGGTCGCCGGTGCCCAGGGCGCGCACCTGCTCCAGCACCTTCTCCTGAAGCGCGTCAAAGACGTCCGCGTGCGCGTACACGCGCTGCACCGAGATGCACGACTGCCCGGCCTGGTACATCGCGAACGTCGCGATGCGCTGCGCCGCGAAGTCCAGGTCCGTCCAATCGGGACAGACGAGCACGGCCGCGTTCCCGCCCAGCTCCAGCGCGACGTGCTTGCGCGGCACGCTGTCGCGGATGCCCCAGCCGACCGGCACTGAGCCGGTGAACGACACGACCGGCAGCCGGGGATCGGCCACCAGCGCGGCCGCGGCCTCGTTGTCGGTCGGCAGGATCGACCAGCTCCCGGCGGGCAGGTCCGTCTCCGCGAGGATCTCGCCGAGCGCCAGCGCGGTCAGCGGCGTCGCGGGCGCGGGCTTGAGCACGATCGGCGCGCCGACCGCGATCGCGGGGGCGACCTTGTGCGCCACCAGGTTCAGCGGGAAGTTGAACGGCGTGATGCCCAGCACCGGCCCGCGCGGCACCCGCCGGACGAGCGCGAGCCGCCCGGTCCCGCCGGGGTCGGTGTCCAGCCGCTGCAACTCGCCGGAGAAGCGCCGCGCCTCCTCGGCGGCCCACCGGAACGTCGACACCGCGCGCCCGACCTCGCCGCGCGCCCACTTCAGCGGCTTGCCCGACTCGGCCGTGATCAGCCGAGCCAGCTCTTCGGACCGCTCACCCAAGGTTCGGGACACGTGGTCCAACGCGCTCGCCCGGACGTGCGCGGGCAGCGTCGCGAACTCCTCGGCGACGTCGTGCGCGGCCTGAACCGCGGTCTCGATGTCCGAAGAGGACGGTACGAAGTGGACACCGGCCTCGCTGTCGTCGAAGGAGTGCCGGACGACGGCGGTCTGCTCGCTCGTCACCGGTTTCCCGGCGACCCAGAACGGAACGGTGGTGGTGCTCATCGCGAGGCCTCCAGGCGAACGGCGTATTCGAGTACGGAAAGGCCCTCGTCGAGCAGGTCGTTCGAGAGCGAAAGCGGCGGGAGCAGCCGGACGACGTTGCCGTACGTGCCACAGGTCAGCACCACGACACCGGCGGCGTGGCAGGTCTTCACGACGCGCTGGGTCGCCGCGGCGTCCGGCTCGTTCGTGCCCGGCTTGACGAACTCCGCGGCGAGCATCGCGCCGCGTCCCCGGACGTCGCCGATGATCCCGGTCTCCTCCGCCAGCGCGCGCAGCCGCGGGAGCACCGTGTGCTCGACGCGTCGCGCCGAGTCGGCCAGGTTTTCCGCGCGCATCGTCTCGATCGAGCCGAGCGCGGCGGCGCAGGCGATCGGGTTACCGCCGTAGGTGCCGCCGAGCCCGCCCGGCGCGACGGCGTCGAGCAGTTCGGCGCGGCCGGTCACCGCGGCCAGCGGCAGCCCGCCCGCGATGCCCTTGGCCGTGGCGACGAGGTCCGGCACGACCTCTTCGTGCGAGGAGGCGAACCACTCGCCGGTGCGGCAGAACCCGGTCTGCACCTCGTCGGCGACGAACACCACGCCGTTCTCGGTGCACCAGCGCGAGAGTGCGGGCAGGAATCCCGGCGCCGGCTCGATGAACCCGCCCTCGCCCTGGATCGGCTCGATGACCACGGCCGCGACCTGGTCGCCGCCGATCTGCTTGGCGATCCGGTCGATCGCGATCCGCGCGGCCTCCTCGCCGGACAGCCCGTCGCGGTAGGGGTACGAGCCCGGCACGCGGTAGACCTCCGGCGCGAACGGGCCGAATCCGTGCTTGTACGGCACGGACTTCGCGGTCAGCGCCATGGTGAGGTTGGTGCGGCCGTGGTAGGCGTGGTCGAACACCACGACGGCCTGGCGGCCGGTGGCCACGCGGGCGATCTTCACCGCGTTCTCCACCGCCTCGGCGCCGGAGTTGAACAGCACCGACTTCTTCGCGTGGTCGCCGGGCGTGAGCTCCGCCAGCGCCTCGCACACCTCCACGTAGCCCTCGTACGGGGTCACCATGAAGCACGTGTGCGTGAACCAGCACGCCTGCTTGCGGACGCGGTCCACCACCGCGGGCGCGGAGTGGCCGACGCTGGTCACCGCGATCCCGGAGCCGAGGTCGATCAGCACGTTGCCGTCGGCGTCGGTGAGCAGCCCGCCGCTGGCCGAGGTGATGTAGGCGGGCAACACGGAACTGACCCCGGCGGCCACCGCGGCGCCGCGGCGTTCCTGCAACTCCCGCGAGGCGGGGCCGGGGATCTCGGTGCGCAGCCTGCGTTGCTGGGGTGCCGGGGCCTGGGGCCCGGCCTCGGTGACGGTCACGGCGGAACTCCTGCGTCGCGGGGATGGGTGCGTCCTCAGGATGAGTCCCCGAGGTCCCGTCGTCAGCTGGCCGAACTGTCCAATTTGAGCGGTAGAATTGGACACTATGGCACTCACCCTGCGCGACCTGGCCGCCGAGCGCGCGCTCGGCCTGCGCGTGCTGGCCGGGGAAGCCGCCCTCGACCGGCCGATCGGCTGGGTGCACCCGACCGAGCTGCTCGATCCACGCGCCTTCCTCGAAGGCGGCGAACTGCTGCTGACCACGGGGCTCGCGCTGGACGAGCGAACCTCGCCCGGCTACGCCCGCGGGCTGGTCGACGCGGGTGCCGCCGGGCTCGGCTTCGGCATCGGGCTGAGCCACGAGCGGGTGCCGGACGCGCTGGTCGGCGCCGCCGCCGAGATCGGGCTGCCGGTGCTGGAGGTGCCGCGGCGGACCCCGTTCATCGCGATCACCCGCGCCGTCTCCCGCGCGGTGGCCGCCGACGAGTACGCCGCGCTGGTCCGCACCGAACGCGGGCAGCAGGAGCTGACCCGCACCGCGGTCGGGAAGTCGGGGGTGGGCGGGGTCGTGCGCAGGCTGGCCCGGCTCGTCGACGGCTGGGTGCTGCTCTTCGACGCCTCGGGCTCCGTCGTCGAGGCCGCCCCGTCCTCGGCACGCGGGCACGCCGGGGAACTGCGTGCCGAGCTGGACCGGCTCCGGGCGGGGACGCGGCTGACCGCGCTGGGGGAGTACGAGGTCGCGCTGCAGACGCTCGACACCCGGACCCGCGGTGTGCTCGCGGTGGGCACCGACGGGCCGCTCGACACCGCGGGCCAGCACATCGTGAACGCCGCGGTGTCCCTGCTTTCCCTTGCCCTGGAACAGAACCGCGCGCAGAGCGCGGCGCTGCGCGACCTGCGCACCGGCCTCGTCGGGCTGCTGGCCGCCGGGCAGGGGGACCTCGCGCTCGGCGTGCTGGCGACGGTGTGGGGCGGCGCGCCGGAGCCACCATGGTCGGTGCTCGCCTTCGCCGGCCAGGCAACCGCGCGGCGGGCACTGCACGACACCCTCGACGCCGACACCGTCGCCGAAAACGTGTTCTTCGCGCATTCGGGATCTTCGGTGCTGGTCTTCGGCGCGGAGGACCGGCGGGACCAGGTGCTCGCCGTCGCGGCCCGGATCGGCGGCCTGCACGCCGGGCTCGTCGAGCGGGTGTCCCTTGTGGACTTCGGGACCGCGGTGGACCGGGCCGAGCACGCGGCGTCGACGGCGCGGGAACGACGCGTCCCGCTCGTCCGGCACGCCGAGCACGTCGGGGCCGAACTGCTGGAGCTGGTCGAACCCGGGGTGGCGCAAGCGTTTGCGGCCAGGATGCTCGCCCCGCTGCGTCAGCACGACGAGACCGGGCGCGGCGAGCTCGTCGCGTCCCTGCGCTGCTGGCTCGAACACCACGGGCAGTGGGACGGCGCCGCCGCGCGCCTCGGCGTGCACCGGCACACCCTCCGCAACCGGATGCGCAAGGTCGAGGAACTCACCGGCCGATCGCTGGATTCCCCGGGTGTCCGCGCCGAACTCTGGCTCGCCCTGCAAGTGTGCTGAAGGACGCCTTCGATGCGTTGGGCGTGCTGAAGGACGCCTTCAGTGCGCTGGATGCACTGAAAGCGTCCTTCAGCACGCGCGGGCCGGGGCTAGCGCGGCCGGAACCCGTCGGTGGCCGCGCGCAACGCCGCCAGCACGCCGGGGTCGTTCACCGCGTGCCCGGCGCCTTCGATCAGGCGCAACCGCGAACCCGGCCACGCGCGATGCAGCGCGTACGCCGTCGCGGGCGGGCAGACGGCGTCGTAGCGGCCCTGCACGATGACACCGGGGATGCCCGCGAGCCTGCCCGCGTCGCGGATGAGCTGTCCCTCTTCGAGCCAGGCGCCATGGCTGAAGTAGTGCAGCGCGAGGCGCGCGAAGGTCAGCGCGAACTTCGGCTCCGAGTACTGGCGGACGAAGGATTCCTGGGGGAACAGGGAAACCGTCGCGCCCTCCCAGACGCTCCAGGCGAGCGCGGCGCGTTCGCGCACCGCGGGATCGGGGTCGTGGACGAGTTCCGCGTACGCGGCGATCGGGTCGTCGCGGCGATCCGCGGGCACCGGCGCCAGGAAGTCTTCCCATTCCTTCGGAAACAGGTTCGCCGCACCGCCGCCGTAGAGCCAGTCGAGCTCACCGCGCCGGACGGTGAACACGCCGCGCAGCACGAGTTCGCTGACCCGCTCGGGGTGTTTCTCGGCGTAGGCGAGCGCGAGTGTCGCGCCCCACGAGCCGCCGAAGACCTGCCACCGGTCGATACCGAGCCGTTCGCGCAGCAGTTCCATGTCCGCGACCAGGTGCCACAGGGTGTTCGTGGCCGGATCGACGCCGTCCTCGCCGATGTGCGGGGTGCTGCGGCCGGCGCCGCGCTGGTCGAACAGGACGATCCGGTAGGCCCCGGGGTCGAAGTGCCGCCGGGTCAGCGGCGCGATTCCGCTGCCGGGTCCGCCGTGCAGGACCACCACGGGCTTGCCGTCCGGGTTGCCCGCCTGCTCGCAGTGGATCCGGTGGCCGTCACCGACGTCGAGCATGCCCTGGGCGTGCGGGGCCAGCGGCGGGTAGAGATCGTCCATGGCCTCACTGTGCCCCAGCGGGACAGTGCGACGAAGGGTGGGGGCCCGCCCCCGCCGCCGGGCTGAGCGGGCCCCCGGTCTTCGATCGCGTCAGCACCCCGCCGTCGGGGTGACGTTCGCGAATCCCTTGCCGGCGTTCGTCGCCTTGTTGCTCGCGCAGACCTTGGTAGTGGCCTGGGCGGCCTTCACGACGTAGTAGCCGTAAGCGCTTTGCGCCCGCGGGTCGGAGACGTTGCCGGAGAAGGTGTTGTTCTGGCCCCAGCCGTCCAGTTGGACGTGCACTTCGAAGCCGCCGTACTCGGCGTCGTGCACGAACACCCTGCTGCCCTTGTTGTCGGCGATCACGTAGTTGTTGCCCTTGATGTCGACGAAGCTGTCGGCGTAGTTCTCCCCGCTCTGACCGGTGCCGTCGAAGGTGTTGCCGCGCAGTTCGCCGCCGGTGGTGCCTTCCTTGACGTCGATGGCCTCGGCCCGCACGTTCGGGCCGATCCTGTTGTCGAGCGCCTTGTTGCGGTCACTGCGGTCGGGCTGCCCGCCGGGCCAGTTGCTCTTGGCGGAGCCGAAGTAGATGCCTTCGCCGTAGCCGCCGTACTCCTTGCCGGTGTCGCTGATCTCGTTGTTCCGCACGACGTTGTCGGTGCTGCCGTGCTGGAAGTGGATGGCCTCGTGCCCGAGACCGGAGACCTTCAGGCCGTCGACCACCGTGTTGTGCACCCCGAGCGCCATCACACCCTTCTGTCCGCCGGTGACCGAGAACCCGGAAAGCGTCCAGTAGCTGCCGGTGAGCTCGAACGTGCGGCCGCCCGACGCGGAGAGCGCCGCGCTGCGCGGGCCGGTCAGCGTGACGCGGCCGCTCGCGGTGCCGCTGCGGGACGCCTTGAAGTTGCCGCTGAACGTGGTGTTCGCGGCGAGCTCGATCGTCGTGCCGGGGGCCACTGTGGACAGTGCGTTCTTCAGCTCCGCGGAGTTCGCGACCTTGACCGTCGCGGCGGACGCGGCCGGGGTGAGCAGGGACAGCAGTACGACGGTTCCTGCCGTGGTGGCCAGAATCCGCTCACGAACACGCATCTCGTTTCTCCCGTTCGAGGGGGCGAAAGGTGGGTATCGCGGCGTGCCGTAGACGCTAGGTCACCCGCCGAACGGTAGTCAAGTACGTGTTTTGCGTTCATGTATATGAACGAGTGAGGGTTCACACGCTCGGTGGGGCCCTTGCCTAGGGCTAACTCGGCGCTCGGTACTTTTCTTTCGGGGAATTGTCCTGGCGTACACCAGAGAGGCCCGGAATGTCCGCGGTTACCTATGTCGAGGCGATTGTCGTCGGCGCTTTGCAAGGGGTGTCGGAATTGTTTCCGGTGTCCAGTCTGGGGCACAGCATCCTGCTGCCCGCGCTGGTCGGCGGGCAATGGGGGCAGGATCTGAGCATCGGCAAGGATTCGCCGTATCTCGCCGTGCTCGTGGCGATGCACGTGGCGACCGCGCTGGCGCTGGTGATCTTCTTCTGGCGCGACTGGGTGCGCATCATCGGCGGGCTGTGGACGTCGATCCGGTACCGCGAGGTCAGCACGGCCGACCAGCGGCTCGCCTGGCTGCTCGTGCTGGCGACGATCCCCGTCGGGCTCGCCGGACTGCTGCTGGAGGGGCTGCTGCGGGACTTCCTCGGCAAGCCGGTCCCGGCTGCGATCTTCCTCGCGCTCAACGGCGGTGTGCTCTACGCCGCCGAGCGCTTCTCCCGGCCCAAAAAGACTGTCGCACCAGCGGATTCGCGATCCGAGAAGACAATCGACTTCTCGGCGGAGGAGACCATCGTGATGCGGGCGGTCTCGGCCGAGGAGGTCGCCGACGTCCGCCTGTCGAAGCTGAGGGTCGGCGAGGCGATACTCATCGGCTCGGCCCAGATCCTGGCGCTGTTCCCCGGCATCAGCCGCTCGGGCATCACCATGGTCGCCGGGTTGCGGCGCGGGCTGAACCACGAGGACGCCGCGCGGTTCGCCTTCCTGCTCGCCACGCCGGTGATCCTCGCGGCCGGTGTGCTGAAGATGCCCTCGCTGTTCCGCCCGGAGAACCACGCTTCACTCGGGCCCGCGCTCGTCGGAAGCGTCGTCGCCGGAATCGCGTCGTACGTCGCTGTCCGTTTTCTGGTGAAATACTTTGAAACGCGCACTTTGACGCCGTTCGCCATTTACTGTGTCGTTGCCGGAATCGGCAGCTTGATCTTTTTCTCGATCTGAACCCGGAGTGTCCGGCAGATGAATAGTAGCGGACACTGGGGTATCGACATCGCAGCGAATTCCGTACTCGAACCGCTCACCGGCGCCCGGCTGGCGACGGCCTGGACCCTCGACGTCCCGGCCGTGGTCGTCGTCCTCGTGCTCGCCGTGCTGTACCTGCGCGCCGCCCGGCGCCAGGAGGGGTGGCCGCCGGGGCGCACCGCGGCGTTCCTCGGCGGGCTGGTCACGATAGTCCTGGTCACCTGCTCGTTCCTCGCGGTGTACGACACGACGTTGTTCTGGACGCGGGCGGTGCAGAACATCGTGCTGCTGATGGTGACGCCGCTGCTGCTGGCGCTGGGCGCCCCGATCACCCTGCTGCTGCGCGCGGTGCCCGTCGCGTGGGCGGACCGGCTGCGGCGGGCCGGACGCGGCCGGGCCGCGCGGATCCTGACCTTCCCGCTCGTGGTCACCGCGATGCTGGCGGCGCCTCCGCTGCTGATCTACCTGAGCCCGCTGTACGGGCTGACGCTGGAATCCTCCATTGTGGACGCGCTGGTCCGGGTGCTGCTGGTGCTCGCGGGGTTCGGCTACTTCTGGACGCGGATCCAGCTCGACCCGACCCCGCGCGGGGACTCGCACCTGGTGTCGGTGTGGATCTCGCTGGCCGAGGTCATCCTCGACGGTGCGCTCGGTCTCGTCCTCTGGCTGGGCCCGCTGCTCGCGCCCGCGCACTACGAGGCGCAGCACCGGACCTGGGGCCCGGAGCCGAGGACCGACCAGATCATCGGCGCCGGTGTGCTGTGGATCGGCGGCGACCTCGCCGGGCTCCCGTTCGTCGGCGCGCTGATCGTCCGCTGGTCCCGTGACGACGAGCGCCGCGCCCGCGAGGTGGACGCGCGCCTGGACGAGGAGGCCGACGCGGGCGAGGCCCCCACGGGCGGCCTGTGGTGGGAGAGCGACCCGGCGCTCGCGGAGAGGTTCCGCCGCCGATGACGACCCCGCCGACGCTGACGCCGGGGCCGCGTCACCGCGGGAGCAAGGGACCTTTGCTCTCGCCGGAGGGGAGCAAGGGACCTTTACTCTCGTTGGTTAGTGCACTAATCGATCGCGCGCCACCAAACGATAGCAAAGGTCCCTTGCTCTCTTTTCGCAGGTCAGGACGCTCCGTGGGGGCCTCCCCGAGGGACTTGGACTCCCTCAGGGCGTCCCCCACGGACCGTCGGGCCCGCTCAGTGGAACTCGTGCTCCGGCGCCGGGAACTCGCCGCGGCGCACCTCATCGGCGAAGGCCGCGGCCGCGCCCGAGAGCGCGCCCGCGAGGTCGGCGTACCGCTTCACGAACCGGGGTGCCTTCCCGCGCCGCAGGCCGGCCATGTCCTGCCAGACCAGCACCTGGGCGTCACAGTCCGAGCCGGCGCCGATGCCGACGGTCGGGATGGCGAGTTCGTGCGTCACGCGCTTCGCGGCCTCCGCGGGCACCATCTCCATCACCACCGCGAACGCCCCGGCCTCCTGCAGCGCCAGCGCGTCGGCGAGCAGCAGCTCCGCCGCTTCGCCGCGCCCCTGCACCCGGTAACCGCCGAGGTTGTGCTCACTTTGCGGGGTGAACCCGATGTGCCCCATCACCGGTACGCCCGCCGAGGTCAGCGCCTCGACGTGCGGGGCGAACCGGCGCCCGCCCTCGAGCTTCACCGCGTGCGCCCTGCCCTCCTTCATGAAGCGCACGGCGGTGGAGAGCGCTTGCTCGGGGGAGAGCTGGTAGGAGCCGAAGGGGAGGTCCGCGACGACCAGCGCCCGCTTCACCGAGCGGGTCACCGAGCGCACGAGCGGGAGCAGTTCGTCCACAGTGACCGGCAGCGAGGTGTCGTAGCCGAAGACGTTGTTGGCCGCGGAATCGCCGACGAGCAGCACCGGGATCCCGGCTTCGTCGAACAACGCGGCGGTGTACATGTCGTAGGCGGTGAGCATCGGCCAGGGCTCGCCCCGCTCCTTGAGCTCACGCAGGTGATGGACGCGAATCTTGCGCACGGGCGCGGAGGGCGCCGGTGCCGGGCCGGTACCGTACGGGGCGGCTACCTCGCCGCTGGAGCCGCCGGATCCGGTGCTGGGGGTAGACATCGTTGTCGACCGTCCTTCCCTCGAGGCCTCGTGCGAGGTCCCCGGGTCGTGGAGTCTGAACGGTCAAAGCGTGACACGCGCCGAGGGCACCCCCAAGGCCGTGCGACCAGCTTCACACGCCCGTGGCGGTGCTCCCACCACCGAGCTACCGCCCTGGGACCAGGCACAGTCCGACTTCGGGATGATGCCCGGAGACAACCCGGCGCGGTTCACTGACGTGGAACAGAGCAGTCGCGGCGCCACCACGGGCGTCCGGGCACGAAAGGCGAAGATGGGAAACCCTGCGAGCGCGCGCACGCGCCTGCCCGCCTGGAAGGCCAAAGCCGGCGGCATCATCGCCACCGTCGTCCAGCTCGCCGCCGTCTTCTCCGTGATACTGCTGATCACCAACGGCCCGCACGGCCGGACGATGAACGGCATCGACATGCTGTTCTCCGCGTTCAGCGTGCCCACCAACTCCAGCCTGGTCATCGTGCTGCTGCTCGTCGTGCTCGGCGCGGCGCTGCGCCGCCGCAAACGCGCCGCGCTCTACACGCTGGTGTTGTTCCAGGTCGGCGGCCTGATCATGACGCTCGTGCTCCAGGCGCTGTTGCTGTGGTGGCCGGAGCTGCTGTCGCTGGGCCCCAAGCAGATCCGCCACATTCCCGGGCACGTGTGGGCGCTGACCCTCGCCGACCTGGTCACGATCGGACTGCTCGTCTTCCTGCTCCGGCTGCGCCCCGCCTTCCCCGCCCGGCTCGCCCCGAGTGCCTGGCGGGACGGGCTGTCGGTCCTGCTGGGCGGGTTCGCCGCCGTGATCGTGCTGGGCTGGGCGCTGAGTGAGGCGTTCCCCGGCCACCTCGGCGACGCCTGGGAGCGCTTCGCCTGGGTCGTCAACCACGCGACGGGTGAGAACATCAAGCTCAAGCGGTTCGGGGTCGGGGAGGGGCCAGGCTGGCTGAACCTGCTGCTCGACATCGGCGCCACCGCCGTGGTCACCGGCGCGCTGTACACCCTGTTCCGCGGCGTCCGCAGCAGGCGCCTGCGTACCGACGACGAGGAACTCCGGTTGCGCGGCCTGCTGGCCGAGCACGGCGAGGGCGATTCGCTCGGCTACTTCGCCACCCGCCGCGACAAGAGCGTCGTGTTCTCTTCGAACGGCCGGGCCGCGGTCACCTACCGCGTCCTCGGCGGCACCAGCGTGGCCAGCGCCGACCCGATCGGTGATCCCGAGTCCTGGCCGGACGCGGTCCGCGCGTGGCTGGACGAAACCCGTGTCTACGGCTGGACTCCCGGCGTGCTCGGCGCGAGCGAACAGGGCGCGAAGGTCTACACCGACGCCGGACTGCGGGCGCTGGAAATCGGCGACGAAGCGGTGCTCGACATCCGCGAGTTCAGCCTCGCCGGCCCGGAGCGCCGCTCGGTGCGGCAGGCGGTGAAGCGCATCGAACGCGCCGGGTACACCTCACAGGTCCGTCGCCACGGTGAGATCCCGGCGGACGAGATGAGCGCGTTGCTCGCCCACGCCCAGCAATGGCGTGGCGCCGAGACCGAGCGCGGGTTCTCGATGGCGCTGGGCAGGCTCGGTGATCCGAGCGACGGCCGCAGCGTCATGGTCGAGGCGTACGACGCGCGGGGCGAGCTGCGCGGCCTGCTTTCGTTCGTGCCGTGGGGACGTCGCGGTCTGTCGCTGGACCTGATGCGGCGCGACCGGGACGCCGAGAACGGTCTCAACGAGTACCTGATCGCCGAGGTCGTCGCGGCGGGCCAACACCTTGGCGTGCAACAGATCTCGCTCAACTTCGCGATGTTCCGCGCGGTGTTCTCCGAGGGCGAGCGGATCGGCGCGGGCCCGGTACTCCGCGCCTGGCGGGGCGTTCTCGGCGTCGCGTCCCGGTTCTTCCAGCTGGAGTCGCTGTACCGGTCCAACGCCAAGTACGGGCCGGACTGGGTGCCGCGGTTCCTCTGCTACTCCTCGGCACGCCGGCTGCCCAGGGTCGGCATCGTTGCCGGCGCGCTCGAAGGGTTCGTGCCCACCCGCGGGACGCGGTCGTTGCGGCTGGAGACCGTCAGCGACGAGTTCGTCGCGCGGGTCAAGCGGATCGACGAGGACGCCGCGCGCCCGAAGGTCCGGGAAACCCGGCGCCCCGAACAGGTCCGGGTCCGGGTGGCGAAGCTCGACCGGCTCCGCGCGGCGGGCATCGACCCCTACCCCGTCGGGTTCGAGCGGGACGACCTGCTCGGCGACGTGGTGAAGAAGTTCGGCGGCCTCGCCCCGGACACGCGCACCGGACATCGCGTGCGGGTGGCCGGCCGCGTGCTGGCGCTGCGCAACCTCGGCGGGCTGTGTTTCGCGCGGGTCAAGGACTTCTCCGGCGAGATCCAGCTGATGCTCGACGCGTCGGTGCTCGACCTCACCGGCTGGCGGACCGGGATCGACCTCGGTGACCACGTCGGGGTGAGCGGCCAGGTGATCACCTCGAAACGGGGCGAGCTGTCCGTGCTCGTCGACGAGTGGACGGTCACCGCGAAGTGCCTGCATCCCTTGCCGGACAAGCGAAAGGGCCTGACCGACCCGGAGACGCGGGTGCGGCAGCGCTACCTCGACCTCGCGGTGAACCCGGACGCGGCGACCATGCTGCGGCTGCGGTCGACCGTGGTGCGCGCGGTGCGGGAACGGCTGCACCACCGCGACTACCTCGAAGTCGAGACCCCGATGCTGCAGACGGTGCACGGCGGTGCGAACGCGCGGCCGTTCGTCACCCACATCAACGCCTATGACATGCGGATGTACCTGCGGATCGCGCCGGAGCTGTACCTGAAACGGCTGTGTGTGGCCGGGGTGGAGCGGGTCTTCGAGCTCAACCGCAACTTCCGCAACGAGGGTGTCGACGCGACGCACAACCCCGAGTTCACCATGCTCGAGGCGTACCAGGCCTACGCCGACTACGGCACCATGCGGAAGCTGACGCGCGAGCTGGTGCAGCAGGCGGCGGTCGCGGCCTACGGCGCGGAGGTGGTCCGGCGGCCGGGCGCGAACGGGAAACTCACCGAGTACGACATCTCCGGTGACTGGCCGGTGATCCCGGTGCACCAGGCGGTGTCCGCGGCGCTGGGCGAGGAGATCGACGCGGGGACGCCGGTGGAGACGCTGCGGCGGCTGTGCGCCCGCGCCGGCGTGCCGATCGGCGAGGACGCCGGGCACGGCGACCTGGTGCTCAAGGCACACGAGCACCTCGTCGAAGGCGCGACGGTGTTGCCGACCTTCTACACCGACTACCCGACCGACGTCTCCCCGCTGACGCGTCAGCACCGCGTCGACCCGCGGCTGGCCGAACGCTGGGACCTGATCGCGTTCGGCTCCGAGGTCGGGACCGCCTACACCGAGCTGACCGACCCGATCGAGCAGCGGCGGCGCCTGGAAGCGCAGTCTCTGCGCGCGGCGAGCGGGGACGTCGAGGCCATGGAACTCGACGAGGACTTCCTGCTCGCCCTCGAACACGGGATGCCGCCCACCGGCGGGCTCGGCATCGGCATCGACCGGCTGCTCATGATGCTCACCGGCGCCTCGATCCGGCAGACCGTGCTCTTCCCCTTCGTACGCCCGCAGACCTGACGGAGAAGCAAGGGACCTTTACTACCGTTGTATGCGCGCGCATACAACGAGAGCAAAGGTCCCTTGCTCTCGTCCGGCGAGAGCAAAGGTCCCCCGCTCCCGGACCGCCGCGCCACCCACCCGAACGCGCCACAAAGTCGTCGCCGAGCGATTAATCCGTGTCACACGTGCCCGGGTCGCCTAGGGTGTGCTGGTGCGTGCTGCGCGGCTGGTCGCCCTTGTCCTGGTTGGACTCGGCGTCGTGGCCTATTGCTCGTGGCCGCTCGAATTCCTGGTCACCACCGGGGTGTCGCCGCTGCACGACCCAGTCGGCGATCTGCTCACCGGACATCCGCTGTTCCGCGGCGCGCAAGTCGTTGCGGGGAGCGCTTTCCTGCTCGCCGGTCCGCCGCTGGTCCGGCTCGCCCCGGTGCACTGGACGGGCCGCCTGACCGCGGGGTCGGTCAGCCTGTTCGGCGCGCTCGTCTTCGCCTATGCCCTCTATCCGGGCAGCGTCGCCATCAGCCTGCTCACGAACATCACCTTCGTCGTCGGCTCGTGCAGCCTCGTGCTCTGGTGGCCGCCGGGCTGGCGGGAAAGCGCCATCATCGGCCTGGTGCTCGTCGTGCTCACCTGGCTGGCCGTGCTCGTGGCCGGTTCGCTCGGCCCCGAGCACTTCGCCGGGCTGGCCACCCGCGCGCAGCATGTGGTCCGCGCCGCGCAACTGGTGCTCGGCGCGTTGTACGTCCTCCGCGTCACCCCTGCGTCGCGATATGTGCCTCGAGCCGGCTGAGCAGTTCGAGCAGGGTTCGCCGTTCCTCGGCTTCGAGCACGGAGAAGGTGTCGTCGGCGTGAGTGCGCTGAATCCGCTCGATCTCCTTCAGCCGTTCACGCCCGGACTCGGTGATCGCCAGCAGGCTCGCGCGCCGGTCGGTGGGATCCGGTTCGCGACGCAGCAGTCCGTCGCGTTCGAGCGCGTCCACCGCTGACGTGATCGCCCGCCCGGTCACGCCGAGCCGCTCGCGCACCTCGCCCATCCGCGGCCGATCGCCGAGCATGTCGACCACCAGCAGCAACTGGACCTGCGCGGTCGGCCAGCCCTTCCGCGCGTAGGGCGCGCCCGCGTAGCGGCGCATGACGTGGGTGATGCGCCGCAGCGCGTCCGCCAGCTCCGCTCCGGTCGGGGCTTTCTCCGTTGACATACCCCGGAGTTTACCCGCAAAGTATATAGGAGAAATTGATACTAAGTACTTTGACATCATCTGGGGGATTACGTGACTCTCTGGACGAACCGGACTTTCGTCCTGCTCCTCACCTGCGCGACGATCTCCGCGCTGGGAACGGCCGCCTCGCAGGTGGCGGTGATCTTCGCCGTCCGCGGCATCGGTGGCACGCCGGGGGACATCGGCCTGGTCGGCGCGGCCGGTCTCGTCCCGGCGCTGGCGTTCTTCCTGATCGGCGGGGCCGTCGCGGACAGGTGGCCGCGCAACCTCGTCCTCGTCGCCGCCGGCAGCCTGTCGGCGTTGAGCCAGGGTGTGCTCGCGGTCCTGGTGCTCACCGGACAAGCTCGTCTCGGGCACATCGCTGCGGCGGCCGCCGCGAACGGCCTCGCGACGGCCTTCGCCATGCCCGCGTCACGAGGACTGGTGATGCGGACGGTGACCAGGGAACACGGGCCGCGGGCGTTCGCCACGTTCCGGCTCGGGCTCAACCTCGCGCAGATCGGCGGCGCCGCGCTCGGCGGCACGCTCGTCACGGTCGCCGGTGCGGGATGGGTGCTCGCGATCGACT
Source organism: Amycolatopsis samaneae (assembly GCF_039541975.1). Lineage (NCBI taxonomy): Bacteria > Bacillati > Actinomycetota > Actinomycetes > Pseudonocardiales > Pseudonocardiaceae > Amycolatopsis > Amycolatopsis samaneae. Next base: position 211,563 of record NZ_BAABHG010000016.1, read on the forward strand.
CGCTGACCTTCGCCGTCGGCGTCCTGCTCGGGCTGCTCATGCGGATCGAGGGCACCATCACCGTGCGCGGACATCTCGGGCGGGATCTGCGCGAGGGCTGGGCCGAACTGCGTTCCCACCGCTGGCTCGGCCCGGTGATCGTCCAGTTCGCGGCGGTCAACGCGCTGGCGGTCGGTGCCTACGAACTGGTTCTCGGGCCTGTCGACGCGGCGGAAACCCTGGGCGGCGCGGCCGCGTGGGGAGCGATAACGGCGTGCGACGCCGCGGGCATGGTCCTCGGCGGACTGCTGATGGTGCGGTTCACCGCGGCCCGGCCGCTCGTCGCGGCGGTCGCCGGTGGAGCGCTCACCGTGTCGCCGATGGTGGCCATGGCGGCCGCCGCCCCGTCGGCCGTGGTGTGCGTGGCCGCGGTCGCCGCCGGGGCGGGGGTCGAGGTCTTCGGGGTGAACCTGATGGTCATGCTGCACCGTGAAGTCCGGCCGGACCGGTTGTCCCGGGTGTCGGCCTACCAGTCCCTCGCGGGTTTCGGGCTGACACCGGCGGGCGCGGCACTCGCCGGGCCGCTGGCGGCGGTGACCGGGATCCGCGGTGCATTGTGGACGGCCAGCGCGGCGTTGCTGCTGGTCGCGTGTGTCGTGCTGGGGCTGCCCGCGGTTCGCGCGGCGCGCGAGGACACCGAAACTGTCGGTGCCGGGTGAGAGGATGCCTTCAATCGAAAACGTCCTCCGACTCCCGGAAGAGAGGTCCACCATGGCGGGAAACGTTCCCCCGGTCGCCGACGAGCGTGAAGGTCTGCTGAAGTTCCTGGAACAGCAGCGGCATGTGCTGCGGATAGCCGCGTACGGGCTCACCGACGAGCAGGCCAGACTCGTGCCGAGCCGCAGCGCGCTCAGTGTCGGCGGGCTCATCAAGCACGTAGCGTCCGTTGAGGACGGTTGGATCGACATCATGCTTCAGTTGCCACAGAAGGAAAGGAATCCGGAGGACTACGTCGACGGGTTCCGTCTCATCGAGGGGGAAACACTCGAAGGTGTGCTCGCCCAATATGACGAGGTGGCCAGGCGCACCGAGGAGGTCATCGCCGGGATCCCGGATCTCGGCAGGCCCGTCCCGGTGCCGAAGGGCGTGCCCTGGTTCCCGAAGGACGTCGAAGCCTGGTCGGTGCGCTGGGTCCTGTTCCATCTGATCCAGGAGACCGCGCGGCACGCCGGGCACGCCGACATCGTGCGTGAACACATCGACGGGGCCACCGCGTTCCCGTTGATGGCCGCCGCCGAGAACTGGCCGGAGACGCCATGGATGAAGGCGTGGAAACCCGAACCCTCATCGGCGTGATCGGTCCACAAGCGACACCGGATGGGAGGTGGTGACTCAGAACAAGGTCGGTTCGTCCGCCAGCGCGCCCTCGATGACGAGCATGCGGCGCTTGGTCGTGACGCCGCCCCGCGCGGAGAATCCGCCGTCCTTGCCACCGGCGGCGAGCACCCGGTGGCAGGGCACGATGATCGGGAACGGGTTGCGCCCCAGCGCCTGGCCGACAGCCTGCGCCGAGCCGGGCATGCCCAGCCGGTCGGCGATGTCGCCGTAGGTCAGTGTCCTGCCCGGTGGGATGGCACGCGTGATTTCGTAGACGCGGCAATGGAATTCCGGCACACCGGTCAGGTCGAGCTCGATGTCGTGCAGCGGCTTCGGCTCACCGTCCATCAGGGCGACGATCTCGGCGATGGCCGAGCGCATCGCTTCCGGTGGCGCCGATTCGACGGCGTCCGGAAACCGTGTGGTCATGCGGGATCGCGTGCGCTCGGCGCTGCCCTCGGGCAGCTGGACGCCGAGCACGACGTCCGCCTGCCAGGCGAGCCCGCAGGGGCCGATGGCGGTGTCGAACACGGCGAAGCCCTGCGGCGGGAACTCCTTGTCCGTCATGCGCCCAGCCTACGAGAAGAACCGCCCGAAGAGGGATGCCGTCCGCGCGGCCGATCGCTAGGTTCTGTCCGGGGGATTTGCCGGATTGAGGAGGTCGGTCGGTGACGGGCAGGAACACACGTGCGCGCAGAGCGCTGGGGGTGGCGGTGGTGACCGCCGTGCTGGGCACGGGGCTCGTCGCCCCGGCGGCGGCTTCGGCGGCATCGGCAGTTTCGGCGGCGGAGCGCGACGAGGCACCGCCGGTGCTGACGACAGCACCGGAGGCGGCCGCGGTGGCACCCGGAACCCTGGTGCTGCCGCATGTCGTGGTCACCCGCGCGGACCGGCTGCACACCTGGTGGGCCGAACTCGCCGTGCGCCACGCGGGCGGCACCGTCGTGTCCTCGTACCCGCAGGTCGGGGTCGTGGTGGCGTACACGGCGAAGGACGACTTCGCGGCAAAAGTCCGCGGCACGTGGGGAATCGACGCCGTCGGTGCGACGCGGACCGCGAAGGTCCCGGTGGAGTTCTTCGCCGCCAGGAAGGACGTCCGCTACACCGGGCCCGGATCGCCGAACTCCGGCCAGGTGCCCGCCGAGGGCACGGCGTGGGACGCGCCGGCACTCGGGCTCGACGCCGCGCACAAGGTCTCCGACGGCAGCCGCCGGGTCGTCGCCGGAGTGCTGGACACGGGGGTGGACGACACTCACCCCGAACTCGCGGGCGCGTTCGACGCGCGGAACTCGGTGTCCTGCCTGTCCGGCTGGGCGGACCGCAGCCCCGGTGCGTGGCGGCCGACCCTGGACGGGCACGGCACCCACGTCGCGGGGACCATCGCCGCGGCACGCAACGGCACCGGCGTCGTCGGCATCGCCCCTGGCGTGCGGCTCGCGTCGGTGAAGCTGGCCGAGCTGGACGACACCGAAACGGCCGAGAGCATGGTGTGCGGCTTCGTGTGGGCGGCCGAGCACGGATTCTCCGTCACGAACAACAGCTACCGCTCGATCCCGTGGCGCTACAACTGCGACAACCAGGTCGACCAGGCGGCGATCAAGCTGGCCGTCGGCAGGGCGGTCGCCTACGCGCAGCGCCGCGACGTGCTCGTCGTGGCGTCCGGCGGCAACGCCGGTATCGACCTCGACACCCGGTCGGCCGACACGGAAAGCCCGGCCGACAGCACTCCGGCGCCACGCCCGATCGACACGAGCTGCATCCGGCTGCCGCACGAACTCCCCGGCGTCGTCGGTACCGGCGCGCTCGACGAGAAGCTGGTCAAAGCCTCGTTCTCGAACTATTCGTCCTCGCGGATCACCGTTGCCGCCCCGGGCGCGCGGGTCTGGTCGACCTGGCCCGGCGGCCTGTACCGCTCGGCCAGCGGTACCTCGATGGCGTCGCCGCACGCGACCGGCGTGGCCGCGTTGATCGCGAGCGAACACCCGCGCTGGAGCGCCGAGCACGTCAAGCGCGCCCTGTACGCGACGGCGAGGCCGCTGGCCTGCCCCGATCCGTACGACCCGAACGGAGACGGCAAGCCGGACGGCGTCTGCAAGCCCGCACCGGCCGGAAACACCTTCTACGGGCACGGCCTCGTCGACGCCGCCGCGGCGGTGGGCGCTCGATGACCTTCGCGCTCGATCACCTCGTGTTCGCCGGCCCCGACCTCGGGGCCGCGGTCGCACACGTCGCCGAACTGACCGGCGTCGAACCCGTGCCGGGCGGCAGCCACGTCGGCCTCGGTACCGCGAACCACCTCGCCGACCTCGGCGCGGGTGCCTACCTGGAGGTCATCGGCCCCGACCCGGCGCAGCCGGAGCCCTCGGCGCCGCGCCCGTTCGGCATCGACGACCTTCGCGAGCCCGCGCTGGTGACCTGGGCGGTGCGCACCCCCGACATCGACGTAGCCGTCGCCGGCGTCCGAGCCGCCGGATACGACCCCGGTGACGCCCACGACATGTCCCGGGACGCGCAGGGTGAGCTCCTGTCCTGGCGGCTGACCACGCCGGGCGGTCTCGACGGACTCGCGCCGTTCCTCATCGACTGGGGGAGCACGCCCCACCCGACCACCAGGGGCCTGCCGAAGATCCCGCTCCTGATGGTGACCGGGGTGCACCCCGACCCGGCGGCCGTCGACGTCGTGACCCGCGCGCTCGGCCTGGAGCTGCTGGTCCGCCGCGACCGAAAGCCGGGCCTGGTCGCCGTCCTGCGCCGGCCCGACGGCGCCCAGGTCACCCTGAGCTGAGAAGAGCAAGGGACCTTTGCTCTCGTTCCATGCGCGCGCATAGAACGAGAGCAAAGGTCCCTTGCTCCACTTCGTGGTCCGGGGAGCTACGCCTTGCCCTCGCGCCAGGCGTTGGTGATCGGCAGCCGCCGGTCCCGGCCGAACGCCTTGAAGGTGATCTTCGTGCCCGGCGGGTACTGGCGGCGCTTGAACTCGGCCTTGTCGACCATGCGGACCACCCGGTCGATGGTCTCCGGCTCGAACCCGGCTTCGAGCAGGTCGGCGTACCCGCGGTCGCCCTCGACGTAGTCGTCGAGGATGTCGTCGAGCAGCGCGTAGTCCGGCAGCGAGTCGGTGTCGAGTTGGTCGGGACGCAGCTCGGCCGAAGGCGGCTTGGTGATCGAGTTCGGCGGGATCGGCGGCGTCTCGCCGCGCTTCTCCGCTTCGGCGTTGCGCCAGCGGGCCAGATGCCACACGTGGGTCTTGAAGACGTCCTTGATCGGCGCGAACGCGCCCACCGCGTCGCCGTAGATCGTCGAATAGCCGACGGCCAGCTCCGTCTTGTTGCCCGTGGCCAGCACCAGGTGACCGTCCAGATTGGACAGTGCCATGAGCAGCATGCCCCTGGCCCGCGCCTGGACGTTCTCCTCCGCGAGCCCGGTGAGCTTCAGCTGGTCGACGTAGACCCGGACCATGTCCTCGATCGGCTCGACCCGGAAGTGCGCGCCGATCCGCCGGGCGAGGTCGGCGGCGTCGCCCTTGGAGTGGTCCGAGGAGTACCGCGACGGCATCGAGACGCCGTAGACGTTGTCACCGCCGAGGGCGTCCGCGGCCAGCGCGGCCACCACCGCCGAGTCGATCCCGCCGGAGAACCCGAAGACGACCGACGAGAACCCGTTCTTGTGGACGTAGTCGCGGAGCCCGACGACCAGCGCCGACCACACCTCGGCCTCGTCGGACAGCGGTTCGCTCACCACCGACCCGGTCAGCGGCTCGTAGGCGGGGAGCGGCTCTTCGCCCAGCACCCGCCGGCGGACGTGCAGGCCGTCGAGCGCGCCGTCCGTGACGTGCCCGCCCGCGTCGAGGTCCAGATCGGTCACCAGCAGGTGCTCGACGAATTGCGGCGCCCGCGCGAGCACGGTCCCGTCCGCGCCGACGACCAGCGAGTCCCCGTCGAAGACCAGGTCGTCCTGGCCGCCGATCTGGTTGGTGTACACCAGCGGGGCACCGGCCTCGGCGGCGCGCCGCGCGATCAGCGGGACCCGCACGTCGTCCTTGGCCCGCTCGTACGGTGACGCGTTCGGCGCCACGACGAGGTCGACCCCGGCCCTGCCCAGCGCCGAGATCGGGCCGCCCTCCTGCCAGATGTCCTCGCAGATGACCATGCCGATGTCGAGACCGTGCAGCCGCACGACGTCGAGGGTCGTGCCCGGCTTGTACCAGCGGTGCTCGTCGAACACGCCGTAGTTGGGCAGGTGGTGCTTGAACTGCCGGGCCACCACCTCGCCGCGGTACAGCGCCGCGGCCGCGTCCCTCGGGCCCTCCTCGTCGAGGTCGAGGTAGCCGACGTAGGTGAGCACGTCACCGCAGCCCGCTTCGTCGAGCCGTCGCGCGAGGATCTCGAGGCTCTTGCGGGAGGCCTCGGCGAACGTCTTCCGCAGCGAGAGGTCCTCCACCGGGTAACCGGTCAGGGACATCTCGGGGAACACGACCACGTGGGCCCCGGCCTCGGCGGCCTTGCGGGTCCACGCGACGGTCAGCGCGGAGTTGCCGTCGAGGTCGCCGACGGTGGGATTGACCTGGGCGAGCGCGATGCGCAGTTGCGGCATGCGCACATTCTGGCTCACGGCCACCCGCCCGGCCGAGCGAATGTGGGCGAAAAGCCACCCTCAGCCGGAGAAGCGCGCGTCCCGGTGCTTGAGCTTCGCCATGCGGCCGTCCGGGTGATGCCAGACGACGCCTTCGAACTCCGGGTGCGCCAGCAGCCACGCCATCAGCCCGTCGAAGTCGCGCGGCACATCGTCGAACCGCTCCGCGGCCGCGTGCCGCACCAACCGGTGTGCGCCCAGCTGTTCCGGGTCGCCGTTGATCTTCGGCCCGCACAGCTCGTAAGTGCCCGGCGCCGCTTCGGGAAACTCCGCTCGCGCCTGCTCGAAGAACTTCGCGAACGCCGACTGCTCGACCGGCTCCCAGCCGACGGTCTTTCCCGTCGCCGGATCGGTCTGCACGGCCTCGAACCCGGCGGGCGCGCTCCTGCCCGCCTTCACCTCCCGCCGTGCCCACCACACGCCGGACTCGTCGAGCCGCACACAGGTGCCGTCGTACTTGCGGGTGGGCACGCCCTGGCCGTCGAGCACCCACCGGCAGTCGGGGTGCACGTCGCGGGTGACGCGCCGGAGGTCTTCGGGATCGCGCCGGAACAGTGTCGGGATCTTGCGCACGCCCCCATTCTTCCGGGGCCGGCAACCGAAAACCCCCGCCCGGTGAACTGGACGGGGGTTTTTCGGGACCGCGAGACTACTTGCGCCGGATCATGCTGCGCACCTTCTTGACCGTCTGCTCGAAGTCGGAGTCGAACGGGTTGTCGTGCACCAGATAGGTCCACGTCGTGTTCGCCCGCCGCACCCCGGCGTCGGCAAGATCGATCCCGTCATCGGTGATCTCGGCTTCTTCCAGCGTCTTCGCCGCCCGCGTTGCCGCCTCCGGGATGATCTTGTGGAACTCCGGGATCGCCGCGCGGTGGAACTCGTCCAGCGGGGTCTCCCGCGCCAGCGCCCGCAGGTGGATGCTCTCGCGGACGTCGGTCAGGTACGCCAGGTGATCCGACCACAGCTGGTCGAGGTGATACAGCAGCACCTCGCGGGAGATCTGCTCCAGACGGGCCTCGTCGTCGAGCTTCTCCTTGAGCTCGGCGAACTTCTCCGGCTGCGCCTTCTCCAGCTCCTCGGCCGCCAGCGTCGTCCGCAGCACCTTGTCGCGGTGTGCCAGCAGGTCGCCGCGCTGCCGCTCGATCAGCCGCGTGTACCGCCAGGTGTTGCGGTGGATCTCCAGGTCGACGCCCTCGGCCACGCGCTGGGCGTGGTTGATCTGCCGCAGCGCCGCCGGGTCGGTGATCTCGCCGGTCTCCTCGTCCGAATCGATGCCTTCGGGGATGTCGGGCGCGTTCGAGAGCACGAGTTCGTCGTTGAGGCTGGCGAAGAAGATCGCGCTGCCCGGGTCGCCCTGCCGCCCGGACCGGCCGCGCAACTGCCCGTCGAGACGGCTCGACGGGTACCGCGCGGTGCCGATCACGTGCAGCCCGCCCAGCTCGACGACCTCCTCGCGGCTTTCGCCGTCCGTGCCGCCCAGCCGGATGTCGGTACCGCGGCCCGCCATCTGCGTGGACACCGTGACCGCGCCCTTCTTACCCGCCTCGGCGATGATCGCGGCCTCTTCGGCGTCGTTGCGCGCGTTGAGCACGATGGACTCGAGCCCGACCTTGGCCAGCTTCTCCGCCAGCTCCTCGGACTCGGCGACGTCCTGGGTGCCGACCAGGATCGGCCGCCCGGTCTCGTGCACCGTCCGGACCTCCTCCTCGATCGCGCGCAGCTTCTGCGACGGCGACGCGAAGATCCGGTCCGCCAGGTCCTCACGCACGTTCGGGGTGTTCGGCGGGATCACCGCGACCTCGAGCTTGTAGAACTCGCGCAGCTGCTCGGCGACCGCGACCGCGGTACCGGTCATCCCGGCCACCTCGGGGTAGCGCGCGAGCAGCGCCTGCACGGTGATCGAGTCGAGGATCTCGCCATGGTCGGTCGCGGTGACCTGCTCCTTCGCCTCGACCGCCGCCTGGAGCCCGTCCGGCCAGCGCTGCAACTCGGCGACCCGGCCGCGGGCGGCGTTGATCAGCTGCACCTTGCCGTCGCGGACCAGGTAGTCGACGTCGCGGGTCAGCAGCGCGTGTGCGTGCAGCGCCACGTTCACCGCCGCGAGCCGGTCGGAACCGGAGTCGCCGTAGAGGTCGATGCCGCCGAGCGACTTCTCGACCACGGACGCGCCCGCGGTGGTCAGCCACGCGTTCCGGCCGTCGGAGTCGGTTTCGTAGTGCAGGCCGAGCCGCAGCCTGCGGACGATGTTCGCGACCTCCTCGTCGGCGTCACTGTGGTCGATCGACCCGGCCATGACCAGCGGCACGCGCGCCTCGTCGACCAGCACCGAGTCGGCCTCGTCGACGATCGCGACCTCGGGCGCGGGCTGGACGAGGTCCTCCTCACGGGTGACCAGGCGGTCCCGCAGCACGTCGAACCCGATCTCGGCGACGGCGCCGTAGGTGACCTCCTTCGCGTAGGCCTCCTTGCGGTCCTCGCGCGAGTGCGCCGGCTCGACCCAGCCGACCGACACGCCGAGCAGGGCGTAGACCGGGCCCATCCACTCCGCGTCCCGCCGGGCGAGGTAGTCGTTGACCGTGACCACGTGCGCGCGCTTGCCGCGCAGCGCGTAGCCCGCCGCGGCCAGCGCGCCGGCGAGCGTCTTGCCCTCACCGGTCTCCATCTGCACGACGTGCCCGGTCAGCAGGCCCATCGTGCCCAGTACCTGAACGTCGAAGGCCCGCTCGCCCAGTGCGCGCCGTGCCGCCTCGCGGCCCAGCGCGCACACCTCCACCAGCTGGTCGTCGCCGAAGCCCGTGCTCTCGCGGACCTTGCCGGCGCGCTCGGTCAGCTCCTCGTCGGAAAGCTTCTCCAGCTCGGGTTCGAGCTTTTCGACGGCGGGCAGCAGTGCTTCGTACCGGGTCAGCTCGACGCTGCCCGGGCGCTGGATGATCCGGCGGAGCCGCTTGCCCACCCGGCTGATCAGTGCTGCCACCCCTGGTCTCCCGTCTATCTGTGTCCGAGCACACCCCGTCCCGACCAACGCGGGACAGGTGCGTCCGAGTTCCGCGCCTGCCCGGATGGCACGATCCAACCGTGCCCTCCCACATCAGCGCCAGGTCCCGTACCCGCCGAATCACCGCGCTCGCGGCGTCCGGCCTGCTCGCCGTCACGCTGGCCGCGTGCTCGACGAGCGGGAAGTCCGAGCCACCCGCGCCGTCGACCGAGTCGCACGCGCCGGTCGGGGCGGTGCCCGCCGGGCTGGAACGGTTCTACGGACAGAGTGTGACCTGGGCCGACTGCGCACCCTACGCGACCTCCGCCGACGCGAAATCCGCGTTTCGTACGAAAGATGTCCAGTGCGCCAGGCTGACCGTGCCGCTGGACTACGGCAAACCGGACGGATCGACGATCACGCTGGGCCTGCTCCGGCGCAAGGCGACCGATCCGGCCGCGCGGATCGGCTCGCTGGTGGTCAACCCGGGCGGGCCGGGGGCCTCCGGGATGACCGCCGCGGCCGGGCTCGCCGGGCAGACCGCGAACAGCGCGCTCGGGAAGCGCTTCGACCTGGTCGGTTTCGACCCGCGGGGGATCGGCGCGAGCGAACCGCAGATCCGCTGCTTCACCGACAGCGAGCGCGACGCGGACCGCGCGGACGACATCGAGACCGACGGTTCACCGGCCGGAGTGGCCAGGCAGGAGCAGCAGAAGAAGGACTTCGCCGCGAAGTGCGGGCAGCGCACCCGGCACGGCGACGAGATGCTCGCCAACGTCGGCAGCCGCGACGTCGCGAAGGACATGGACGTCCTGCGGTCGGTGCTCGGCGACGAGAAGCTCACCTACCTGGGCTACTCCTACGGCACCCGGATCGGGACGACCTACGCGGAGGAGTTCCCGCGCAACGTGCGCGCGATGATCCTCGACGGCGCCGTCGACCCCGACCAGAGCTCGACCGACTCACTGGTCGCGCAGGGCGCCGGGTTCGGCAAGGCGTTCGGGGAGTTCGCCCGGTGGTGTGCCGGTCAGCAGGACTGCGCGCTGGGCCACGACGCCGGCGCGGCGGTGAAGGCGTACCAGGACCTGGTGCGCAGGCTGATCGACTTCCCGGTCCCGGTCGGCGACGGCAGGAAGCTCTCCTACGAGGACGCCACCACCGCCACGATCCAGGCCCTCTACCAGCAGAGCCTGTGGGAATCGCTGAACACCGGGCTCAACGAGCTGAAGCTCCAGCGCGGTGGGACCCTCGAAAAGCTCGCCGACCTGTACAACGAGCGCGGCGCGGACGGCCGGTACGGGACGACGCAGGACGCGTTCACCGCGATCCGCTGCGTCGACGACCCCCGGGTCACCGATCCGAAGGTGATCGAGCAAGCGCAGCAGAAGTACGTCCAGGTGGCGCCGTTCCTCGACGACGGCCGTCCGGCCAGCGCCGCGCGGGACGCGTGCGCGTTCTGGCCGGTGCCGAACACTTCGCAGCCCCACCTGCCGAACGTCGAAGGCCTGCCGAAGCTGCTGGTCATCTCGACGACCAACGACCCGGCGACGCCGTATCAGGCCGGGGTGAACCTGGCGAAGGCGCTCAAGGGAGCTTTGCTGACGTTCGAGGGCACCCAGCACACCGTGTTCCTGCAGGGCGTCGGATGCGTGGACAAGGCGGGCACGGACTACCTCGTCGACGGCACCCTGCCCGCGGAGGGGAAGCGCTGCGCGGCGTCCTGAGCGTCCGGCTGGGAGGATCGGGCGATGGCCCGATCCCGCCATGCCCTCGCCGCGCTGGCGGCGGCGGTGGCTCTGACGTCGTGCTCGGCGCCCGCTCAGGTGCCTGTCGAAACATCGCGACCGACGCCTTCGCCGTCGCCGCTGCCGTCGACGCTGGCGAAGTTCACCGGGCAGAAGCTCGAATGGGAGCCGTGCACGCCGTACGCGAGTAACGAGCTCTCGCGGAGGTCTTTTAGCGACAAGTCGACAGAGTGCGCCAGGCTGACCGTGCCGCTCGACTACCAGGACCCGGCGGGCGATACGATCACCCTCGGCCTGCTCCGCCGCAAGGCGGCCGATCCCGCCACGCGGATCGGTTCGCTGGTGGTCAACCCGGGCGGGCCGGGCGCGTCCGGGATGAACGCCGCGGCGGCCTACGCCCGGAGCCGGGAAGCGGCTCCGCTGGTGCGGCGGTTCGACCTCGTCGGGTTCGACCCACGGGGCGTGGGCGCGAGCCGGCCGCGCGTCCGCTGCTCCACGGACGCGGAATGGGACGCCGACCGCGCCTCGGACAGCGAAAGCGACACTTCCCCGGCGGGAACGGCGAAGCAGCTCGCCGACGCCAGGGACTACGGTGCAAAATGCGCCCAGCGCACCGAGCACGGAGCGCGGCTGCTGGCGAACATCGGCACGCGTGACGTCGTCCGCGACCTCGACGTCCTGCGTGCGGTGCTCGGCGACGAGAAGCTGACGTATCTCGGCTACTCGTACGGCACGCAACTCGGCGCCGCGTACGCCGAGGCGCATCCGGACAGGGTGCGGGCGATGCTGCTCGACGGTGCCGTCGATCCCGCCCAGGACATCGCGGAGTCACTGGTCACGCAGATGGCGGGTTTCCAGGGCGCGTTCACCGAGTTCGCGAAGCGGTGCGCCGCTCGGGAGGGCTGCGCCCTCGGCCGGGATCCGGCCGCCGCGACCCAGCGGTTCCAGCAGCTCGTGCGGCCGCTGAGTACGAGACCGGTGCCCGCCGGGAACCGGAAGCTGTCCTTCGAAGACGCCGTGACCGGCACGAGCGCGGCCCTGTATTCACCGGGTAACTGGCCCTCGCTCGAAGCCGCGTTGGCGCAGCTGGCCGAGGGACGGGGTGAGTCGCTGCTGGCGCTGGCCGACGGCTACTACTCGCGGCAGCGGGACGGCGGCTACGCGGGAACGGTCGACACCTATTTCGCGGTCCGCTGCGTAGATTTCGCCCGGTTGAGTGACCGCGCGGCGATCGACGCCGCGCACCAGCGGATGCTGCGCGGCGCGCCGTTCCTCGCCGGCGGCACGCCGGACATGAGCGAACTCGACATCTGCTCGTCCTGGCCGGTGCCGCCGACGTCGTCCGCCCACGTCCCGAAGGCCGATGGGCTGCCCCCGCCGCTGGTCGTCTCGACGACGCGCGACCCGGCGACCCCGTACGACCAGGGCGTCCGCCTCGCGAAGGACATCAAGGGAGCTTTGCTCACGTTCGACGGCGTCCAGCACACCGTCTTCCTGGGCGGCAACGAGTGCGTGAACCGCGCGGGCATCGCCTACCTCCTGGACGGCACCCTGCCCGCCGAAGGCACCCGCTGCTCCTGACCCCGGCCCGGGCGAAGCAAGGGACCTTTACTACCGTCCGTTAGCGCGCTAACCATTAGCCCGCTAACGAACGAGAGCAAAGGTCCCTTGCTCCCACTTCAGCGAAGCACGACCGCGTTCTGCCTGGTCAACGCCAACTCGAACATCACAGGGCTCTGGTGCTCACCCGGCGGCGGCACCTGGAGCCACAGCCGTACGAACCGCCGCGGCTCGCTTTCGGACATCCACACCTTCACGATCACGTCCGCGTGAATCTGCGGGAGCACCCGTGTCGCCACCGCCGCCGGAACGACGCCGCCGACCCGGAAGGCGTCGACGTCCTCCACCCGCTCCCGCCGCTCCGTCACCGCCGACCCGACCCCGTCGAGCAGCCGCCGCAGCCCGCCGTCCGGTCCCAGCAACGCCGGCACCGCGTACTCCGGCGGCACCGGCCCGCGCGAGGTGCCCGACGGATCCGTCCGCGTCACCTCGCCGCCGCGCAGATCGAACGTGAACTTCGTCCGCCGCACGTCGTCCTGCACGTCCGCGGACCCCGTGGCGCGGCCGCCGTCGTCGAGCGTCGCGTCGCCCTCGATCTGCCGCAGCGGGAACCCCGGTAAGACCCCGTTCACGCCCAGCGAAAAGTGCGTGCTCCGGACGGTCGCGAACGTCCGGGCAGCGGCGGAGACCAGTTCGGCCCCGGCGGGCAGCGGAGGTTCCGGCGACGCCGCGCACCCGCTGGTCAGCCCGAGCACGAGCGCCAACACCAAGCGAAGGCGACGCATGGCCCGGAGCCTACTGAGCGCCTCGGAGTGGTTGCCGTCACACCTATGGCCCGATCCTTTCGAGCAGTGTCCTTCCAGCCGCTGTCGGCTTCGCCAGCGCGAAAGCGAAACTGCCTCAGTGACCGTCGAGACCCGTGAAACCCGTCCCGCACGCCGCCTCCACCGCGCCTGGTTCATCGCCGGGGCCGCGTTCGTCGCGCTGCTCGCCGCGGCCGGCTTCCGCGCCGCCCCCGGCGTCCTCATCGATCCCCTGCACGACGAATTCGGCTGGTCGCGCGCCACCATCGGCGCCGCCGTGTCGGTCAACCTCGTGCTCTACGGCCTGTTCTCGCCGTTCGCCGCCGCACTCATGGAGCGCTTCGGCGTCCGCCGCGTCGTCGCCACCGCGTTGTTCGTCGTCGCGCTCGGCGCCGGCGGCACCGTGTTCATGACGGCGAGCTGGCAGCTCATCCTGTGCTGGGGCGTGCTCGTCGGCGTCGGCACCGGATCGATGGCGATGAGCTTCGCCGCGACCGTCGCCGCGCGCTGGTTCGTCCGCAGCAGGGGCGCCGTCACGGGCGTGCTCACCGCCGCGGGAGCCACCGGCCAGCTCATCTTCCTGCCGCTGATCTCGAACCTCGCGATCAGCGACGGCTGGCGCACCGCTTCACTCGTCATCGCGATCGCGTCGCTCGCCGTCGTCCCGGTGGTGCTGCTCGTCATCCGCGATCACCCCGCCGACATCGGGACCACCGCCTACGGCGCCCCGCCGGAGACCGAGATCGCCCGTCCCGCCGCCAGGACCGGCACCGCGAGCCGCGCGCTCGGCGTGCTCGGCAAGGCCGCGCGCACCAGGACGTTCTGGCTGCTCGCCGTCGGGTTCGCGATCTGCGGAGCCACCACGAACGGGCTCGTCAGCACCCACTTCGTGCCCGCCGCCCACGACCACGGGATGCCGCAGACGACCGCGGCCGGGCTGCTCGCGCTGGTCGGGGTCTTCGACGTCATCGGGACCGTCGCCTCCGGCTGGCTCACCGACCGCGTCGACCCGCGGATACTCCTCGGCGTCTACTACGCGCTGCGCGGCCTGTCCCTGGCCCTGCTGCCACAGCTGTTCACCGACTCGGTCCAGCCGAGCATGTGGGCGTTCATCCTGTTCTACGGCCTCGACTGGGTCGCCACCGTGCCGCCGACCGTCGCGCTCTGCGTCCGGAAGTTCGGCGACGCCGGTCCGATCGTCTTCGGCTGGGTCTTCGCGTGTCACCAGCTCGGCGCCGCCTTCGCCGCCTCGGCCGCGGGCGCCGTCCGCGACCACTTCGGGGACTACGCCATCGCCTGGTACGTCGCCGCGGGACTCGCCGTGATCGCTTCGGTGGCGTCGTTGGCGGTCACCCGATCGGGACGCCGTGAAGCCGTCTTCGCCACCTGAGCGGGGGATCTCACCCACTTCGGACTCAGTCGGCGCGTCGCGAAACATCCCGTTAACACGCTGTGGTTAGGGTGCGGCCATGGATCGCCAGCAGGAGTTCGTGCTCCGTACCCTGGAAGAGCGCGACATCCGTTTCGTCCGGCTGTGGTTCACCGATGTGCTGGGGTTCCTCAAGTCCGTGGCCGTCGCGCCCGCCGAACTGGAGGGTGCTTTCACCGAGGGCATCGGCTTCGACGGCTCGGCCATCGAGGGGTTCGCGCGGGTCTACGAATCCGACATGATCGCCAAGCCCGACCCGGCCACCTTCCAGGTCCTGCCGTGGGAAACGCCGGAGGGCGGTCCGTACTCCGCGCGGATGTTCTGTGACATCGCGATGCCGGACGGCTCGCCGTCCTGGGCCGACCCCCGGCACGTGCTGCGCCGCCAGCTGTCCAAGGCGGGCGAGGCGGGATTCACCTGCTACGTCCACCCGGAGATCGAGTTCTTCCTGCTCGCCAACCTGCCCGAGGACGGCAGCGAACCCGAGCCCGCCGACAACGGCGGCTACTTCGACCAGGCCAGCCACGCCACCGCGACGCACTTTCGTCGTCACGCCATCGAAACGCTCGAAGCGATGGGCATCTCGGTCGAGTTCAGCCACCATGAGGGCGCGCCCGGCCAGCAGGAGATCGACCTCCGCTACGCCGACGCGCTGACCATGGCCGACAACGTGATGACGTTCCGCTACGTCGTCAAGGAGGTCGCGCTGACCCAGGGCGTCCGCGCGACGTTCATGCCGAAGCCGTTCACCGACCAGCCAGGGTCGGGCATGCACACCCACGTCAGCCTCTTCGAAGGCGACCGGAACGCCTTCTACGACGCCGAGGACCCGTACGAGCTGTCCGCCACCGGCAAGGCGTTCGTCGCCGGTTTGCTGCACCACGCCAAGGAGATCTCCGCGGTCACCAACCAGTGGGTGAACTCCTACAAGCGGCTGATCAGCGGAAGCGAGGCGCCGACGACGGTCTCCTGGGGCCGCGCCAACCGCTCGGCGCTCGTGCGGGTACCGATGTACTCGCCCGGCAAGGCGTCCTCCCGGCGCGTCGAGATCCGCACCCTCGATTCCGCCTGCAACCCGTATCTTGCGTACTCCGTTATCCTGGCCGCGGGCCTCAAGGGCATCGAGAAGGGCTACGAGCTTCCGCCGCCCGCCGAGGACGACATCTGGCAGCTTTCCGACGCCGAGCGCCGTGCCGCCGGCTACGCGCAGCTGCCGCAGAATTTGGGGGAGGCGCTCGCGGAAATGGAAAAGTCCGAACTCCTGCCGGATGCACTCGGTGAGCACGTCTACGACTTCTTCCTGCGGAACAAACGTTCCGAATGGGACAACTACCGCAGCGCGGTCACCCCGTACGAACTCCGGACGCTCCTCCCGGTGCTGTGATGCGGCGGCGGATGAGGTCCCGTGTCCTGTCCGCCCTGGTCGTCGCTCTCAGCCTGGCCGCCGTCGCACCCGCGACGGCGTCGGCGGGTGACCTCGACCTCGACTCCGCGACGATCCCGTCGCTGCAGGCCCGGATGTCCGCCGGGCGCCTCACCGCCACCCGCCTGACGGCGGCCTACCTCGACCGCGTGCGCGCCGTCGACCGCAAGGTCAACGCGGTCCTCGCGGTCAACCCGGCGGCGCTGGCGCAGGCCAGGGAAAGCGACGCCCGGCGCCGCGCCGGTCACCTGCGTGGCCCGCTCGACGGCATCCCGGTACTGGTCAAGGACAACGTCGACACCCGCGACCAGCAGACCACCGCCGGTTCCCGCGCACTGCGCAGCCGCCCCGCCAAGGACGCCACGCTGATCACCCGGCTGCGTGGCGCGGGCGCGGTGATCCTCGGCAAGGCCAACCTGTCCGAATGGGCCAACTTCCGCGCCGCGAAGCCGACCTCCGGCTGGTCCGGCGTCGGCGGGCAGACCGGTAACCCGTACGTCCTGGACCGGAACCCGTGCGGTTCATCGGCCGGTTCGGCCGCCGGCGTCGCGGCCTCGCTCGCGCAGGTCGCCATCGGCAGCGAGACCGACGGTTCGATCGTCTGCCCCGCCGGGATGACCGCCACGGTCGGGCACAAGCCGAGCGTCGGCCTGGTCAGCCGGACGGGCGTCGTCCCGATCTCCGCCGAGCAGGACACCGCGGGCCCGATCGCCCGCCATGTTGTCGACGTCGCGCTGACGCTCTCGGTCCTCCAGGGCCGTGACCCCGCCGACCCGGCGACCGGCGCGTACCCGCCCGACCAGCCGACGGACTACGCGCGACTGCTCAGGCCCGGTGCCCTGCGCGGTGCGCGCATCGGGATCTGGCGCCTGCCGGTGCTCGGCCCCGACGTCGACGCCGTGGTCACCCGGACGAAGGCCGCGCTCGCCAAGGCCGGTGCCGAGGTCGTCGAGGTCGAACTGCCGTACCAGGACCGCATCGGCCAGCTGGAGTTCCCCGCGCTGCTCACCGAGTTCCACCGCGACATCGACCGCTACCTCGCGACGCGCACCGGCGTGCCGCGCGACCTGGCGGACCTCATCGCCTACAACCGCGCCGACCCGCTGGAACAGACCTGTTTCGCCGGGCAGGAACTCTTCGAACGCGCACTCGCCGCACCCGGCCCCGACGACCCGAAGTACCTCGCCACGCGTGCCGAGCTCAACGACCTGGCGCGCCGTTCGATCGACGAGACGGTGGCGAAGTACCACCTCGACGCGATCGCGTCGCCGACGAATCCGCCCGCGTGGAAGACCGACTGCACGAAGGGGGACAACGACGTGATCCCGTCCTCGACCCCCACCGCGGTCGCCGGCTACCCGGACGTCACCGTCCCCGCCGGTTCGATCGGGCCGCTCCCGGTCGGGATCTCGTTCATGGCGGGCCGATGGTCGGACGCCCGGATGCTCGCCTTCGCCGCCGACTTCGAACGGTCCGTCCCCGCCCGCGAACGCCCGCACTACCTCCCGACCCTCGATCACTAGCGATTCACGGCCCTGACCTGCGTCGATGCCGTTAAGTGACCCCCCTGTTTTCGGGCGGTTCCGGGCCATGTAATCTTCTCTTCGTCGCCAGGAACACCGGGCCGCCGGGGCCGAAAGCCCCGAGGTCAGGCGCCAGGGCCGAGCGGGTTGACACCGCGAACCGGACCAGGTAACGTTCAGCGTCGGCCCTCGAGCGGCCGCCGAATCCCTACGACTAACATCGTAGGATGAGGCATGCTCGGCCAAAAGTTTGTGAATATCGCTTGAAGCAATTCAGTGTGTTGCTTGAGAACTCAACAGTGTGCTAGTGAACTAAGCCAGTAGAGCTTATTGTTTGAAACCCTACCTCGTTGGGGTTTCCTTTGAGAGCATTACATGCCTCGATCGAATTTGAAGACATTGTTGGAGAGTTTGATCCTGGCTCAGGACGAACGCTGGCGGCGTGCTTAACACATGCAAGTCGAACGCTGAA
>NZ_BAABHG010000017.1:0-220386 GCF_039541975.1 Amycolatopsis samaneae
CGGTGGTTATAGCGTCGCGGGGAACGCCCGGTCCCATTCCGAACCCGGAAGCTAAGCCCGACAGCGCCGATGGTACTGCAACCGAAGGGTTGTGGGAGAGTAGGACACCGCCGAACATTACCTGAAGAAAAAGGGCCCTGCCCGGTCGAGAACCCCCTGGTTCTCCCGGGCAGGGCCCTTTCTTCGTTGCCCGAGTTCGGCCGAGACGCCGGGCGCTAATCCGGTTGACACGCTTCCGCGCGGCTGGGCAGGCTACGGCCATGCGCTTCTCGTTCTGCATCCCCAACTTCGGTGACTTCGCCGACGCCCGAGCGGTGGCCAGGGTCGCGGCGGCGGCGGAAGAAGCGGGCTGGGACGGCCTGTTCGTCTGGGACCACGTGGTGCTGGACAAACGTCCCGGCCGCGCGTTCGGTGATCCGTGGATTCTGCTCACGGCCGCCGCGCTCGCCACCGAACGGATCCAGCTCGGCCCCATGGTCACGCCCGTCGCCCGGCGCCGCCCGCAGCAGCTCGCCCGTCTGGTGTCGACGCTGGATCACCTCTCCGGTGGCCGGGTCGTGTTCGGCGTCGGGCTTGGCGCGCCCCTCGACGCGGAGTTCGGCGACTTCGGCGAAGCCACCGACCCGAAGGTGATCGCCGGGAAGCTGGACGAGGGCATCGACCTGATCAGCCGCTTCTGGACGGGCGAACCGGTGACGTTCTCCGGCGAGCACTTCACGGCCCGCGACGTGACGCTGTTGCCCGCGCCGGTGCGGCGGCCCCGCCCGCCGGTCTGGGTGGCGGGCCGCTGGCCCAACCGGCGGCCGATGCGCCGGGCGGCCCGCTGGGACGGCGTGGTGCCGATCTTCGAGGCGGCAGGCGACACGGGCCTGCCGGACCTGGGCGAGGTGCGGGACCTGATCGGCTTCATCCGGCGCGAGCGGACCACCGACGCACCGTTCGACGTGGTGATCGGCGGGACGACTCCCGCCGATCCGGTCCGGGCGCGTCATCTCGTCGAGCCGCTGGCCGAGCTCGGCGTCACCTGGTGGGAGGAGAGCCTGCCGTTCGGCAGCCCGGAGGAGGACAAGCTGGAGCCCGTGCTGCGCCGGGTCGAAGCCGGGCCGCCCGCGCTGTAGATCGCGCCGGCGAAAGCCCCACGACCGCTCGCCAGGAGCCGTGGGATCACCGCGTTTCGGGGGCTCCCTGGCTGGGGCGGCGCAGCAGGTAGATGTCCATGATCCAACCGTGCCGCGCACGGGCCTCGGCGCGGGTTTCGCGGATGCGGTCCGACAGCGCGGAGTCGAGCGGCCCGGAGAGCAGGATCTCGTCCGGAGTTCCGACGTAGGCGCCCCAGAAGATTTCCAGTCCGGCGTCGGTGAACCTGTCGAACGTGGTGTGCGCGTCGAGCATCACGAAGACGTCGTCGACGCCCGCGGGCCAGCCCGAAGCCAGCCGCCTGCCCGTGGTGACCTGCACCGCGGTCCCGATCTGGTTCATCGTCGTGCGGTGCCGGGCCACCAGCGCGGACACACTGCTCACCCCGGGCACGACCTCGTACTCGAAGGCCACGGTCCCCCGCGCCAGCACGGCCTCGATCAGGGTGATGGTGCTGTCGTACAGCGACGGGTCGCCCCACACCAGGAACGCGCCGTGCTGCCCCTCGGCCAGTTCGTCGCGGATCATCCGCTCGTAGACGTCGGTCCGCCGCCGATGCCAGTCGGCCACCGCGGCCAGGTAGTTCCCGGGATCGCGATCGCGGGGCGGATCGGTGGCGCGCACCACGCGATACCCGGGGCGGGTCACGAACCGGTCGAGGATCTCCTGGCGCAGGCGGACCAGATCGGCCTTCTCCTCGCCCTTCTCCAGCACGAAGAACACGTCGACCCGGTTCAGCCGGTCGATCGCCTGGACCGTGAGGTGTTCCGGGTCGCCGGCGCCGATCCCGATCGCGTAGAGCTTCCGCATACCCGGCAGTCTGCCCTGCCCGCCACCGGGCATACCGTGGGGGCGGGAGGTAGCAAACCCTTACCCCCATGGGGTATAAAGACGGTAGGCGGTGATCACCGCCGCGGTACTACTGCGAGGAGCGAGTCCCATGACCGAAGCCACCTACACCGTCGAGGGTATGACCTGCGCGCACTGTGCCAGCTCCGTGCGCGAAGAGGTCGGCGAGCTCGCCGGCGTCGCTTCGGTCGATGTCGACGTCGCCACCGGATTCGTGAAGGTCACCAGCGAGGCACCGCTCACCAGGGACGAGATCGAGGCCGCGGTGAGCGAGGCCGGATACCGGCTTGTCGCATGACCGCCACCACCGCGCCGCACCGGGTCGAGCTCACGATCGGCGGGATGACCTGCGCCTCGTGTGCCGCCAGGGTCGAGCGCAAGCTGAACAAGGTCGACGGGGTGTCCGCCTCGGTCAACTACGCGACCGAGAAGGCACACGTCGAATACCCCGAGTCCGTATCGGTCGGCGATCTGATCGGCGTCGTCGAGGCCACCGGGTACACCGCGAAGGCGCCCCAGCCCGAGAAGCCGGAGGCCGGACCCGCCGAACCGGGAGACGAGACGCGCCTGCTGCGTGACCGGCTCATCTGGTCCGCGGTCCTCTCCGCGCCGGTGATCCTGCTGGCCATGGTCCCCGCCCTCCAGTTCACCAACTGGCAGTGGCTCTCGCTGACCCTGGCCGCGCCGGTCGTCACCTGGGGCGCTTGGCCGTTCCACCGTGCCGCGTGGACGAATCTGCGGCACGGCGCCGCCACGATGGACACCCTGATCTCCCTCGGTGTCGCCGCCGCCACGCTCTGGTCCCTGTACGCCCTCTTCTTCGGCATGGCCGGAATGCCGGGCATGACGCACGGCTTCGAGCTGTTCAGCGAGCCCGGGGCGGGTGGCGTCAACATCTACCTCGAGGTCGCCTCCGGAGTCACTACCTTCATCCTCGCCGGCCGCTACTTCGAAGCCCGGTCGAAGCGCCGCTCCGGCGCCGCGCTGCGAGCCCTGCTCGAACTCGGGGCGAAGGACGTCGCCGTCCTGCGTGACGGCCGTGAGCAGCGGGTCCCGATCGGCGCCCTCGGCGTCGGCGACCTGTTCGTCGTGCGGCCCGGCGAGAAGATCGCCACCGACGGCGTGGTCACCGAGGGTGGTTCCGCCGTCGACGCGAGCATGCTCACCGGGGAGTCCGTGCCGGTCGAGGTCGGGCCGGGTGACGCCGTCACCGGCGCCACCGTCAACGCGGGCGGCAGACTGGTGGTCCGCGCGAGCCGGGTCGGCGACGACACCCGGCTCGCGCAGATGGCCAAGCTCGTCGAGCAGGCGCAGAACGGCAAGGCCGCGGTGCAGCGGCTGGCCGACCGGGTGTCCGCGGTGTTCGTCCCCGTGGTGATCCTGCTCGCCCTCGGCACGCTCGTCGCGTGGCTGGCCACCGGCGCCGAGGCCGACGCGGCGTTCACCGCCGCCGTCGCGGTGCTCATCATCGCCTGCCCGTGCGCGCTCGGCCTCGCCACGCCGACGGCCCTGCTGGTCGGGACCGGCCGCGGTGCCCAGCTCGGCATTCTCATCAAGGGGCCGGAGGTGCTCGAATCCACGCGACGTGTCGACACGATCGTGCTCGACAAGACCGGCACCGTCACCACCGGCCGGATGAGCCTGCTCGAGGTCCACGTCACCGGCGGGACCACCGAGGACGAGGTCCTGCGGCTCGCGGGCGCGGTCGAGCACTCCTCGGAGCACCCGATCGCGAAGGCCATCGCCGACGGCGCCGCCGAACGCGTGGGCGCGCTGCCCGCGGTCGAGGAGTTCCGCAACACCGAGGGGCTCGGCGTCACCGGGATCGTCGAGGGCAGGGCACTGATCGCCGGTCGCGCCGCGCTGCTGCGCCAGTGGAGCGTCAAGATCGACGACACACTCGACGAGGCGAGGGTGGCGGCCGAGAAGCGTGGTGCGACCGCGGTGTTCGTGGCCTGGGACGGCGAGGCCCGCGCGGTGCTCGTCGTGGCCGACACGATCAAGCCGACCTCCGCTCAGGCGGTCGCCGAGCTGCGCGCGCTCGGGTTGCGGCCGGTGCTGCTGACCGGCGACAACGAGGGCGCGGCCAGGGCGATCGCGGCCGAGGCGGGGATCGAAGAGGTCGAGGCCGAGGTCATGCCGGAGGACAAGGTCGAGGTGGTCCGGCGGCTGCAGGCCGAGGGCCGGGTGGTCGCGATGGTCGGCGACGGCGTCAACGACGCGGCCGCGCTCGCCCAGGCCGACCTCGGACTGGCCATGGGCACCGGCACCGACGCGGCGATCGAGGCGGGCGACCTGACCCTCGTGCGCGGCGACCTGCGATCCGCGGTGGACGCGATCCGGCTGTCCCGCCGCACGCTCGCCACGATCAAGGGGAACCTGTTCTGGGCCTTCGCCTACAACGTCGCGGCGCTGCCTCTGGCCGCGCTGGGCCTGCTCAACCCCATGCTCGCGGGCGCGGCGATGGCGTTCTCCTCGGTCTTCGTGGTGACGAACAGCCTGCGGCTCCGCGGCTTCCGCGCGGTCACCCGCTGAGCGGCGGGCGGTCCTCCCTGTTGCCGTGCCGGTAAGGCCACCTTGCGGGCGTCCGACGCCCGCAAGGTGGCCTTACCGGCACCACGGGAGCACGACGGCCCGGAATTGTCGGTGGGTGACGTTACCGTCGCGCACATGGCGTTATCCGTAGCAGAACGAGAGCAGTTCCTGGCCGAGCCGCACGTGGGCGCACTGGCGGTGGCGGAGGTGCCCGGCCGTGCCCCGCTGACCGTCCCGATCTGGTACCAGTACACCCCGGGCGGGGAGCTGTGGATCAACACGGGCGTGCGTTCGCGAAAGACCGCGGCGATCAGGGCGGCGGGGCGGTTCAGCCTGATGGTCCAGCGCGTCGAACCGACGGTGCGCTACGTGTCGGTGGAGGGACCGGTCACCAGGATCGTGCCCGGCGGCCGGGAGCGGACCACGGAGATGGCCGCCCGCTACCTGCCCCCGGCGCAGGTCGAGGGGTATGTCGAGTACGAACTGACCCAGCTCGGCGAGCACGTGGCCATCTACCTGCGGCCGGAGCACTGGCTGTCGGCCGACTTGAGCCCGGCTCCGCCGGGGGAGTGATCGACCGCGGCCGCCGGCGGGGAAGGAGGGTGGCTCAGGAACGCACCAGCCGGGCGATGGCGTCGGAGGCCTCGCGGACCTTGAGGTCGGCCTCCTCGCCCCCGGTGGCCGCGGCCTGCACGACGCAGGTGGCGAGGTGCTCGTCGAGCAGTTCGAGGGAGAACGACTGGAGTGCCTTGGTCGCCGCGGACACCTGCGTCAGGATGTCGATGCAGTACTTGTCCTGCTCGACCATCCGCTGCAGCCCGCGGATCTGGCCCTCGATCCGGCGCAGGCGCTTGAGGTAGGCCTCCCGTTCACTGCTGTAGCCCGCCATGCACCCGACCCCTTCGTTGTCGTCCCTTGACCGCAGTATACCTGCCGGAAAGTATACCCTTCCCGGGTATGGCGTGGGCGGTCCTCGCCGAGGTCAGCCGCCACTCGCGGCGTCGGAAAGGGTGGCGACCGGTTTGACCCGTTGGACCGGGACGGCGGGTTTCTTCGCACCGGGCCGGGGATCGGGCTCGGGATCGAGCGCGGCATTGGCCTTCGACAGCAGGTCGCGGCAGCCGGTGAGACTCGCGGCGAGCCTGCGCCGGACGTCCTCCAGCGCGGCCACCTTGCCTTCGGCCTCGGTGACGATCCGCTGGGCCCTGGCCCCGGCCTCGCGCACCCGCCGTTCCGCTTCGGCCTTCGCGGTCGCGTCGCGTTCGGCCAGCTCTCGCATCGCGTCGGCACGTCGAAGCGCCATCGCCCGGTCGAAATCCTCTTCGAGACGCGCGCGCCGCGCGGCGGCTTGCTCGTCCAATTCGCGGCGTCGTCGCTCGGCCTGACGCGAGGCTTCCTCGGCGTCGGCGACCAGCTTGCGCTCCCGCCTGGTGAGTTCGACCGCCTCCAGTTCGGCGTCACGCCGCGTCTGCTCGGCCTTTTCCCGCGCCCGCGTCGTGATTTCGGCGGCCTCTTCGCGGGTGAGCTCGATCATCCGGCGCGAGCGCTCCTGCAACGCGTCCGGCGCGATCGGGGTGCGGCTGATCCGGTCGATCCGCGCGCGCAGCTCGCGGTTCTCCTCGGCCAGCCGGGCCGCCTGGCGCCGCGCCTCGTCGCGTTCGGCCGTCCTCCGGCGCAGCTCGGTTTCGGCCAGCTCGACGAACTCCCGGACCTGGCCACGATGGAAACCGCGCCACGCCAGGTCGAAGCCGGCCGCTGAGCGGGTCTTCTCCTCGCCACCACCGGGGATCATGCTCACCTCCCATTTGGATGGTTTCTCCTCGGCCGCGTGTTTTCGTTGCGGTACCGGGGTTTCGGCTGCCACCAGTGTGCCGCATGGCGGGCGATCGCGCCCGTGCCGGTTGTTCCGCCTATTCTTCGAGCGGATCCTCCGCGCCCGTCGCGGTGCTGCGCACCCCCGGCAGCTCCGCGAGTTCGGCGGTGAGATCGGGAAGATCGCCGCGGCCGTCCAGCAACAGCGTGACCACCGCGATCCGTTGCCCCTCCTCGGAAACCGTCTCCCGGTCGACCGCGACGCGCACCACGATCCAGCCGCGCCCGGTGCAGGTCGTCAGCACATCGCGGAGCACGCCTTGCCCGTCGTGATAGCTGAGCCGCACGACGGGCGGCTCCTTGCGATGCCGGGCCACGAACTTCGCCAGCGGCGGGAAACCACGCGTGATCACGAAGAGCCCGATCGTGGCGGCCACCGCGAGCACCGGCAGCCCGGCGCCGCAGGCCATGCCGACCGCGGCCGCCACCCACACGGTGGCCGCGGTGGTCAGCCCGCGGACGGCGTCGCGGCGCACGAAGATCAGCCCGCCGCCGACGAACCCGATCCCGGACACGATCTGCGCGGCGATCCGGGACGGGTCGAGCGCGACGTGCTCGGTGCTCAGCAGATCGGCGAAGCCGTACTTCGAGACCAGCATGAACACCGCGGAACCGACTCCGACCAGGGTGTGTGTCCGCAGGCCCGCGCTCTTGGCCCCGGCTTCGCGTTCCATGCCGATGGCGGTGCCGAGCACCAGCGCGAGCAGGATCGGGGGCAGCAGGGCCCACTGCTCGTCCGTGGACCACAGGGCGTGCACTTGTCGATCGCCTCCCGTCCCGACGCGGTGATCACCTTCCCCGGCTACCTTGCACCTTCGCCGATTTCCCGGTGCGGGCACCCCGGGTGTCCGGTGCGCACGGCGTGAGAACCACCGGCGCCGGTCCGCGCGCATACTGAGCGTCACCTGACTCGGGAGGAGGCCGGGCGTGACGAGCGGTGCGCGGAACGCGGTGGTGGCCGAGGACCACGTCGGCTATGCCGAGGTCCGGCGCAATATCCGGCGGCTGCTCGCGAACACCCCGGGGGTGGGCGCGGAGCCCGTGCCGGCCTGTCCGGAATGGACGGTCCGTGACCTGGTCGCGCACCTGGTCGAGATCGCCGAGCGCGTGCTCACCCGCTTCGGCGCCGAGGTCCCGTCCGCCGTGCCGGGGGAACCCGGCGTCGGCGAGCTTCTCGACCGCTGGGACCTGCTCGGTGCCGAGGTGGACCGGCGGCTCGCGGTGGCGGGCGGGCAGCGCGGTGAGGTACTGGTGATGGACGCCTTCACCCACGAGCTCGACCTGCGCTTCGCCCTCGGCCACGGCTTCCCCGCCGAGCACGTGGCCTGGGTACCCAGCTTCGAGGTCCTTGTCCGCGGGTTCTCCGGGGCGGTGGTGGAACGCGGGCTGCCCGCCGTGCGGATCACCACGCCCGGCGGGAGCACCTGGCTCGCCGGGACGGGACCCGTCGGAGCCGGGGTCACCGCGCGGCCCGACGTGCTCTACCGCGGTCTCGCGGGCAGGCGGACAGCCGCCCAGCTCAGCGCGCTGAACTGGGACACCGACCCCGCGCGCTGGCTGCCCGCGTTCACCTGGGGCCCCTTCCGCCCGCCGATCTCGCCGGTCGAGTAGCGGTTCAGCCGCTCGGGGAGATCGACGAGAGCATCGCCGCCAGGCCCAGCACCACCGTCGCCAGCGCCACCTCCGCGCCGACCGCGGTCCGCAGCCGGCGCAGCGGCACCGTCAGCACCTCGGTCCCGCCGCCGTGCCGGGTGCCCGCTCCGCGCAGGACCGCCCGCCGCGCGAGGGTGGCCAGCGCGAGCAGCCCGGCGAACCCGGCCAGCTTGAGCACCAGGAGCACCCCGTAGGTCGTCGACCACAGCGCGCTCGGCGACGGCACCGTCCGGAGGCTGAGGTAGGCGCCGCTCACCACGGCCACCACCACCGACGTCGCCGCGATGCGGGAGAACCGGGCCACCACGGCGCCGACGTCCTCACCGGCGGCGGGGCGCCACAGGCACAGCGCCAGCTGGACGAGCCCGCCGATCCACACCGCGATCGCGCCGAAGTGCGCCAGGTCGGCGCCGACCGAGAAGAACATGATCGGGTCCGCGACCGCGTGCCCGGAGGCGGAAAAGGTCAGCAGCACCAGGAACCCGGCCACCATCGTCAGATTCTCGTACCGCGACCGGAGCCGTTCCGGCACCGCGTCCCCCGGCACCAGCAGCCGGGGGAGGAGCCAGGCCAGCGCCCCGGCCGCGGCCAGCCGCAGCAGGAGCAGCTTCCCGTACGCCACCCGCAGCGTCGAGGCGAGCATGCCGGGGTCGAACACCGCCGACACCCCGCGCCCGGCGACGTACGGGCCCTGCAGGAGGAACCCGGCGATCGCGGTGACGGCCGAGAGCGCCCAGCCGTAGCGCAGCACCCGGCGCACTCTCGGGTCGGTCCGTCCCGCCCGGCGGCAGACCAGCACGAAGACCAGGCCGCCGAGCAGGGCGACCCCGGCGAACGAGCCCCAGCGGAACACGGTGAACAGCGCGTCCACCAGCCCGTCGGTGCCGGTCGCCGCCGACACCGCCCCGGCCGAGGTGACCAGTGGCCCCGCGCCGACGACGAAGGCGAAGGTGCCCCGCACCGGATGCGAATCCACCGAGACGAACGCGTATTCGACCAGGTAGCTCGCGTCGGGCAGGCCCGGTTTCAGCCGGACGGCCAGTTCCTCGGGGACCGCGCCGGGCTGGAACACCGGCCCCTCTTCGACCCGGTTGCCGCGGGGGTCCACGACGTGGATCGACCCTGGCTGGATGCCGACGTCCTCCGAGAGCCGCACGGACACCTGCGCCGGGGCCCCGCCGAGCCGCGTCCCGTCACGGGGCGTCGAGGAGACGATCTCCACGTGCGCCGAGGCCGGTGCCGCGGCGAGCACGCCCATCCCGAGCCAGCCGGCCAGGAACAGCAGCAGGGCGCCGGCGCGCCGCGCCGTCCGCGTGGTCACGGCCGGGACAGCGCGGGAGCCGCCGGCCGGGACGCCCCGCAGGAGCAGCCCGTCCGCGCGCGCTCGGCGGCCGACGCGCGCCGGTGCAGGATCACCGCGACGACCATCGGGATGGTGACGATCGTGTTGTAGAACAAATGCAGTTCCACCCGGGGAACGAACATCTGGATGATGCTGGAGGGCACCTTCTGCCCGGGGAACCGCCAGCCCGCCTGCGCCTGCAGCAGCAGGAGCAAATGTTCGATGTGGTGCCAGAACTGAATACCCAGTGCCAGGTTCCACCATTGCCGTGACCGCCCCGCGAAACCTTTTCGCAACAGGAACAACGCGATCAGCATGACGATCGCGTAGCCGTAGTGCAGCCATTCCGAGCTGATCAGCCACGGAAACGGAATACCGAGCAGGCCACGCGCGTCCGGCACCTTCCAGCCGAGCGCGTAGATCTGAAAGGCCTGCACCAGATGCTCGGCCCAGTGTGCCAGTACGACGACCATGAAAACCGCGAGCGCGGCGTGGTGGTACCTGCTGTTCAAACTCCCCAGAAAACCCGTTGGCCGCGTGAATTCGGAGGTCGACATGGCAGCCCCTTCCGGCGTCCGAACACGGTTCTTCCCGACGATAGCCGCTTGTCCGCTCCGGATGGTTACTCCGGATTGTCGGACTTGACCGGTCGATTGCGCTGTTCGGCGGATTGCCCGGCGAATCCGGTGACGGTGGGTGCGCGCGCGAAAACGCCGGTGCCACCGGTGGGAACCGGTGGCACCGGCGATCGCGTCGCGCCGCGGGAGGTCAGTGGACGCTGATACCTTCGGAGGGCTCGGGCGGGGCCGGAATGTGGAACAGCTTCGTGAACAGCTCGAGGTGCTGTGGTTCGCCTTCGATCCGGACCTTTCCGCTGCGGATGGCGTCCGCGGCGGAAAGGTCGCCGGTGAGGACGTCGATGAAGCTGGGCCCGGTCGGCTCGATGACGAGGTCGGCGTCCGGGTGCGGGCCTTCACCCGCCTTGAGCGCGCCGTCGTCGATCAGGGCGTGGATCACCATGTTGTTCGCGTGCTGGATTTCGTAGGTGATGTGGACGCCGGTGGCGTTGTCGGGGTTGAAGGTGGTGTAGAGGGAGAGGATGGCGGAGTCGAGGGTGAAGATCTGGTCGGGTCCGGGGTGGCCGAGGGAGCGTGCTCCCCAGAGTCCGAGGTCGAGGACGATTTGGTCGAGTTCGGAGCCGTATTCGGTGAGTTCGTAGACGACTCCGGCGTCGAGCTGGGGCAGGACGCGGCGGCGGATGACGCCGGACTGTTCGAGTTCGTTGAGCCGCGACGAGAGGATGCTGGCGGGGATCTTCGGCAATGTCTGCTGGAGATCGGTGAAGCGCTTCGGGCCGAGTACGAGATCGCGTACCACGAGAAGTGCCCAGCGTTCTCCGATGATTTCGAGTGCGCGGGCGAGGCCGCAGAACTGTCCGTAGGTGCGAGTGCTCATACCCCGGTCCTCACATTGTCTCGGTGGTGCGTCGTCTCGGTGGTGCGTCTCAGTGGTGCGTCTCGGTGGTGCGGTGTGCTCGCCGGTCGTGCCGGCCTGGCGGGACGGAGGCGCCCCCGTCGTGGATCAGCTCGGAATACAGCCGCTGCAACCGTTCGCAGGGTTGCACCCCGAGTTCTTCGTTCAGCCGGACACGCAGGCGCCGGTAGGTCGCCATCGCGTCGGAGCGGCGTCCGCTGCGGGCCATGAGCCGCATCAGCTGTCCGTGGACCGCTTCGTCAAGGGGATCGGCCGCCGCCAGCGAACGGAGCTCGCCGATCAGCTCGTGGTGCGCTCCGCTGCTGAGCTCGGCTTCGATCCGCGACTGCCGGGTGCCCCGGCGCCGTTCGAGCAGTTCGGCCGCGTAGGCGGACAGTACCGGTCCACAGTGGACGTTCGCGAACGGCTGGCCGGTCCACAGGTCCAGTGCAGCGCGGAACGACGCGGCCGCGGCGGCGTGTTCGCCGCGTGCCTGTTCCGCGTGCCCTTTCCGTTGCAGCTGCCGGAAGGCGAAGACGTCGACCTGCGCGGGGTCGATCCGCAGCACGTACCCCGGGGGTTTCCGCACGAGCATGGCCTCGCCGTCCGGCGCGAGCCGGTGCCGGTCGATGCAGCGGCGCAGGTGGTACACGTAGGTGTTGAGCGTGGTCCGGGCGCTGCGGGGCGGGGCCTCGTCCCACAGCTCCTCGATGATCGCTTCGGTGTGCACCACCTTGCCCGGCCGCATCAGCAGCATCGCCAGCAGTTGCAGCACCTTCGGCGTGCTGGGCGCGTGGTCGGTCCCGTCGCGGATCACCTCGACCGGGCCCAGAACGGCGAACCGCACCGAGCCGGTGCCGCCGGAGGCGGGGGCCGCGTCGTACGGTGCGTTCGGTACGGTACGTTCGGCGTGCGTCACTGAACCCTCCTTCCCGGCGCATCGGGGAACAGTCTTCGTCCTTGACTGTGGCGCAGGGACCCCATCGGGTACCAGTGAGCCCGGCATCGGCGGACAGTGGGTTTCACCCCCGGTGCCATATGCGTTTCGCATACTCGATCCGTGTGGCAGGCACTGGCCGCCGGGCCGCGGTGAAAGCAGGATCTCCCCTACGGGGTTTCCCACCACGGCAGGAGTGCTTATGTGCGAGACATCGGCATCGCCCGTGCGTTCCCGGCCCGGTGCGCGATGACGGCCGGGACGGCCAGCCGGACGCTGGGGTTCAAACGGCATCTGCGCGCCGAGATCAGTGAGGGCAACGGGGCCTACCTGTTCTCCGAACAGGGCGTCATCGCCATGCGCGGCGCGCACATCGCCTCCCTCGCGGCCCTCCTGGACGGCACCCACGATCTCGACGACCTGCTCCGTTCCCGGCCCGAAGGCATGGCACCCGAACAGGTCACCGGGCTGCTCGCCCGGCTCGCCGAGGCCGGTCTGGTGAGCCTGCGCGCCCCGGAGGACCAAGCCGCCGACGAGCGCTCACTGGCCTACTGGGACGCCTGCGGTATCGACAGCGCCGCCGTCGCGGCCCGCGAGAAACCGGCCAGCGTACGACTGTACGCCGTCGGGGACGACGTCGACACCACCCAGGTCGGGCGCGCGTTGTCCGACGCCGCGCTCGACCTCGCCGAGGACAGCCGGTTCGCCGACCTTTCCGTGGTCCTGTGCGGCGACTACCTCGACCCCCGCCTCGCCGAGATCGACGCCGAGCACCGCCGCACCGGCAAACCCTGGCTGCTCGCCCGCCCGGTGGGGGCCCAGGTGTGGATCGGCCCGTTCCTCCAGCCGGGTGAGTCCGCCTGCTGGCACTGCCTGACCAGCAGGCTGTGGGGGCACCGGCACGCGGAGGCCTGTGTGCAGGCCGTGCTCGGGCACGCGGGCCCGGCGCGGCGCCCGGTGTCCGCGGTGCCGCCGTTGACCGCGGCCGCGGCCCACCTCATCGCGCTCGAGACGACCAAATGGCTGGCCGGCTACCGGTACCGGGGCCAGCACTGCGTCTGGGTGCTCGACACCCTCGACCTGCAGGGCAGGCTGCACGAACTGCGCAGGCGGCCGCAGTGCCCGGAATGCGGGGACCCGGGGCTCGTGGCCGGGCAGGCGGCGCGGCCGGTGGTGCTCGGCGCCGCGGTCAAGGTGACCTCCTCCGGCGGTGGGCACCGCACGCTCACTGCGGCGCAGATGCTCGACCGCTACCGGCACCTGGTCAGTCCGGTCACCGGGATCATCAAGGAAATCCAGCGCGACCCGAACGCGCCGCCGTTCGTCAACGCCTACCGCTCCGGGCTGAACGTGGCCCGCGGGATCACCGGTATCGCCGGCCTGCGCGCCGGGCTGCGTGGCGAGAACGGTGGGAAGGGTGCCACCCCGATCGACGCCGAAGTCGGCGCGCTCTGCGAGGCGGCGGAACGGTTTTCCGGGAACTACCAGGGCGACGAACTCCGGATCCGCGGGTCGCTGCGCTCCCTCGGCGAGGAGGCGGTGCACCCCAACACGTGCATGCTCTTCGCCGATCGGCAGTACCGCGAGCGCGGGGAGTGGAACGCCGAGCACGCGACCTTCCAGCACGTGTGCGAGCGCTTCGACGAGGACGCCGAGATCGACTGGACGCCGGTGTGGTCGCTCACGCGGCGGCGGCGCAGGCTGCTCCCCACCGGCTACCTGTACTACGGCACCCCGCCGGAGTGCGGCATTCGCGGGGTCCGCGCGGATTCGAACGGCTGCGCGGCCGGAAGCAGCCTCGAAGACGCGATCCTGCAGGGCACGCTGGAACTGATCGAACGCGACGCCGTGGCGCTGTGGTGGTACAACCGCACGCCCGTGCCGGGGGTGGATCTGGGGGCCTTCGGCGATCCGCTGCTGGAGGAGATGACCGGGCACTACGCCGACCTCGGCCGCGACCTGTGGGCCCTCGACGTCACCTCGGACCTGGGCGTGCCGGTCATGGTGGCGCTGTCCCGGCGGACCGACGGGCCGACCGAGCAGATCATGCTCGGCCTCGGCGCGCACCTCGACCCCCGGATCGCACTGCGCCGCGCGGTCACCGAGCTGAACCAGCTGCTGCCCGCCGTCGTCGAGGACGGCCCGTTGTTCGACGACGTCGACGCCGCCCGCTGGGCGCGCTACGCGACCGTCGCCAACCAGCCGTACCTGCGGCCGGTGGCGGGGACGCGGGCCAGGACGATCGGTGACTTCGAGTTCGTGCACCGCAAGGACGTCCGGGACGACGTCGAGGCACTCGGGCGTACCTTGTCCGCCCATGGCATGGAAATGCTCGTGCTCGACCAGACCCGCCCGGACGTCGACCTGCCGGTGGTGAAGGTCGTCGTGCCCGGGCTGCGGCACTTCTGGGCACGCTTCGCCCCCGGCAGGCTGTTCGACGTCCCGGTGCGCCTGGGGAGGCTGGCCGCACCGACGCCGTACGAGCGGTTGAATCCGTTCCCGCTGTTCCTCTAGAACGGCCGGAGGGAACGCGACCCGTGGGAACCGCCCTCGGGAAGCCGCGCAGGACAACAGGAGTTTCAGGTGACACCGCAGAGCCCGGACGGGCAGGCCGAGACGATCCAGCTGTGGTCTCTCACGGAGGACGCGCTGGTCGAGATCGGTGAGGACGGCTCGCTCGTCGTGGTGACCCGCTGGGGCGAGTTCGACTTCCCCGACGCCGGCGTGCTGGTCCGCGAATCGTTGCGGCGGATGGCACTCGGGCCGATCTCGCTGACCAACGTCGCCGCCGCCGTGCACTACTCGGACCCGAGCAGCGAGTACTGGACGGTCCCGCTGCGGAAGGCGCTCGGCAGGCTCGGTGGCTCGGTGGTCCGTTCGCTGGGGCTCGCCGACGGCAGGGCGCCGCTGCTCTCGGCGATCCCGGTGACGCTCGCGCCGCACTTCTCCGTGCACCCGGTGCCCGCCGAACGGCCCGTCAAGCTGTCCCGGTTCGTTTCGCTGCGGCCCGGCGCGGGCGGGATGCTGCTGGCCTCGCCGGGGGCGCGGTACAAGGTCCTGCTCGAACAGCAGCAGGCGATCGTGATCGCCTGCTCACTGGCGGCCTCGACCTCGGCCGAACGGATCGCGGCGGCGACCGGGGTGTCCCAGGCGGTCGTCACCGACGTCGTCGCCTTCCTGGTGGCCGCGGGCGTGGTGCTGACCGGGGACGAGCGGGGCCGCTTCGCCGAGGACGACGACGCCGAGCTGGCCCTGTGGGCGCCCGACGACCTCATGTTCCACACCCGCAGCCGTACCTGGCAGAGCGGCGGCCCGCCCGACCTGGAGACCCGGCGGGCCGGTGCCGCGCCGCCGGTGGTCAAGCCGGTCAGCGCCGGGCCCACCTTTCCGTTGTACCGGCCGGATCTGAGCGAGGACGCGGAGGGGACGGCGCTGACGACGCTGACCTCGTTGCTGGAGACCGATCACGTGTGCCCCGAGTTCACCGACCGTGAGCTGACCGCGGAGCAGGTCGGCGAGTTCCTCTACCGGTCCGCGCGGGTCCGTTCGGTCGGCCCGGCGCATCTGCCCGCCGGGCCGAGCCATGAGGCGTCGCAGCGGCCGTACTTCAGTGTCGCGTGTCTTTACGAACTGGAAATCTACGTCAGTGTCAACCGCTGTTCCGGGCTGGCGCGGGGTATCTACCACTATGACCCGCTGTGGCACACGTTGACATTGATCAACGACGACGCCGCGGATCTGAGCCCGATGCTGGACATGGCGATGGTCGCGGGCGGCAGCCACCGCAGGCCGTCGCTGGTGCTGACGATGACCGCGAGGATGTCCCGGATCGCGTGGGTACTCGGCGGTGCCGCCTATGCCACGACACTGCTGCATGTCGGTGCGCTGCAACAGGTTCTGTACCTCATCGCGAAGGCGATGGGGCTGGCCGCGCACGCCGTGCCGGTCGATGCCAGCGATCGGGTCGACCGGGCACTGAAACTGGAATGGCCCGCCGAAGTGGGTGTCGGCGAGTGCGTTCTCGATTTCCCTTCGTGACCGAATCCTCCGAAGCCGGGTGACCCCGGCCGGTTGACCATACGCTCGCTTTTGCCAGGGTGATTCCTTCCTGCCGGAAACATCATTACCTGTTACCTTTGTGCCACTGGGGAAGCTAGACACGGAGGGGCGACCGTGGCAGCGATGGCGAAGGAGCTCGGGACAGGCAGATGGCGGCCGTCGTCGACGGGTGATCCGGCGGATCCACCGCTCGGGAACGGCCTGGGCCGCCTCGCGGGCGGGCCCGTTCCCGGACTCGTCTTCGCGGCGCGGGTGGGTGTGTACGGCGGAATCGCGGTGCTCGCCGTGCTGCCCGTGCTCGCGCACACCGCGTCGTGGCCGGCCAGGGTGGCGGGCCTCGGGTACGCGGCGGGCCTGGTCGCCGTCCTGCTCACCTGCCTGGGCAGGCTGCCGGCCCCGCGCTACGTGGGGCCCGCGCTGGTCCTGCAGGCCGCGCTCGGCTACCTGCCGGTCCTCCAGTTCGGCGCGGCCTGGAGCGTCTTTTCCGGATTCTTCGCGGGCGGGCTGCTGCTGGTGGTCAGACCGCCGGTCGCGGTGCCGGCCGCCGCGCTGGTCGTGGCCGTGGCCGGGGCGCTCACCGGGTTCGCGGGCGCGGCGGGGCCGTCGGCGACCGCCGGGCTCCTCGGCGCGGTGTTCACCGCCGTCACGGCACTGGCGGTGTTCGGGCTGACCTGGTCCGCGCGGCTGGCGGCCGAGCGGACCGAGACCCGGCGCGAGCTGACGCGCCGGGCGGTGGCCGAAGAACGCAGGCGGTTTTCGCGGGACGCGCACGACCTGCTCGGGCTCAGCCTGTCGGCCATCACGCTGAAGGGCGAGCTGACCAACCGCCTCATCGCCGACCAGCCGGAGCGGGCGATGGAGGAACTCGCGGAAATCCTCGACATGTCCCGTAAGGCGCTGGCCGACGTCCGCTCGGTCGCGGCGGGTTACCGTGAACTCTCCCTCGACGACGAATGCCTCAGCGCGGTCGGGGTGCTGCGCGCGGCCGGGGTCGAGGTGCTCGTGGACCGCGGCCCCCTCGAACTGTCGACGACGGTGGCCACCACGCTCGCCACGGTGCTGCGGGAAGGGGTGACCAACGTGATCCGGCACAGCAAGGCGAGCTGGTGCCAGCTCACCGTGCGGGCCGCGGGCGGGACGGCGTGGCTGGTGCTGGTGAACGACGGCGTCACCGAGGACCTGGAAGGGGAGGCCCGTACCGGCTGTGGGTTGCGCAACCTGACCTACCGGGTCGGCGCGCACGGGGGCGAACTCAGCGCGGCGATCCAGCCGGACGGCACGCACCGGCTCTCCGTGCGTGTCCCGTTGACCGCCCTGCGTCCCCATCGGCCCGGCAGGGCCCGCTGACCGGGAAACCCGCCCCGCTCAGCGGGAGGTTTCCCCTCGGGTCAGAGCCACTCGGCCTCGGTGGCGATGCGGATGGCGTGCACCCGGTTGCGGGCGTTGAGCTTGGTGACCACCGCGGCCAGGTAGTTGCGCACCGTGCCGGGGGACAGGTACAGCTCGGACGCGATGTCGGCGACGTTGCGCCCGCGCGCGGCCAGCCGCAGGATTTCGATCTCCCGCGGCGTCAGCGGGCATTCGTCGGTCTCCCACGCGGCCAGCGCCAGTTCGCTGTCGATGACACGGCGGCCCACCGCGACCGAGCGCACGGCGTTGGCGAGCTTGTCCGAGGGCGCGTCCTTGAGCAGAAAGCCGTTGACCTTGGCGTCCAGCGCGCGCCGCACGGTGCCGGGTCTGCCGAGTGAGGTGAGGATCAGCGTGTGCACGTCGGGCAGGCTCTCGTGGATCTCCATCGCCGCGGTGAGGCCGTCCTTGCCGGGCAGGTCGATGTCGATCACCGCGACGTCGGGCTGCACCGCCTTCGCGGTCGGCAGGATCTCGTCCCCGGAAGCGACTTCGGCGACCACTTCGATGTCGGATTCGAGGTTGAGGAGCGCGACGAGCGCGCCGCGGACCATATGCATGTCCTCGGCAAGCAACACCCTGATCACGACGACCTCTCACCCCAGTTCCGTCCGCTGCCCACCTATTGTACGCCCTGGCCGCTAACCAGCGGACCTTTCGTGGACAAACATCGTGCCGGCCGGAAGGACACAGGTGTTTCCGGTGCGTCGCGCGCACTGCGGGCAGGAGCAATACCCGCAGGTCGGCGTGCGATCGGCATCGTCCGAACGGACGCATTTCCCGATGCGGCGTGGTATTGCCGCCCGCTCAATCACTTGTCGAGAGTTCCGCGATGGTGCGCGTCTTATCTGACAGAAGGGGAAATGTCATCGTCAGGAATTCGAGGGTGCGGAAATGGAGCTACGAGCGGTCGCGTCCGCGGTGGGGCCGGTGGACACCGGCGGACCCGCGCTGGGGGACGGACCAGAGTGTTCGGTACGACCGGTGCCGCCCGCGGTGCTGCGGGCGATTTCGTCGATGCACGAACGATACTGCGAGCCGATCACCTTGACCGAGCTGGCCGGGGAGGTGTTCGCCGGCCCGTTCCACTTCTCCCGGGTGTTCACCAGTGCGACCGGGGTGACGCCGGGCCGGTTCTTGACGGCGGTCCGGCTGTTCGAGGCGAAACGGCTGCTGCTGACGACGTCGCTGTCGGTGCCGGACATCGGGCGCGGGGTGGGCTACCGCGGCGTGGGGGCGTTCACCAGCCGGTTCGTCCGCGCGGTCGGGATGACGCCCAGCCAGTACCGCGCGCCCGAGGTGAGTGAGCTGATGGTCGCGGTCGCGCCACACTTCCAGCGCATGCCGGCGCTGAGCCGGTTGCGAGAAATGGGCAGGGGCTGCGTCCCGGTCCAGCGCCACACCGGGACGCTCACCGCGCGGCTGACGACGCCTCCCGGCGCGGCCCCGGCACAGGTCCTGGTCGGGCTGTTCGGTGACGCGATCCCGCAGAGCGGGCCGGTCGCGTTCGCCGGGCTCGCCGAAACCGGCCAGTGCGAGCTCACGATCCACGGTGTCCCGCCGGGTGAGTGGACGGTCATGGCGGTGGCCGAACACGCCAAGGGCACCCCGGCGTCGACGTTCTCGGTCGGCACCCTGCCGTGGCGGCCGCGGGTCGGTCCCGGCGGCCGGACGACGGTGCGCCTTGACCTGCGGGCACCGGGGCCGGCGGACCCGCCGGTCGCCATCACCCTGGCCACCCGGACGGAACCGCTCGCGGCCGGGCTCGGCCGCGCGGTGCGGCGGCCGGTCCCGCGGGCGGTGGCCTGAGGTACCCGGAAACGGACGGGCCCCGGCCGTGCGGCCGGGGCCCGTCCGTCGCGCTCCGCGAAGGCGGACTCACACCGCGACCGGGCGCGGGGTGGCACGCCGCAGGTCGGGCAGCGCCAGCAAGGTCGGCGGATCGAAGCCGCGGCGTGGCCGCAGCCGGACGTCGGCGAGGCTCGCCGCGACGCCTTCGCGGACGACGACCGGCCCGGCCGTGCCGAGGTAGGGGCACGGCCCGCCGTCCTCGGGCGCGCCCGAGCCGACGGCGTGCGCCAGGACGTACCAGGTCCCGGTGGGCACGTCCGGCAGCACGTACGGTCCCCCTCCGGTGAGGAAGGTGTACCGGGCGGGCACGCCTTCGGTGATGCGGCCGGGGAACAGGCCGACGAACACCATGCCCACGGCGCTCGTGGGCGGGCACCACAGCTGCCCGCGCACGGTGGCCCCGGAGCGGACGCCCTCGGGCCGCTCGGGCAGCCGGGGGGTGCGGCCCCGCAACTGGCGGTACGCCGTCGGGGAGTACCCCACGCTGCTGCTGAACCGGGCGCTGAACGTGCCGACGCTGTTGTAACCGACCTGGTGACTGATGTCGGTCACCGACGTCGACGTGCACAGCAGCAGCCGCTTGGCCTCGGCCAGGCGCAGCGCCGAGAGGAACCGGCCGGGGGACAGGCCGGTGACCCGGTTGAACACCCGGGAGAAGTGGAACTTGCTGAACATGGCCGAGCGGGCCATGTCGTCGATGGTGAGCCGTTCGCCCAGATTGTCCCGCATGGTCACGATGGCGCGTGCCACGGCTCGCCGGACGATCTCATCCATGGTGGCCGCCCTTCCTGTTCGCCGTTACCCGGGCCGACGGGATGCCGAAGTGCCTGTGGCCGATCGGCCGGAATTGTTTCGCCCATGACTCTAAGAGCGGACGCGTCTACTTCTTAAGTGCTCGGTGCAAGGACTCGACGTGGGTTCCCCACGCGGCGGACATGCGTTTCTCATACCCATTCCGGGCATGGATCAGGCGGGCGCCGATCCGTGGCCGACGGCCTGGGACAGGGCACGCGAGCATGTCACTTCACGCCTACCGGTGCGACAGGCTTGACTACCCTGAGTACCGAACAGGGCATTTCGGCCGCCCGATCGTCGCTCTCCGTGGCGCGATCGGCCTAGCGGGGCGCGCTGCGCGGAGCATGTGGAAAACACGGCCGCGCGGTGACGCGGACACTGGAATCGTAGCCGGGGAAAGCGGAGGATTTTCGGTACGTGAACCGTTCTGATTCACCACTGGGAGCCTCGACATGCGTAAGCACGGTTGTGACAACGTCCTTTCTCTGCTCGCTGACCACGGTATCGATGTCGAGAACGTGGACAGCTCGGCAGAACTCGAAATCAACCACTTCGACCAGTGGATCAACGGCAAGGGCCGGATATCGGGCACCACCGACTGCCTGATGGCGGAATTGCTGCTCGAAGCGGCGTGATTCCGCCGACCTACCCCTGACCAGCCCTGGTCGAGAGTCCGGGAGCGCACCTTCCCGAAGCAAGCCGGTCGCCGGTGGCGTGATGAGCACGCGCCCGGCGGCCGGTTTTCCATTTTCGCCGCACCCGGCCGAAGTGTTTTCCCCGAACTCGAACACCGTACTGTAACCAAAGGTGTTCGGACGTACGCGGAACGAATTCCGGCTCGCTCGCGCGGCCGCCGTATGTCCTGGTGACCGCACTTCGGGTTACCCGAATGGCGCAGCTGAAAGTCCCTCGCGGATGTTTAACTGACAACACCGAGGGGGCTGTGCGGTGAAATGGGGACACTGGGTGATCAAGGTAATGGTTGCTGAGGACATGCATATCGTCCGTGGTGCGCTCATCGCGTTGCTGCAGCTCGAACCCGACATCGAGGTGGTCGCGGAAGTCGCCTCTGGCGACGAAATACTGCCGGTGGCGCGCGCGACCGGTGCCCAGGTCGCGGTCATCGACATCGACCTGCCGGGCAAGGACGGCCTGACCGCGGCCGAGGAGCTGCACGAGTACCTGCCGGACTGCCGCACGCTGATCCTCACCAGCCTCGGCAGGCCCGGCACCCTGCGCCGCGCGCTGGCCGCCAAGGTCAGCGGGTTCCTGCTCAAGGACGCGCCGCCGGACAAGCTCGCCAACGCCGTCCGCGGCGTGCTCGCGGGACGGCGCATGGTCGACGGCGACCTCGCGCTCGCGGCGTGGGACGCGGCGGACTGCCCGCTCACCGGCCGCGAGATCGACGTGCTCCGGCTGACCGCCGAGGGCTACGAGACGGTCGAGGTGGCGGCGCGGCTGTACCTCTCGGCCGGGACGGTGCGGAACTACCTGACCACCGTCGTCGCGAAGCTCAACGCGCGCAACCGGGTCGACGCGATCAGGATCGCGAAGGACTCCGGCTGGCTTTGAGACCCCGGTACCGGGCCGGTCAGGCCGGGACGACGGCGCGGAGCCGGAACCGGCCGTCCGGCTCGACCGCCGCGGTGAGCCTTCCGCCGAGGCCGGCGACCCGTTCGGACATGTTCCGGATACCGCTGCTCGGCGCTTCCAGCCGGGCCGGCTCCGCCGGTGCCTCCGCCGGCTCGGCGGGCCGGCCGTTCACCCCGTCGTTCACGATGTCGAGGCTCACGCCCTCCGGGGTGCGGCGCACGGCGATCTCGCAGTGTTCGACGTTGCTGTGCCGCAGCACGTTGGTCACGCCCTCGCGGAGCACGACGGCCAGCACCGTCCGGACCGGGGCGGGCAGGTCCGCGTGCTCCATCTCCATCCGCACCCGCACGTCCGCGGTCTGGAGGATGGACTGCGCGGACCGGGATTCGCTCTCCAGGGAAAGCTCCCGGTAGCCGCTGGCGACCGAGCGGACGTCGGAGAGCGCCTGCCTGGTCAGGCCGAGGATCTCCGCCAGCTCGTCGGCCGCCCGTCCCCGGTCCAGCGGCAGCACCCTGCTGGTGAGCTCGCTCTTCAGCGCGATGGCGGACAGCGTCATGCCCAGCAGGTCGTGCAGGTCCCTGGCGAACCGCAGGCGTTCCTCGGCGACGGCGATCTGGGCGAGCCGCCGCCGGGTGTTGTCCAGCTCGGCCGCCACCCGCACCAGCCAGGTCAGGCCGAACACGACCAGGCTGGACAGCACCGCGGAGGTGGTGCTGTAGATGATCGCGTACGTGCCGACCTGGTGCCCGACGGTGATCCACACGGTACTGCCGACCGTCACCGCGAACACGGCCCAGC
The DNA here is from genome assembly GCF_039541975.1 of Amycolatopsis samaneae. Lineage (NCBI taxonomy): Bacteria > Bacillati > Actinomycetota > Actinomycetes > Pseudonocardiales > Pseudonocardiaceae > Amycolatopsis > Amycolatopsis samaneae. Next base: position 22,302 of record NZ_BAABHG010000017.1, read on the forward strand.
CCGCGATGGGCGGCAGCACGAGCAGCGCGCTGCCGGCGAGCATGCCGGGGACGCTGAGCCAGTCGTCGCCCAGCGGGATGGCGGGCAGGTAGATGAGGCAGGCCTGGACGAACAGGAGGCCGTAGCTCTGCGGGGACCGCAGGCGGGTGGTGGGGCGGCTGAAGTAGGACAGCTGCAGGGTCAGCAGGGCGGCCAGGTAGCCGGTGATGAGCAGGATCTGCCAGGCCTCGCGGGTGACCGTCAGTACCCGCAGTTCGACGGCGAGGGTGACCGTGCAGAACGTGGCGGTGAGCAGCGCGCGGACCTGTCGCGTGTCGCCGCGGTCGAGGTCCCGGCGCTCGCCGCTCGCGGCCTCGTCGTCGGGGCCGAGCTCCTCGGGCAGGGGCAGTTCGACGTGGAAGCGGTAGCGCCCGTCGCCGTCCTTCCCGGCGGACACCTTGCCGCCCAGGGACTCGAGTTCCCGTACGAGGCTGTCGTACTCGCTCTCGGCGTCGGGTTCCTCGTCGCGTACCCCGTCGCTGACGATGTCCAGGGACACCTGGTCGCGCCGCTTGCGCACGGAGATCTCGCAACTGTCCACTTCGCCGCGCCGGAGCACGTCGGTGACGCCCGCGCGGAGCACCTTGGCGAGGGTGGTCCTGGCCTGCACGGGGAGCGCGCTCTGGTCGATGTGGACGCGCACCGCGATGTCGGAGGCCCGCAGCAGGGATTCGGCGGCACGGAACTCGTTGGCGAGGGAGACCTCGCGGTAGCCGCGGGCGACGGCACGCACGTCCGACAGCGTCCGCTGCGCGACACCGGTGATCTCCGACAGCTCCCGCTGGGCCTGGTCGATGGACCGGTGGATCAGCCGGTGGACCAGTTCGCCCTTGAGCGCGATCGCGGACAGGCTCAGCCCGAGCAGGTCGTGCAGATCCCTCGCGAAGCGGAGACGCTGCTCCGCGACCGCGCGCTGCGCGAGTTCGGACCGCGCCGCGTGGAGGTCGGTGATCATCCTGGCGAGCCTGCTCATCAGGTACACGTCGAGCCCGAACGCCGCGCCCGCCACCGCGGTGTAGACCGCGTCGAGCGCGCCGGAGCCGAAATGCAGCTGGAGCAAGGATTTGGACAGCAGCACGGCGGCGAACAGCGGCCAGCCGACCCGGGGACGGAACACGAGCAGGACGCTGCCGGCCAGGAAGGACGGCAGCCCGGTCCACACTTCACCGAAGGTGAAGATCGGGACGTACACCAGGAACGCCTCGATCGCGAGCATCACCCGGCTCGTCGGGGAGTTCAGCCGCGTGGCCGGGCGGCTGAAGTAGAACAACTGGATCGCCAGCACCGCGACCACGGCGAGGACGCCGTAGGTGCTGCGCAGGTAACCGAGATGGGCTCGCTCCAGAGTGGTCAGTGTGACCGCGACGTGTCCCAGGAAGACCGTGGTGACGACCGCCCGTGCCAGGTACCACGCCAGTTTCGGGCGCTGGTCCGCGCTCGCCGTGCCGCGTGGCTCCGCCGTCGCGGCCAGGTGTGGTTCGGATCCGTCGCTTCCCAGTGCCGGAGACAGCAAAGGAATCTCCTCCGGCATCTCGGGTGGTGAGCTCGTCAAGGGCTTCCCACGTCGTGCGATCCTATCCCAGGCCGTGGGCGCCCGATGGCGTCCGACTTGCCCGCGACCGGTCGGCGCACGCCCGTTACGCTGTTTCGCCCACCTGCGAACGACCGTGGGGGAAGCACGGGTGGCCTAGCCGCACTGAAGGGTTCCGGCGGGCGTGAGGACGCTGAGCGCCCGCACGAGGAAGTCCAGCCCGGGAATGCCGATCGAGCCGGTGTGCAGCACGGTCCTCCCGATACGGTGGAACACGCTGAGGCCCGGGATCTCGTCGTCGCCCCCGTCCGCGGGCACGCCCGTGGTGGCGGGGAAGTCCGAGCCGAAGCCGCGGTCGGTGACCGAGTAGCAGGGCAGGCTCCGGCCGAGGTAACGGCGGTACTGCTCGATTTTCGCGGACGGCGCCGAGGAAACCAGGACCAGCCGCGAGTCGCGCCTGCGCAGCCGCGCGAGGCGGTCGGCGACCTCGTCCGGCGGGTTCGCGTGCCGGATCCGGTCGGGCATCGTGTGGTAGACGATCAGCTGGCGGTGCCCGGCGAACAGGTCGCCGAGCCGGACGCGGCCTTCGGTGCCTTCGAACGTGTAGGCGGAGGCCGGGATCAGCCGGGACCGTTCCCGCCCGGCCACCGTCCCCGCGTGGACGATCTCCGACAACGTCATGTCTTTTCCTCCCGCCGACTGGCGCCTGGCGACGCCGGTTCCCCGGTGTGATTGTGCGCCGGGTTCGCACCGGAGTGCGGGGAAGCGACCGAAGTGCGCACGATGGGAGACGCGCGGCCCCGGGCGTCCACACGGGATTCCCCGGGTCCCGCGACGCGGCGGGCCGGCGCCGCGCCCGCTAGGCTTCGGTGATGGCGAAGTACTTCGACATCCATCCCGAGAACCCGCAGCGTCGCGCGCTCGGGCAGGTCGTGGACGTCCTCCGGTCCGAAGGGCTCATCGCGTACCCGACCGACTCCTGCTTCGCGCTCGGCTGCCGGCTCGGCAACCGGGACGGGATCGACCGGATCCGGGCCATCAGGAAGCTGGACCACCGGCACCACTTCACGCTGGTGTGCCAGGACTTCGCGCAGCTGGGCCAGTTCGTGCACGTGGACAACACGGTGTTCCGCGCGATCAAGGCGGCCACCCCCGGCCGGTACACGTTCATCCTGCCCGCCACCAAGGAGGTCCCGCGGCGGCTGATGCACGAGAAGAAGAAAACGGTCGGCGTGCGCATCCCCGACCACGTCGTCACCCAGGCACTGCTCGCCGAGCTGGGCGAGCCCCTGCTCTCCAGCACGCTCCTGCTGCCCGACGCCGGTGAGCCGCTGACCCAGGGGTGGGAGATCAAGGAACTGCTCGATCACTCCCTCGACGCGGTGCTCGACTCCGGGGACTGCGGGGTGGAGCCCACCACGGTGGTCGACTTCTCCTCCGGCGAGGCGGAGATCGTGCGCTACGGCGCCGGAGACGCGTCCCGCTTCGAGTAGCACCGCGCGGAGTGGCCGCCCCGCGCGGTGCCAGGCCTGCGCGGGATCAGCGGACCGTCAGGCCCTCCGACGGCTCGGGAGCCAGCGGGACGTGGAACAGCTTGCCGAACAGTTCCAGGTGCTGCGGTTCGCCCTCGATCCGGACCCGCCCGCTCCGGACGGCCTCCTGCGGCGTGAGCTGTCGCGTGAGGATTTCGAACAGCGCCGGGCCGCGCGACTCGATGACGAGGTCCGCGCCGGCGTGGGCGCCTTCACCCGCCTTCAGCGCACCGTCGTCGACCAGCGCGTGCACGACCATCGAGTCGTCGTACCGCAACTCGTAGGTGATGTGGACGCCGGTGGCGTTGTCGGGGTTGAAGGTGGTGTAGAGGGAGAGGATGGCGGAGTCGAGCGTGAGGATCTGGTCGGGTCCGGGGTGGCCGAGGGAGCGTGCTCCCCAGAGTCCGAGGTCGAGGACGATTTGGTCGAGTTCGGAGCCGTATTCGGTGAGTTCGTAGACGACTCCGGCGTCGAGCTGGGGCAGGACGCGGCGGCGGATGACGCCGGTCTTCTCCAGTTCGTTGAGCCGCGACGAAAGAATGCTCTCCGGGATCTTCGGCAGGCCCTGCTGCAGTTCGGTGAAGCGCTTCGGGCCGAGGACGAGATCGCGTACCACGAGCAGGGACCAGCGCTCCCCGATGAGCTCGAGTGCGCGAGCCAAGCCGCAGAACTGGCCGTAAGTACGAGTGGTCATCCTACGATCCTCACTTTTTCTCTTGGTACACCAGGTTTTTCGACGGGCAGGGCGGGCCGGCGTAGACGTGTCATGTCGCGGGCTCGCCTTCGGACAACAGGTTCCGGTGCAGTACTTGCAGTTCGTCGCAGGGTTCCACCCCCAGTTCGTCGGTCAGCTTGGCGCGCAGGCGCCGGTAGACCACCATCGCGTCGGAACGGCGGCCGCTGCGCCCGAGCGCCCGCATCAGCTGCCCGTGCAACGCCTCGTCGAGCGGGTTGCCCGAGGTGAGGGAACGGAGCTCGCCGATCAGCTCCAGGTGCTTGCCACTGTTGATCTCCGCCTCGATCCGCATGCGCAGGGTGCTGCGCCGTTGTTCCAGCAGGTCCACGGTGTAGGCGGACAGCACCGGTCCACAGTGGATGTTCGCGAGCGGGGGCCCGGACCACAGGTCCAGCGCGGCGCGGTAGGCGCGCGCGGCTTCGGCGTGCCGGTTCGCCCGCTGCGCTTCCCTGCCCTGCTGCTGTAACCGGGCGAAGGCATGGACGTCGAGCTGCGCGGGATCGATGCGGAGGATGTAGCCCGGCGGCTTCCTGACCAGCAGGTCCTCCCCGTCGGCGGCGAGGCCGTGCTGGATGATGCACCGGCGCAGGTGGTAGATGTAGGTGTGCAGGGTGGCGCGGACGCTGCGCGGGGGGCTGCTGGCCCACAGCTCCTCGATGAGGGAATCGGTGTGCACCATCTTGCCCGGCTGGGTCACCAGCATGGCGAGCAGCTGCAGGATCTTCGGTGTGCTCGGTGCGTAGTCGACGCCGCCGCGCCGCACCTCGAGCGGGCCCAGCAGCGTGAACCGGACCTCGTCCTCCGGTGCGGGCGCCGTGGCCCGGTCGAGGGCGCCGGTGAGTCCGTCCGATAGGTTGCTGTCGGAGTACATCACTACGCCTCCAGTCGGTACCGCTTGTGATCCCCAGTGCGGTCCGCGGCGACGAACGCCAGAACACGGGCCGTGGCTTCGAATGTGACAGAGTGCCCCGTCCCGGGCCAGTGAGCGGTCCATCGGGGTGCGCGTGTGTTCCGCCCCGGTGCGTATGTGTTTCTCCCGGTTTCCGAGGTGTCCGGCACTGGTGGCTACCGAAGGCGAGTCCGCAGGATCGGATATTGACCCTCGCCGGGGTGGCCCCGACCTGCGGACTCGGATCCTCGTCGGGAGCCGGTCCGGTACGACGGAGGGTGAAAAACCGCTCACCGGATGTCGCCGGGTACCGGATCTTCCCAACCGAAACCCTGGCTCCGCCGCTGCGAACCGCGCGGGGCGGGCCGTGCGGTTCACCGGTGCGGCCACTGAGGAACACACGAGCCGGTGTGCGGAACGCATATCCGCCCAGCCGGGGCCGATCGATCCTCGATCGGCCGTCGACCGGGCTGCAATCAGCGGAGTCTTGGCTGGCGGTCAGGAAAAGAGAGTCAGCGAGGAATTCGAGGTTGGACTCATGGTGGTGTTACGACCGATCGCGTCCACGATGGACGGTGACCTGCTCGACCGGCCGGCTTCCGGCGCTCTGCTTTCGTCGCCCGCCCAGCCGGTCCCGCCCGCTGTGCTCCAGGCGATTTCGTCGATGCACGCGCGGTACTACGATCCGATCACCCTCACCGGCCTCGCCGCGGAAGTATTCGTCAGCCCGTTCCACTTTTCGCGGATCTTCAGCAGGGCGACCGGGGTGACGCCGGGGCGGTTCCTGACCGCGGTCCGGTTGTTCGAGGCCAAACGGCTTCTGCTGACGACGTCCCTGACGGTGTCGGACATCGTCTGCAGTGTCGGCTACAGCAGTGTCGGGACGTTCACCAGCCGCTTCGCCCGCGCGGTCGGGATGACCCCGACCCAGTACCGGGACCCGGAGGTCGGCGAGGTGCTCGTCGCCATCGCCCCGCACTTCCAGCGGCTGCCTTCGCTGCCCGCGCTGCGCGGCGCGGGGCACAGCTGCGCCTCGTTGCGGGCGGGCACCGGCACGATCACCGCGCGCGTCGAGATGCCGCGTGGTTCGGCGCCGGCGGACGTCCTGGTCGGGGTCTTCGCCGACGCCATCCCGCAGAGCGGCCCGGTGGCGTTCGGTGGCATGGCCAACGCCCGTTCGGGAGAGCTCACCATCCACGGGGTCCCGGACGGGGAGTGGACCGTCATGGCGGTCGCCGCGCATTCCCCCGGCACCTCGGCGGCGAGCTTCTCGATCGGCACGCTGGGCAGCCGGGTGGCGGTGCGCCCGCACGAACGGGTGCGCGTCGGCCTCGGCATGCGGGCGCCACTGGCGACCGATCCGCCCATCGCCATCACGCTCGCGGCGAAGCCCGCCCCGCTGGTCAGCCGGATGACCTCCCCGCAGCGGCCGTACCTGCGTGCGGTCGCCTGACCTTCGACCATCCACAAAGGACAAAATATGTCGACACTGTTCGGTGTGCTGCGCAAGAAGATGCTCGCACCGTCCCTGGCCTCCGTCGGGTTCGCCGAGCGGGGTTTCCCGGTGACGCCGTCCGCGGCCACCGTGAAGCTCGAGGCCGTCCCCCAGGCGGTGGTGTGCGGATTCGAATGGGCCATCGAGGGCGCGTCGCTGTGGGAACTCGAGCGGCGGCTGGAACTGGTGGAACCGGAACAGCGCGGATTCGCCTACGAGGGTGCGACCATGGGGTGCAGCATCCTCGACGCGATGCCGGGCGGCGGCCGGAACAGAACCCGGGAACTGCTGGAAGGGCCGGGGAAACCGCATATCTTCCTAACCTACATCGGGATCGGGTTCGCGATGGCGAGGCTGCCGAGGCCGTTGTGGAAGAACATCCTCCCGGAACTGTCGGAAGTGCCCTATCACCCGACGATGAGCTGGCTCGCCGTGGACGGCTACGGGTTCGACCGCGCCTATTTCGACACCCGCCGCTGGGTGGACGAGCGGGCCGAGCCGGAACCCTATCCGTGGGCGGGCAGGCCCGACTACTTCCCGCGCGCCTTCGACCAGGGCGTCGGCCGGGCACTGTGGTTCATCAACGGGGGCGACCCGCGGGCCGTCGCCGAGGCGGTGAAGCGCTTTCCCGAGCAGCGGCAAGCGGACCTGTGGAGCGGCGTCGGCCTCGCCGCGACCTTCGCCGGGGGCTGTGACCGGGCCGGGCTGGCCGAACTGCGCCGGTCCTCCGGGCCGCACCACGCCGAGCTGGCGCTCGGTGCGGTGTTCGCGGTCAAGGCACGCACCTTTTCCTCTTTCGTGCCAAGGCACACCCACGCCGCGGCCGGGGCGCTCACCGACCTCACCGTGGAGGCCGCGGTCGAGCTGGCCGACCGGACGGAGGTCGCGCCGGACCTGGCCGCGCCCGAACCGCCGTACGAGGTGTGGCGGGAACGGATCCGCGCCGGGTTCGGTGCCGGGGAACACCGCAGGGCGGGCTGACCGCGCCGGTCCGGTTGCGCAACGGAGGAGACACCGGGCGCAACTCCGGAGGTAGCCGGACGGTCACCGAATATGTGAATCTGACCTGTAGAAATGCACGGACGACTTATTCTACCCGTAAGGGGGAGAGTGCGTTGGGCAATGGTTGGCGCGCGTTAAGACGCCGCATCCTGACTCCGGACGTCTCGGAGACCACGCTGGACAAGCGAGGTTTCCACAAGAAGAGCCCAGCCGCTCAGGAACTGCTGGAGACGGTCGGGGAGAAGTTTCTTCTCGGCTACGCGCACGCGGTCGAGGCACGCTCCTTCGAGCAGGCCGAGGAATGGCTCGAACGGATTCCCGAACAGTTCCGCGGATTCGCCTACGAGGGCGCGGGAATGGGATACGGGATGCTCGACGGCCTGCCCGGCGGCGGTCGTTCGCACATCACCGGTTTCCTCGACGGCCCTGGTGAAAAGCACGACTACATCATCTACGTCGGTGTCGGCTGGGCGATGGCGCGGCTGCCGCGCTTCCGCTGGCCCTCGCCCGCGGACTTCGACCCGCTGCTGCGCTGGCTCGTGCTCGACGGCTACGGCTTCCACCAGGCCTACTTCAGGACCGACAGGTACGTCCGGCAGCAGTACCAGGAGCAGGGATTTCCCTGGCCGGACAAGGCACGGAGCGGCTACGCGCTCCGCGCGATCGACCAGGGCATCGGACGGGCGCTGTGGTTCATCTGCGGCACCGACGTCGACCTGGTGACCGAGACGATCGCCGGGTTCGCGCCGGAGCGGCACGGCGACCTGTACGCGGGCGTCGGCCTGGCCTCGACCTACGCGTGCGGGGTCGACGCGGACGAACTGCGGAAGCTGGCCGAGTTCGCGGGCCCGCACCGCGGCAGGCTCGCGCAGGGCAGCGCGTTCGCCGCGGAGGCCCGGGTCCGCGCGGGCCTGCTCATCCCCGAAACCGAGGTCGCCACGACGGCGATCTGCGGGCTGCCCGCCACGCGCGCGGCGGCGATCACGCAGGAGGTCCGGCCGGCCGTGGTGGTCGACCGTGAGCTCCCGGCGTTCGAAACGTGGCGGCAGGAGATCGCCGAAACGGTGTTGGCACACGGAGGTGTGGAGAAATGACCGCGACCTTGGGCTGGCTGCGCAGGCAGCTGGCGGGCATCGTGGCGCTGGTGCTGGTACTGGGCCTGTTCATGGTCGCCAGGCTGCCCAGCGTCTCCGCCGCGGAGCAGGACACGATGGCGTCGAAGTACGCCTTCCAGCCGATGTCGATCGCGCTGCCGCCCGCGCCGAAGCAGCAGTCGATCCGGCCGGTGAACAAGACCTACGAGCACATCCGGGCATGGATCTCCTCGGTCGGCGCGGGCATCGCCATGGCGGACCTGAGCGGGACCGGGAAGCCGAAGGATCTCTGCCTGGTCGATCCGCGCAGTGACCAGGTGGTGGTGACGCCGGTGCCGACCTCGGGCCAGCGGTACGCGCCGTTCGCGCTGGACGTGGCGCCGCTGCCGACGAACCCGAACGTCGCGCCGATGGGGTGTGTCGCGGGTGACTTCAACGAGGACGGCCGCACCGACCTGATGGTCTACTACTGGGGCCGCACGCCGGTGGTGTTCCTGGCCAAGGCGGACGCGACGAGGTTCGACGCCACCGCGTACGCGCCGGTCGAGCTGCTGCCGGGGGACAACCGGGCGAAGGACGGCACCTACAACGGTCCGAAGTGGAACACCAACGCCGCGACCGTCGGCGACTTCGACGGGGACGGGCACCAGGACATCTTCATCGGGAACTACTTCCCCGACAGCGCCGTGCTCGACCCGAACGCCGAAGGCGGCGTGCAGATGAACCAGTCGATGTCGCACGCGCCCAACAGCGGCGGGAAGCACATCTTCCGCTTCACCGGCGCCTCGGCGGGCGCGAAGCCGACGGCCACCTTCGCGCACGAGCCCAAGGCCATCCCCGAGGCATTGCAGATGGGCTGGTCGCTCGCGGCGAGCGCGACGGACGTGGACGGTGACGGGCTGCCCGAGCTCTACATCGGCAACGACTTCGGCCACGACCGCATGCTGTACAACAAGTCCACGCCTGGCCACGTCGAGTTCGCCGAGGTCAACGGTGTCCGCGGGATCGCCGACCCGAAGTCCAAGGTGATCGGCAACGACTCGTTCAAGGGTATGGGCGTCGACTTCGCCGACCTGAACCACGACGGCCTCTACGACATGTACGTCTCCAACATCACCACCTCGTGGGGCATCGAGGAGAGCAACTTCCAGTTCATGAACACCGCCAAGGACACCGCGGACCTGCGGGCGAAGCTGCGGCAGGGCGAGGCGCCGTGGACCGACCGCAGCGCCGAGGCGGGGACGGCGTGGTCCGGCTGGGGCTGGGACGTGAAGATCGCCGACTACAACAACAGCGGCGACTCGGTGATCACCCAGGCGACCGGGTTCGTCAAGGGCCAGGTCAACCGGTGGCCGCAGCTGCAGGAACTGGCCACCTCGCACGACGGTCTGCTGTCCAATCCGTTCTGGTGGCCGAACCTCCGTGCCGGCGACGACATCGGCGGTGACCAGACGCTGCACTTCTTCGCCAAGAGCCCGGAGGGTCGCTATGTCGACCTCGCCCCGAAGCTGGGGCTGGCGGTCCCGGTGCCGACCCGCGGTATCGCGGTCGGCGACCCGGACGGCAGCGGGCTGCTTGACTTCGCGGTGGCGCGGCAGTGGGAGGCCCCGGTCTACTACCACAACGTCAGCCAGAAGCCGGGGAAGTTCCTGGAGCTGGAGCTGACCACCGACGCGGCCAAGTCGGCGGGCCCGCTGCCCGCGCCGGGCACCCCGGCGATCGGCGCCGAGGTCACCGTGACCACCGCCGACGGCAAGAAGTACATCGACCGCGTGGACGGCGGCAGCGGCCACTCCGGCCGGCGCAGCCACCAGGTCCACTTCGGACTCGGCGAGACCGTGTCCGGCCCGCTGAACGTGCACCTGCAGTGGCGGGACCGCACCGGCCAGCTCCGGCAGCAGGACCTCAAGCTGGAGCCCGGCTGTCACATGATCCAGCTCGGCACCCAGGCCATCCAGGAAGGAATGTGACGGTCATGGCCCAGACAACCGCGGCGGCGGCTCCGCCGAGGCACACGAACAAGGTCGTCATCGCGCTCCGCCGGTTCGCGATCTCGATCAGCGTGTTCAACATCGTCGGCTACACCCTGCTCGGTTTCGAGCAGCCGTGGCTGTACCCGTTCATCGCGCTGGCGACCGCGTACACCACGGAGATCGTCCTCGAGATCATCGGCGCGAACGCGCAGAACCGGCCCGTCCGGTTCAAGGGCAACGGCTTCAAGGGGCTCGCGGAGTTCCTGCTCCCCGCCCACATCACCGGGCTCGCGCTGAACATGCTCACCTACGTCAACGACCAGTGGCTGGTCATGGTGTTCGGCGTGGTGGTCGCGGTCGGCGCGAAGTGGATCCTGCAGGCGCCGGTGCGCGGCCGGTTCCGGCACTACATGAACCCGTCGAACTTCGGCATCACGATCATCCTGCTGGTCTTCCCGTGGGCGAGCATCGCCCCGCCGTACCACTTCACCGAGAAGGTGGACACCTGGATCGGCTGGCTGATCGTGGGCATCATCATCGTCTCCGGCACGGTGCTCAACGCGATGCTGACCCAGCGGATGTGGCTGATCGGCGCGTGGGTGATCACCTTCGCGCTGCAGGCGATCCTGCGTGGCGTCATCTTCGACACCGCGATCCCCGGCGCGCTCGGCATGATGACCGGCGTCGCGTTCGTGCTCTACACGAACTACATGGTCAGCGACCCCGGCACGACCCCGTCGAAGCCCTCCTCGCAGATCCTGTTCGGTTCCGGCGTGGCGCTGGCCTACGGGTTCTTCATGTCCGTGCACGTCGCCTACGGCCTGTTCCTCGCCACCGCGTCGGTGTGCCTGATCCGCGGGTTGTTCCTGTGGGGCCTGCACTTCTCGAACAAGGCGCGGCTGAAGTTCGAGGCCGAGCAGCGGGAGCTGGCCACCACCACGCAGCTCCGGCCCGCCGAGAGCAAGCCCGACACCGGATCCGGGGCCATCGCCGCATGAGCAGCCAATCGGTATCGGCCCGGACGGCGCGCTCCGCGCCGCCCGGGCCCCCTCGGCGGAAGACGGTCAAGCTGCTCGCCCAGCTGTTCACCGACCGGCTCGCGCTCATGTCGGAGTCGGCGGAAGGCTACGGCGACGTCGTCCGGATCGCGATCGGTCCGAAGGCGATGTACCTGGTGAACCACCCGGAGCTGGCCAAGCACGTCCTCGCGGACAACAGTGCCAACTACCACAAGGGAATCGGTCTCCAGGAGGCCAGGCGCGCGCTCGGCGACGGGCTGCTCACCAGTGACGGGGAGACCTGGCGCGCGCAGCGCCGGACGATCCAGCCGGTGTTCCAGCCCAAGCGGATCTCGCGCCAGGCCGCGATCGTGGCGTCCGAAGTGGACGGACTGGTCAGGCGGCTGGCGGCGCACCGTGGCCCGGTCGAGATCCTGCACGAGATGACCGGGCTGACGCTCGGCGTGCTCGGCAAGACGCTGCTCGACGCGGAGCTCGGCGGCTACGAGACACTCGGGCACTCGTTCGAGGCCGTGCAGGACCAGGCGATGTTCGAGGCCGTCACCCTGAGCATGGTGCCGGAGTGGGCGCCGCTGCCCAAGCAGCTGCGGTTCCGCTCCGCGCGCGACGACCTGCGCCGGATCGCCGACGAACTCGTCGAAAAGCGGCTGGCGGACCCGGTCGAGGGCGGCGAGGACGTGCTGTCGCGGCTCATCGCCTCGGCGGGTGACGACGTCGACGGCGCCAGGGAACGGATGCGGGACGAGCTGATCACCCTGCTGCTGGCCGGGCACGAGACCACGGCGAGCACGCTGGGCTGGGCGTTCCACCTGATCGACGAGCACCCCGAGGTCGGCGAGCGGCTGCACGCCGAGGCCGTCGAGGTGCTGGGCGACCGGCTGCCGGGGCACGAGGACCTGCGGAAGCTGCGCTACACCACGATGGTCGTCGAGGAGGTCATGCGGCTCTACCCGCCGGTGTGGCTGCTGCCGCGCGTCGCGCAGGGCGACGACGAGATCGGCGGCTACCACGTGCCCGCCGGATCCGACGTCGTCGTGGTGCCCTACACCCTGCACCGGCACCCGGAGTTCTGGACCGATCCGGAGCGGTTCGATCCGGGACGGTTCGACCCGGACAACCCGGCGGGCAGGCCGCGGTACGCCTACATCCCGTTCGGTGCGGGGCCGCGCTTCTGCATCGGCAACAGCCTCGGCGTCATGGAGGCGGTGTTCGTCCTCGCCATGGCCTCCCGGGATCTGCGGCTGCGCAAGGTGCCCGGCTACCAGGTCGTGCCCGAGGCGATGCTGTCGCTGCGGGTGCGGGGCGGCCTGCCGATGACGGTGGACGCCAGGGTGGGGCGGTCCGACGAGGAAACCCGGCCGCGTGCCGCGTAAATCCACTGTGGACGGTGGGGAAGCGCCGTCCCGTTTTCGACGAAGGAGGTAGGCCGGTGTCACCAGCGATCGACGAGGAACGCGTCAAGGTACTGACCTTGGAGGCCTACGCGGACACCATTGTCCCCGGGGAGAAGCGGTCCGAGACCGACCGCGCGATCGCCGGTGCCTCGGCGGGGCCCGGCGCGGTCGAGGCCGGGGCGCTCGAACTGCTGCACACCGAGGCGACCGGCGTGACCGTGGGGCTGCCCTATCTGGCCCAGTCGCTCAACGACCACGCCAAGTCGTACGCGGGCGAGCACGACCTGGTGCTCGACGACGACGTGCCGCCGTTCGTGGCGCTCCCGTTCGCGCACCGGACCGCGCTGGTGCGGCAGCTGACTGCCCCCGGCCATCCGGAGAAGGACGGCTGGGTGAGCCTTTCGCTGTTCTGCAACATGGCCTTCGACAGCGCCGCGCACCTGCACACCGCCGACGCGATCCGCGCCGGTCACCCCGGCCTGCTGGCGCTGGGCTACCGCGAGCCGGACCCCGACGGGTTCTGGCGGTTCCCCAAGTTCTCCTACGGCCGCAAGCTGGCCGAGGTCCACCCCGACACGACGCCTTCAGGGAGCCCAGCGTGAGCGCGATCGAGAAGACCGACGTCGTCATCGTCGGCAGCGGTTTCGGCGGCTCGATCCCCGCCTACCACCTCGCCGCGGGCGGGGCGAAGGTCACCGTGCTGGAACGCGGGCCGTGGCTGGCCGCCGACGAGGTCGAGCACGACTACCTGCTCGGCTCGTCCTACACCCGCGCGTTCGACTTCGTCGTCGGCGACGGCATGAGCGTGCTCGGCGGCAACTGCGTCGGCGGCGGCAGCGTGGTGTACTTCGCCGCGATGCCGCGCGCGCCGCGGTTCGTGTTCGAGCGCCACGGCAGCATCGGGCGCCGGATGTGGCCATCGGTGCTGTCCCGCGACACCCTGGAACCTTGGTACGACCGGGTTTCCGAGTCGATCCCGGTGTCCACACAGGACTGGGACGACGTGTCCTACGCCGGCGGGCTCTGGGCCGCGGCCTGTCACCACTCCGGGCGTACCGCGAACCCGGCGCCGGTGGCGGTGGACAACGACCGGTGCGTGAACTGCAACTTCATGATGGCGGGCTGCAAGTTCGACGCGAAGCGGTCGATGCTGACGAACTACCTGCCCGCGGCGCTCTCGCACGGCGCGAAGATCCGGCCGCTGCACGAGGTGCAGAAGCTGGAACGCACCGAGGACGGCGGCTACCGCGTGCACTTCACCGTCCTCGACGACGTCGACTACCGGGTGCACACCGGCACCGGCGCGATCGACGCGAAGATCGTCATCATCGCCGCCGGCGCGGGCGCGACCCCGGTGATCCTCCAGCGCTCGGAGGCCGCGCTGGGCACCATGCCGCACGCGGTCGGGCGGTACTTCTCCGGCAACGGCGAACGCCTGAACACCGCGATCATCGACGAGGACCGGGCGCGCGAAGTACTCGGCCTCGCCAGGGAGAACGGCCTGGCGTACGCGGCCAACCACATCGGCAAGGGCCCGACCGTGGCGAACTGGGACCGGCTCGACGGATCGCTGCCCGAATACGAGCGGTACTCCCTGGAGCAGCTGTACTTCCCGCCGGGGCTGGGCACCATCCTGGCGCAAGTGCCCGGCGGGGACGAACCACGCTGGTTCGGGGTGCAGAAGAAGGAGATGCTCAAGCAGTGGGCGTCGTGGCTCACCATCTTCCTGATGACCGAGGACGACAACGAGGGCGTGTTCGGTACCCCGCCGCCCACCGGGAACGCCTACCGCATCTCGCAGCAGATGCTCGGCCGTGGCCCGCTGCGGTACGACCCGACCCCGAACACCCGGCGCGGCTGGGCGCTCGCGGACGCGGAGTGCAAGGAGATCATGGAGAAGGACGGCATCGCGAAGGTCGCCCCGTGGACCAACGACGTCGTCGGCGCCTACACCGTGCACCCGCTGGCCTCCTGCCGGATCGGCGACGACCCGGCGACCTCCGCCCTGCACCCGAACCACGAACTGCGTGAGCACCCGGGCATCTTCGTCACCGACAGCGCGTCGGTGCCGGGGGCGCTGACGGTCAACCCGGCGATGACCATCGCCGCGCTGGCCGAACGCGCCGTGCCCGGCATCGTCCGCGCCGCGCGGGAACGCGGCGTCGACGTCAGCTACGGCGCCCCGGCCCCCGACGGCTCCATCACCGGGCGTCGCGCGGTCAGCAAGCTCAGCGTCGTGGCGGGCAACTGACACACGAAACGGAGATCCGGCGTGCTTGAACGGAGATCTCGCGTGATTGGGCGAGATCTCCGTTCAAGCACGTGAGATCTCCATTCTGGGAGGACATCATGACGTCGGGAGTGGTGCGGCTCGCGTTGCGGCGGGCGATCGGGGAGGTCCGGTACGTCGGGGTGGTGCGGCCGAGGCGGGCGTCGGGGCTCGTCGCGGAGGTCTACCGGCAGCTGGAACGGGACTTCGGGATGCTGGCGCCGCCGGTCGCGCTGCATTCGGTGGCGCCTCCGGTGCTCGCGGCCGCGTGGCTGATGCTGCGCGAGTCGCTGGTCGCGGACGGGACGGTGAGCCGGTCGGACAAGGAGGTCGTCGCGGCCTCGGTGTCCGAGGGCAACGCCTGCCCGTACTGCGTCGAGGTGCACGGGATGGCGCTCGGGGCGCTGGGCTCACCCGGCGACGCCGCCGCGATCGAGCACGGTGACTACGCGGGGATCGCCGAGGAGGACACCAGGGCGCTGGCGCTGTGGGCCCGTGGCGACGGGTCGCTTCCCGCCGGGGTGCCCGCCGAGGCGGCGGCGGAGCTCACCGCGGTCGCCGTGGTGTTCCACTACCTCAACAGGATGGTCAACATCTTCCTCGGCCCGTCGCCGTTGCCGCCCGCGGTCCCGGATTCCGCGCGGCCGAAGGTCCGCGCGGTGCTCGGGCACTTCCTCAAACCCGGTCCGGCCCCGAGGGCGGGCGCCGCGCTCGACCTGCTCCCACGGTCCTTCGTGGACGGTCCTTCGTGGGCGCTGCCCGGTACCGCGGTCGGGGAGGCCTTCGCGCGCGCGGCGGCCGCCGTCGCCGGGGCCGCCGAGGGCTCGGTTTCCCCCGGGGTCCGTGACGTGGTGGTGCGGGAACTGAAGGCGTGGGACGGCCGGCCGCCGGGCCTGAGCCGCTCCTGGGTGGACGCGGCGGTGGCCGAGGTCGCCGAGGCGGACCGGCCCGCCGCGCGCTTCGCGTTGCTGACCGTGAAGGCGGCGTACCAGATCGACGAACCGACGGTCGCGGACGTCCTCAGTGGACAGACGGACGGACGCGGCCTGGTGGAGCTCGCCGCGTGGGCGAGTCTCACCGCGGCGACCGAGCTGGGCGGCAGGCTGCACCGGCCTGCCGGTGACGAACGGGGATGACGGGCGGCACCCGCCGTCGGCATAACTCGGCACGAAAGAGCCCCGGACCTCGGTGTCCGGGGCTCTTCGGTGTGCGGGCTCGGGGTGGCGCCGGGTCAGGCGGCGTTGGCCGGCGTGTTCTGGTACGCGGCCAGCTGCCATTCGCCGTCGTTCTTCGCCAGCACCCACAGCGCGCGGACCTTGCGCTCCTCGGCGATTTCGGTTTCGCCCTTGCCGAGTACACCGCCGAGGGTGACGACCACGGCCGAGTCGGCCCCGAGGAACTTCACGTCGATCGGCTCCCCGTAGACCCGGGTTCCCTTGTACGGTCCCGCGTACCCGGCGGCCATGAAGTTCTTGACCCCCTCACGGCCCTTGACGAAGACGCCGGGGAGCGCCATCGTCCCGTCTTCGGCGAAGACGTCGGCGAAGGCTTCGGCGTCGTTGCCCGCCCAGGCATCGATGATGCGCTGCGGCACAGCCGTCACCGCGGCCAGTTCGTCGTTCTGCTTGGCTGGAGCACTGTTGAGCGACATACCTGTATCCCTCTCGTTCGCCGTCCCGACCGAGCGTATGGCCGCTGCGCGCGGCACTGCTACCTGTCGATTGCCGGAAAGCGCCTTCCCGGCAGGGGATGTCTTCCGCCGTGCGGACTTCCCCGGCCGGTGCCGCGGCGTGGAATTCCCACGCTGACCAGGTGCGGAAGTGCCACGCAGAATGAGAGAAGACTCCGGGCGGCGCACAGGGGATGGTAGTAGTCGGATCCGAACCGGATTCGGTGCGACGGCGGCCCTGATTCACCTGCCGGCCTCGACCGCGCACGGCCGGTTCGGTTGTTCGGCCACGGACGGGTTTCGAACACGATATCGCGAGCTATTGGGAGTGCGGTGGCATGAGCGTTGAGCGGATTGCGATTGTCGGGATAGGACTGCGGTATCCGGACGCCCGTTCACTGGAGGAACTCTGGGAGAACGTGCTGGCGGGCCGCCGGGCGTTCCGGCGCCTGCCCGACGAACGGATGAACCACGAGGACTACTATTCGCCGGACCCCAAGGCGCCGGACCGGTTCTACTCCCGGAAGGCCGCGGTACTGCGCGACTTCGAGTTCGACCGGGTCCAGTACAAGGTCGCGGGCAGCACCTTCCGCGCCACCGACACGACGCACTGGCTCGCGCTCGACGTCGCGGCGCAGGCGCTGGCCGACGCCGGGTTCGCCGAGGGCGAGGGCGCCCCGAAGCAGTCGACCGGCGTGGTGATCGGCAACAGCCTCACCGGGGAGTTCTCCCGGGCGAACATCATGCGGCTGCGTTGGCCGTACGTGCGCCGCACGGTCGCCGCCGCGCTGGCCGAGCGCGGCTGGGACGACGACGAGACCGCGACCTTCCTGCGTGATCTCGAGGTGCAGTACAAGTCGCCGTTCCCGGAGATCAACGAGGACAGCCTCGCCGGGGGACTGGCGAACACGATCGCGGGCCGCGTCTGCAACCACTTCGACTTCGCCGGCGGCGGGTACACAGTGGACGGTGCGTGCTCGTCCTCGCTGCTCGCGGTCGTCAACGCGGCGAACGCGCTGGCGCAGGGCGATCTCGACGTCGCGATCGCCGGTGGGGTGGACCTCTCGATCGACCCGTTCGAGGTCATCGGCTTCGCCAAGACCGGCGCGCTCGCCAAGGGCGAGATGAAGGTCTACGACGCCGACTCCAACGGCTTCTGGCCCGGCGAGGGTTCCGGCATGCTCGTGCTGATGCGCGAGAGCGACGCGATCGAGCAGGGCAAGCGCGTCTACGCCTCGATCAGCGGCTGGGGCGTTTCCTCCGACGGCAAGGGCGGCATCACCCGGCCGGAGGCGGCCGGGCACCGGCTGGCGATCAGCCGCGCCTACCGGCGCGCCGGGTACGGCGTGGAGACCGTGTCGTACTTCGAGGGCCACGGCACCGGCACCGCGCTGGGCGACGCCACCGAGATCGAGGCGCTGTCCACCGCCCGCCGCGACGCCGATCCGCTCGCCCCGCCCGCCGCGCTGGGCACCATCAAGGGCAACATCGGGCACACCAAGGCCGCGGCCGGGGTCGCCGGGCTGATCAAGGCGACGCTGGCGGTGCACCACCAGGTGATCCCGCCGGGCACCGGGCACTTCGAGCCGCACGAATCGCTGCTGGGCGACTCGGCCCGCATGTACGTCCCCGGCGAGGCCGGGCTGTGGCCCCCGGAGCAGCCGGTCCGCGCCGGTGTCTCGGCGATGGGTTTCGGCGGTATCAACTCGCACATCGCGGTCGCCGAGGCGCCGGGCGCCGCGCGGCGCCGCGTGCTCGACGAGCGGACCAGGGCGCTGGTCTCCGGACGGCAGGACGCCGAGCTGCTGCTGCTCGACGCCGCGGACTTCGACGCGTTGCGGGAGCGGATCACCGAGCTGCTCACCGTCGTGCCGAAGCTGTCGCTGGCCGAGCTGACCGACCTCGCGGGCACGCTGTCGGCCGAGCTGACCGGCAAGCCCGTCCGCGCCGCCGTCGTCGCGACGAACCCGGAGGACGCCGAGCGGAAGCTGACCAGGCTGGCCGAGCTCGTGACCGAGGGCGACGGCGAGGTCTTCGCCGTCACGGAAGGGATTTTCGCCAGCGGGCGCACGGGAACGCCGAAGATCGGCTACCTGTTCCCCGGGCAGGGATCGGGCAAGGGCACCGTCGGGGCACTGCGCCGCCGGTTCGCCGGCGCGGAGGAGATCCACCGCGTCGCGGGGCTGAACGCCGCGGGCGACCAGGTCGCCACCGAGATCGCCCAGCCGAGGATCGTTACCGGTTCGCTCGCGGCGCTGCGCGTCCTGCGGCAGCTGGGCATCGAGGCCGACACCGCGACCGGGCACAGCCTCGGCGAGCTGACCGCCCTGCACTGGGGCGGCGCGCTCGACGAGCACGAGGTGCTGCGGCTGGCCAAGATCCGCGGCAAGGTGATGGCCACGGCGAGCGCGGGCGACGGCGCGATGGCGGGCCTCGCCGCGAGCCCGAGCCGCGCCGAGGAGCTCAGCCAGGGCGAGGACGTGGTCATCG
Organism: Amycolatopsis samaneae; assembly: GCF_039541975.1. NCBI lineage: Bacteria > Bacillati > Actinomycetota > Actinomycetes > Pseudonocardiales > Pseudonocardiaceae > Amycolatopsis > Amycolatopsis samaneae. Next base: position 41,434 of record NZ_BAABHG010000017.1, read on the forward strand.
CCGGGTACAACGCGCCGGGCCAGACGGTGATCTCCGGTCCGGCCACCGCGGTCGAGCAGGTCTGCGCCCGCGCCCGTGCCGAGGGTGTGACGGCCACGCGCATCAACGTCTCGCACGCCTTCCACTCGCCGTCGGTCGCTCCCGCGGCCGAGGCGATGACCGAACGGCTCACCGAGTTCGAGTTCGCCCGCATCGAGCGGCCCGTGGTCTCCACGGTGACCGGCGACGTGCTGCACGGCGCGGAGGACCTGCGCGAGCTGCTGCGTGACCAGGTCGTGCTGCCGGTGCGGTTCCGCGAGGCCGCCGCGAAGGTGGCCGAGCGCAGCGACCTGGTGATCGAGGTCGGCCCCGGCCGGGTCCTTTCCGGGCTGCTCGACGAGATCGCCCCCGGCAAGCCGGTCCTGCCGGTCGACTCCGACGCCCCCACGCTGGGCGCGGTGCTGCGGGTCGCCGCGGCGGCCCACGCGCTGGGCGTCACGATCGACACCGGGGCGCTGTTCGCGGGCCGGGTCGTGCGGCCGCTGCCGATCGACGGCGAGTTCAGCTTCCTGGCCAGCCCGTGCGAGGCGGCTCCGGCGATCGACGCCGAGCTGGCCCGCGAACTGGCCGCCGAGCGCGAGCAGCAGGCCGCGACGGTCGACCCCGGCACGGCCGAGGGCGGGGCGAACGCCACGCTCGACCTTCTGCGGAAGCTGGCCGCCGAACGGGTCGAACTGCCGCTGGAGACCGTCACCGCGGACACCCACCCGCTCGACGACCTGCACCTGTCCTCGATCACCGTCGGCCAGCTGGTCAACGACGTCACCAGGGCACTGGGCCGTCCCGCGCTGGAGGGCATGCCGAACTTCGCGACGGTGTGCCTCGGCGAACTCGCCGAGATGATCGACGAGCTGGCCCAGACCGCCAAGCTGGAGGACGCGAACGGCGCGGCCGAAATCCCCGGCGTCGGCCCGTGGGTCCGGCCGTTCTCGGTCGAGTACGTACCCGCGCTGCGGCCGAACCCGGATCTCACCCCTGGCATCGCGGCCGCGGAATGGCAGGTCTTCTCGACGCCCGGTCACTCGCTGGCCGAGCCGCTGCGCGCGGCGCTGGCCGGTGCCGGTCTCGGCGACGGTGTCCTGCTGTGCCTGCCGGGCGACTGCGACGCCTCGGACACCGGGCTGTTCCTCGACGCGGGCCGCGCGGTCATGGCCGCGCCGAACGGCACGCGCTTCGTCGTGGTGCAGCACGGCCTCGGCGCCTCCGGTCTCGCGAAGACGCTGAGGCTCGAGGACCCGTCGGCCCGCACCACGATCGTCGACCTCGCCGACCCGGCCCCGGCCGGGGCGGAGGACATCGAGGAGGCGGTGCAGACCGTACTGCTGGAGGTCGCGGCGACGACCGACTTCACCGAAGCGCGCTACGACACGCGATGGACCAGGACGGTGCCGCGCCTCGGCGCGCTGCCGCCTGCCCCGGTCGGCCCGATCCCGGAACCGCTGGGCAGCGACGACGTCCTGCTCGTCACCGGCGGCGGCAAGGGCATCACCGCGGAGAGCGCGCTGGCACTGGCCAAGGATTCCGGTGCGAAGCTGGCGTTGCTCGGCCGCAGTGACCCGGCCGACGACACCGAGCTGGCGGAGAATCTGCGCCGGATGGCCTCGGCGGGCATCACCTACCGGTACGAGCGCGCCGACGTCACCTCCGCCGAGCAGGTGGCCGCCGCGGTCGCCGCCGTGCAGGCGGCGCTGGGCCCGGTCACCGCGGTCCTGCACGGGGCGGGGCGCAACGAGCCCGCCGCGTTGTTCAGCCTGACCGAGGAGAGCTTCCGCAAGACGCTCGCGCCGAAGATCGGCGGCCTGCACGCGGTGCTCGGCGCGGTCGACCAGGACCGGATCAAGCTGCTTGTCACCTTCGGCAGCATCATCGGCCGCGCGGGTCTCCGCGGTGAGGCGCACTACGCCACCGCGAACGACTGGATGACCGAACTGACCGTCCGATTCGGACAGGAACACCCGGCGGCGCGGGCGATCGCGCTGGAGTGGTCGGTCTGGTCCGGCACCGGGATGGGCGAGAAGCTCGGCGTGGTCAGCGCGCTCATGCGCGACGGCATCACACCGATCCCGACCGAGGAGGGCATCGCGATCCTGCGCCAGGTCCTCGGCGACCCGGAGGCGCCGTCGGTGCTGGTGGTCTGCGGACGCACCGCGGGACTGCCGACGCTGCCGGTGGAAAGCGAGGAGCTGCCGCTCACCCGCTTCGTCGACCGCGCCGTCGTGCACTACCCGGGCATCGAGCTGATCACCGAGGCGGACCTGTCCGCGGGCAGCGACCCGTACCTGTCCGACCACCTGCTCGACGGCGACCTGCTGTTCCCCGCCGTGCTGGGCATGGAGGCGATGACCCAGGTCGCCTCCGCGACCCTGCGGGGCACGGAGGTCACCCCGGTACTGGAGGACGTCGAGTTCCTGCGCCCGATCATCGTGTCGCCCGCCGGGACCACGACGATCCGGCTGGCCGCGCTCGCGGTCGACGCCGAGACGGTCGACGTCGTGCTGCGGAGCGGCGAGACCGGGTTCAGCGCCGACCACTTCCGGGCCCGGCTGCGGTTCGCCCGGCCGGACGAACTCGGCGAGCGTGTCCCGCGTGACGTGGGCCTGCCCGCGGTCCCGGTCGACCCGGTGACCGAGCTGTACGGCTCGGTGCTGTTCCAGGGCAAGCGGTTCCAGCGGGTGCTGGGCTACCGGCGGGCGAGCGCGCGGCACGCGGTGGCGGAGATCGCGACCGGCTCGGACGTCTCCTGGTTCGCGCCGTTCCTGCCCCAGCAGCGGTTGCTGGCCGACCCGGGCACCAGGGACGCGATGATGCACGCCATCCAGTGCTGCGTCCCCGACGCGACCCTGCTGCCGCAGGGGATCGAGAAGCTCTACCTCGCCGAGCCGGGCGCGCAGGACCCCGAATACGTCCTGCTCGACGCTCGCGAACGGTCGCAGGATGGCGACAGCTACCTCTACGACCTCGACGTCCGCAATCCCGACGGGACGCTCGTCGAGCGGTGGGAGGGGCTGAAGCTGCGGGCGGTCCGCAAGCGGGACGGCGCGGGGCCGTGGGTCCCGGCCATGCTCGGGTCCTATGTGGAGCGTGCGGCGGAGCGGATGCTCGGCGGCAGCCGGTCGGTGGTCCTCGAACCGGACCCGGCCGACACCGAGGTCGCCACGATCGCGCAGCGGCGGGCGCAGACCGCGCTGGCCGCGGGCCGCGCGCTCGACCGGCCGGTCGAGGTGCGCTACCGCCCCGACGGGAAGCCGGAGGCCGACGGTGCCGAGGTGACCGCGTCGCACACGTCCCAGCTCACCCTGGTGGTCGCCGGGAGCGGGCAGGTCTCGTGTGACATCGAGACCGCGATCGAGCGCACCGAAGAGGACTGGTCCGGTCTGCTCGGCGAGGAACTGCTCGCCGTCGGGCAACTGCTCGCGGCCGACGCGGGCGAGTCCGTCACGGTGGCGAACACCCGGGTCTGGAGCGCGCTGGAATGCGTGCGCAAGGCGGGTGACATGACCCAGGCACTGACCGTGCGGCGGGTGGAGGCCGACGGGTGGGCGTTGCTCGCCTCCGGTCAGTTCCGCATCGCCACCTGGTCCACCACGATCAACGACCGGACCGATCCCGTGGTCTTCGCGGTCCTCCAGGGAGAGGAGAGCTGACATGGCCGACTACTACGAGATCCGCCACACGGTCGGGTTCGAGGAGACCAACCTGGTGGGCAACGTCTACTACGTCAACTACGTCCGCTGGCAGGGCCGCTGCCGCGAGATGTTCCTGAAGGAGAAGGCACCCGCGGTGCTCGAGGAGGTCCGCGACGACCTCAAGCTGTTCACGCTCAAGGTGGACTGCGAGTTCTTCGCCGAGATCACCGCGTTCGACGAGTTGTCCATCCGGCTGCGCCTGGAAGAGCTGACCCAGACCCAGATCCAGTTCACCTTCGACTACGTGCACCTGACGGACGAGGGGGAGCGGCTGGTGGCGCGGGGGCGGCAGCGGATCGCGTGCATGCGCGGCCCGAACACCGCGACCGTGCCCTCGCGGGTCCCCGAGCAGCTGCGGGAAGCACTCGCCCCCTACGCCACGGGTGCCGCGCGGGCGTCCGGTGCCGGTTCGGTCAACGGCAAGGGAGAGTGACGTGACCAACCTCGGCGAAGGCACCGAACGTCCGGTGCTGAAACGGGTGCCCGTCCCGCCTGCCCGGCGGCGGTTGTCCGAGCAGGCGGGCCTGCGGGAGGTGATGGGGCAGTTCGCCACCGGGATCACCGTGCTCACCGCCGGCGGCGAGGAGGGCCACGGGATGACCGCGAACTCGTTCACCTCGGTGTCGCTGGAACCGCCGATGGTGCTGTGCTGCGTCTCGCGGGCCGCGCGGATGCACACGGCCATCGTGTCGGCCGGTGGCTACGCGGTGTCGGTGCTGAGCGGCGGACAGCGTGAGCTGGCCCGGTACTTCGCCGACTGGCGGCGTCCCGCCGGCCTGGCGCAGTTCGACTCGGTCGAGTGGACCCCGGGCCCGCTCACCGGCGCGCCGCTGCTGTCCGGCGCGCTGGCCTGGGTCGAATGCGAGCTGGCCGAGATCTACGAGGGCGGCGACCATTCGATCTTCCTCGGCAGGGTGCTCGCCTCCAGCCGCAGCACGGGCACCGACACGCTCGTGTTCTACAACGGCGGCTACCACCACATCGACGGCCGCGTGCGGGCCACGGCCTGAACCGGGGAGAAGACGATGGACATCAGCGTCACCGGGGGCACCGGGTTCCTCGGTGCCCACGCCGTCGCCGAACTGGTGCGGCGCGGGCACCGGGTCCGGGTGCTCGCCCGCGATCCGGAGCGGCTGGCGCCCGCGCTGGCGCCGTTCGGCGTCGATCCCGGCGTGGTCGGTCTCGTCGAGGGCGACGTCGTCGACGAGACCGCGGTGACGCGGCTGGTACTGGGCGCGGACGCGGTGCTGCACGCCGCGTCCGTGTACTCCTTCGACAGCAGGCGCCGCGCGGAAATGCGGCGTACCAACGAACGCGGCACCGAGGTGGTGCTCGGCGCCGCCCGCGCGTCCGGTGCCGGACGGATCGTGCACGTTTCGACCGTCGGGGCGCTGTACCCGTCGCCGTCCGCGACGATCGGCGCGGAGTCGCCGGTCGCCGCGCCGAAGGAGACCTACCTCGCCACCAAGGCGGCGGCCGACCGCGTGGCGCGGCGGCACGCGGCCGAGGGCGCGCCGGTCGTCATCAGCTATCCGTCCGCGCTGATCGGGCCGGACGACCCGTACGTCGGCGACCAGAACGCCCGGCTGCGCAACGTCTTGCGCGGCCTCATGCCGTTCTGGCCGTCCCGCGGGCTGCCGATCGGGGACGTCCGCGACACCGCGGTGCTGCACGCGGACCTGCTCACCGGGCCGGACTTCGGCGCGCGGGCGCGGGTTTTCGGTCCGGGGCACTGGGTTCCGACGTCGCGTTATCTCACCGTGCTGCGTGCGGTCACGGGTCGGGCGTTGCCCGCCCTGTTCCTGCCGCCGCGTGCGATGGTTCCGGTGGGCCGGTTCGCCGACCTCGTGCAGCGGGTGTGGCCGTGGAACATCCCGGCCGAGTACGGCGCGATCTACGTCTGCGCCGTGGCCGTACCGGTCGACGGCGATCCGGCCGTCACCGGCGGCGTCGTGGCCCGTCCGTTGTCCGAGACCGTGTGCGACACGGTCGCCTGGCTGCACCGGGCCGGCCTGCTGACCGATCGCCAGGCCGGCGCGGCGGTGGTGCGGCCACCAGCAGACGGACCGGTGCTCGCCGGTTCCGCAGGAAGGGGAGAGGGGCAGTCATGACGACGAACGAGGCCGTGCCGGTACCGGACGGGCAGCAGATCTCCGGTGCCGAGTTGCCGGATCCGCCACCCGTGCTGATCCCGATGCCGCGGCTGGGCCGGGGCATCCGGTGGAGCGACATCGTGGCCGAGATCGAGAGCGACAACCAGGCCCGTGCCCGTGGAGGCGAGCGAGTCCGGGACGCGGCATGAACGATGCCTGCGAGCGAAGCGAGGCGATCACATGAGTGCGAGCGGCGAGGCGGGAGCCACGGCCGCGGGCGACGACGTCGTCGTCGCCGGGCCCGCCGACTTCCGCCGCGGCCACCGGAGGCTGCCCCGCCCGGAAGGCGCGGACGCCGAGGTCATCCCGCTGGCGCGGGGCAGCGAGCCGGTGCACCCGCCGGCGCCTGCCATGCCCGCGTTGCGGGAACAGCGGGAAGAGCTGCGCGCGCACATCGTCGAAGGCCGGTTCGAGGGCATCCGGCGCCAGCACTCGCTCGGCAAGCGCACCGCGCGGGAACGCATCGAGCTGTTGCTCGATCCCGATTCGTTCACCGAGGTCGAGCTCTACCGGCGGCACCAGGCCAGCGGGCTGGGGCTGGCGGAGAACCGGCCCTACACCGACGGGGTGATCGCGGGCTCCGGCACCATCGACGGCCGCCGGGTTTTCGTGTACGCCCAGGACTTCACGGTGTTCGGCGGTTCGCTGGGCGAGGCGCACGCGGCGAAGATCCAGAAGGTGATGGACCTGGCGGTCAGCACGGGTTCGCCGATCATCGGGCTCAACGACAGTGGCGGGGCGCGCATCCAGGAAGGCGTGATGTCGCTCAACGGCTACGGCGGCATCTTCCGCCGTCAGGTCGAGGCGTCCGGCGTGATCCCGCAGATCAGCGTCGTGCTCGGCCCGTGCGCGGGCGGCGCCGCGTATTCCCCGGCGCTGGCGGACTTCACGTTCATGGTCCGGGACACCGCGCGGATGTACCTGACCGGTCCCGACGTGGTCGAGGCCGTCAGCGGGCAGCGCGTCAGCCACGAGGAGCTCGGCGGTGCCGACGTGCACGGCACGTACTCCGGGGTGGCGACCGTGGTGCACGACGACGAGGAGAGCTGTCTCGACGACGTCCGCTACCTGATTTCCCTGCTGCCGGGGAACTATCTGGACCCGGCGCCGCCGAACCCGTCGTGCGAGGCCCACCGCGACAAGCGGCCCCGGCTCGCCGAGATCGTCCCGGTGGAGCCGAACCGGCCCTACGACATGCGTGAGGTGTTCGCCGAAATCGCCGACGACGGCGAGTTCTTCGAGCTGCACGCGGGCTGGGCCCGCAACGTGCTGTGCGCGCTGGCGCGGATCGACGGCCGCGTCGTCGGCCTCGTCGGGAACCAGCCGGTGGTCTTCGCCGGTGTCCTGGACGGTCCCGCGTCCCAGAAGGCCGCGCGGTTCGTGCGGTTCTGCGACGCCTTCGGCATCCCGCTCGTGACGCTGGTCGACGTGCCGGGGTTCGTCCCCGGCGTCGAGCACGAGCGGTCCGGCATCATCCGGCAGGGCGCGCAGCTGCTGCACGCCTACTGCGAGGCGACGGTGCCGCGGGTACAGGTGATCCTGCGCAAGGCCTACGGCGGGGCGTACATCGTGATGGACTCGCGCTCGATCGGCTGCGACCTTTCCCTGGCCTGGCCGACGAACCAGATCGCCGTCATGGGCGCCGAAGGCGCGGTGAACGTCCTGTTCCGGCGCGACCTCGCGGCCGCGAAGGACCCGGACGCGCTGCGCGGGAAACTCGTCGCGGAGTACACCGAGGAGTTCATGAACGCCCAGTACGCCGCCGAACGCGGCCTCGTCGACGACATCATCGACCCGGCCGACACCCGCGCGGCGCTGGCTCGCGGGCTGGCGATGGTGCGGGACAAGCGCAAGGCGGCGCCGCGGCGCAAACACGGCAACCTGCCGATCTGAGTCCGAGAGGTACGGCCGATGGGCGAACGCGCCGACGAGTCCACTGTGGACTCTCCGGAACTGCGAGTGGAACGGGGCGCACCGGACGAGGTGGAGCTGGCGGCGCTGGTCGCCGTGCTCGCCGGTCTTTCCGCGGCCGCCGCGGCGCGCCGTGCCGACGCCGGTGCCGTGGGGGACCGGCCGCGGATCTGGGCGGACGCCGCCTGGCGGCCCGGCGCTCCGCTGCGTGCCGCCCACGGCACGTGGCGGGCTTCCCTGCTGCCACGGTGACCCGCGCCTCCCTCGCGTGGTGGCAGGTGGGTGCTGAAGGACGCCTTCAGTGCGCTGAGCGCACTGAAGGCGTCCTTCAGCACACCCGGCGTCCCTTGAGAAGCGTTCGGGACATCGATGCGACAAGGGGGTCCCTCGCTGCGTTCGACGCGACGGGGGCGTCCCTCGGTGCGCCGAACGCACCGGGGGCGTCCCTCGGATCCGCGCGGGACGCGAGGTCAGGCGGCGCGGCGCAGGCGGTCGGTGATCCGGCGCTCCCGGCTGCTCGCGTAGATGCTGTGGCCGGGATGCACCGCGGTGTACCGGATCTCGCCGTCGGTGAAGGTCTGCAGTTCGGTCCGCTCGCCGGGGGAGAACGGGGCGCCGCACACCGCGCACGTCCGCTGCCGGGCGGCGGCGCTCAACGGCGTTCCGGTGCGCCGGCGGGGCACCTGCCAGCCGCCGGTGCGTGCCGCCGGGACGGCGGGCGTCCGCGACGGTCTCCACGACTCCGGCACGCGTGGCCGCGGCGGGCGGGCGTGCGGATCGTGGCGCGGGCCGCTCATCGGTCGAGCGGTGCGGCGTCGGAGACCCGCGGCTCACGCGGAAGTTCGAAGCGGGCCGGCGTCGGCAGGTCGATGTCGGCGTCGTCGTCGGCGAAGATCTCGTACGGGTCAAGGCGTTCGGTCATGGCGCACTCCGTGGCGTGAGAGCCGGCCCGCGGAAGTGGTCACGACGTCGCCGCGGGCGTGTTTTCCGTCTCCTCCAGGATCGCCGCCGCCCACCCCCCACCGGCCACTCACGGCTTGCGCAGCATGTCGCGGGCATGGCTGTCAAGTGAGGATTCCACTGTCCTTCAAGGAGAACTCCATCGGCGCGCGGGACAGTGGTCCGCAGCAGGAAGTGGAGGTCGCGTCATGACAGCTCACCTGACCCACCGTGAAGTCCCGTCGTACGACGAGGATCTGTGGGTGCTCGACGAACCCGTCCCGGCCGAGGAACCGGTGGTCGTGCGCGAGTACCTCGCCGAGCACATCGTCCTCGGCTACAACTGAGCACACCGGCGGGCGGGCACACGCGGTGTCCGCCCACTACCGCTCGGCAACTTCGAAGATGATTTTCCGGCCCGGCCACTGAGAGACTGGGATCCGACTGCCTGGCCGGCGGCGTCATCCGACCCGTCGGCCCGCGCCGGGGTGGACGGGGACGAGTTCCGGGTCGCGATGGTCCCACGGGACGCCGGCGCCCACCCCCCAGCCGGCACCTCGCCGGCGACTGCTGGAGCTGAGGAGGCCAGTGGATGGCTACGCGCCTCCAGTTCACTTCGGGATTCGACCTCCTCGAGGAATGGGCCCAGGCCGCCAGTCAGGCCGAACGCAACGTGGTCTATGAAGCGTTGTTTTCGGTCGCGGACGGTTCGGCCTTCATGATCTACGATATTTTCGGGGACAGCGAGAACCCGAAACATTTCATTATCGTGGTGAAAAGAAATCTCGTTCTCAAATTCAGTATGCGCCGCGCGGAGTCCGCATTCGATCTGCTTTACGTCGGCGCGCTCCAGGGCGGGATGATCGCGGCGGCCCGGGAAGAGGAGTACGACGAGACGTGACCCGGCCCGTTCTGCCCGCGGGTGCCGGTGGGTGGCCGGGAACCAGGCCGGACTCACCGGCGTACCGCCGAACGGAGTAACCCGCGGGCTCCGTTTCGCCGAACGCTCGTGGGAGTGTGTGGTTCTCCGGCCGACGGGATTCATCTTCGGCGCCGACGTCGTGCATAACTCATCTTGACACCCCTATGGGCGTATGAAATTCTTTCCTTGCTTGATGCGCAACTTTCTGCTCCGGGGGCAAGCGAGGAGGCACGAATACAATGTCGTCACCGGAATTTGCCGGATTGGATGTATCGACTCGGGTCCGCGCGCGTGATATTCAAATGGCCGGGGTCGCCGATGTCCGCCGACGGGTGCTGATGATCACGGGGGCGATCGACACCACCGACCACGACGTCTCGGTCAGCGTCAACCTCCCCGAACCCGGCCGGTGGCAGGTGATCAAATCGGAGACGAACCTGACCGACCAGACCTGGGTCGCGATGCAGGTCGTCACCGACGAGGATTCCACCTTCGTCAACGACCCCGACACGCTCGTGCTTTCCCGCCAGTTCTCGAAGTCCTTCATGACCCCGGACCAGCGGCGCCTGACCTTCTACGACGGCGAGGTCCGCCCCGGCGAATCGGTGCTCAAGGTCTACACGCTCGAAGCGGGTGGCTCGAAGCCCACCTACGCCTACTCGCGCTACAGCCCGATCGCCACCGACAGCGCCGAACAGTCGCAGCGGACGCTCGAAGAGATGGTCACCAACGGCATGCAGCAGCGTCCGGTGGTCGAGCTGATCGTCCCCGTGACCGTCATCGGTTGAGGCGTGCTCACCTTCGTCCCCGACCCCGTGCTGCTCGGTTCGCCGCGGGGCCGGGAATGGCCGGTGCTGCCGGGCGGAAGACCCGCGCCGGGCGGGAACCCGCCGCGCACCGCGGATGTCGTCGTGGTGGGCGCCGGACCGGCCGGCCTCGCGGTGGCTTCCGCGCTGTGGCACCACGGGATCCACGACGTCGTGCTGGTCGACCGTTCCGGGCGGCCGTGCCACCGGTTCTTCGGCCGCGTGGACCTGCTCGGGCAGCGGGTGCTGCGCTCGCCCTACGAGCACCACCCCGGCGTCGAGGGATACCGCGACTGTGAACTGCTCGATTTCGCGCGGCTCCACTGGGGACTGCTGACCCCGGTGGAACGGCGGGAAATCCGCATGGCGCAGGCGGGGCACCGCTCGGTCGTGCCCGTCGACGTCTTCGACGCCTACTGCGGGCACCTGGCTTCCAGTCACCACGTCGCCGAGAAGACCTGGCGGGGCGTGGTGCGGGAGATCCTGCCCGCCGCCGACGCGGTCACCGTGCGCACCGACCGGTTCGGCGTGACCGCGCGCTGCGTGGTGCTGTGTCTCGGCGAAGAGCGCAGGGACGCGCCGGAACACTGGTGGGGCGGCGGATTCCCGCCGCCGTCGGTGAGCTACTGGGACCAGAAACTGCCCGCCTACGGCGAACGTCTCGTCGTCGTCGGCGCCGGGCTCACCGCGGCGCACCTGATCGGCGGCGGGCTCGCCGCGGGCAAGCAGGTGCACTGGGTGATCCGCGAAACGGGAGAGCGCTATCAGTGCGCCGATGTCAACTCCACGTTCTTCCGCCCGGAGGGCAGGGCCCGGTTCGACGGCGTGGACTGGGACGACCGCCTCGATCTCCTGCGCCGCTACCGGCACGCGTCGATCATGTTCGAATTCCGTCCGGAGCTGGCACGCGCGGAAGCCGAAGGGCGCCTGGTCGTCCATCGTGGCGAGGCGATCACGAAGGTGGCGCCCGGCGCGGGCGGGACGGCCGTGCTGCGCATGGAGGGTGGCGGCCGGGTCACCGGCGACCACGTCGTGCTGGCGCTCGGCACCACGCCGTCGATCGGCACCGGGCTGCTGCCCGGCGAACTGGTCGGCGAGCGCGACGGCTGGCCGGAACTCGACGGGCGGACGATGGCCTACGCGCGTGCGCCCCGGGTGTTCGCGGTGGGCGCGGCGGCGGGCATGGTCCTCGGCCCGGCCGCGCGCAACATCGACGGGCACCGCGTCGCGACGGCCCGGGTCGCCGCCGCGGTCGCCGCGAGCGTGCGCCACGGGGCCGGCCGCGCGGAATTCGCGCCGGCACCGGGAAGGGCCGTCGCCCGTGTCTGAACCCACCTCGCACGACACCCGGTTTTCGCTGCCCTCGATCGACGACCCGGCCTCGACCGAGGTCGGCGTGATCCTGCTGGGCCTGGACGCCGACCGGCTGCTGGCCGGCGTCGGCCTCGCCCGTCTCGCCGACGACCCGGCACTGGTGACGCTCGCGGTGGACCAGGCCCGGCACGGCGCGCTGGACCGGCTCGGCACCGCCGCGCTTCTCGACGCGGGCCGGATCCGCTGGCGCGAGGTGCGCGCGCGGATCGAGGCCGGGCCGGGCCCGGCCGTGGCGGGCTCCCTGCGTCAGGAGTGGGCGGGCACCACCGAGCGGGTCACCGCCGCCGTCCCCGGTCTCGGCCCCGCCTCGGCCGCCTACCTGACCGCCTGCTGGCTGCGCCGCGACGATGTCGACCGCCTCGCCGCCCGGCCGTCCGAACCCGAGGGAGCGACTCCTGATGTCCTATCTGAAGTCTTTGCCGACTGACACGACCCTGCTGGACGTGTTCCGGGCCTACCCGGCGTCCGCGCGGCCGCTGCTGGACTTCCACGAGCTGATCATGCGCGCGCCCTCGGAGTTCAGCGCGGGGGAACGGGAACTCATCGCGGCCTACGTCTCCGGGGTGAACGGCTGCGACTACTGCCACGGCGTGCACACGGTGACCGCCGAGGCCTTCGGTGTCCCGGAAGGACTGCTGACGGCCGCGCTCACCGATCTCGACAGCGCGCCGGTCGACGAGCGGCTCAAGCCCGTGCTCGCCTACGTCGGCAAGCTGACCAGGACCCCCGCCAGGATCACCGACGCCGACGCCGAGGCGGTCTTCGCCGCCGGCTGGAACGAGCGGGCGCTGCACGACGCCGTGCTCGTGTGCGCGCTGTTCAACTTCATGAACCGCATGGTCGAAGGGCTCGGCATCGAGGCGGACGCGGCCTACGCGAAGACCTCCGGGGTCCGGCTGCGCGACGGCGGCTATTCCGGACTGGCCACTTTGCTCGGTGCCTGAGATCCGCGTCTCGTGCCGGACAACGGACTTGCGATGCCTGGGTGGCTTGTGATCTTATCTGCTCAGCGTCGCGTGCCGGTGGCGGACAGCGTCAGGCATGGAGGCGTCGGTTCGAAAGGTCATTCATGACCACCTTGTTCAATCACACCATCGTCGCCGCGCGCGACAAGCGGGAATCCGCCTCCTTTTTCGCCGAGATGTTCGGCCTGCCCGAAGCCGAGGAGGGCGGGCCCTTCCTGACCGTCCGGCTGGACGGCGGTGTGCTGTTCCAGTTCGCCGAGCCCGGCGTGGAATTCCCGCCGCAGCACTACGCGTTTCTCGTGACGGAGCCGGACTTCGACGAGATCTACGCGCGGCTCCAGGCCAAGGGCATCGAGCACTGGGCCGATCCCCGCAAGGAGCGGGTGGGCGAGTACAACACCAACCACGGCGGCCGTGGCGTGTACTTCGCCGACCCGTCCGGCCACTACCTGGAGGCCATCACCCAGCCCTACGGCGCGGGCGCGGTGAGCTGACCACGAGCTCCCGGGCCGCCCCCTCGGCGGCCCGGGACCTCTTGTCCGCCAAGGGTTTCAGCGTCCAAGTACCTGCGAGAGCGCTTTCCGGAGCGCCTCGGCCGGGTGTGCCGGGCACGCGGGGGAGTGCCAGGCCACCACGGCGTCCGGGCGGACCAGGACGGCGCCGGTGCCGGTGAGTTCCGCCGCGGTGAGCCAGCCGTCGTCACCGACCACCTCGAGGGCGACCCCGGCTTCGGCCGCGGCACGCCGCCACGCCTCGCCGTCCGGACCGGTCAGCAGCGTGAAACCGGGGCCCGCCAGATCCACAGTGGACACTCGCTCGCCGTCGCGGTCGAGCCAGGCGTGCGGGATCCGGGTGCCCGGCCGCGCACCGGGCGCGTACCGGTCCTCCGGGGAGGGCCCGCGGTCGTCGGCGACGAACGCGCCCTCGGGGTACTGGACGCCGAACATCGCGGCGGCGAGGTCGAACCGCTGGGCGTCCCCGCTGGTGAGCGCCTTGAGCATGGTGCCGAGGTGGCCGCTGACCTGGCTGGAGTACGCGGCGGTGGCGTAGCCGACGGGATGACGCTCGGCGTGGTAGCTCTCGAGCAGCGCGGCCGAAGCCGTCCCGTCGAGCACGGCGGCGAGCTTCCAGGCGAGGTTGGCGACGTCGGCGATCGCGGTGTTCGCCCCGGCCGCGGCCATCGGCGGCATCGCGTGTGCCGCGTCGCCGGTGAGGAAGACCCGTCCTTCGGCGAACCGCTCGGCCACGTACATCCCGGATTCCCACGGCATCTTCGAGAGAATCTCGATGTCCACATCGGACACGCCGACGAGTTCGCGCAGCAGGTCCGCCCACGCCTCGTCGTCGAGATCGCGGGCGTGCCGGTCGCCGACGGGGAAGTCCGAAGTGGAGAACAGCCACGTGTCCGTGCCGTTGACGGAGACGAACGCCCCGGACGCGGCGGGGTTCTCGATCCGGCACAGATTGAACTCCTTGCCACGCACCAGTTCGGTGAGATCGGCGCGGAAGCACACGTCGAGGTTGTCGGCGAGGTGCCCGGCCCCGGCACGGGGGATGCCGAGCGCCTCGCGGATCGGGCCGCGGGCGCCGTCCGCCGCGATCAGGTAGTCGGCGACCACCGGGTAGGGCTCGTCACTGCCGGGGCGCAGTTCGGCGAGCACGCCGTCGGCGTCCTGCTTGAACGTCACCAGTTCCGTGCCGAACCGCAGTCGCGCCCCGCGTGCCTCGGCGGCCTGGCGGAGCACGGGTTCGAGGATGTTCTGCGGGCACAGCACGCTCGGTGCCGGGCTGAGCCGGGCGAGTTCCGCGTGCTGGGCGCCGGCCGCGGTCAGGTGCGGTGTCATTTCCGGCCAGGTCGCCTCGGCCAGTGTCGGCCCGGTCAGCATCCCGGTGAACTTCGCGAGCGGGGCGCCAGCCTCGGCGACCGCGTCGCTCAGCCCGAGCGCGCGGAAGACCTCGGTGCTGCGCGGGTTGAACCGCCGCGCCTTCGGCTGCGGTGAGGTGCTCGCGTGCTTCTCGACCAGCATCACGCCGACGCCGTGGTGCCGCAGCAGCAGCGCCGCGGTCAACCCGGCCACGCCGCCGCCGGCGATCAGGACGGGTACGTGTTTCTCGTTCGTGCCCTTCGTCATGGACAACCCCCCAGTCAATTCGTGTACGTCGTACATTCTATGTACGTTGTACACGACCTGTACCCTGTACGCAAAGTGCGGGAGGTACATGCGTGGGTGCGCGGGGCTCGAAGGAGCGGGACGCGGCAAAGGGTTCGCCGAAGACGCCGCCGCCGATCTGGCTGCTGCCGGAGCCGCCGGAGCGGAAGTGGGGGCTCGGCCGCGGCGAGATCGTGCGCGCGGCGGTGGAGATCGCGGACGCGGGCGGCGCCGAGGCGCTGACCATGCGGGCCGTGGCGGCGAAGCTCGGGTCGAGCACGCCGATGTCGCTCTACCGGTACGTGCACAGCAAGGAGGGCCTGGTGGACCTCATGCTGGACGCGGCGGGCGCGGAGGTGGCCACGCCCGCGCATCCCGGTGCGGACTGGCGCGGTGACCTGGAGCGGCTCGCGACGGAGTACTGGGCGATGGCGAAGCGGCATCCGTGGTTCGCGGAGCTGGTGCACAGCCGCCCGCCCGCGGGGCCGCACGCCTGCCGGATCAAGGAGTTCGTGCTCGCCACGTTCGACCGGCACGGGCAGGACCTGGCCGCGGGGCTGGGCTACCTGCGGCTGGTCGAGGGCTACGTGCTCGGGGCCGCCCTTCAGCGCGCCGAAGAGGTGAAAATGTGGCGCCACAACGACTTCGGGTCCGCCGAACAGGTGCGGGAGCATGCCCGTGGCTGGTGGGGAGAGGGAACCGAAGACGGCCCGTACCCGCTGCTCGGCCGGTTCATGCGGACCTTTCTGCGTGACGAGGACCCGGAGCTGCTCGGTCCCGACGAGGACGCGCAGTTCCGGCTCGGCCTGGACTGCCTGCTCGACGGCATCGCCGCCCGGCTCTGAACCTCGTTCAGTCCCGGTAGACGTGGAAGTACCGGAAGACCGCGGTGGCGGGCGGGGTGTCGCCGCCGTGCGCGACCAGCCCGATCCGCGGCGTGGTGTCCGAGGGGAAGGTCCAGCTCCCGCCCCATTCCCAGTGCCGCCCGTCCCGGCTCGCGCCCGCGCGGAACCGGTGCTCGCCGGAGCGCCGGTCGACGTGGTGCGCGAGCCGTAGCCAGGTGGTCGTGGCCGGTGCGGTGAGTGCCATCCCGCCGAAGGTGGTCCGGCCCGCGTAGGGAAGTTCGCGGCCGAATTCGAGCTGGCGGGTGTTCCAGATCGCGACGTGGCTGAGCCGCGCGAAGTCGTCGTCGCCGACGTAGGCGATCAGGCCCGCCTGCTCGAAGTTTCGCACGGTGCCGACGCCGAGATCGAGGCCGAGTTCGGTCTCCACCACGTAGTCGCCGCACGGCGCCTCGCGCAGCAGGACGCTCGCGTCGTTGCCCGAGCCGACCAGGTCCGCCGCCTGGGTCGGCCAGCGCAGCCCGCCGGGGCCCACGGTCACCGCCGCGTCGGGCCGCACCCAGGTCCACAGTGGACTCATTCGACCCTGGAAGTCGTCCGAAAAGGACGGATCGAGCACGCCCGTTTCGGGAACCGGGGCGAGGTCCCGTGCCGGAACGGCCGCCGGTGCCGCCGAGACGTTGTCCACCTCGGCCCCGCCGGAGGCGAGCACCGCCAGCCCGCGCTCGCCGGGCCACCACGGCAGCGCGCGCTCCTGCCGGGCCACCGGATCGCCGAGCCGGGCGTCGGTGACGGTGGCCGTCAGCCGCGACCCGGTGCTCTCGACGGTGAGCGTGTGCCAGGTGCCGTACCGGAAACCGGCGGGCAGCGGGGTGCGCCGCACCTGGTGTCCACCGTGGACGGTGACGTCGGTGACCAGCGCCGCGGTGGTTTCGTCCAGCGTGACGGAAACCCGCGCGTCCGATGATCGGGAGTTCACCGCGATCCCGGCCGAGGCGTTCGCGGCGAGCCGGACGTCGAGATCCACGTGTGCCCCCGCCGGGACCCGCCTGGTCGCGCGCAACTCGTCCGGTCCGGCGCCGGTGTGCCGCAGCAGGCCGCCGGAGTCCGGATCGGCCGCGGGTATGACGCTCCAGCCGGGCGCCGGGGTCCGCCAGTCCGGGCCGAGTTCGCCGCGTTCGAACCGGTCGTCCAGGACGCCGGTGGTGACCGGAGCGGGCTGTTCGCCGGTCGAGGCCCCGGCCCCGCCGCGGACCACCGGCCAGCCGTCGATCCAGTCGAGCCGGTCGAGCAGCATCGGCCGCCGGTTGATCCCGTACGGTTCGTCCAGGTAGGGCTCGTCGCGGGGAATGGCGTGGTAGAGCAGCCAGTCCTGGCCCGCCGCGTCGGTGACGACGGCGTTGTGGCCGGTGCCGGCCCAGCGGTTCCCGTTCGGCTGTACCACCGGCGTCCCGCCGACCCGGGAGTCGAGCAGCGAACGGCCCGCGCGGTCGAGGAACGGGCCGGTCGGGCTCGCCGAGCGGCCGGCGAAGACGCTGTAACCGGTGGCCGGTCCCGCACAGCAGTTCGCGGCCGAGGCGAACAGGAAGTACCAGCCCTCGTGCCGGACGACGTAGCTCGCCTCGTAGCGGTCGGCGGCCGCGATCCGGACCGGATCGCCGGTGACCCGCAGCCCGTCGGCGGACAACGGGACGACATGCAGGCCGCCGACGTAGGAGCCGAAGTACAGCCAGCGCCGTCCCCCGGCGTCGGTGAGCATGGCCGGGTCGTACGTCCATTCGAAGCCGCCCCCGGCCGTCGGCCGCGGCGCGACGAGTGGCCCGCCGCTGTCGGTCCACGGCCCGGCCGGGGTGGGCGCCGTCGCGACGCCGATCGCGGCGTCCTGCCCGGGGTGCGCCGTGGTGTCGGTGACCGTGAAGTACAACAGGTAGCGGCCGTCGGCGTAGCGGATGTCCGGTGCCCACAGCCCGGCCCCCGGTGCCGCCCACCCCGGCCGGTTGGCCGGGGTGAACACGTCGGTGACGTACTCCCAGCGCACCAGGTCGGCCGAGCGGAGGACCGGGATGCCGTGCCGGACCCGCTCACCCGGACGCAGCGGGTCGGACGTGCCGTAGGCGTACCAGAGCCCGTCCTTGCCGCGGAGCACGGCCGGGTCGGCGAATGTGTCGGCCACCGGGACGGAAACCGGGTTGTGATAGGTCCGCGGCCCCGCGACGGAAACGTTCGCGAGGGAATGCGCGGCGGCGACCGAGGGGAAGGCGAGCAGGAACGCGAGGGCGAGGGCGACGGCCCCGCGCGGCAGCCCGGCCATGGCACCTCCCGCTACCAGGGCAGATTCCCATGGGTGACCGGCCGGTCACGACCGCCGGGCGCCGTATTCGCCTGCGGCGAAAGGCGTAACGGTCGCTGCTCTCGTTGCACGGTGAGAAATCCGCCACGGATTGTGGGAAAACAGTTCTGATCACTGCGCCGTTATGTCACTATTACTCCGTTCGCGCGTAGAGGGACGCGCGAATGGCAACTGGGAGTCACCAGGGGAGTAGGCATTCGGTGGGCCGGGTTGCCCGTATGTAGCAGTGCAGATCAGCAGGGGAGGCTATCGCAATGTCCACACCCACGGATGTCGTCGACATGCCGTTCGACGAGCACACCGACCCGCTCGACCCGTCGGTCCCGCCGACCGAACCCGCGCCGGAGGACGGCGACAAGAAGGCCCACAAGCACACCGCCGATTGCGGTGGCGGCTGCGCCGACGGCGTGCCCGTCGGAGAACTGAACTGATCCGCCCGTCTGTCTGCCGGTTCACCCGGCAGACAGACGGTGGGCCACTACTACCTGTGTTGTCATAGGTTTGTGTGTGTGACAGAGCTGGACCAGGGTGCGGTCATCGAGAATGTTCGGATACTGCACCGTGCCGGTATCGACGCCGGATGCGCGGGTCGTCCGCGTGAGGGCGTTCAGCTGATGAAGCGGGGCCTGGGACTGCTCGAGTCCCTGCAGCCGGTGCGGCCGGAGCACCGGGACGACTGGTTGGCGGTACGCACCCGGCTGTCCTGCACCTTGGCCGTGCACTCGTCGGAGATCAGCGGCGATGTGGCGGACGGGTTGTCCCGTTTGGAAGATGTCCGCCGCGCGATCCCTTCTGTCGGGAGTCATCTTCTTCGCACCGAGCTTCTCGGATCCCTGGATCACAATTTCGGCCTGTTGCTGATGACGGTCGGGCGGAACGAGGAGGCCGTCGCCCAACTGGCGTCCGCGATAGAGCGAAAGCGGGAGAGGCTGGCCTCGTCGAGTGACCACACCGCCTTGATGGGTTCATTCGTCAACACGCTCGCCACCAGCGCCATGGCACTCACTCGCTGGGGCGAGGTGAGCCGTGCCCGGGCGGATCTGGCCGAGGCCATCGAGCTCGCCGACAAGCACGAACTGGGCGTGCGGGCCGCCGATGTGCGGCGGACGCTCGGTGGGCTGGAGCTGCGGATCGGCGATGTCCCCGCCGCGCTTCGCCACTACAGCGAAAGCGAGCGCGGCTACCAGCAACTCGACGTGGAGATTCCGGCGCGGCTGCGCATCGAGCAGGCGCAGGCGCTGCTGGCCGCGGGACTCGCCGACGAGGCGGGGCGGCACCTCGACGAGGTACTGCCGATCATGCGCGAACAGCGCAGCGTCAGCCGGGACCTGTCCGACGTCGAGCGGTACCGCGCCGCCGCCGCGCTGATGAACGACGATCTGGAACTGGCCAAGACCCTGGCCGCGTCCGCACGCCGGCGCATGGTGCGGTGGGGATGTCAGACCTGCGTCGCCAACGCGACCCTCATCGGGCTCCACGCCGAATTGCGGGAAGCGCTCGCCTCTTCGGAGTTCCCGGCCGGGCTGCCGGGCCGGATGCTGCGGGCCGCCGACGCGATGCCGATGCCGCGGCTGGCCGAGCAGGCCGCCGTCGCGCGGATGCTCGCCGCGCGCCTGGAGATCGCCCGCCGCAGGCTGGCGAAGGCGGACGAGCTGATGGGCCGGATCCCGCGGCCGGGCAAGCTCACCTCGATCGACTACCGCCTGCTGCGCAGGCTGTGCCGCGCCGAACTCGCCGTCGCGCGCGGGGAACGCGGCAGGGCGCTCACCGAAATCCGGGCAGGGCTGGCCGAACTGGACCGCGTCCGTGACCGGATGGGCGGCGGTCTCGAACTGGTCTCCGGGGTCGCCGTGCACGGCAGGGAGCTGGCCGAGCTGGCGATCCGGCTGGTGCTGGCCGAGGGGAACGCCCGCAAGCTGTTCGACTGGCTGGAACGCACGCGCGCGCAGACCTACCGCTACGAACGGATCGCCCGGGGTGACGATCCCGAGCTGGCGGAACGGATCGCCGAGGTCCGCGGCCTCGAACAGGCCATCCACCAGGCACAGCACGACGGGCACCCGGTCGCGTCGCTGCGGGCCCGGCACGCCGAGCGGCTGCGGGAGGCGCACCGGCTCGGCTGGCACAGCAGCCGCTGGGGCGCCCCGCGTCCGGTCGTGACCGCGGGCGAAGTCGCCACGCGGCTCGGGGACCGGGTGCTGGTGAGTTTCGCGACGTCCGGAGACGAGCTCGTCGCCGTCGTGCTCGCCGGCGGGAAGTGCGAGCTGGTGCGGCTCGGCTCGGCGGCGACGGCGGCGGAGAACGCCCGCATGCTCCACACCGACCTCGACGTCCTTGCCCCGGACAACCTGCCCGCCGCGCTCGCCGACACGGTCCGGGCGTCCGCCCGCAAACGGGCCGAGCTGCTCGACACGCAGTTGCTGCGGCCGCTGGCCGGGATGCTGGGCGGCGGCGAGGTCGTCGTGGTGCCGACCGGCGCGTTGTACGCCGTTTCGTGGGGCGTGCTGCCGAGCCTGCGGGGCCGTCCGGTCGCCGTCGTGCCCTCGGCCACCGCCTGGCTCGCCGCGGCCGGGGTGGCCGTGTCGGGCGCGGCCGACGTGGTCCTCGTGTGCGGCCCCAACGTGCCCGGCGCGCTCGGCGAGGTCGGGAAGCTCGCGGTCCGGTTTCGCACCGCGCGTGTCCTGGACGGCGAGCGGGCGACGGTGCGGTCGGTGCTCGCCGAGCTCGACGGCGCCCGGCTCGCGCACATCGCCGCCCACGGCTCGCACGAACCCGAGAACGCGTTGTTCTCCCGGCTCGAAATGACCGACGGCTCGTTGTACGCACACGAAATGGCGAGCCTGGACCAGCCACCGCGGCAGGTCGTGTTCGCCGCGTGCGACCTCGCGCTGAACCGGATCCGCCCCGGCGACGAACCGCTCGGCTTCGCGAGCGTCCTGCTGGCCAGGGGATCCCGCACCGTCCTCGCCCCGGTGTGCCGGGTCGGCGACGAGGCGGCGGCGTCCACTATGGACGACTACCATCGTGCCCTCGCGGCTGGCGCGAGCCCGGCCACCGCGCTCGCCGAGGCGATCGCCGCCGACCCGTTCCGCCGCCCGTTCGTCTGCCTCGGTGCCGGCTGACACCCGGCCGGGGCTCAGGCCGCCCGGTCCGCGGGGGCGGTCGTCCGGACGACGCCGGCCAGCGCGTTCAGCACCGTCGCCTTGTGCTGCCGGAAATAGAAGTGATCGCCGGGGAAGCAGCGAAGGGTGATTTCGCCGGTCACGTGTCGTTGCCACGCGCGCAGCGCCTCGGCGCCGATCGTGTCGTCGCTGCCGCCGAACACGGTCAGCGGCACGGGCAACGGGTCCTCGGCGCGCCACGCGTAGGTTTCCAGGATCTGGTAGTCGGCCCGGAGATATCGGGCGATCCTGGCCTTCCGCCCGGGATCGGCCAGGATCTCACCGGACAGGCCACCGTGCCGCCTGGCCACCTCGGCGATCAGCTCGTCGTCCGGCAGGTGGTGGATGGGCGGCTCGTGACGCGGCGTCGAGGGCGCCGGGAAGCCGGAGACGATCAGATGATCGGGCAGCACGCGCCCGGCACGGCGTAGTTCCCTGGTGACCTCATAGGCCACCAGCGCGCCGAAGCTGTGCCCGAACATCGAATACGGCGTGCCGGTCGACAGGACGCCGACCACCGCGGCGACCAGTTCGTCCATGCGCGTCAGCACGGGTTCGGCGAGGCGGGAACCACGACCGGGCAGCTGGACGGCGTTGATCTCGACGTGGGGCAGGAGACGGGACCAGCGGGCGAACTCCGCGGCGGCCCCGCCGCCGTGGGGGAAACAGAACAGCCGTGGCCCGCCGGGCCGGGCCGGGCCCCGGATGAGCCAGCGGCCGGTCGTGCGCGCGTGCCCCGCCCCGGTCAGCGGAACCGCGTTCTGGCCGTGGCCGTCGGAAGGGTTGTTCGCTGTCTGCGCCACCGGGTCGAATTCCTTCCGTGTGCGGCATACCGTGCCGATCGCTACCAGTCCGACCACGGCCACGGCGGAAACGGTTCTGGACAAGCAAACCGGCTGCGGCCGACGCGGGACGTCTCCCGGCGTGCGCTTCGTGCTGGAGCTGGGCCCGGTTGTGCCGAGGGACGCCTTCGGTGCGTTCACCGCAGCGAGGGACGCCCTTGGCGCATCCAACGCACCCAGGGCGTCCCTCGGTGGGGCGCGAGCCACGGTGACCACTGAGCGCAGTCGGCGAGACGCGGGCCCCGGACCGTCCGTGCCACCGTCGAGTCAGGCGCCGCACTACATCGGGAGTGATCCTCATGAGCAGCCCCCCACGGTGGAACCTGGTACCCGGAGGCCGAGATCCTGCACTACCCCCGGAGCAGGGGTTGACCGCGGGCGCGGTCACCATCCGCCGGTACTTCCGCGGATCCCATCTGATCATGGCCCAGGCCACCAGGGTGGTGCAGCGGTCGCCGCGCGGGCTGCTGCTGTGGGTCCCGGTCGGCTCGGGCTTCGCGTCCCTCCTCAGCCCCGACGGGTCCCGCATGCGGGAGGAGCCGATCGACCGCGTCGCGGAGGCACCGCTCGTCACGACCCTGTGGAGCAACCGCGACGCGCTCATGCTCGTCCGGCCGGGCCGGGCCCACTCCGTGTGGTGGTTCTTCGACCATGGTCACTTCGAGGGCTGGTACGTCAACCTCGAACGGCCGTCGGTGTTCTGGGACGACGGGACCACCTCCGGCCTCGACACGGTCGACCACGCCCTCGACCTGTTCGTCGCTCCCGACGGCACGAGCCAGTGGAAGGACGAGGAGGAGTTCCGCTGGGCGACCGGCCGTCCCGGCTATTGGTCGGCCGACGAGGCGCGCGCGGTCCGCGCGGAGGGCCGCCGCCTGCGGCGCGCCGCCGCCGAGCGCCGGTTCCCCTTCGACGGGACCTGGTGCGACGCCCGCGTGGATTCGCCCCCACCGCCCGCGCTGGAGGGCGACAGCTGGTACCGGCGGCCTCCGGCGTGGGCGCTGCCCACCGCCGCGTGAGAGGAGCGGGGCCGCTCCGCACGTGACGAGACGATCCCGCGGACACGTCCGCGGGATCGTCCGTTTTCTTCGCCTACCGGCCGTCCAGCGAAGCCACGAAGGTCCGGAGGTCGCCGGCGTAGAGCTCCGGCTGTTCCATCGCGGCGAAGTGCCCGCCCCGCTCGAATTCCGACCAGTGCGTGATGGTGGGGAAGTCACGTTCGGCGAACTTCCGGATCGGCAGGCTCGCGTCCTGGCCGAAGACCGCGACGCCGATCGGGACGGTGACCGGCTCCGGTGCCACGCCGGGAGTGAAGATCTTGCCCAGGTGCGCGGCGGACTCGTAGTAGAACTGCGCGGACGAGGTCGCGGTCCCGGTCAGCCAGTAGAGGGTGGCGTTGGTCAGCAGCCGGTCCCGGCCCACCTCGTCCTCCGGTGTCTTGACCGCCTTGTTCCAGTCGTGGAACTTCTCGACGATCCAGGCGAGCTGTCCCACCGGGGAGTCCGTGAGGCCGTACCCGACGGTGAGCGGACGGGTCGTCTGCACCTTCATGTAGCCGGAAAGCTCGGCCTCGAACCGGCTCAGCTCGGCCAGGCGGGCGAAGTCCGCCTCGTCCAGCTGCCCCATCTCGGCCGGATCGCCGGAGGGCACGGTCAGCAGCATCGACAGGTACGCGCCCCGCACCTGCTCGGGCGCGAGGCGGCTGAGTTCGAGGGAGATGATCGATCCCCAGTCCCCGCCCGCGGTGACGTACGAGTCGTAGCCGAGGCGCCGCATCAGCTCCGCCCACGCCGCGGCGACCCGCTCGACGCCCCAGCCGGGTTCGGCGACCGGACCGGAGAAACCGTGCCCGGGGATGGAGGGAATGACCAGGTGGAACGCCTGCGCGGGGTCGAGGTCGTGCGCGCGGGGGTCGGTGAGCGGGCCGATGACGTCGAGGAACTCGACGATCGAACCCGGCCAGCCGTGGGTGAGCAGCAGCGGCGTCGCGCCCGGCTCCGCCGAGGTGACGTGCAGGAAATGGACGTCGGTGCCGTCGATCTCCGTGATGAACTGCGGGTGCCGGTTCAGTTCCCGTTCCGCCGCTCGCCAGTCGTAGGTGGACTGCCAGTACGTGGCGAGCTCGCGGAGGTAATCGGCCGGGACGCCACGTTCCCAGCCCGGGACCGACACCGCGGTCGGCCAGCGGGCCGAGGCGATGCGCGCGCGGAGGTCCGCGAGCTCGGAGTCGGGTATGTCGATCCGGTAGGGACGCATCGGGGTCACCTTTCCTCGGCCGGGGGTGGACAGGGGGTCGTGCGTGCCCGAACGGAGCCGCCGGGACCCGGGTACATCGTGGTCATGGCCGGGGCACGCCCGCGTCTTCACGGTTGCTCGGCTTCCGGCGTCGCGAGCCGTGGCGCAAGGAAGGAGACGATCGGGCGCCGGTGCCGGCCGCATTATCGAGGCGAACGCGCGCGAGTCACGCAGCGACGAAATACTTGGAGGGCGTCATGTCCGGAAACGCCATAGTGTCGGCGGACGAGCTCCGAAAGCGAGCCGAAGATCTAGCGCCGCTGATCCGATCGAAGGCGCTTTCGGCGGAGCAAAACCGCACCCTGGACGACGAAGTGGTCGAGGCGCTCGCCGAGGCCGGCCTGTTCGACCTGCGCCGGCCGCAGCGCTACGGCGGCCACGAATCGAGCGCGCTCGACATGGGCGAGATCCTGGCGACCATCTCGGCCGCCGACGCGTCGACGGGGTGGAGCACCTCGGTGTGGACGATCGGTGCCTGGCTCGCCGCCACGTTCCCCGACCACGTGCAGGACGAGGTCTTCGCCACGCCCGCCGTGCGGATCTGTGTGGCGCTGAGCCCGACGGCGGTCGCGACCGACACCGGGGACGGGCTGATCGTCAACGGGCAGTGGCACTTCGTCAGCGGCGCGCGGCACAGCCACTGGCAGGTCATCATGACGATGGCCCCCGCCCTGGACGGCAGCCAGTGGCCGGTGGCCGCGCTGGTGCCGATGTCGGACCTGATCGTCGACGACGACTGGGACACCTCGGGCTTCGCCGCCACCGGAAGTGTCAACACCGCCGCCAAGGATCTGTACGTCCCGCGCGAGCGCACGCTGCCGATGCCGTTGGTGCTCCAGGAACAGTTCGCGTCCGAGCTCAACGCCTCCTCGCCGGTGTTCCGCACCCCGATGATCCCGACCGGCGCGGCCGGGTTCATCGGCGTGGCGATCGGGATGGGCCGCGCGGCACTGGCGGAGTTCCACCGGAACCTGCCCGGCCGGGCGGTGGCGTTCACCGACTACGGCGTCCAGAGCGAGGCCCCGGTCACGCATTTCGAAGTCGCCGAGGCGGCGTTGAAGCTGGAGGAGGCCGAATACTACGCCTGGCGGATGGCCACCCTCCTCGACGAGAAGGGCGCCGCGGGCGAGGCGTGGACGGTCCAGGAGCGGATGCACAACCGCGGCAGGCTCGGCCGACTCGTGCAGCTCGTCGAGGAGGCCGTCGACAAGCTGGCGACCGCGAGCGGGGGCTCCTCGATCAAGTCGACCATGCCGATGCAGCGGATCCGGCGCGACATCCAGGCGTTCAGCCTGCACGGTCTCATGCACCCGAGCACGAACTTCGAACTGTACGGCCGTGCTCTGTGCGGGCTCGGGCCGAACACCGGGTACCTCTGAGCCGCGCGTCGGAACGTCACTGAGCAAGCACCTCCGGGAACGGAAGCTCTCTGTTCCCGGAGGTGCTTCGCGTGGCGGCAACGTCCTGTCGCGAACGCCGTGAAGGCCCCCTTACCAGCGCTCTACGCCGGTAAGGGGGCCTTCACGGCCAATCAATCCACAAAGGACACTAAGCGGCGTACCGATCGGCGATCCAGGTCGCCCGCAGCACCGGCTTCACCGCTTCGAGAACGCTCGCGTCCTCGATCGTCGACGGCAGCGGCTCGTCGCGGCCGTCCGCTATGCCCCGCATGGTCTTCCGCAGGATCTTGCCGGACCGGGTCTTGGGCAGGGCGTCCACTATGGACACCTCGCGGAACGCGGCGACCGGGCCGATGTCGCGCCGGACCATGGCGACCAGCTCCGCCCGCAGTTCCTCCTCGTCGATCTCGGCGCCGGACTTCAGCACCACCAGACCGCGGGGCAGCTGTCCCTTGAGCTGGTCCCTGACCCCGATCACCGCGCATTCCGCGACCGCGGGATGGGAGGCGAGCACGGCCTCCATCGAACCCGTCGAAAGCCGGTGCCCGGCGACATTGATGACGTCGTCGGTGCGGCCCATGACGAACAGGTACCCGTCTTCGTCGAAATAGCCCGAGTCGCCGGTCAGGTAGTAGCCGTCGTAGCGGGAAAGATAGGCCTCCCGGTACCGCTCGTCGTCCTGCCACAGCGTCGGCAGTGTTCCCGGCGGCAGGGGGAGTTTGACGGCGATCGCCCCTTCCTGTCCCGCCGGGAGCCGCTCGCCGGTCTGGCCGAGGACGTGCACGATCCAGCCCGGCACCGGTTTCGTCGTCGACCCGGGTTTGACCGGCATCGGCTCGAGCCCGAGCGGGTTCGCCGCGATGGGCCAGCCGGTTTCGGTCTGCCACCAGTGATCGATCACCGGGGTGCCGAGTTTCTCGTGCGCCCAGTGGTAGGTCTCCGGATCGAGCCGCTCGCCCGCCATGAACACCGTGGCGAACCGGGACAGGTCGTACTTCGCGAGTTCCCGCGCGTCCGGATCGACCCGCTTGATCGCCCGCAGCGCCGTCGGCGCGACGAACAACGCCTTCACCCCGTGCTCGGCGATGACCCGCCAGAACGCGCCCGCGTCGGGTGTCCCGACCGGTTTCCCTTCGTACATCACGGTGGCCGCGCCGATCAGCAGCGGCGCGTACACCATGTAGGAGTGCCCGACGATCCAGCCGACGTCGGAGGCCGCCCACCACACGTCGCCCGGCTGGATGTTGTAGATCGCCTTCATCGACCACAGCAGCGCCACCGCGTGCCCGCCGGCGTCGCGGACGACGCCCTTCGGCCTTCCGGTCGAGCCGGAGGTGTAGAGGATGTACAGCGGATCCGTCGCCGCCACGGGGACCGGGTCCGCCGGCGAGGACTCCGCGACCAGCCCGGCCCAGTCGAGGTCGCGTTCGCCCAGTTCCGCGCGGGCCTGCTCGCGTTGCAGGACGACGACATGGTCCGGTTGGTGGGCCGTGTTCGCCAGCGCCTCGTCGATGATCGGCTTGTATTCCACGATCCGCGTGGGTTCGATCCCGCACGACGCGGCCACGATGACCTTCGGCTGGGCGTCCTCGATCCGCGCCGCCAGTTCCTTCGGCGCGAATCCGCCGAACACCACCGAATGCACCGCGCCGATCCGGGCGCAGGCGAGCATCGCGATCGCGGCCTCGGGCACCACCGGGAGGTAGACGATCACCCGATCGCCCTTGCCGACCCCGAGCGAAACGAGCGCGCCCGCGAACAGGGCGACTTCGTCCAGCAGTTCCGCGTAACTGAACCGGCGCACGGTGTTCGTGACCGGTGAATCCCAGATCAACGCCGTGCGGTCACCGTTCCCGTCCCGCACGTGCCGGTCGAGCGCGTTGTACGCGGTGTTCAGCTCCCCGTCGGGGAACCACCGGTAAAGCGGGGCGTGCGCCGGGTCCAGCGCGCGTGACGGCGGCCGGGTCCACTCGACAGCTTTGGCCGCCTCGAGCCAGAAACCTTCCGGATCGTCGAGACTGCGCTGGTACGACTCGGTGTACATCGATGATCCTTCGCGCTCGGGGTACACACCCATCGGCTCTCCGTGGTAAGCGTCCCGTCGGGACCGATCGGTGTCTGTCATTCCGGCCTTTGTCGGCAAGGGGCCTTTACAGCAAGCTTCGCTCCGCCGCCGCGATCGTGGCTTCTCCTGCGCTGCCGGACGGGGCGCCTCCGCCGCGCGTCGGTCATTCTTCGGATCGCACCGGAACGGATGTGTACGGCATTTCCGGAACGACGTTTTCATGCTGCTGTCCCGCTCGATCGCCGGTCCTCTCCGAACCTGTTCTCATGCCGTTCGGCAGTGCGGAAGAACAGTCGTACCAACACGTTTTCGGCCGTGGCGGCGCTGTCGAATCCGAAGCCACTCCAGGAGTAGACCCCTGCTGACGGACGGCAGAAGAATCAAGCACAGTCGTGCAGGCTCGACTGTGCGGTCCGGAGTCCGGGGGGCCACTGAATGACCGCGATATCCACCGCTTCGGGCGTTCGGGGGTTCCTCGGCGAGTGCTTCCCCGGCGCCGGCGGCCAGGGTCCGGCCGCCGCCCGCGACCTGAAGCGCCGAGACTTGGGAGTGGACATGACGCTCGTGAAGGAAAGCCCATCGCCGTCCTCCCGCACCGGGGCGCCGGGAAGGCGGGCCCGATGACCTCGACGGAAATCGCGGTCCACGCGGAGCTGCTGGACTGCCTTCAGGCCAATCTCGCGGTCCTCGCCGACCGCCACCACGGCCCGGGCACCCACCTGGCGCTGGGAGCCCCGCTGCGTTTCCGGCCCACCGCCGGCCCGGACGGGCTGCCGACCGTCGAGCCGAGCCTGGCCGACCGTCTCACCGACGCGGAACGGTTCCTGGGCCTCCAGGTCACGGCGCAGTGGCAGCAGGTCACCCCGTCGCGGCTCGCGGACCTGAGCTACTACCAGCACGGCGAGCTCTACGTGATGGCCGACGCGTACGACCTGCCCTGGACGCCGTATCGCGGGCAGCAGCACATGGAACACAGCTTCCTGGTGAGCAGCGGCCCGGCGGGCGCCGTGATCACCGACGCCTACCGGAACCAGACGCCGTGGGGCAACGCCGTGCCCGGCCGCTGGGAGCTGGACTGGGCCGACCTCCCCACCGCCGACGACGTGGTGGTGCTGACCCCCACCGCGACCGTGCCCGCGGCCGCCCCGGTCGTCGACGTGGCCGACCCCGCCCCCTACCTGGACGCCTACGCCCGGCACGCCGACCGGCTGACGGCGCTGCGCAGGCTCACGCTGGAGACCTGGCTGCTGACCCGGTCCCGCAAACTGCACGCCGGGTTCCTGGCCCGCTCGGGCGCACCGGTCACCGGCGAGGCCGAGCGGCATCTGCGTGCATGGGACCTGCTGGCCGAGCAGACCTACCTGGCGATGCGCCGGGCGGAGCGGGGCCGCCGGGAGCCGACCGGACTGCTGGACCGGCTGGGACAGGCACTGACCGCGGACCGGGAGGTGTTCGGCGGCACTTCGCCGGGCCAGGTGCGCGACACCGTGGCCGGGGTCGTGGCCGCGGTGCTGGGCACGAACACCGAGCGGGTGCTCGCCGAGCCCGAACTCACCCTGCTGCCGGGCTTCGACTCCATGCGGCTGGTCGAGGTCGTGGCGCGCCTCGAACAGCGGCTCGACGTGGAGTTCGACCCGGACGACCTGCTGCCGGAGAACCTTCACCACCTCGACAGCCTGTGCCGGCTGGCCGCCGGATCGGCCGGCGCCACGGGAGGAACCACGTGAACCCTCAGCCCACCCTGCTGGCGCACCTGCTGGACGCCGCCGCCGCCCGCTGGCCCGACCGGCCAGCGGTGACCAGCGGCGGGACCACCCTCACCCACGCCGAACTGGCGGCCGCGAGCCACCGGCTCGCCCGCTGGCTCGCGGACCGGGGCCTGCGGCGCGGCGACCGGCTGGTCGTGGTGGCCGGCGCCACCCCGCTGACTCCCGCGCTGCTGTACGCGGCGGCGCGCGTGGGAGTGGCGTTCACCCTCCTGCACGAGCAGGTCCGCGGACGGCCGCTTACCCACGTGCTCGACGACTGCGAGCCCGCGCTCGTCGTCGGGAGCGACCGGTCGGTGGTCGACACCGCGCGGGCCAGGGGGATCGACGCGACGGAAACCACCGCGCTGACCGACATCGGGTTCACCGGCGAACCGCGGCACTGGACCCCGCCCGCCGGTCACGAACCGCTCGCGGTGGACCCGGTGTGCCTGATCTACACCTCGGGCACCACCTCGCTGCCCAAGGCCGTCGTCAGCACGCACCAGCAAGCCGTCTTCGCGGTGCGGGCCATCCAATCGCAACTGTCCTATCGGGACGACGACGTGGTGTACTCGCCGCTCCCGCTGTCCTTCGACTACGGGCTCTACCAACTGTTTCTCGGCGCGGTCGCCGGGGCGCACGTCTGGCTGGGGCAGCCGGCCGAGGTCGGGCCGACCCTGGCGCGCAACCTCGTGCGCGCCGGGGCGACCGTCCTGGCGGCGGTGCCCGCGGTGGCGGAGGCGCTGGCCCGGCTGCTGGCCAGGGGCGGGCGGGCCCCGGCCCTGCGGCTGCTCACCAACACCGGCGCCGCCATGCCCGCCGAGGCGCTCGCCGCCCTGCGGTCGGCGATCCCCGGCCTGCGGGTGCAGCTGATGTTCGGGCTCACCGAGTGCAAACGGGCCACTATCATGCCCCCGGACGAGGACCTGGTCCGTCCGGGATCCTCCGGTCGCGCCCTGCCGGGAACCGAGGTGTTCGTCGTGGACGGCTCGGGCCGGCGCCTGCCGCCGGGCGAGGTCGGCGAGATCGTCGTGCGCGGGCCGAACGTGATGGCGGGCTACTGGCGGCGGCCCGAGCTGACCGCACAACGGTTCCCCCGGGCCGAGGGGTTGTTCCCGCAGCTGCGCACCGGGGACTACGGCTGGGTGGACGAGGACGGCTATCTCTACTTCTCGGGCCGCCGGGACGACATCTACAAGGAGCGCGGCTTCCGGGTCAGCGCGACCGAGGTGGAGGCCGCCGCGCGCCGGGTGCCCGGCTGCGCGTCGGCGGCGGTGCTGCCGCCGGGCGAGGGGGAACCGGCCGCGCTGGTGGCGACCGGCACGCTGACCGCCGAGCAGCTGCTGGCCGACATGCGGGAGCAGATCGAAGAGTTCAAGATCCCTCGCCGATGCGTGATCATCGACGCTCTTCCCTTGTCCCGCAACGGAAAGGTCGACCGCAAGGGGCTGGCAGGCCTGATCAGGGAGGCACGGCATGTCTGAGGCGTTGCTGGACCAGCGGATCACCACCTCCCCCTCGGTCCGGGAAGCGCTTCGCCGGGTGGGCACCCCTGCCTACGTCTACGACCTGGCCGAAGTGCGGCGCAACACGCGCAGACTGCGGGCGGCGCTGCCCGGGGGATGCGGCCTCTACTACTCGCTCAAGGCGAACCCGCACCCGGCGCTGCTGCGTGCACTGCGGAGTGGCGGTGCGGCACCCGAGGTGTGTTCGCCGGGTGAGCTGGACGCGACGCTCGATGCGGGCTGGCCCGCCACCGACGCCCTCTACACCGGGCCCGGGAAACGGGACGCCGATCTGGCGGCCGCCCTGCGGGCGGGTGTCCGGACGTTCTCGGTGGACTCGCCGGCGGCGCTGGACCAGCTGGACAGGGCGGCCGCGGCGCTCGGCGTCGAGGCGCGCTGTCTCCTGCGGGTCAACGACGACCAGCCGACACCCGGCCAGCGGCTGGCGATGACCGGGGTGCCCTCCCAGTTCGGCGCGGACACCGGCTGGGTGCTGGCCGAGCCCGCGCGTTTCGCGGGCAGGCCGAACGCGTCGGTGGTGGGACTGCACCTCTACATGGGCACGAACCTGCTCGGCACCGACGACCTCGTCGCCCAGTTCGGCCACTCCCTGCGTACCGCCACGCGCCTGCGGGCGGCACTGGAGGCGGCGGGGGCCCGGATCGAGGTGCTCGACCTCGGCGGCGGCTTCGGCGCCCCGTTCGCGCGCGCCGGAACCGCGGTCGAATTCGACGGCCTGCGCGAACGGCTGGAGGAACTGTTCGACGACGACGTGCCCGGTTGGCGGGCGGGAAACCCGGCGATCGCGTTCGAGTCGGGCCGCTATCTGGTCGGCACGGCGGGCACGCTCGTCACGGCCGTGCTCGACACGAAACGTTCGCACGGCAGGGAGATCGTCGTCCTGGAGTCCGGCATCAACCACCTCGGCGGCATGTCCGGCCTGCGCAGGCTGCCGCCTCTGGTACCCCACCTGGTCACCGTCGACGGCACGCCCGATCCCGCCGACACGATCGAGACGACCGTCGTCGGTCCGTTGTGCACCCCCCTGGACACCTGGGCCCGCGGCGTCCCGCTGCCCAGGCTCGCGCCGGGCGACCTGCTGGCGGTCCCCAACACCGGGGCCTACGGGCTGCACGCGAGCCTGCTGGCCTTCCTCGGCCATCCGGCCCCGGCGGAGATCGTCGTCGACGGCGACCTGCCCGGCGCGCCCGTCGTCCACGCCTCGCGCGTCCAGCTCACGCGTGCCCCGATTCGCCTTGGCGCCACCGGAAAGGAATGATCCATGGACCCGCGATTCACCGAGCTGCTCACCCAGTTCCTGAGGTTCCTGGACGGGCGGGAGATCACCCCCGAGTCGAACCTGTGGGAACTCGGGCTGGACTCCATGCAGTCCATCGAGCTGCTGTTCTCCATCGAGGACACCTTCGACGTCTCCCTGCCCGACGAAGATCTCACCGACGCCACCTTCTCCACCGCCGGCAACCTGTGGAGCGCGGTGGAGGCCGCGATCGCCTTACCCGGTGAGCGCGCGGCATGAGCGAAGCCGGCGAGCGAATCATGGACGTCAAGCGCCACAAGGGATTCGACACCGTCTCGCGGAGCGAGGCGATCACATGAGTGCGGCGCCGGCCGGGCCACCGCCCGCCGACGACGTCACGGCCCGCGCCGGGCGCGTGGCCGAGGTGGCCGCCGAGCACGCCGCGCGCCACGACCAGGAGGCGTCGTTCCCGGTGGAGGCGCTGGCCGAGATGCGGGCGACCGGACTGCTGGGGCTGTTGGTCCCCGGTGCGTACGGCGGCCTCGGCGGCGGCGTCACCGACCTGCTGGACGCCGCCATCCGGATCGGGCGCGCCGACATGTCGGTGGCGATGATCTTCGCGATGCACTGCCAGCAGGTTGCCGCGGTGGTGGGACACGCGGGCCCCCGGCTGCGCGAGGAACTGCTGCCCGAGATCGCGGCGGGCCGGCAGTACCTGGCGTCGGTGACCACGGAGGCGGGCAAGGGCGGCCACCTGCGCAGCGCACAGGCCGAGCTCGACGTCTCCGACGGTGACCTGGTCGTCGACCGGTTCGCGCCCATCGTGACCGGCGGGACGCACGCGGACGGTTTCCTCGTCACCATGCGCAGTCCCGGTGCCACCTCGCCCAACCAGGTCTCGCTCGTGTACGCGCGCCGGGACCAGCTCCAGCTGACCGCGACGGGCGACTGGCAGCCGATGGGGATGCGTGCCAGCCACAGCGCGCCGCTGCGGCTGGACGGGCGGATGCCCGGCCACCAGATCATCGGGGAACACGGCGGGTTCGCGCGGATCGCGTCCGAGGTCTTCGCGCCGCTGGCCCATCTCGGCTGGTCGGCGAGCTGGCTCGGCACCGCCTGCGGCGCGCTGTCACGGGTGCTGACCCTGTTGCGCGCCAAGGACAGCCGCCGGCGGTTCAACCGCGAGTCCGAGCTGTTGCTGAGCAGGCTCGGTTCGGCACGGCAGCGCGTGGACGCCGTGCACGCCCTGCTGCGGCAGACCGCGAAGATGGTGGTGGAGGCGGACGATCTGTCGCGACCACGCAACCAGCTCCTGCTGAACACCCTGAAGATCACCGCCGCCGAGCAGTGCCACGCGGTGGTGGAGGACCTGATCGACGCGGTCGGCCTGCAACACGGCTACCTGAAGGGCTCACCCACCGGCCTGGAGCGGGCACTGCGCGACCTGAGGTCCGCGGCGCTGAACTACAGCAACGACCGGCTGCGGCTCGCGGACGGCAGGCTGGCCCTGCTCGACCCGGAGGTGCGTCTTGCCTGAGCGAACCGTCATGCTGCCCGGACTCCTGCCCGCCGGCCCGGACGAAGCGCTGACCGGCGGCGGGCGGGAGATCTGGGCCGAGCTGGGCGCGGCGGGCGCGCTGCGCTCGGCGTACCGGGGCGGCGATCCCGCCCTCGGCGTGGATCCCGCCGGCCTCGGCCGCCTACTGTCCGAAGTGGACTCCCAGGCGGCGGTGGGGGCCACGCTGTCGCTGTGCGTCCAGCTGGCCACCGCGGTGCCGCTGCTGGCCACCGGCTCCGGCCCGGCCGGTGCGGCGCTGGCCGGCGCGCTCGCCGGGACCTCGGTGACCGCGCTGGCCGCCACCGACACCACCGCCGGGTCCGACCTGACCGCGCTCGGCACCGAGGTGAGCATCGGCGACCACGAGCTGGTGCTCCGCGGCGGCAAGCGCTGGATCACCAACGCCACCCAGGCCGACCAGATCCTGGTGCTGGCCCGCCACCGCCCGGGACGGCACTTCACCAACTTCACCTGGGTGCTGGTGCCCGCCTCGGCAGCCGGGGTGACCGCGCGTCCCGCGGACACCGAGCTGTTCGCCGGTGCCGGCGTCGGTCACCTGACCTTCGAGGACGTGCGGCTGCCCCGCGAGCACCTGGTCGGCAGGCCGGGCCGGGGACTGGCCGCCTTCGCCCGCCAGATCGCGGTGGAACGGCTCGCCGGTGCCCTGTGGGCGGTCGCGCTGTGCCGGCGCGCGCTGGCCGCCACGAAGGCCGGGCTCGAAGACCCCGCCCGGTCGGACGAGCCGCTGTGGCGGCACGACAGCGTGCGTCAGCGGTTCGCCGCGTGCGTGGTGGCGGTGCGGCAGTTGCACGCGCTGTGCCGGGAACTCGGCGACCGGGTGGCGAGCAGGCACGACGCCGCGGCCGCCGCGTTGCTGAAGGCCAGTGCGGGCATGACCGCCGAGCGCGTGCTGGCGGACTGCGCCCAGCTGCAGGGAGCCGACGGGTTCGCGGCGGGCGGCGCGCAGTGGCTTCGCGCCCAGGCCGCGGTCTTCGGGATCGGCGGCGGGGTCACCGAGGTCGTGCTGTCCGCGGTCGCGGACTCCGCCGACGCGCTGCTGGCGGAGACGGGCGGATGACGGCACCGCCGGTCCGCGGCCGCCGGTGACGCGGCGCTCCGGAACTCGATCGACGGCACAGCCGAGAAGGGATCCCCATGAACGACGCCCGTACTCTCGACGACTGGTTCACCGCCACGGTGGCGGAGTTCGGTGACCAGACCGCCCTGGAGGTGGCAGGCGAGCGGTTCAGCTACCGCGAACTCGACGCACTGGCCGGTGGACTGGCCGGGGTGCTGGTCGCCGGGCACGGCGGCGCGCCGTCGAGGATCGGGCTGCTGGCCGCGCGCAGCCCGCTGGCCTACGCGGGATACCTCGCGGCGCACCGGCTCGGCGCCACCGTCGTCCCGTTGAACCCCGCGTTCCCGGTGGCCCGCAACGCCGCGATCACCAGGGCGGCCGGGCTCGATCTGGTGCTGGCGCACCAGGAAACGCCGGGGCTGGAAGACTTTCCGGCGCCCGTCGTGCGGGCCGACGCCGGATTGGCCACGCTTCGCGAGGGCTCCGCACCCGTCCTGCCCGGCTCGACGGCCGGTCCGGACGATCTCGCCTACATCCTGTTCACCTCCGGTTCCACCGGGACGCCGAAGGGCGTGCCGATCCCG
This sequence comes from Amycolatopsis samaneae, assembly GCF_039541975.1. Taxonomy (NCBI): domain Bacteria; kingdom Bacillati; phylum Actinomycetota; class Actinomycetes; order Pseudonocardiales; family Pseudonocardiaceae; genus Amycolatopsis; species Amycolatopsis samaneae. The sequence goes on from NZ_BAABHG010000017.1 coordinate 77,065, forward strand.
CACCGCAACGTCTCCGCGTACCTCGACTACGTGATTCCCCTCTATGACCTGGGGCCGGGCGCGCGGGTGTCGCAGATCTTCGACCTCACCTTCGACCCGTCCGTGCGTGACATGTTCCTCGCCTGGGGCTCGGGCGCGACGTTGGTGGTGCCCGGCGGCAACGACGTGCTCGCGCCGGTGCGGTTCGTGAACCGGGCGCGGCTGACGCACTGGTGCTCGGTGCCGTCGGTGGTTTCGGTCGCGATGCGGCTGCGCGGCCTCGCCCCCGGCAGCATGCCGACCCTGCGGTGGAGCGTGTTCTGCGGCGAGGCGCTGACCACGAGCCAGGCGGAGGCATGGCGGGCCGCGGCCACGAACAGCGCGCTGGAGAACAGTTACGGCCCCACCGAGGTGACGATCACCTGTACCGGGTACCGGCTGCCGGACGAGGTCGGGGACTGGCCGCGTCCGGCGAACGGCACCGTCCCGATCGGGACCGGGTACCCGGAACTGGAGACCTTGATCATCGACGACGACGGGCGGCCCGCGGAGGACGGCGAGCTGTGCGTGCGCGGGCCGCAGCGGTTCCCGGGCTACCTGGATCCGGCGGACAACATCGGCCGGTTCGTCACCTTCGACGGTGCACGCGCCGACGTTTACGACGGCTCGGCGCCGTTGACCGAGCGGCACTGGTACCGCACCGGGGACCGGGTCCGGGTCGAGGACGGCCTGCTCGTCCATCACGGCAGGCTCGACCACCAGGTCAAGATCCGCGGCTACCGGGTGGAACTCGGCGAGATCGAAGCGGCGCTCCGGGCACAGCCGGGCGTGCGGGACGCGTTCGTCGTCGCCGTGGCTGGTTCGAACGGCGAGCCGGACCTTGAGGCCGCGTACACCGGCGTCGCCCAGGACGCCGAAATCCTCCTCGCCGGCTTGAGGACGAGCCTGCCCGGCTACATGGTCCCGCGGGGGGTGACGGCGTTCGAGCAGCTGCCGCTCAACCCGAACGGCAAGGTGGATCGGGCCGCGTTGGCCGCCAGCCTGGCCGCGGGCACCTGAGGACACTCCCGACGATCAGGCGAAAGAAGCCCAACGACGGCGTCACCGTCGTTGGGCTTCTTCACATTTCGCGGGGGCTCACGCCGCCAATGCCCTCGCGTCCCGGTTGAATTCGTCGTAGTCCCGGTAGTACTCGGCCTCGTCGTATTCCTGGGACGCCAGTACGAGGCCCACCGAGCCGGGGGTGAAATCGATGATTTCGTTCCACACCATCGGCCCCAGATAAACGCCAACGCTCGGGTTGTCCAGGACGAAGTTCGCCCGCTGGAAGCCGTCGTAGGCGACGACCGTGAAACTGCCGTGCACCGCGATCACCAGCTGGCACTCCCGCCGATGGCCGTGCGCGCCGCGCTCGGCCCCGGCCGGGACATCGTGAATGTAGAACGCCCGCCGCACGTCGAAGTCGAAATCCCGGCCCGGCTGGACGACGGTGAGGCGGCCGCGATCGTCGGCGTGCTCGGCGAGATCGACGAGCCGGCAGGGCGAGATCCTGCCGACCACGGGCTGTTTACGGCCTAACTGTGTCACGGGTTTCATGAGTAACCTTGCCATTCACGTAGACGGTGTGGTGCGGACACTCACGCACTTTCGCGCTTTTCTGTGGCCTCGACCGGTTTCGCGATCCGTGATTGTGTGAGTATCCAGTAAATGGTAAAGTCGAGCCTGTCCCTGAATCGGATCACGGGCTCGGCCGACCTTATCCAGAATACTATGAGGCCCAGAGTCGGCACCATTTTCCCAGACCGGACCCATTGAAAGAAGAAGGGTGCCCGTCGCCGCCTGGGCCGGGAGCGCCCTCGCCCTTCCGCCGGGCGTGGACGTCGCGACCCTGATCGTGCCGGGAACCGGGCCCGAACCGGTGTCGGCGCCCGGCGACATGCGTTTCGCATACCCGAGGACGTGCGTTCCTGACTACCGGCGGTGCTCGCCGCTCACTACCGTCAGGTCAAATGCCCTGAAAACGAACGAGGGAACACCAATGGCGACGACTGGCGAGAACGCGCGCGTTGTGGCTGGGTCCACGCCCTCGCCGCGCCCCGGCACACCGCAGTTCTGAGGTGGTCCGCCGGGATGTCCTCGGGACAGCATGGCGGTCGTACGCGATCCAGAGCGACGCAATGTCTAAGGAGTCCCACAATGCGCGTAGCGTTCGTCATTTGGCCGGCACCGGCACATTTGTACCCGCCGGTTCCGCTGGCGTGGGCGCTCAAAGCGGCGGGCCATGAGGTCTGCATCGCGTCCCATCCGGCGATCGCGGCGGAGACCGCGTCGATGGGCCTGACCCCGGTGTCGATCTGCGACGCCGACAGCATGCCCCCGCTGATGGGACCCGCGCGGCCCTACGTCGAGGAGCGGGCCGACCTCGCGCGGATCACCGAGACGCTGGGCCTCGGCCCGGACGACCCGGATCGGGAGCACTGGGACGTGCTGACCCAGTTCTACGTGCCCTCGATGTGGGAGTTCCTCCCTTACCGCGGCAGCGCGGACGACCCGATGCCCGCCATGGACGGTCTGGTGGAGTTCTGCCGCACCTGGCAGCCCGACCTCGTGCTGTGGGACCCGTCGACGCCCGGTGGCGCGGTGGCGGCGCGGGTGAGCGGCGCGGCGCACGCCCGGTGGTGGTCTTGCCCGGACGTGTTCTGCCGGGGCATGGACCTGGTCGCCGAGGCCAACACCAGGCCGGGCGGTCCGGTGGTGGACAACCTGATCGCCGAAAGCGTGCGGCCGATGGCCGAACGCTACGGCGTCGAGGTCGACACGGAACTGCTGGTCGGGCAGTGGACGGTGAACTCGCAGCCGACAGCGGTCGGCCCGGAGGTCTCCGCGCGGACGTTGCCGGTGCGCTGGATCCCGCATTCGAAGCAGGAGGTCGTGCCCGAGTGGATCTACCCCCGGCCGGAACGTCCGAGGGTCGCCGTTTCGCTGGGGCTGTCCGAGCGGTCGTTCATGGCCGAAGGATGGGCGCACATCCAGGCGCTGCTCGAAGCCGTTTCGGTGCTCGACATCGAGGTCGTCGCGACGCTCAACAAGAACCAGCTCTCGCAGGTCGACAAGATCCCGGACAACGTGCGGGTGGTGGACTTCGTCCCGCTCAACCAGCTGATGCCCACCTGCGACCTGCTCATCCACCACGGCGGCATGGGCACCGTCATGCCCGCGATCGCCAACGGCGTGCGGCAGATCGTCGTCGACTTCGTCGGCCACCAGATCTCGACGACGGCCGAGGGGTCGGGTGAGCGGCTCGGCCGTTCGCGCTACACCCTCGGGCCCGCGCTCGCCCGGTACGTCACGGACTCCGGAGCGGGTCTCGTGATGAACGTCAGCGAGCCGGACCCGCTGGAGATGCGGGAGCAGATCCAGCGAGTGCTGTCCGAGCCGTCGTTCCAGCGGGCGGCGGACCGGCTGCGCACCGACTGGCTGGCCACGCCGAGCCCGAGCGAGCTGGTTCCGGTCCTGGAGCGGCTGACCGACGAGCACCGGCGCCACCAGGCGCGCTGACAGGGAGGATGGGAGACCTCGATGGTCACGGAGTTCACCAGTGAGGCCCGCCCCGCGCGGGCCGGGGCCCGCGAATGGATCGGCCTCGCGACACTGAGCATGCCAACCATGGTGGCGTTCCTCGATCTCACGGTGATGCTCCTCGCGCTGCCCCACATCACCGTGGACCTGGGCGCGAACGCGTTGCAGAGCCTGTGGATCGTCGACATCTACGCCTTCATGATCGGCGCGTCGCTGGTCACGATGGGACGGCTCGGCGACCGGGTCGGGAGGCGCCGGCTGCTGCTGATCGGGGCGGCCGTGTTCGGCGTCTTCTCGACCACGGCGGCGTTCTCGGCCAGTCCGATGATGCTCATCGTCACGCGCGCCGGGCTCGGGGTGGCCGCAGCGACGTTCATGCCCTGCACCCTGGCGTTGATCCGGACGATGTTCCCCGACCCCAAGCAGATGGCCAAGGCCATGGGGATCTGGACGACGGCCGGGGTGGTCGGGCTCTGCCTGGGGCCCACGGTGGGCGGGCTGCTGCTGAACTCGTTCTGGTGGGGTTCGATCTTCCTCATCGCGGTTCCGCTCATGGCGCTGTTGCTGATGACCGGCCGGGCACTGTTGCCCGAGTCCCGCGACGAGAACGCCGCCCGCATCGACCTCGCCAGCGTGGCGCTGTCCCTGGTCTCGATCCTCGGGATCATCTACGGGCTCAAGGAACTGGCCAGGAACGGCTGGCAGGTGACGCCGGTGGTGGTCGCCGTCGTCGGCGTCCTCGTCGGCGTGGTGTTCGTCCGCCGCCAGCGCCGCCTGCCCGATCCGCTGGTCGACGTGACGCTGTTCAGGATCCCGGCGGTCGTCGGCGCGCTGGCCGTGCTGATGGTCACCGGTATCGTCCTGGCCGGCAGCGGCCTGCTCATCGCCCAGTACCTGCAACTGGTCGAGGGACTCAGCCCGCTCGCTTCGGGGCTGTGGATGGTCGTCCCGACGCTGGTGCTGATCGTCTGCGTCCAGTTCTTCGTCCCCATGGCCACTCGGCTGCGGCCGGGCTGGGTGCTCATCGGCGGACTGCTGATCAGCGCCGCGGGCATGCTCGTCGTCTCACGGGTCCCGCCGTCGGGCGGGCTGGTCATCGTCATCGTCGGGGTGTGCCTCATCTATGGCGGCGTCAGCGCGGTCCCCGCGATCAGCAACCAGCTCACCATGTGGGCGACGCCGCCGGAACGCAGCGGTGCGGCCGGTTCCCTCACGACCACCTCGGGCGAACTCGGCAACGCACTGGGCATCGCCGCCATCGGCAGCCTGGCCACCGTGCTCTACACCAGTTGGATGAGCGTGCCGCCCGGTGTCCCCGACGGTGCCGCGGCGGCCGCCAGGGAGGATCTCAGTGGCGCGGTCGCCGCGTCCGGCACACTGGAGCCTTCCTTGGGCGCTCAGTTGGTGACGGCGGCTCGCGAGTCGTTCGGCAGCGCGCTCAACGGTGTCGCGATCGGATGCGCGGTCACGCTGGTGGTACTCGCGGTCGCGGTGTACGCCACCGTGCGCCACGTCAAGCCGATCGGGTCCGAGGCACCGGAACCGGAACCGGCCGCGCCCCGCGATGTGGCGGCCGCGGCGGAACGAAAGTGACTCGCCGGCCGTGACGGCGGCGGTGCTCGGAATTCTTCGTACTCGACGCGATGACGCCTTCCGCGGCATCGTGTCGATCCGATTTTCGCCGGAACGCCGCACCGCCGAGCACCGGGGCGAACCAGCAATCGCGAAGGCGCCGGTACCGGTCCCGAAAACATACCGTTACCCCAAAGAACAGGCCGGTCAGCAAAGGAGTGGGTCGTGAGCGACCATAACAGCGACAGGGCGAAACTCGCGCCCGTCGCCCCTGGCTCCGGTGGCGCGAAAGCACAGCCGTCGACGGCGTTGAACTCGTTGACGGGGCTGCGGTTCATCGCCGCCATCGGGACCTTTCTCTTCCACGCGACGTTGATGGTCAACCCGCTCAACTTCAGTTGGCCGATGATCACCCCGTTCGCCGACGACTCGGTCGCGCAGCGGGTTTCGGAGCTCTTCTCCTACAGCGGTTTCGTCGGGCTTTCCTTCTTCTTCGTCCTCAGTGGATTCGTGCTCACCTGGTCGGCGAGGCCCGGCAGTTCGGTGCGCACGTTCTACCGCCGCAGGCTGGCGAAGGTCTTCCCCAACCACCTCGTCATGTGGGTGCTGGCCATGCTCCTGTTCGCGGGCGGCGTCGTCACCTGGCGGGTGTGGCTGCCCAACCTGTTCCTGGTGCAGGCGTGGTTCCCGGACTTCAAGATCAGCCAGGCGATGAACGTGCCGGCCTGGTCGCTGTGCGCCGAACTGTTCTTCTACCTGTGCTTCCCGCTGCTCCTGCGTCCGATCTCCCGGTTGTCCACGCGCGGGCTGTGGATCGGGGCGGGCGCGATGGTCGCCGGCCTCGCGGTCTACCAGGTGGCCCTGATGACCATCATCCCCGGTAAGACCACGCCCGGACCGCCGCTGCTGGCCGATCTGCAGTACTGGCTCGGCTACCTCTTCCCGGCGGGCCGCCTGTTCGAGTTCGTGCTCGGCATGTTCGTCGCGCGGATCGTTCTCGCGCGGAAGTGGATCCGCGTCGGCCCGCTGCTCGCGACGGTGATCCTGGCGGTCAGCTACGTCGTCACCCTGTTCGTACCGGCGAACTTCGCGCTCAACCTGGTCACCCTGGCCCCGATCGGGCTCGTGGTGGGCGCCTTCGCCAACGCGGACCTGGAGGGAAAGCGCACCATGTTGCGCGGCCGGGTCATGGTCTTTCTCGGCAAGATCTCCTTTGCCTTCTACCTCGTTCAGATGGTGACGGTCTTCTACTTCCGGGCCGTGACGGGCGGCGCGAGGTACTCCGTACCGGTCGGCATCCTGGTCCTGCTCGGTCTCTTCGCCATGTCGATTCTCGGTGGATGGCTGCTGTTCCGGTTCGTGGAGACGCCCGCGATGCGCTGGTGGGGCCGCAAGCGGGACAAGCCGGTGGCGCTGGCCCCGGCACCCGGTGACGACCCGGCCTCCCGCGACGTCGGCGGGGAGCGGAGGGCGGCATGAGTACCGGGCCGGCACAGCGGGTCGAGGTCTTCGCCTGGGCGACCGACGGCAACCCCGACCTGGCCGTCGAGAAGGCGGCGGTCGACGCCCTCGTCGCGGTGTTCGAGGAAAGGTGTCCCGGCCAGGAGTTCGTCAATCCCGTTGCCGGCGGCGGGTTCGCGGATCCGGCCGAGGCCCTCCGGTGCCGGCTGCGGGACAACCCGCCGGACGGGTTCCAGGTGCATCCCGGCGGCGAAGTGGTGGACCACGTCGCCGCCGGAGAGCTCGCGGATCTCGACGAGCAGTTCGCGCGGTGGGGTCTTTTCGACCTCCTGCCGCCGGGCCTGCTCGACGGCATCACCCTGGACGGGAGGATCTACTGTGTCCCGGCGGGCCTCCACCGCCTACTGCTGTGGAGCAACCGGGAAGCGTTGGCGAAGGCCGGACTCGACGACCGGCCCGCGACCTTCGACGAGTTCGTCCACCACCTGGACGCGCTCCGCGCCGCGGGCATCGAGCACCCGCTCGCGCTCGGCGCGAACTGGAACCAGTTGGAACTGCTCGAGGGACTCCTGCTCGCCGAACTCGGGCCCGAACGGTTCGAAACGTTGTGGACCGCGGAGGCCGACTGGTCCGTCGGCGACGTCACCGTGGTGCTGGAGCGTTTCGAGCTGCTGCTGTCGTACTCGAATCCGGACCGCGACACCCTGCGCTGGCCGGACGCGGCGAAGTTGTTGAGCAGCGGCTCGGCGGGCTACCTGTTCCTGGGGGACTGGGTTGTCGGTGAGTTGGAGCGCAACGGGCTCAGTGATTACGCGTATCAGCCGTTTCCCGGCGCCGAGGGAACTTTCCAATGGCTGGGCGACGGGTTCGCGCTGCCCAAGAACGCTCCCAACGTGACAGGAGCGAACGGCTGGCTGGAGACCGTCGCGAGCGCCCCCGGCCAGCGGGCTTTCAACCTCCTGAAGGGATCCGTTCCCGTTCGCGGCGACGTGGACACCGCCGGCTTTTCGGCGTATCAGCGGGAGGCGATCGCGGATCTGCGGCGGTCGCGGCTGGTGCCGTCGATCACGCACGGCTCGGCGTGCGCGATCGCGCGGACGGTATCGGCGATGACCGCGGTGGGCAGGTTCTCCGCGGTGGGTGGTGTCGCGGATTTGCAGGCCGCGATGACGGCGGTGTTTTCCGGCCGAGAATGATCTGTTTTCCACATCGCCGTGGTGTTCGGCGCCGACGCGCCGCACGCGTGGTGTGCACCGGTAACCGGCGAGATCGCCTTCGTTGTTTACCGGTGGTTGATTCAATTTCCGGCAACACCGGGCAATGGTGTTGCGCGCGCACTGGCTGACGCCGCTCGAACGATCTTCCCGGACGTTCGGGCGGCGTCATCCATGTGGGTGTTCGTCACTCAAAGAATTGCATTACAACTAGTCAGGAGGACTCGGTTGTACTACGATGGGCGCCATGCGAAAATTCACAGTTCAGCAATGGGTTACCCTTGACAACATCGTCGCCGAGGAGGACGGCGGGCTCAGTTTCGTCACCGTTGAACCGTTTTCGGAGAAGAGTGACCGCGCCTACGAGGCGAACATGATGGAGTTCATGGACTCGGTCGACACGGTGATCCTCGGCGCGAACACGTACGAGCAGTCCAAGGACTACTGGCCCTACGCCGATGACCAGGGCGACTTCGGGAAGAAGGTCAACAACCTCACCAAGTTCGTGGCTTCGTCGAAGTTGGACGAGGCCCCGTGGGGCGATTTTTCCGCCGCGACCGTGACGCGTGATCCGGTCGCCACCATCCGGGAGCTCAAGGAGCAGGACGGCGAGGGTATCTGGTTGTGGGGGAGCCTGACGCTCATGCGCTCCCTGCTGGACGCCGGCGTGATCGACGAGATCCGGATGCTGGTCTGCCCGACCACCCGCGGTAAGGGAACGCGCCTTTTCGAGGATCGGAAGGACCTGAACCTGGTCGAGGGCACGGGGTACGGGAACGGGCTGGTCGTTCTGCGCTACGAGATCAAGAAGTAGGCAGAGGTTCGTTTCCTGCTTCCCTGCTCGCCGGGGTTGCTCAGGCTTTGGTCGGCACTTGGCGCGTTGGGTGATGCCCAAAACCCCCAGTGATCGAGAAGAAGGACAAGCCGCGACCTGCGTCGTCTGCGTCGCGATAGGCTCGATGAGGGCGACGGTAGTCTGTGCGAAGGATTCGCCAGGACCCGAAGTGTGCGATGGTTCGCTCACCGGTGCTCGAAGCGTGGATATGACGGCGTTGCTTCGCCCGTCTCCTTTGTCGAGTGCTCCGCCTGGTGAATGTTCCGCGGGATGACCGTGTTGCCGCAGCCTGCTGGCCCTTATCGGCAAGTAGCTCGACTCGCCGGTGCGCAGGTGGACCACCTGCGCGTTGAAGCCGGTTAAACCATGCTGCCCTGCGCCGATCACCTCATCGTGGTCGGCGTAGGGCCAGTATGGCTTGGTGGTCCCGGCTACTCGTTCCTCCAGTGCGACCTTGACGATCGGCGTCGACTCGCTGAACACTCGCGACCGTCGACTGCGACGCACTGCGCACTTCACCTCCGGGAACTCCTGTGTTCCGTTCTCTCGGATATACTCCCACATTTCCGGCCTGCCGAACTTCTTGTTCCGCGCGGTATGGGGAAATCGGGTTCCGGATAACCCTCTGGGGTTTTGAATTGTCAATTCTGCTTTTCGGTTGGTGATATTTTCTCGATCCGGATGACGATGGCTCCGGTATCGGCGGCGCTCCAGTGCGTGGCCGGCGCGTACCGGACAATCGAGGAGACGGCGAGAGGTCCGACGCGCAGCACCATATGTTGTATGGATACCTTCCGTGTCGACATCCCCGATCGAGACCCACATTGTCGTCTCGATGCCACCCGATGGGCTACCGACAGGTCGGCGAACTCAACGCTGTGTAGCGATTCGTGACCGAGTTCAAGGGCTCGACTGTCCACTTTGCACACTCGTGGTCGCGGGAACCCCCTGCCCGCGATGCACCGAGTTGAGCGCGATGGGTGCGCGCGTTCGCTCACCAAGCCGAGGGGACATGGGGTGCCTGAAAGCGCTCTCGCTCTCTCATGTGTCCATACCCAGCACGAGAACCATGGCCTCGCGCTGAACGCATCCGGACGCGCCCCGCTGCCCTGCCCTGGTGGCAAAAGAAGCCGGTTCTCGGACACCTCCTGAGAGAGCGCCCGCGTCATGGCGTTCCCGAGGGTTGGTGAGGTCCCGGTCCGGAGGGGCGGCGGATCGCGAGCCGGCATCCTGCCGGCGTGGCCGAGCTCACGCATCCATCGGAACCGACGGGCGTCAGCCCGCGCCGTTACAGCTGAAGGAACGAACGATCCCATGAGCATCACACAGGTGCCACCCCAGTCGACATCGCCCGCGGACAAACCGGGTGCCGCCACCGCCTGGTGGCGCCGCCCCTGGATACTGCCCCTCGCCGCGATCGCCGCCGCGGCGCTGGTCTACTCCTGGTCGACCTACATCACCTTCGACCCCCGGATCGCGACCGCCGCACTGCCGCCCGAGTATCCACTGAAGTACCCGATCCTCATCGCGCACATCACGTTCGGCACGATCGCGGTCACGACGGTCGTCCTCCAGGTGTGGCCGTGGCTTCATCGACGGCATCCCCGCGTCCACCGCTGGATCGGCCGGGTCTACCTCGTCGGCGGCGTGGCGCCCAGCGCCGGGCTCGCCGCGGTGCTGCTCCCCATGATCGCCGAACCTCCGTGGTTCGCATGGGCGTCGCGGGTCGCGCTCGAGGTGCTCTGGGTGGCGACCACGGTGGTCGGCGTCGTGGCCGTGCGCCGTGGGAACGTCAAGGTGCACAGGTGGCTCATGCTCTGCAGCTTCGCGCTCACGATGGACGCCTTCTCCAGCCGGCTCCTCAAGGTCGCCCTGCTGCCGCTGTATCCCGACGTGATCGGCCCCACCGCGTACATGACCATCGTCGGATTGGGCGGCTGGCTCGCCAACCTCGTGCTGGTACTGGCCTGGCTGGTATGGACCTCTCGGCGCCGGCGCCCGGCCGCATTGGACCCGGCAGTTTAGTCACCACAAAAGTTCTTACACCGCAAGCATCCGGGCACTCGGCAAACCGTAGGCGTACGAGCCACCAAGGACCAGACCGGCGGTCACTTCGGCGTCCGCTGTGAAGCGTGGCGCGTTTTCACTACCGCCATCGTCGATGACCGACCCGGAACCTCACGCGACGTCCCGGCCTACCGGACTGGTGCCGGGGCGTCGCCGTGCGTGCTCAGTACTGCCACTCCCACCCGGAACTGTTTGACAAACCACCCGGCGCCAGGAGCAACGCACCAGACTTGTCTTCCGTCTCAAGCTCGATCTGGCCGACGTACTTGCTGTTCGGCGCGTACTCGGTCGGCATTGCCTTCAGATCCGGTACACACGTTCCAGCTTTCGCCGTGTGCGTCGTCCCATCCGATCCCCGAGTCTGGAACGCGAACGGGTTCAGCACCGCCGAAACATTCGACCGGTCCGACGGCGACGAGAAGTTCTCCGTCTGCACAGATACGTCGAGCAGAATCGTGTGCTTCCCAGATGGGCGCGACAACGACGACGTGCACTTCGGATCGACCGTGATCTTCGTGATGTAGAAGGTGATCATGTGTTCGGAGTCGTCCGGAGTGGCGAGGCCGGCGCGTTCGCCGATCTTCTTCGGCAGGAACCCGGATTTCGAAGCGCCGGACGGTGGCGACGGTGAGGCCGAATTCGGCGGCGGCGCCATTGACGGGGGAGCGGCGTTCTGCGCCGGAGTGGTCGGGACGGCGTTGCGTCCGACGGCGACTGCGGCAGCGACGACAACGAAGATCACGGCGAGTACAAGTACACCTCCGCCGACGAACCAGGGCCACCGCTTCTTCGCGGTCCGCGGTCTCGGTACGTCGGCGGGCTCGGGAGTGGATTCGGACATGACAGCCTTTCTCGACAGGGAGTGCTGGGATGTCGCGTAGACCACTGAGGGCGTTACCGAGCGTCGATGGCGTATGCCAGGAACCTGCTGCGGCCGCGAGGCCGGGTGCCCGTGTCCCGCCGAGTGCGAACCACACCGGCGGCAGCACCAGCACGAGGAACAGCAGCGCCACGGCGAGCAGCACCACCTACGCGCGATGAACCATCAGGCGCCGCACCGCCGCGCGGCGGCTCACCGGTGGTCCTCGAGGAGCTCGCGCGCGGCGTCGATCGGGTCGCCGGCGGACGCGGCGAACACCGGTTCCCATCAGCACCCGGTCGAGAGGATATGGAACCGGCGGTCGAGGACATGCGGTTCGGTGAGGAGCCGTGCGGCCGCGTCACGCCATCCGAGATTGAGTTCGGCGGCGAGCGCGCCGAACTCGTGCTGAAGTCGTTCGGTGAGGATGGTGGCCGTCTGGACGAGCTCGGCGGTCACCGTCGCTGTTATCGCTTCGTTGCGATCGGGATGTGATCGGGCATCCATGAGGTGCGCCAGTGCTCGGTTGCCCCGGAACGGATGGCGATGCGGCGCGCGTGATGTCGTGTGCCGGTGATCACACGATCGCCGATGGTGAGCATTGTGGACGGTGCGGTCATCGCGCACCGTCGGGCGTGCTGTGGCGCGGCAGTGGACCATAAGTAGACCATCGCGCTGCGCTGGAGGCGTGCGGCCTGGTCAGGAAAAGCCCTGACCAGGCACGCTGTGCCCTCGGCAGGACTCGAACCTGCGACCTAGAGATTAGAAGGCTCTTGCTCTATCCAGCTGAGCTACGAGGGCCCGCGCCGACGGCTGCTGCCAGTCGCCCAGCAAGCGCAGCTTAGTCGTCGCCAACCTCTCGATCGCTCCACACCGTCGAATCGTTTCAGGTCTCCGACGGAAGTTGTGTGATCTTTCGTCCGGACGGGACGGGCGCCCGCCGCGCCGCGGCCCGCGGCGGCTGTCCGGGGAGTGCCCGTGGGCGCGCCGCGCCGCAACGGCGCGCCCACGGGCGGGGCCGCTTCGGGGGAGCGGCCCCGGGGCCCGGTGCCGCCGCGAGTCGACTCCCCCTGGAGCGGCGGCGTGCCGGGCCCGGCTTGGTGGCTACTCCCAGACCTTCACCGCCCTGACCACGAACGGCGCCCCGGGTACGTAGGTGCCCCCGCCCGGATAAGTGATGAAGTCGCCCTCGGTCGTGCATTCCTTGCTCTGGTAGACCGTGACGTCCCGGCTCAGCAGATTCACGAAGGAATGCCCTTCGAAATCGGCGGGCAGCGGAATGCATTCCTCGGGATTCGCGGTACGCAGGTCGAAACGCTGGGCGTTGCCGCCGTAGCGCTCCTGCGACCACAGGCACAGTTCGCCCTTCTTGCAGGCGGGGCCGGGCTGGGTGGACGCGGCGGGCGCCGCCTGGGCGATCCCCGCGCTGGCCAGCAGGCCGGCGGTGGTCAGCAGCAGCAAGCGGGGCAGGCGGGCGCGCAGGGCCGGGAAACGTCGAGACATCATCAGGAAATCCCCTTGTGGAGTGCGGGGTGAAAGCCCGCGGTGGAAGGTGTGATTCCACGATGACGGGTTTGCGGGGAGTTGTCAGCCCGCATTTCTACTTCTGTGGACAAGTAGTTCGACTTCGCTCGATCAGGGCGAGTTGTCCACAATTCGGCGAATGGCCTTGCGGGCGGATTTCGGCACTGCTAGGCGCGGCCGGTGCTTTCCCGCTGGACGAGGTCCACGGTCACGCGTGCCGGTTCGGGCGGCTCGCCTCCGGCCAGCAGCCGCAGCACGAGTTCCCCGGCGATCCGCCCCTTCAGCCCGAGGTCCTGCCGGATCGTCGTCAGCGCCGGTTCGGACCACCGTGCCGACGGTGTGTCGTCGAAACCGACCACCGACACGTCCCCCGGCACGTCGAGCCCGAGCTGCCGGGCCGCCGCCATCGCGCCCAGCGCCAGCTGGTCGGACATGCACAGCAGCGCGGTCGGCCGGGGTGTCTCGCGGAGCAGCGCCGACGCGGCCGCCATCGCGGCCTCGGTGGACATCCCCGGTACCTCCCAGACGGCCACCTCGGACGCCGCGATCCCCGCTCCGGCCAGCGTGTCCAGGTAGCCGCGCAGCCGTTCGCGCGTGTCGTGGAAAGGGCTGGCCAGCGCCGCCTCGGCGGTCATCCGCCCGCCCCGCACCGCGGAAAGGCACTGTGCGGAGAGGATGCCGAACCGGCGGTGACCGAGGTCCAGCAGGTGCCGGGCCGCGAGCGCGGCCCCGCCGCGGTCGTCGCAGCCCACCCGCGCCGCACCGGGGACCAGCGGCTGGTCGATGACCACGAGCGGCAGCCCGCGCGCGGCCACCGACTCCAGCGCCGGGGTGTCGTCGGCGAGCGAGTAGGCGACGGCGATGTCCGCCTGCGCGGTGAGGACCCGTTCGGCGGGTGGGCCGCCGTGCTCCCCGCCGGGCAGGAGCAGCAGCGCGTGCCCGCCCGGCTCGACGGCGGTCGCGAGCGCGTCGAGCGTGATCGTCAGCGCCGGGTCGGAGAAGGCCGCCGAGAGCGACGCGTCGAGCATGAACGCGATGGCGCCGGTGCGGCTGGTCGCGAGGCTGCGCGCGGTCGGGTTCGGCCCCGGGTAGCCCAGCTTCTTCGCCGCCCGGAGCACCTCGTCGCGCAGCTGGGCCGACAGCTGGTCGGGCCGGTTGTAGGCGTTCGAGACCGTGGCCCGTGACACCCCGACGGCGTCGGCGACGTCGTCCAGTGTCGGACGGCGGCGCCTGGTGCTGGTCATCCCCGCATTCTAGTGCTCCGACCAGCGACGACCGGAAAGCAGATGGACTTTCTGAAGCGCTTAAGTCATTCTGGGCGAAGAACTTTCGGCTGGGGAAGGGAGCGGAGAACATGCGTGATCGGACCGCCGTGTTCGTCGTGTTCGCGCTGGACGGTGTCGCCTTCGGTTCGTGGGCGCCCCGCACGCCCGCGATCGCCGCGCAGGTCCACGCCGAACCGGGCGTGTTCGGCCTCGCCCTGCTGTGCGCGAGCGTCGGCATGCTGTGCGCGGCCACGGTTTCGGGCCGGCTCATCGAGCGCGTCGGTGCGCGGGCGGTGGTCGCCGCGAGCACGGTCGCGGCGTGCGTCGCGCTCGTGCTGGTCGGCTTCGCGGGTTCGGTCCTCCTGCTCGGCGGGGCGCTGTTCGCGATGGGGGCGAGCGTCGGCGCGCTGGACGTCTCGATGAACGTCGCCGGGGTCGCCGTCGAGCGGAGCAGCGGGAAGGCCGTCATGCCGCTCCTGCACGCTGGGTACAGCTTCGGCGCGCTCGCCGCCTCGCTGGCCGCGTCGCTCGCGGCGGGGCACGGCTGGACGCCCGCGCGGCATCTGACCGTGGCCGCCGTGCTCGCGTTCGCCGTCCTGCTGGTCGTCATCCGGTCCGTGCCGGGGACCCGCCCGCGGCACGCCGAGAACCCGGTCGAGTCCCCTTATCCCGTCCCGCTCCGGCGTCCGGTGCTGTGGCTGCTCGCCGCGGTCGCGCTGTGCTCGGCGATCGCCGAGGGCGCGAGCACCGACTGGTCGGCGCTGCTGATGGTGACCGCGCACGAAGTCGATCAGGGCGCCGCGGCACTGGCCTTCTCCGGCTTCGCGCTGGCCATGGCGATCGCGCGGGTCGGCGGTGCCTGGACCCAGCGCCGGTTCGGGGCCACGCGGTCGCTCGTGGCGGGTGCCACGGTCGCCGCGCTCGGTTTCTTCTGCGCCGCGGTCGTCCCCTCGCCGGTCTTCGGCTACCTCGGCTTCGCCCTCGCGGGTGCCGGGCTGGCGGCCGCCTTCCCGCTGGCGCTGAGCCTGGCGGGCGACGCGGGGAAGCGATCCGACGGCACCGGCGGCGAGCGGGAGCTGGCGTTCGTCACCGCCATCGCCTACACGGGATTCCTCGCCGGTCCGCCGATCGTCGGCGGGATCGCCCAGGTGACGTCGTTGTCGGTGTCGTTCGTCTTCGTCACGGTGATGGCCGCGCTGATCGTGCCCGCCGCGCTGGCGGCGCACCGGGTCCGCCGTCGAGAGCGGGTGCGCGCGCCCGTGTGCCGTTGACACCCCGGCGCCCGGACGGCAAGCTGACCGCGATGAACTGAGATGAATGCGGCTGGCTCGCAGTTTCAGGGCGGCTGATCGAGGACGCGTCCTCGGTCCGGGGGAGGAAGACGTCGTGAGGGTTCTGCTGCTCGGCGGCGTGGGGGCCGGCCGCGTGGACGGGATCCCGGCCAAAGCGCTCCACGCCGCGGCTTCGTGGCTGGTGCTCGTGCCGGTGGTGTTCCGGTTGGCTTTCCTGGTCCAGTCGCTGTGGTCGGTCGAGGTCGTTCCCGCGCTGTGGCCGGTCGCGGCGCTGTGCCTCGTGCCGGACCTTGCCGAGATCGGCTGGGTGCTGCGCTGGTCGGGGCGCCGTCCGTCGAGCCTGAAGCTGGTTCCGATCGCCGACAGCGGCTACGCGCTGCTACTCAACCTCGGGGCCGCTTCGCTGGCCCCCGCCGGGCACTTCTCCGACGTCGTCTCGCTGACCTGGCCGCCGTTGCTGGGCACGGTGATGATGTGGACGCTGCTGCGCGGCGCGTTCGCCGGCGCGGTGGCGATCGGCGCCGCCGTGGCACTGCGGTACGCGACGGCGGCGTGGTGGCGGTCCGGGCCGCCACCGTCGGTGGAACTGCTCACCCTGCTCGCGGCGCTGCTGACGGCGCTCGCGGTCGTCGTCCTGCTGGGCGTGTCGTTCCGGTTCGCGCTCGGGCTCGGCGAACAGCGGGGGCGCGCCGCCGAACGCGAGCGGCATCGCCGTGACGTGCACGACACCGTCCTGCAGGTCATGGAGTCACTCGCGCTGCCCGCGCCCGCCGACGCCGTCGATCCCGTGGCGAGCCTCGACCAGGTCCGCCGCACCGCGCGGGCGCACGCCCGGCGGCTGCGGCTGTCCCTGGGCACCGATCCCGCCGCGCCCGGGGAAGGGCTGGAACAGCGGCTGCACGCGCTCGCCGCGGACATGGCCGCCGAGGGGCTGCGCGCCGAGGTCGTCACGGTGTCGGCGCCCGGCACGCTCCCGGCCACCGCCGTCGACGCCCTGCACGACGCGGTTCGCGAGGCCCTGCGCAACACGCTCAAGCACGCGGGGACGGCGCGGGCGGTGATCTGCGTGGAAGAGACCGCGGACGGTGTCGGCGTGGTGGTGCGCGACCACGGCGCCGGGTTCGCGGCGGACGCGCGGCGGCCGGGGTTCGGGATCGCCCGGTCGATCATCGGGCGGCTCGCCGAGGTCGGCGGCCGCGCCAGTGTCGAATCCGCCCCGGGGCACGGCACGCGGGTGGTGCTCTGGGCACCGCTCGCGGTGCGTTCTCCCGTCGGGTGACCTGCCCCTCGGCGAGCCACACCGGCTCATCGGGCCGTGCTCCGGACGGCATACCCTCGTGGCGTGTCGTCGAATCCCGTGACCGAACCGGCCGAACCCGCGCAGCGCAAGGCGAGTGTGCTCCCGCTACTGACGGTCGGGGTGGTGATCGCCGCGGTCGTCGCGGTCGGGCTGGTCGCGCTGACCGGGGGAGCGGGGTACCTGATCGCCGGGCTGCCCGATCCCGGGGTCGTCACCCGGTACGGCGTCACGGTGGTGCGGATCCTCGCCGAGGCGTCGTCGGTGCTCTGCATCGGCTCGCTGCTGCTGGCCGCGTTCCTGGTGCCGCCGCAGAAGTCCGGGACCCTCGCCGCGGAGGGCTACGGGGCGCTGCGGGCGGCGGGGATCGCGGCGTGGGTCTGGTTCGCGGCCTCGATCGCCTCCGTCGTGTTCACCGCCGCGGACGGCGCGGGCAAGCCGCTGCGGGAGGTGCTGGCGCCGCAGACCCTGCTCGACCTCGTCGACGCCATCGAGCAGCCGAAGGCCTGGCTGTGGACCGCGCTGATCGCGGTCCTGGTCGCGCTCGGCTGCCGTCTCGCGCTGTCCTGGGGCTGGACCGCGGTGCTGTTCTTCCTCTCCGTCGGGGGACTCGTGCCGGTCGCGGTCACCGGGCACTCGGCCAGCGGCGGCTCCCACGATCTGGCCACGAACAGCCTGCTGTACCACCTTGTCGCGGCCGCGCTCTGGGTCGGCGGGCTCGTCGCCGTGCTCGCGCTCGGCTGGCGGCGGGGCGCGAACCTGAAGCTGGCCGCGGTCCGGTTCTCCAAGCTCGCGCTGGCCTGCTGGATCGTGATGGCGGTTTCGGGCGTGGTCAACGCGCTGGTGCGGATCGGGCTGAACGACCTGTTCACCACCGACTACGGCCTTCTCGTGGTGGCGAAGGTCGTCGCCTTGCTGCTGCTCGGCGTGTTCGGCCAGCAGCAGCGTCAGCGCGGTGTCAAGGGACTGGTCGACGGCGCCGGTGGCGGGCAGCTGCTGCGGCTGGCCGCGGTCGAGGTGCTGATCATGTTCGTCACGATCGGCATCGCGACCGGGCTCGCCAGGACACCGCCCCCGGCGGACGCGGCCTCCCAGCTCTCCACCGTCGAACTGCTCATCGGCTATCCGCTCGAACACGCCCCGACCTTCCTGCGGCTGCTGTTCGACTGGCGGTTCGACCTGCTGTACGGGACCGCGGCCATCGTGCTCGCCGTCCTGTACCTGGCCGGGGTGCGGCGGCTGCGCCGCCGTGGTGACGCCTGGCCCGTCGGCAGGCTCGTCGCGTGGCTGTCCGGCTGCGCGGTGCTGCTGATCGCGACGTCCTCGGGCATCGGCCGGTACGCGCCCGCGATGTTCAGCGTGCACATGGGCACCCACATGCTGCTGTCCATGGTGGCGCCGGTGCTGTTCGTGCTGGGCGGCCCGGTGACGCTGGCGCTGCGCGCGCTGCCGCCCGCCGGGCGCGACGCGCCACCGGGGCCGCGGGAGTGGCTGCTGGCGTTCGTGCACTCGCCGGTCTCACGGTTCCTGACCCATCCGCTGGTCGCGCTGGTGCTGTTCGTGGGCTCCTTTTACGGGCTCTACTTCTCCGGTCTGTTCGACGCGGCGCTCAACTACCACTGGGCGCATCTGGCGATGAACGCGCACTTCCTGCTCTCGGGCTACGTCTTCTACTGGCCGCTGATCGGCGTCGACCCCGCGCCCCGGCGGCTGCCGCCGCTGGGCAAGCTCGGGCTGATGTTCGCCTCGATGCCGTTCCACGCCTTCTTCGGCGTGATCCTGATGAACATGCAGACGATCATCGGGCAGTCCTTCTACACCCAGCTGAAACTGCCGTGGGTCGGCAACCTGCTCACCGACCAGCGGCTCGGCGGGGGGATCGCGTGGGCGTCCGGCGAGGTGCCGGTGCTGCTGGTGCTGATCGCGCTGCTGGTGCAGTGGGCCCGCCAGGACGAGCGGGAGGCCAAGCGCGCCGACCGCCGCGAGGACTCCTCCGGTGGTGCGGAACTGGCCGCCTACAACGCGATGCTCAAGAAGCTGGCCGAGGGCAGGCGGGAGTAGCACAGCCTGGCACGGCGCCCCGACAATCCCGGGCTCGTGGCCTTGCGCATCGCCGGTCTGTCCACAACGACTGTGGTTGTCCACAGATTTCGCCGCGCCCCGTCGCGGACCCTTCCGCCACGGCAGGCTGAGGACATCGGCCACCGGGCACGGCCCGGCGGCACAGGCGAACCGAAGGGGATGAGGGTGATGGCCGTGGGCGAGACGTGGGTGACGGTGACCGGATACGTCACCAGCGAGCCGGAGCTGCGCAAGGTGGGGGACAACGGGCACGACGTCGTCTCGTTCTGGCTGCGCAGCACGGAACGCCGGTACGACAAGGAAAAGGCCGAGTGGGGCGACGGGCGCCGGTTCTCCATCCGGGTGACCTGCTGGCGGAAGCTGGCCCGGTCCGCGCACCAGTGCCTCGCCAAGGGCGACCCGGTGATGGCGCACGGGCGGCTCTACACCAGTGAGTTCGAGCAGGACGGCGTACCTCGGGCTGTACCTGAGCTTGAGGCCTTCGCGCTCGGTCCCAATCTCGCGCGGTGCGCGGCTTCGCTCGAGCGGGCGCCGCGCGAAGGAACCACCGTGCGGGACCCCCGCGGGCTGTGGGCCGGCGGGCGGGAGGAGGTGAACACGCTCGTCGACGTCGCGGAGAGGGCCTCCGCCTGAGCACGCGAAGCGGCTTCCCGGAGCGGACGGGGGAAAGGAGAAGTTGATGTTCTCGCGGTGATCCGTGGCTGACATTCGGTAGTGCGACGGTGACCGGCGTGAAGGCGCGGATCGGCTCACTCTACGATCGCTGGTATGGCCGAGTTCATCTACACCATGAAGAAGGTGCGCAAGACCGTCGGGGACAAGGTCATCCTCGACGACGTGAGCACCGCGTTCTACCCCGGTGCCAAGATCGGCGTCGTGGGCCCGAACGGCGCCGGCAAGTCGACCGTTCTCAAGATCATGGCGGGGATCGAGCAGGCCAGCAACGGCGAAGCGTTCCTCCAGCCGGGCGCCAGCGTCGGCATCCTCATGCAGGAGCCGGAGCTGAACGAGGAGAAGACCGTCCGGGAGAACGTCGAGGAGGGCCTCGGCGACGTCAAGGTCAAGCTCGACCGGTACCACGAGGTCCTCCGGCTGATGGAGACCGAGTACACCGACGAGCTGGTGGAGGAGATGGGCCAGCTCCAGGAGGAGCTCGACCACGCCGACGCCTGGGAGCTGGACTCCACCGTCGAGCAGGCGATGGACGCCCTCCGCTGCCCGCCGCCGGACGAGCCGGTCACCCACCTGTCCGGTGGCGAGCGCCGCCGGGTCGCGCTGTGCAAGCTGCTGCTGTCCGCTCCCGACCTGCTGCTGCTCGACGAGCCCACCAACCATCTGGACGCCGAGAGTGTGCTCTGGCTGGAGCAGTTCCTGGCCAAGTACGCGGGCGCCGTCCTCGCCGTCACCCACGACCGGTACTTCCTGGACAACGTGGCCCAGTGGATCATGGAGCTGGACCGCGGCCGGGTGGTCGGCTACGAGGGCAACTACTCGACGTACCTGGAGAAGAAGCGCGAGCGTCTGGAGGTCCAGGGCAAGAAGGACGCGAAGCTCGCCAAGCGGCTCAAGACCGAGCTGGAGTGGGTGCGGTCCAACGCCAAGGCGCGCCAGACCAAGTCGCGCTCGCGGCTGGATCGCTACGAGGAGATGGCGGCGGAGGCCGACAAGCACCGCAAGCTCGACTTCGAGGAGATCCAAATCCCGCCGGGGCCCCGGCTGGGCAGCGTGGTGGTCGAGGTCGAGAAGCTGCGCAAGGGCTTCGACGACCGGGTGCTCATCGACGGGCTCTCGTTCGACCTGCCGCGCAACGGCATCGTCGGCGTGATCGGGCCGAACGGCGTCGGCAAGACGACCCTGTTCAAGACGATCGTCGGGCTGGAGGAGCCCGACGACGGGACGGTGAAGATCGGCGAAACGGTCAAACTGTCCTATGTGGACCAGAACAGGGGCGGGATCGACCCGAAGAAGACGGTGTGGGAGGTGGTTTCGGACAAGCTGGACTACATCCACGTCGGGCAGACCGAGATGCCCTCGCGTGCCTACGTCAGCGCGTTCGGGTTCAAGGGCCCGGACCAGCAGAAGCCGGCGGGCGTGCTCTCCGGTGGTGAGCGCAACCGGCTGAACCTAGCGCTGACGCTCAAGCAGGGCGGGAACCTGATCCTGCTCGACGAGCCGACGAACGACCTGGACGTGGAGACGCTGGGGTCGCTGGAGAACGCGCTGGAGCAGTTCCCCGGCTGTGCCGTGGTCATCTCCCACGACCGGTGGTTCCTCGACCGGGTCGCCACCCACATCCTGGCCTGGGAGGGCACCGACGAGAACCCGGCGCAGTGGTTCTGGTTCGAGGGCAACTTCGAGGGCTACGAGAAGAACAAGGTCGAGCGCCTCGGGCAGGAGGCGGCCCGTCCCCACCGGGTCACCCACCGCAAGCTGACCCGCGACTGAGGGGCGTGGGTTTCCCGTGGAAGCCAGCAGGCACCTCATGCCCGGCTCGCCCGCCGCGTTCGCGGCGGGCGGGTTATCCGTGGCTTCCGCGGGAAGAACCACGTCACAGGACCGTTCCGGCGCGGGCGGGGGAGAACCGTCCGCTATCGGCGGGCTGATCGAACGGGCCGACGCGCTGCACCTGCGTGCTCCGGAGCTGGCGCTGGTGCTCGGTGAGCGCGCCGCCGCGCTGGCCGAGACGGCGGGCTCCGACGAGCAGTGGGTCCGCGCGGAGGGCCTCGTCGTGTCCGCGCGCGTCCGGCTCGGCCAGCGGCCGGGCACGGTGGCGCGCGCGGTGGCGGCGCTGCGTGCCGCCGAGCACGCGGGCTACGCCGACGTCGCCGCGCGGTTGCGCGTCGATCTCGCGGTGTGCGCGCGCGGCCTCGGCGTCCCGCTGACCGGGCTCGCCGCGTTGCGTCCCGTGCTGGCCGATCCCGGGGTGTCGCCGGTGCACCGGGCCGCGGCGCTGTGTCACCTGGTCGGCTGCCTGGCGCAGATCGGCCGGAAGGCCGAGCTGGACCGGGTGCTGGTGGCTGCGGACAAGCTCGTGCTGGGCGACGAGGGCCTCGCGGCCGACACCCAGCTGCTGGTGCGAGCGCTGCTGCGGGTCGGCACGGCCGCGCACCGGCGCAGGCACGGCGACCTCACCGCGGCGGCCGACGCCGCCCGGACCGGGCTCGGCCTCCTGGAGAAGCTCGACAACCCGGCCGACGACGGTGGTCTCGTCCGGGTCCGTCTCGTCCTGCAACTGGTGAGCACGCTGCTCGACCGCGGTGACACCGCCATGGCGTACGAGATCGCCCAGCCGGTCCTCGCCGAGCCGGTCCGCGCGGGCGGTGTCGCGCCGATGGGCTGGCTGCGGCTGGCCGTCGCGACGCGGGTCCACCTGCCCGCGGGAGCGGGGGAGGCCGCGGCGGAGCTCGTCCGTGAGGCGGTGGCGAGCACCGACCGGCACGGCCTCGCGTCGGTCACCGCCCGGTTGTGGCTCGAGCTGGCCCAGATCGAGGAGCGGTTCGGCCACGCGGAGGACGCGATCGCCTGCCTGCACCGCTCGCGCGCGGCCGAGCACGTGCACGCCAGGGCGCGCCGTCAGGCCTGCGGGCTGCTCGCGGGCGCGTTCGGTACCGGCGAGCTGGCTTCGGTCGACCTCGACGAGGTGGTGAACCCGTCCGGTGCGCGGCCCGGGCCGGTCGGGCCGCCGACGGTCGTCGTCGAGGCGCCGGCGCGGCGTCCCGAACCCGAAGTCCCGGCCCGGCCCGGGCGGGCGCCGGTCTCGTGGGCGCCGGAGCCCCGCGCCGAGCCCGTCGTGGAGCCTGTCCTGGAGCGCGCCGCCCGCCCGGAGCCGGTGTCCCCGAGCCCCGCCGGAGCCGGCGCGCCGGAGCGGGAGGGCCGGGGCGGGCGCAGGCGCGCGGACGAGCGCCGCGCCGAACCGGCCCCAATGGTCCAGGAGGTCGCGAAGGCCACCGAAGCCGTCGCTGTTCCCGCGCCCGGGGAGGTCGCCGAGCGGCCACGGGAAGGACGTCGCCGCCGGGCCGAGGAGCCCGTCGCGACGGAGCACGCCGGGCACGCCACGCCGCCCGTGGCGCCCGAGCCCCCGAAGACCGAGCCGCCGAAGCTCGAACCCCCGAAGCTCGAACCTTCGAAGGCACCGCTGCTCCCGGAGGTCACCGACCTGCCGCCGGAACTTCCGCTCGCCCCGGCCCCCGCCGAGGAACCGGCGCCACGCGCCGTCCCGGCGAAGGCCGAGCGGGCACCCGAAGCCGAGGCGCCGCGCTGGGACGTCGGCGACTGGTCACGCGAGGGAGAACGGCGCGAGCCGCCGCCCCCGGCGCGCAGCACCCGCCACGACGCCGAGCACGGTTCGGTGACCGCGCGCTCGGTGCTCGACCGGCTGGGGATCTCCGGTGCCAACGGGCACGGCGGCGGGCGCCGCCGCGCCGCCGACGGTCCGGAGCCCGCCCGTCCGGCGGAACGCGGCATCGACGAGTCACCCGCCGGGGAGCCGCGTCCTGAACCGATCGCCGCTCCCGGCCCCGCCTCGTCGGGGACCTGGGAAAGCGAGCTCGCGCCCCCGCCGCGTCCGGAAGAGCCCGCGCCGTCCGTCATCCCGGAACCCGGCCCGGTTCCCTCGGGTGCCGCGCCGGTCCGGGAGGAGCGGGTCCGGGAGGAGGTCGCCGACCCGTGGCTGCCCCGGCTGCGCATGCCGCCCTCGCTCGATCCCGCCGAGGACTTCGGCGGCTGGACCCCGGGCACCGAGGCGTTCCCCGAGGGGTACGCGAAGGCCATCGCCGAGGACGAGCCGCCGCCGGACGCCGGGCTCGCCGATCTGCTCGCCCGCGCGCTGGCCGAACACCAGGCCGGGACGGCCAGCGCCGCCGCGCTGGTGAAGCGCCTCGGCGCCCAGGGCGAGAACACCGCCGGGCACCGGTCGGTCAACGGGCACGGCCGCAACGGCAGCGACGACTCCGGCTCGTAGCCTCGCGTGGCCGGGCGCGACGAACGTGGGTGCCGCGCGCCCGTCCTTCTGTGTCCACAAAGGACTGAATTGATCCGTTGAGGCAACGTTTCGGGGTGCCCTCGGGCAGACCTCGGGGTGGGATTGGTCGCACTTCGGACCCTGCGCGAACGGGGCCGGATGGGCGGCGGAGCCGTGGCGAACGGTCGAACCGGAGGGAACGGGCGGTGGTACTGGATCGATTCTGTCCGGTATGTGCCGACGGGCTTTCGCGGCCCTGTCCTGGTCAGGCCGCCGATGTGGTCCGGACGCCGCGGAGCGGGCGCCCGGTGAACCCGGCAGTAGCTTGACCGATACCGCCGATTTTGGCGGCTGAGCTGGGATTCTTCGGTTTCTGCCAACTGAACGGGCTTCGTGCGCCCCGCCGCGCGGGCGCATTAGGGTGGGCGGTGGCCGGTACATCGTGGTGCCGGTCGCGGTGTCATCCCTCGCACAGTGGAGAGTTGCCTCAAATGAGCTCGACGGGAGTCTCGTCCCCGCCCGGAACCGAAGACGGCATCGAAGCCGGCGCCCCGCGCCGCTCGGCCAGCCCGGAGCAGATCAGGGACGAGCTGATCGACGCGGCCGCGAAGCACGCGCCGGAGATCGCCGACCTCATCCGGCTCTACTACCGGCACATCCCGGCCGAGGAGATCGTCGGCGACGACCCGGTCGATCTGGTCGGCGCGGTGCGCTCGCACCTGCAGCTGGCCAAGCACCGGATGCCCGGCCGTCCCGCGGTCCGGCTGCTCAACCCGACCACCGCCGAGGACGGCTGGACCCGTGAGGCCACCGTCGTGCAGGTGGTCACCGACGACATGCCGTACCTGGTCGACTCGGTCACCGCCGAGTTCGCCCGCGACGGCGTGCAGGTCCAGCGGATCGTGCACCCGATCGTGGTGGTCAGCCGCGACCTCACCGGCGAACTGCTGGAGGTTCACCCCGACGCCGACCCCGCCGACCCGCCGGCGAACTCCGTCGCCGAGTCGTGGATGTACGTCGAGATCGACTTCGTCACCGACCCGAACCGCGCGCGTGAGCTCGACAACCGTCTCGCCAGCGTGCTCGGCGACGTTCGCGAGGTCGTCGAGGACGCCGACAAGATGGCGCAGGCGGCCGTGGCACTGGCCGACGAGCTGGACGCGCACCCGCCGAAGCTGCCGAGCGCGGAGGTCGCCGCGGGCGCCCGGCTGCTGCGGTGGCTCGCCGACGGTCACTTCACCTTCCTCGGGTATCGCCGGTACGAGCTGGTGGAGAACCCGCGCACGGACGCCGACGAGCCCGCGCTGCGCGCCGTGCTCGCGTCCGGTCTCGGTGTCCTGCGACAGGACAGCCTCGCCGCGCGCGGCCTGACCGCGGGCCCGGACACGGCGGCCACCGCGCTGGCCCCGACGCTGCTCGTGCTCACCCAGGCGAGCGCACCGTCCACAGTGCACCGTCCGGTTTATCCGTACTACGTCGGCGTGAAGACGTTCGACGCCGACGGCAACGTCACCGGCGAGCACCGGTTCCTCGGCATGTTCACCACCACCGCGCTGCACGAGAACGTGCTCGACATCCCGGTGGTGTGCGACCGGGTCCGCCAGGTCATCCACCGCGCCGGGTTCCCGATGGAGTCGTTCTCGGGCCAGCGGATGCTGGAGGTGCTGCAGAACTGGCCGCGCGCGGACCTGTTCTCCGCCGACACCGACTCGCTCTACGCCACCACGACCGGCGCGATCACGCTGTCGGACCGGCGCCGGCTCCGCCTGTTCCTGCGCCGCGATCCGTACGGCCGGTTCTACTCCTGCCTGGTGTTCCTGCCGCGTGACCGCTACACCACGCGCTCGCGGCTGGCGATGCAGGAGGTCCTGCTGGAGGAGCTGGAAGGCACGCAGCTCGAGTACAGCGCGAAGGTCGGGGAGACGCTGCTGGCGCAGGTGCACTTCATCGTGCACACCGATCCGGCGAACCGGATCGAGCCGGACACGCTGCGGATCCAGGAACGCCTCAACACCGTCGTGCGCAGCTGGGACGACCGGCTGGTCGAGGCGCTCCTGCGTGAGCGCAGGGAACGCGCCGGGGACGGCGCCGTCGCCGGGATCATGGGCGAGGAGTCCGCGAACGACCAGGGCCAGCGGTTCGCCGCCATCTTCCCGGAGAGCTACAAGGAGGACTTCTCCGCCGAAGACGCGCTCGCCGATCTGAGCGCGCTCGACTCGCTGACCGACGAGGGCGATCTGGCGCTGTCGTTCTACCTGCCTTCCGACGCGGAGCCGGGCGAACGCCGCTTCAAGCTCTTCCTGCGCGGCGAAGGCGTGACGCTCTCGAAGGTGCTTCCGGTCCTGCACACCATGGGTGTCGAGGTCGTCGACGAGCGCCCCTACGAGCTGCGCCGTGAGGACGGCGGGGCGTCCTGGATCTACGACTTCGGCCTGCGCATCGACGCGAAGCTGCAGCCCGACACGAGCGAAGCCGCGGTCGCCGAGCTGCGTGACCGGTTCCAGGACGCCTTCCACGCGGCCTGGCGCGGCCAGTGCGAGGTCGACGACTTCAACGGGCTGGTGCTGCGCGCCGGGCTGACCTGGCGCCAGGTCAGCGTGCTGCGGGCGTACTCGCGGTACCTGCGGCAGGCGGGCAGCACGCACTCGCAGGAGTACATCCAGAACGCGGTGCTCAAGCACACACAGGTCGCCACGAAGCTGTTTCGGCTGTTCGAAACGCGCTCGGACCCGCACCTGACCGACGACGAGCGCACGAGCGGCGCGGAGGCGCTGGTCGCCGAGATCGGGTCGATGATCGACGAGGTCACCAGCCTCGACGAGGACCGGATCCTGCGCAGGCTCATGGCGGTCATCGGCGCCACCTTGCGGACGAACTACCACGTCACCGACGCCGACGGGGGCCCGCGGTCGTTCCTGGCGTTCAAGCTCGACCCGAGCGCGGTGCCCGATCTGCCCGAGCCGCGGCCGCGGTTCGAGATCTTCGTGTACTCGCCGCGGGTCGAGGGTGTGCACCTGCGGTTCGGCGCGGTCGCCCGCGGCGGCCTGCGCTGGTCGGACCGGCGGGAGGACTTCCGCACCGAGGTCCTCGGCCTGGTCAAGGCGCAGGCGGTGAAGAACGCCGTCATCGTGCCGGTGGGCGCCAAGGGCGGGTTCGTGGTCAAGCGCCCGCCGACGCCGACCGGTGACCCGGCGATCGACCGCGAGGCCCACCTCACCGAGGGCATCGCCTGCTACAAGATGTTCATCTCCGGTCTGCTCGACCTGACCGACAACCGCGTCGAGGGCAGGACCGTGCCCGCGCCGGGTGTGGTCCGCCACGACGAGGACGACAGCTACCTCGTGGTCGCCGCGGACAAGGGCACCGCGACCTTCTCCGACATCGCCAACGAGGTCTCCGCGCAGTACGGCTTCTGGCTCGGCGACGCCTTCGCCTCCGGCGGTTCGGTCGGGTACGACCACAAGGCGATGGGCATCACCGCCAAGGGCGCGTGGGAGAGCGTCAAGCGGCACTTCCGCGAGCTGGGCAAGGACACCCAGAGCGAGGACTTCACCGTCGTCGGCATCGGCGACATGGCGGGCGACGTGTTCGGCAACGGCATGCTGCTGTCCGAGCACATCCGCCTGGTGGCCGCGTTCAACCACATGCACGTCTTCCTCGACCCGAACCCGGACGCCGCCTCCTCCTACGCCGAGCGTCGCCGGCTGTTCGACCTGCCCCGGTCCTCGTGGGACGACTACGATCGCGCGCTGATCAGCGAGGGTGGCGGCATCTATCCCCGGTCGGCGAAGACGATCCCGGTCAGCCCGCAGGTCCGCGCGGCGCTCGGCCTGGCCGACGACGTCGAGGCGATGGCGCCGATGGAGCTCATCCAGGCGATCCTGCTCGCCCCGGTCGAGCTGCTGTGGAACGGCGGCATCGGCACCTACGTCAAGGCCGAGACCGAGACCCACGCGCACGCCGGGGACAAGGCCAACG
The DNA here is from genome assembly GCF_039541975.1 of Amycolatopsis samaneae. Classification (NCBI taxonomy): domain Bacteria; kingdom Bacillati; phylum Actinomycetota; class Actinomycetes; order Pseudonocardiales; family Pseudonocardiaceae; genus Amycolatopsis; species Amycolatopsis samaneae. The sequence continues at coordinate 105,029 of NZ_BAABHG010000017.1, forward strand.
ACGCGATCCGCGTCGACGGCAACCAGTTGCGCTGCAAGGTGGTCGGCGAGGGCGGCAACCTCGGGCTCACCCAGCTCGGCCGCATCGAGTTCGCCCGCGCGGGCGGCAAGATCAACACCGACGCGCTGGACAACTCGGCCGGTGTCGACTGCTCCGACCACGAGGTCAACATCAAGATCCTGCTCGATCACCTGGTGAGCACCGGGAAGCTGGAGCACGACCGGCGCAACCACCTGCTGGAGCGGATGACCGACGAGGTCGGCGCGCTGGTGCTGGCCGACAACTACCGGCAGAACGCCGTCCTCGGCGTCAGCCGCGCGCACGCCGCGCCGATGGTCTCGGTGCACCAGCGGCAGGTCGCCGCGCTGGTGGCGAAGGGTGCCTTCGACCGCAAGCTGGAGGCACTGCCCACCAACGCGGAGTTCCGGGCGCGGGACAAGGCGGGCCAGGGCCTCAGTTCGCCCGAACTGGCGACCCTGCTGGCGCACGTGAAGCTCGACCTCAAGGACGAGCTGCTGGCCAGCGACCTGCCCGACTCCGAGGTGTTCACGCGCCGGCTGCCGGAGTACTTCCCGCAGCCGCTGCGCGAGCAGTTCGCCGACGCGATCGGCGAGCACCCGCTGCGCCGCCAGATCATCACCACCCTGGTGGCCAACGAGGTCGTCGACGGCGGTGGCATCTCGTTCGTCTTCCGGCTGATGGAGGAGCTGAACGTCACCGCGACGGACGCCGTCCGCGCCTACGCGGTGGTCACCCACGTGTACGACCTGCCCGCGCTGTGGGCCGAGATCGACGCGCTGGACAACGTCGTGTCCACGACGGTGGCCGACGCGATGGTGCTGGAGACACGGCGGCTGCTCGACCGGGCCGCCCGATGGTTCCTCTCCAACCGGCCGCAGCCGCTGGCCCCGCTGGCCGAGATCAGCCGTTTCGGCGGCGAGTTCGCGGAGTTGCTGCCCAGGGCGAACGAGCTGATGCGTGGCCGCGAGGCCGAGGTGGTGCGGGAGAAGGCGGAGAAGCTGGTCGCCGACGGCGTGCCCGAGGGGCTGGCGCGGCGCATCGCGGTGCTGCTGCACACCTACGGCCTGCTCGACATCGTCGAGGTGTCCGAGATGGCCGAGCAGCAGGTGGGCGTGGACGTCGTGCACAACCCGGCGGAAACGGCCGAGCTGTACTTCGCGCTGTCCTCGCACCTCGACATCGACAAGATGCTCACCGAGATCAGCGCGCTCGAACGCGGCAACCGCTGGCACGCCCTCGCGCGGCTGGCGCTGCGGGACGACGTCTACGGTTCGCAGCGGGCGATCACGCTCGACGCGCTTCGGCACAGCGATCCTGGCACCACGGCGGACGAGCGGATCGCGCAGTGGGAGAAGATCAACGCCTCGCGGCTGGCGCGGGCGAGGGTCGCGCTCGACGAGATCACCAAGTCCGGCAACCTCGACCTCGCCACGCTGTCGGTCGCGGCGCGGCAGATCCGGAGCACGGTGCGGTGAGTCGTGCGGTGCGGGTCCGGCCACGCTGGTCGGACATGGACGTCTACGGGCACGTGAACCACGCGAACCTGGTGACGTTGCTGGAAGAGGCCAGGGTCGCGACGGTGTTCGGCGAGGCGGTCCGCGAAGGGCTCACCGAGTTGCCCAAGGGCATCGTGGTGGTGAAGCTCGAAGTGCACTACAAGGCGCCGATCGTGGTGTCCGATCAGGACGTGCTGGTGGACATGACGCTCACCGAGCTGCGCGCGGCGAGCTTCTCCGTGTCCTACCGGGTCCACAATGGACCGTCCGGGACGGACGAGGTGGCGGTCACCGCGTCGACGCTGCTCGCGCCGTACGACACCACCGCCCTGCGACCACGGCGGTTCACCGCGGCGGAGAGCGACTTCCTGAAGCGGGTGTTCACCGATGCCTGAGCTGCACATCCCCGACGCGGGGGACCGGGAGACGCTCGGCGCGTTCGTCGCCCGCGCGGTCCGGCTGGACGGCCAGACCGCCGTCCGGCTGCGGATGCGCGGCGACGACGTGGTCGAGGCGTGGACGGCGACCCCGTTCGACGTGCTCGCCACCCGCGCGGTGGCTGGCCGGGTCACCCCGGCCGACGTCACGGTGTCCGGCAACGAGCTGCTCGCGGCGCTCACCGTCGCGGGCGGCGAGCGGATGGACCCCGGCCCGGCCAGGGACCTGCTGTGGCACGGGGAACTGCCCGCGCCCGGCCGCTGGCAGAGGGTCGACGAACTCCCGGTGGGTGTCGTCTCCGACCTCGCCGACCGCGGTGTCGCACTGGCCCGCGACAACGCGGGTCCACACGGGACGCCGCCCGCGTCGCTGATGGACCAGGCGGTGCTCACCGTCAGCGGGGGCGAGCTGGAGGTCAAGGTCCAGCTGCGCTGCCTGTTCGCGTTGTCGGGGATGGGTTTCCTCGACTCCTCGATCAGCGACGACGTGGTCCGGGTGACCGCCACCGACTCATGGATGCGGCTGGACGCGCGGTACGGCGCGGTCCTGCGCCGCCGCCACGCCCTGCTGCCACTGCTGTTCTGAGGCTCAGGCGCCGACGGTCCCGTCGATTCCCTCGCGCAGGAGATCGGCGTGGCCGTTGTGCCGGGCGTATTCGTGGATCAGGTGCAGCATCACCAGCCGCAGCGAGACGTCCTCGCCCCAGCGCGGCTGGTGCCCGAGCACGTCGAGGGAGCCGGCCTCCCGCTCGATCCGGCGCGAGTGCTCGACCTCGGCCTGCCAGGCCGCGAACGCCTCCGAACGCGTCGAGCCGCTCGCGTCGTAGGCGGCCTGGTAGTCGGTCTCGGACCAGACGAGCGGGAGATCCTCGCTGTTGATGACCTTGCGGAACCACGTCCGCTCCACCTCGGCCATGTGCCGCACCAGACCCAGCAGCGACAGTGCCGAGGGCGGCATCGACTGGCGCCGCAGGTCCTCATCGGACAGTCCGTCGCACTTCATGGCGAGCGTGGCGCGGTGGAAGTCGAGGAAACCGCGCAGCATCTCGCGTTCGTTCCCGCGCAGCGGCGGCGCGGGTCGTTCAGTAGTCACGACGGGCATTATCGCGTGTGTCCGGATCCGGTGACCACGCGTTTTCGGGCAGCGGGTGCCGCCGCCGAAGAGGTGCTGGACCGTCGCGGGCGTCCGGGGTGACCATGAGGTCATGCGATACCTGATCTTTCCCCGGATGTTCCAGCACGCCCGCTTCGTCACACCGGCGGCGCGGCGCGGAGTCATCCTGCGCGACGGCGAGACGGTCGTGGCCGACGGCGACGCACAGGACGACGAGTGATCCCCGCCGGGCCCGTCCGGCAGACGGCGGTGGGGGTCGTCGCCTCCTTCGACTTCACCCGCGACCGCGAACTGTGGCGATGGGCGCCGCCGGACATTTCGCTCTACGTCTCCAGGACCGACGCGGTATCGCTGGCCGACAGCTTCGAACTCGTATCGCGGCTCAACGATCCCACGATGCTGACCCGGCCGACTCGCGAAGTCACGCGGGTGCCGATCGGCGCGCGGGTGGCGTTCTACTGCTGTACCGCGGGCAGTTTCGTGGGCGGGCTGGAGCGTGAACGCGCCCTCCGCGCGGCCATGATCGACGCCGGTGCCCCGAGGGCGGTCACCACCTCGGGCGCGGTACTCGACGCGCTCGGCGTGCTGGGCGCGCGGCGGATCGCGGTCGTGCACCCGTATGTGGACCCGATCGCGGACAAGCTCGTCGACTTCCTGACCGAGGCCGGGATCGACGTGCTGAGCAGCCGCGGGCTCGGCCTCGAATCCCGTGTGGTCGGCGCGGTCGACTACGCCACGACGGCCGGGCTGATCACCGATGGCGACCATCCGGACGCCGACGCGATCTTCGTCAGCTGCACGCTCCTGCCGACCTACGATCTGATCGCCCCGCTGGAACGGCGACTCGGCAAGCCGATCATCACGGCCAACCAGGCCGGTGTCTGGGCGGCGTTTCGCGCGATCGGTGTCAAAGCCGAGGGGGCGGGGCAGGAACTCCTACGGTACTGAGGGATCGGGCGGCCACGGGACGCGGTCGAAGAGGTCTCGCAGCTTCGCCGCGCGAGCCGGGCTCGACGCCCCGATCCAGCCGATGCGGCCCAGCAGATGCGCCCGGAAATCCGGGTGCCCGGCGTGGTTCTGCGCTTCCGGGCCGGTCCGGGCGCAGTTGTGCAGCAGGGAGCGGAGCGCGTCGTAGTCGGTGCGCGCCGCGGCGGGTCCGGCGTTGACGACCAGCCCGGCGATCCGCTGCCGCTGGTGCGCGGCGGCGATCGAGGTTTTCGCGTCCCGCAGCCGGAATCCCTCGTCGCGGACGATGTGCCGGACACCGGGCAGCAGCCGGTGCAGTGGCAGCCCGGCGTCGCCGGAGAACGCCAGGTCGTCCGCGTACCGCGTGTAGCGCGCCCCGAGCCGGTGCGCGAGCCCGGTCAGCCGCCGGTCGAGGTGGTGGGTGATCGCGTTGGCCACGGCGGGGGAGGACGGCGCGCCCTGCGGGAGGTGGGTCGCGGCGAGGCTGTTGAGCAGCCGGGTCCGTGCCTCGTCCCGCCGCCCGTCCGGTGCGGCGGCCAGCACGTCCGGTGGAGTGGCGGTGGTGAGCAGCCCGGCGAGCGCGCCCGCGACGGCGTCCGGGTACCCGGCGAGCGCGAGCAGCGATCGGATCCGGCGCGCGGACACTGCGGGGAAGAAGCCCTCGAGATCCATGCGTACCACCAGATCCCGGCCGCCGTGCGGCGCCGCGCAGGTGATCGCCGAGCGGCCGCGGCGGAAACCGTGTGCCGCCTCGTGCACCGGCAACGCGCCGAGCACGTGCCGCCGGACACGGCGCTGCAACTCGGCCAGTCGTGGTTTCGGCTGTTCCAGCAACCGGATCCCGCCGGTGGCCGTCGGGATCCACCGGTACCGGTAGTGCCGCAGCGCACCGGCGGCCCGGCGGTTCCAGCCACGGGCGTCGGCGAACCAGTCCAGCTCGCCGGGGGTGAGGTCGAGCGCCGCCGCGCACTCGTCGAAGGTCGTCCAGCGCGCGACCGCCCACCGCCACACCGGCATCGGCGGGAGCGGCGACACGGAGGTGACCTTTTCTCCGTTCATCCGCGCGGACCCGTACGCGGAGCGTGCCGCTCTCGCGCGGGGCGCCGTGCCTGCGTGCCGTGGTACTCCCCGGGGTTGCCCCGGAGTGGGTGGTCACCCACCTGCTCACCTCCGCGTCGCCGCCGCCCAGCCTAGGGGACGGCTGGTTCAGACCAGCCAGGCGGCCGCGTCGGGCGGCAGCTTCCCGTCCACCAGCTCGGCGCTGGAGAGCAGGAGCTCGCCGGGCGGGAGCGCGATCGGGCTCGCCGAGGTGTTCAGCACGCAGACCAGTCCGCCCGCCCGGCGGCGGAAGGCGAAACACCCCGCCGGGGCGCCGTACCAGTCGAGCCCGTCGCCCGCGCCGCCGCGGAACGCCGGATGCCGCCTGCGCAGTTCGAGCGCGCGCCGGTGGAGCGACAGCGTCGAGCTCTCGTCCTCGAGCTGCTTCTCCACGGTGAGCGCGGCCCACTCGGCGGGCATCGGCAGCCAGGTGCGCGGATTGCGGGAGAAGCCGAACGGCGGCAGCTCACCCTCCCACGGCAACGGCACGCGGGAGGCGTCCCGGCCGAACTCCGGTCCGCTGGTCTTCGCGCGCGGGTCGGCGAGTGCCTCCTCCGGAATGTCCACATTGGCCAGTCCGAGCTCGTCGCCGTTGTACAGGTAGACGACACCGGGCAGGGCCAGCTGCACCAGCGCCATCGCCCGCGCCCGTGCGACGCCCTGGGTACCGCCGCCGTAGCGGCTGACCGGCCGCCAGACGTCGTGGTTGCCCAGCGTCCAGGTGGCGGGCGCGCCGACGGTGGCCGGGACGGCCAGCGAGCGTTCGATCGCGGTGCGCATCGCGTCGGCGTCGAAATGCGTGAGCACCAGCCGGAAGTTGAACGCCAGGTGCAGTTCGTCCGGGCGCAGGTACCGAGCGAGGCGGGTTTCGTCGGTCACCCAGACCTCGCCGGTGGACACCGCGTCCGGGTACTGGTCGAGCACCTTCCGGATCATCTGGTGGATCTCGTGGACGCGGTCGTTGTCGAACCGCGGGTCGTAGTAGGACCCGGAAGCGCCCACCGCGGCCGAGCCCGCGCGCGGGTCCATGTCCGGCAGGCCCGGCGGTTTCGCCATGCCGTGCGCGACGTCGATGCGGAACCCGTCGACGCCGTGGTCCAGCCAGAACCGCAGTGTGCGTTCCAGGTCCGCGGCCACGTCCGGGTTCGTCCAGTTCAGGTCCGGCTGCTGCGGGGAGAACAGGTGCAGGTACCACTGGCCGTCCGGCACCCGGGTCCACGCGGGCCCGCCGAACGCGCTGACCCAGTTGTTCGGCGGCTCGTCACCGCGCGGGCCCAGCCCGTCCCGGAAGACGTAGCGATCCCGTTCCGGGCTGCCCGGCCCGGCGGCCAGCGCCGTCTTGAACCACAGGTGCGTGTTGCTGGTGTGGTTGGGCACGACGTCGACGGTGACCTTGATTCCGCGTTTGTGCGCCTCGGTGAGCAGTACGTCGAAATCGCCGAGGGTGCCGAACATCGGGTCGACGTCGCGCGGATCGGCGATGTCGTAGCCGTGGTCGGCCATCGGGGAGCGGTAGAACGGCGTCAGCCACAGCGCGTCGACACCCAGCAGCTCCAGGTAGCCGAGCTTGCCGCGAATGCCTTCCAGGTCCCCGACGCCGTCACCGTCGGAGTCGGCGAAGGACCGCACGTACACCTGGTAGAAGACCGCGTCGGTCCACCAGGCAGCCCGTCTTTCGCCCTGTCCGCCCCGGTCACGCGGCGGTCTCATCAAACGAAGCTGTTCATCATGCTGTGCGCCGCCATCTCCAGGTAGGCCCACAGCTGCTGCCGGTACGGCTCTTCGAGGTTTTCCTCGTCGACGGCGATCCTGATGCAGCGCAGCCACGCGTCCCGCTCGATCGGCCCGATCTTGAACGGCGCGTGCCGCATCCGCAGCCGGGGGTGACCGCGCCGGTCGGAGTAGGTGTGCGGACCGCCCCAGTACTGCATCAGGAACAGCCGGAACCGTTCCTCGGCCGGACCGAGGTCCTCCTCCGGGTAGAGCGGGCGCAGGATCTCGTCCTCGGCCACCTCCGCGTAGAACCGCGCGACGATCCGGCGGAAGGTCGGTTCCCCGCCCACCGCTTCGTAGAGGTTCGCCGGTTCCGGACCGCTCACGGCTGACACGTCTCCATTCTGCCCCCTGCTCACTTGTCGGTGGCCGATCCTGACATGAACCGTCCCATCGGTGGTTCGAAACCGGCTTCTTCGAGCGCGGTGAGCAGATGTCCGCGCAGCGCCCGCTGGACCGCCCACTGCCTGCCCGGACGCACCTTGACCGTCAGCCGCAGTTCGATGCTCTCGGGTGTGACGCTTTCCACGCCGAGCATCTCCGGTGGTTCCAGCACGTCGTCGGACAGCGGGGCCGCCTGGACCGCGGCGGAGGCCGTGTCGGACAGCAGGGTCGTCGCGCGCTCGACGTCGGCCGAGTAGCCGAGCGGGACGTCGACCACCGCGACCGCGAAGCCCTGGCTGGAGTTGCCGACGCGTTTCACCTCGCCGTTGCGCACGTACCAGACCGTGCCCTTGAGGTCACGCAAGGTCGTCACGCGCAGGCCGACGGCTTCCACGGTCCCGGTCGCCGAGCCGACGTCGACCACGTCGCCGACGCCGTACTGGTCCTCGATCATCATGAAGATCCCGGACAGGAAGTCCTTGACGAGGTTCTGCGCGCCGAAACCGAGCGCGACACCCACGATCCCGGCGGACGCGAGCAACGGGCCGAGGTCTATCCCCAGCACGCCGAGCACCTGCAGGAACGCCAGGCCGTAGATGAGGAAGGCGGCCAGCGATTTCAGCACCGAGCCGATCGTCCTGGCGCGTTGGCGCCGCCGCTCGATGACGACCGGGCCGAGCACCTCGGGCGCGCGTTCGCGCAGCGGGCGCAGCATCGCGGGCAGCTTGCCGCCCCGGGGGAGCGTGGTGAGCCGGTTGATCAACCGCCGTGCCACCCAGTTCAGCACCACGGCGAGTACCACCGCGAGCAGGATCTGGAGTGGTTTGGTGACAAGCCAGCCCGCGGAGCCCGCGAGCCACTCGTTGTGCGTGACGTTGTAGACCTGGCCGCACCAGGTGCTCGGGTCCTTGATGCACGGCGGCGGTTCCCTGAACAGGGGGTTCACGGGGAGAGCTCGACCTTTCGTTCGGCACGACTTCGCCAACCTGGGGTTGATGGCGGGCCGCGCGGATGTGACACGTCTTCTAACACACGTGCGCTGAGGGGCGGATGTGTGGTCGACTATGCCTGCACCCCGTGGAGGTGGTCGAGTGCCAGACCGACAACCCATCCCCCTCGGCGCGCACGGCCAAGCCATGGCCGCGCCGGCGCCGGAGGTGGCCCTGCGTGCCTGTCCCGGAGGCTCCGCGTCCGGCGGAGGTGGCCCGACCGGGCCCGGGACCCGGCCTGGGGGTGTCGCCCGTCCGCCCGGCCACCGCAGGGGCCGGGAACCCGCCGTCGCCTGGGGACGCCGCCGGGTCCTGCTGCTCAACGCCACTTTCGAGCCGCTCACCGCGTTGCCGCTGCGGCGCGCGGTGGTGCTCGTCATGTGTGGCAAGGCCGAGGTGGTGCACGGGGACCCGGCCGGCGTCGAACTGCACGCCGCGACTGTCTCCCTGCCCGTGCCCTCGGTGATCCGGCTGAGCACCTACGTCCGCGTACCGTACCGGGCCAAGGTGCCGCTCACGCGAGCCGGGCTGATGCATCGTGACCGATATCGCTGTGCCTACTGCGGCGGGCGGGCCGAGACGATCGATCACGTCGTCCCGCGCAGCAGGGGCGGGGCGCACAGCTGGCAGAACTGCGTGGCCTGTTGCGCCAAGTGCAACCACCGCAAGGCCGATCGGATGCTGTCCGAGATCGGCTGGCGACTGCGGGTGGTACCGAGGGCGCCGCACGGGCCGCACTGGCGGCTGCTCGCCCATTCCAAGGAAGCCGACCCGTTGTGGCGGCCCTACCTGGGATCCGCCGCGTAACTGCGCGCGTCGGCGCCCCGGCAGCCGGTGGGCGGCCGGGGCGAGCCGATGACCTGTGACGCGGTACTCAGGCGGCGAGCGCGTAGTCGCCCTGGCAGGTGACGCGGGTGCCCATAGTGACTCGCGTGCCCATCGTGACCCGGGTGCCTCGCGTGACCCTGGTGCCGCGCGTGACGCGGGTGCCGCAGGTGACGCGGGTACCGGCGGTGACACGCGTGCCCATCGTGACGCGAGTGCCACGGGTGACCCTGGTGCCGCGGGTGACGCGCGTGCCCATGGTGACTCGCGTGCCCGCCGTGACGCGGGTGCCCATCGTGACGCGGGTGCCCGCCGTGACTCGCGTGCCACGGGTGACGCGGGTGCCGCGCGTGACCCGGGTGCCCATGGTCACCCTGGTGCCCGCCGTGACGCGGGTACCGCGGGTGACGCGAGTACCGCGCGTAACCCTTGTGCCGGACGTCACACGGGTCCCGGGCTGGAATTCGACGTCGCTGGGTGACCAAACGGCCTCGGTGATCGCCTGTGCGGGGGGCTGGACGCTCTGCATGACGTGGCCTCCTGGGACCGGTGCGTTACCTGCTGGGGGCTGGGAAGCGGGGCGCAAGGCCCGTACAGGTGAAAAAGCTACGAGGATTTCAAGGGCCGGACAAGACGAATGCGTCGGGTGCGGCCACCTGTACGGTGAGTTGCCATCTTTCGGTCCGACGCGCTTCGCCTCAACGTTCCAGTCCGGGGACGGCAAGCGGCGGACGGCACCCGGGCGGCGATGAGCGGTCGGTCTCCGCACGGGCGCGGTGAGCGGGTGGCCGCGAAGGCCATCCGATACGCTCACCGGCGTGAACCTTGTCGAGACGATCCTGGTCTTCGCGGTGATCCCCTTGGCCATCTACGGAGTGGTCGGCCTGGCCACCCTGCGGACCAAGTTCGCCGGTACCCCCCGGTACCGGCCGGGACAGCCGTGGGAGTACCCGGCCATGTGGTGGAGTGCCAACCCCGACGGGGTCGGCACCGGGCACCGGCACGCCGGTGCGGACAACGCGGCGCCCGCGGACGGCGCCCCGACCGCTGCGGGAGGCGCTCGTGGCAACTGGTGAACTGACCCACGCGCACGGCGCCGACGTGGCCGGGCGTGAGCTCGCCTACGGGGAGGCCGTTACCTCCAGTGGGCGCCTCTCGGCGGCCAAGATGTACGAACCGGCTGCTCCGAAAGGCCCATTCACGATCAAGCAGTTGTCCCGGCTCGACGAGGCGCTGACCTTCGCCAGCCGGGAGACCGGCCTCGACTTCAGCATCTACCTCGGCGACCTCGGTGAGGACAGCCGGGCGGAGGCGGAGAAGCTGCACTCGGGCACGCAGGACCCGGCGAACGCCGTGCTGATCGCGGTGTCGCCCGCCGCGCGGGTGATCGAGATCGTCACCGGCACGCACGCCTTCCTGCGCCTGCCGGACCGCGGCGCGAAGCTCGCGGTCGCCAGCATGGTCGCCTCCTTCAAGGAGGGTGACCTGGTCGGTGGCCTCGTCAACGCCCTGCGCATGCTCTCGGACCAGGCCGGTTCGCCCGCCTGATCCGCCGAACGCCTCGAAGGGGCCCGTTCGCACCTGCCGGTGCGGACGGGCCCCTTCGTCGTTCGCCCGGTCAGTGGCAGGGATCGGCCTCGGCCGCGGTCTTGAGATCGCGGAGCCAGGTTTCGAGGCCCATGTCGGAGCCGGGGTCGGCCTGCGGGCCCCGGTGGCTCTCCTCGGTGCGGACGAGGACGCCGCCGGGGACCTTGACGAAGTTCCAGACGTGGACGCCGTCGATGCGATAGCCGGGGCCCTCGGCGGGGCCGGTCCAGCGGAGGCACTGGCCGTACCGGAGCTGCTGGACGGTCGAGGTGATGACCACGGTGCCGGGCGGGGTCGCGGGCGTCGGGGGAATCCGTACGGTCGCCTGGAACCGGGAGCGCTCGCGCAGCGGGCCGTGGTCGAGGCGCTCGACGGTCATGGGGGCGGCGGGTTTCTGCCAGGACGGCCAGTCCGCCACGTCGGTCTGCAGGCTCCAGACGGTGCGCAACGGTGCCCGGACGAACGTTTCGGCCCGGTGGCGGGCCTCGGCGCCGGTGTCGACACCCTTGCCTTCGCAGGTCAGCGAAGCCGGGCGGAGGCCTTGGCCGGAAGTGGTGGCCTGGGCGGGTGCCGTGACGCCAAGGAGACCGGCGGCCAGCGGGAGCGCGAGCAGGGCGGCCCGCGTGCCGGTCCGGCGCCGGGAGGTCTGTGCGGTGGCCGTGCGGGTACCGGGCAAGGTCCTTCTCCTTCGTTCAGCTGAGCACTACTAGTTATAGTTATAAGTTATAACGAACGAGCGTGAGCGTCAATAGAAAAAGTGAGAGGCTATAACTCGCCGTCGGAAACGCCGTTAAAGGCCACCTTCACAGCGTCGGCCTCGTCCGCGGTCGAGCGCCCCAATGTGGCATTGGGTGCTCCGCCCTTGCCCCCACCGCCACCCTCAACGGAGACGCTCCGCGTCCGGCCCCGATTCCACGCACCCAATGTGGCGTTCGGTGCGTTGGACGCACCGAACGCCACATTGGGGCGCATGGGCCGCCGGAGAAGGGGCCCCGCGCGGCTCCCCGGACATGCCGTCAAGGACCCTTGGCGCGTTCCGCGTACGGGTAACAAGCCCCGAAAACGCCGTGAAGGCCCTCTTACCGGCGCTCAACGCCGGTAAGGGGGCCTTCACGGACCAGGGACGATCAGGAGCGGTCGAAGTCCCGGGCGGCCAGCGCGCGGACGATGCCGGCGCGGCCCTCCGAGACCAGCCGCCGCAGCGCCGCCGGGTGCTCACCGGCGAGCCAGGCGTCCGAGGCCTCGACCGTGGCGGGCTCCACCGCCCACGACGGGTACAGGCCGATGATCGTCGGCTGCGCCCGCTCGCTCGACCGCCGCTGCCACACCTCGTCGACGACCGCGAAGTACTTCGCGACGTACTCGCCGAGCAGCGCCTTCTGGCCGGGGTGCGAGAACCCCGAGATGAGCGAGTCGCTGACCGCGTTGGGCAGCTCGTCGTCGTGGATCGCGCGCTGCCAGGCGTCCGCCTTGGCCGCCGCGGTCGGCCGCAGCGCGCGCGAGCGCTCGGCCTGGCGCCGCCCGGCGGCGGTGTCGTCCCGCGCCTGCTCGGCCTCGATCTCGGCCTGGTCCGCCTTGCCGTGCGCCACCAGGGCGTGCAGCAGCCGCCACCGCAGGTCGGTGTCGACGGTGAGCCCTTCGAGCGGCGCCGAGCCGTCGAGCCAGCCCGCGACGACCGCCAGGGTGTCCTCGTCCAATACCGAACCGGCGAGCGAGTTGACGAACGCAAGCTGGTGGTCCGAGCCCGGCTCCGCCGCGCGCACCAGCTCCAGCAGCCGGGTGGTGAACGCGGGCCAGCCCGTGGCCACCGCCCACTCCTGCTCGGCGTAGGAGTTCAGCGCGGTCTGCGCCTGCAGCAGCAGCCGCTGCACGACCCCGACCTCGGTCTCGGCGTGGATGCCGCGGGCCACCAGCGTGACGAAGTCGCGGGCCTTGAGCTCGGCCTCGCGGGTCATCTCCCACGCCGCCGACCAGCACAGCGTGCGGGGGAGCGGATCGGTGAAGTCGGCGACGCGGTCGATCAGCGTGGTCAGCGACGCCGGGTCGAGCCGCATCCGGCAGTAGGTGAGGTCGTCGTCGTTGACCAGCACCAGCTTGCCCGCGGGCACCCCGACCAGCGCCGGGACGTCGGTGCGCTCGCCGTCGACGTCCAGTTCGACGCGGTGCGTGCGCACGAGGCGGCCGTTCCCGTCCTCGTCGTACACGCCGACCGCGACCCGGTGCGTGCGCAGCTCACCGGCACCCGGCTTCGCCCCGGTCTGCACGACCGCGAACGAGCCGAACGTGCCGTCCCCGGCGACCTCGTAGCGCGGGCTCAGCGAGTTCAGCCCGGTGGTCTCCAGCCACTGCGCGCTCCACCACGACAGATCGCGCCCGGACGCCTCCTCCAGCGCGCCCAGCAGATCCGCCAGTGTCGCGTTGCCCCAGGCGTGCTTGCCGAAGTAGACCTTCAGGCCCTCCAGGAAGTGCTCCTGGCCGACGTAGGCGACGAGCTGCTTGAGCACGCTCGCGCCCTTGGCGTAGGTGATGCCGTCGAAGTTCACCTCGACCGCGTGCAGGTCGACGATGTCCGCGGCGATCGGGTGCGTCGAGGGCAGCTGGTCCTGCCGGTAGGCCCACGACTTCTCGATGTTCGCGAAGCTCGTCCACGCGTTGGTGTACTCGGTCGCCTCGGCCTGTGCGAGCACGCTGGCGAAGGTCGCGAACGACTCGTTGAGCCACAGGTCGTCCCACCACCGCATGGTGACGAGGTCGCCGAACCACATGTGCGCCATCTCGTGCAGCAGCGTCTCGGCGCGCCGCTCGTAGGCGTAGCGGGTGACCCGGCTGCGGAAGACGTAGTCCTCCAGGAAGGTCACCGCGCCCGCGTTCTCCATCGCGCCCGCGTTGAACTCCGGCACGAACAGCTGGTCGTACTTCGAGAACGGATACGGCGTCGCGAACTTCTCGTGGTAGAAGGCGAAACCCTGCTTGGTCTCGACGAACAGCTTGTCCGCGTCCATGTGCTCGGCCAGCGAGGCGCGGCAGTAGATCCCGAGCGGGATGGTGCGGTGCTCGTCGGAGAACTCGTCGCGCCATTCGGCGTACGGGCCGGCGATCAGCGCGACCAGGTACGTCGAAATCCGCTCGGACACCTTGAACACCGTGCGCACGGCGCCTTCCGGGGTGTCCTCGGCCGATTCGACGAGCGCGTTCGAGATGATCTTCCAGCTCTTCGGCGCGGTGACCGTCAGCCGGTACACCGACTTGAGGTCGGGCTGGTCGAAGCAGGCGAACATCCGCTTCGCGTCGGCGGTTTCGAACTGCGTGTACAGGTAGACGCCGTCGTCGACCGGGTCGACGAAGCGGTGCAGGCCCTCGCCGGTGTTCATGTACCGGCAGTCGGCGGTGACCACGAGCTCGTTGCTCTCGGCGAGCCCGGGCAACGTGATGCCGTCGTCCTCGACGTACGCGCTGACGTCCAGGTCGGTTCCGTTCAGCGTGGCGGACCGGACTCCTTCGGCGACGACGTCGACCCAGGACTGTTCACCGGCCCGGGCGCTCGAGAACCGGATGGTGGTCTTCGAGGCGAAGGTCTTCTCCCCGGGACCGCCTCGGCCGTCGGTGAGGTCCAGTTCGATGTCGTAGGACTCAACGTCGAGCAGGTCGGCGCGCTGCTTGGCTTGGTCTCGGGTCAGGTTCGGGGCGGGCACGGGCACCTCTGGTCAGTGAATTCGGTTTCGGTTTCCAACTACAGGCATCCAATCATGGGGACGTACCTACTGACGATGGGGAACAAGCGCGCGCCCGACGATGTTGGGCGGAGTGGGGGCCGTCACCCGGACCGCCCACGCCCCGCAGGACCCGCGCCACCTGGAGAGAGAAACGATGACCGCTGAGTCCCGGCCCACCAAGGTCGACTTCTTCTTCGACCCGATCTGCCCCTTCGCGTGGATCACCTCGCGCTGGATCCTCGAAGTCGAGAAGCACCGTGACCTGGACCTGAACTTCCGCGTGATGAGCCTGTCGGTGCTCAACGAGAACCGGGAGGACCTGCCCGAGCGGTACAAGGCGCTGCTGTCGGAGGGCTGGGCGCCGGTCCGCGTCGCGATCGCGCTCGAACAGCTCAAGGGCCAGCAGGCCGTCCGCGACTTCTACACCGAGTTCGGCACCCGCTACCACAACCAGGGCAACGAGGACCGCCGCCAGGTCATCAAGGAGGCGCTGGAAGCCGTCGGCGCGCCCGAGCTGATCGAGGCCGGTGACTCGGCCGAGTACGACGAAGCGCTGCGGAAGAGCCACCACGAGGGCATGGACCCGGTCGGCACGGAGGTCGGCACGCCGACCATCCACATCGACGGCGTCGCGTTCTTCGGCCCGGTGCTCAGCTCGATCCCGCGGGGCGAGGACGCGCTCAAGGTGTTCGACGGCGCGGTCGCCCTCGCGAGCTACCCCGACTTCTTCGAGCTCAAGCGCACGCGGACCGGCGAGCTGAACTTCGACTGATTCCGCTGATTCCGCGTCCGGCTCACGGCGTGCTCAGCGCGGCACGCGTGACGTCGGCGGGGTAGGGGGACATCGCGACGGCCTCCTCCTCGGTCGTTTCTCCCGCCGCGACAGCGGTTTTGAGGATGACGAGCCGGTGGAGGCCGTCGCGGTGCCGTGTCAAGAACGCGGCGTCGACGGGATCGCCGTGCCCCGGCACGACGGTTTCCGGCCGCAGCGCGAGGATCCGATCGAGCGCGGCGGCCCAGGCGGCGAGGTGTGTGTCGGTGCCGAACGAGTCGGCGGTGAAGCCGGACGGCCCGTGCTCGACGGTGTCGCCGGCGAACACGATCCCGGCGTCGGGCACGTGCGCGACGAGGTCGTGGTCGGTGTGCGCGAGCCCGGGATGCACCAGCGCCACGACCCGGCCGCCGAGGTCGAGCTCCGCGCGGTCGGTCACCAGGTGTCCCGGCGGGATGATCGTGGTCCGTGTCAGCGCGTCGGCGATGTGCGGCTTTCCCTCCTCGCGGTAGGTGGTGATCCGCCGCTGCCGGGCGCGTTCGCCGTACGCGGCCAGTTCGGCGACACACCCCGCCTGCGCCCAGACTTCGCACGGCAGGAACGGCGTGGTCCCGAAGCAGTGGTCGAAGTGCGCGTGCGTGTAGGCCACGGCCCACGGCAGCGACGTGATCTCCCGGACCGCCGCGGCGAGTTCGGTGCCCTGGTCGACGTCGCCCCTGCTGTCGATCACCAGGCAGCGTTCGGTGCCGACGACGAGCCCGGTGGTCAGGTCCAGCTCCTCGTACCGGCGCGCGTAAACGCCCTCGGCGAGTTCGAGCCAACGGCCTTCGGTCACGATGACAAAATCCCTTCGGAAAGAACGGGGGCGACCATGCTGACATCCACCTGCGCGGCCAGCGTGATGTTCACTTCGTGCCCGGCCGCGCCGTGTTCCCTGCCCGAGGTGCAGGCGTGCAGCGCGCGGAGCACGTCGGTGCCGCCGTACGCCGTGGCCGCCAGCGCCGCTTCGGGCGATGGGACGCGGTCGTAGGCGGTCAACGCCGCCACGATCGCGCCCGCGCCGAGCTGATCCTCGACACACGGGCGCAGCGGCCCGAGCTCACCGTCGTTGTCGCCGAACAGGCTGACGCCCCAGCGTTCCCCGGCGGCGATCACCCCGATCGGCCCGCCGCGGGAAAGTTCGTGCGCGCGTTCCGCGACGGCGTACGCGTTGCGCAGACATCCGACGAGGACCGCCGCCCCCGCTGTGCTCGCCTTGTCGCACAGGGTGGCGCCGTTCGGCGAGGGTAACGCGAGCAAGGTGTCGGAGGGGATTTCGGTCACCGTCGAAGGACGCAGGGTCCGCGCGCCTTCTCCCGCGAGGTCGGCTCCGGCCGCCCGCGCGCGTGCCACGCCCTGCTCGTCCCGCCATCGCAGCGGGAGTACCCGGCTGCCCCGGCCGAGGACGATGTCCGTGGTGGTGCTGAAGGAAAGTACGTCGACGATGACCAGCGCGGTGCAACCCGGCCCGAGGTTTTCGATGCCCTCCGCACCCCATTCGAGCCGGACGTCGTAGCCCGGCTGCTCCCAGATGTCCACCCCCACAGCATGCCCGTGCGGAGGCGGGATGGCAGACTCCCTTGCTGTGCGTGTCTACCTGGGATCCGACCATGCCGGTTTCGAGCTGAAGAACCACCTGGTGAGCCACCTGCGCGAGCAGGGCCACGAGGTCACGGACATCGGTCCGGCCGTCTACGACGCCGCCGACGACTACCCTGCGTTCTGCGTCGAGACGGCGCTGCGGGTGGTCGCCGACGAGGGCAGCCTCGGCATCGTGATCGGCGGCTCCGGCAACGGCGAGCAGATCGCCGCGAACAAGGTTCCCGGCGCGCGGGCGGGCCTCGCCTGGAGTGTCGAGACCGCGAAGCTGTGCCGCGAGCACAACCACGCGCAGCTCATCGGTGTCGGTGCCCGGATGCACACCACCGAACAGGCCACCGAGATCGTCGAGGCCTTCCTCGCGACACCGGTTTCGCCCGACGAGCGGCACGCGCGCCGGGTCCGGCAGCTGCTGGACTACGAGCGCACCGGCACCCCGCCGGCACTGCCGGGGGCCTGATGCCCGAAGGGCACACCCTGCACCGGCTCGCCCGCCTGCACAAACGGCGCTACGCGGGCGCACCGGTGTCGGTCAGCAGCCCGCAGGGCCGGTTCGCCGCCGAGGCGTCCCGTTTGGACGGTCGGGTGCTGGTGTCCGCCGAGGCGCACGGCAAGCACCTGTTCCACCACTACGGTCCACAGGGGACGGTGCACGTCCACCTCGGGCTGTACGGCACCTTCGGCGAGGCGAAGCTGCCCGCGAGCGCGCCGGTCGGCCAGGTCAGGATGCGGCTGGAGGGCCGGACGCACTGGACGGACCTGCGCGGCCCGACCCGGTGCGAACTCCTGGACGAGGCGCAGGTCGACGCGATCAAGGCGCGGCTCGGGCCCGATCCGCTGCGCGCGGACGCGGACCCGGACCGCGCGTGGGCACGGATCTCCCGTTCCCGCACGTCGATCGCGGCGTTGCTGATGGACCAGTCCGTGCTCGCCGGGGTCGGCAACGTCTACCGCGCCGAGGTGCTGTTCCGGCACGGCGTGCCGCCGCTGCTGGCCGGGCGCGAGCTCGACCGGGCGCTGTGGGACGACATGTGGGCCGATCTGGTCGCGCTCATGCGCGACGGCGTCCGCGTCGGTCGCATCGACACCGTCGCGCCCGAGCACCTGCCGGAGGCCACCGGCCGCGCCCCGCGCCAGGACCGGCACGGCGGCGAGGTCTACGTCTACCGCCGCGCGGGCGAGGAGTGCCTGGTGTGCGGGACCTCGGTGGCCCACGCCGATCTCGTGGGCCGCAACCTCTACTGGTGCCCGGCCTGCCAGCCCGCCTGAGCCGGCGTCGTCAGGCGGGTCGTGTCCGGTAGTGGTAGCGCGCGGCCGTGGTGAATCCCGCGCGGTCGTAGAGCTTCAACGCCGGTTCGTTGTCCGCGAGTACCTGGAGCCACACCGAATCGACGCCGTGCCCCGACGCCTCGGCGAGTAGCGCGCGCAGCACGGCCGCGGCCTGGCCTCGCCGTCGCGCGTCCGGGCGGACGGCGAGTCCGTACAGCCCGCCCCAGGTGCCGACGAGCGCGAGCCTGCCGATCGCGGTGACCCCGGAACCCCCGGTCACCGAGGCGTAGAGCGCGGGGGTGGACTCCATGATTTCGCGTGCCACGGCGAGGGTTTCGGCGCCGCCCCTGCCATCCGTGCGGGACCACAGGTCCAGCCAGGCGGCGTCCGGGCTCTTGTCGATCCGCACGGCGGACTCGTCCGGCGGGAGCCGTCTCAGCACGGTCGCGACCTCGGCGGTCTGGAGGACCGTCGGGCGGAGTGGCGTGTAGCCGCGTGCGGCGAGGAGGTCGTCGAGGTCGCCGGGCCGTGCGGCGGGACCGACCTGGAACGTCGAGGCCAGCCCCGCGTCGTGGTAGAGCCGTTCGACCTCGCGCAGCGCGCGGACGGGGTCGGCGGGCGGGGTGCGGGGCAGCACCGAGTTCGCCCGGGTGGTGACCCCTGCCGACCGGCGGACGAGCCAGCCGTCGACCTCGGCGCAGGTCAGCGCCCGCCAGCCCTGGTGCATCAGATCGTCGAGTTCTCGTGCGGTGATCATGCGGTCAACGCTAAGCGGCCTGTATGAAGAACCGCAACTGTGTATAGATATTCATTATGCCGCCGAGCGGGTGATCGGCCCGGAAACGACGAAGGGGATTTTCCGCCTGGTGTGGCGAAAAATCCCCTTCGGGTCAGGAAGCCGGGGGCTCAGAAGTCGAAGCCGCCGCCCCCGCCGTCGAACCCGCCGCCGCCACCGTCGAAGCCGCCCCAGTCGCCGCCGAAGTCACCGCCGCCGTCGAACCCGCCGCCGAAGTCGCCCCCGCTGTCGAGCCCGCCGGAGCCCAGCGCGTCCATCTGGCCCGCGTCGTAACCGGACTCCCAGGCCGACGCGCTGGCGATGCCGCCCATGCCGCTGAACATCGCGCCGAACAGCAGCGCCGAGCCCAGGCCCCACGCGCCGCCGATCAGGGCGGGCTTCCACCACGGCTCGCTGTACCAGCCCTCGGGTACCGGGCGCCCGGCGACGCGGCCGCCGGGGTAGTAGTACGGCGTGTTCTGGCCCGCCTCGGGCGAGGCCTCGTAGTGCTGGCCCTCGACGTCCACCCTGCGGTGCTCGGTGACCTTGCCGGCGCGCTCGCGCTCGGCTTCCTCCGGCAGTTTCGGGCCGGGGTCCATGCCCATCGCGGTGCGCGCCGCGCGCACGTAGTAGAGGCCCTCGATGGCGGTTTCCTTGACCAGCTTGGCCTGCTCGGCCGTCTTGGCCTGCTCCAGCTGGGAACCCGCCGCGTTGTACCGCTCGCTCGCGTCGGCCATCGCCTGCTGCGAGGCGGTGTCATTGCCGGTGATGTTGAGGACCTGCCCGCCGAGCCGCTCCACCAGACGGCGGGCCTCGGCCTTGGCGTCCTCGAGCTGCCGCTGTCGTGCCGCGGCCTGGGATCGTGCGAAGTAGAGGCCGCCGCCGACGATGACGACGACGAGCACGATCAGGAAGATCGCGGTCCCCATGGGTCACTCCATTAACTCGGGTGCGGGTGTCCCGCAAGACGCCCTTTGAAACGGACAACGCGGACGGTACCCGGTGGGTTCCCGGGACGTGACCCGGCGCACCGGCGGGGGGACGGCGGACTGGCCGAACAAACTAGAACACGTTATAGTTCGGCGGTATGAAGTTCACCCTGTCGGTCGCGATGAACCCCCTGGAACAGCTGACCGGGCTCGCCAGGGTGGCGGAAGAGGCGGGGTTCGCCTCGATCGCCCTCCCTGACTCGCTCTTTTACTCCGAAACGGTGTCCGCCGACTACCCGTACACCCCGGACGGGAGCCGGTTCTGGAACGAGGAAACCCCCTGGGCGGATCCTCTCGTCGCGGCCGCCTCGATGGGGGCGGTGACGAACAGGATCAGGTTCTACACCTCGGTGCTGAAACTGGGTTCGCGCAACCCGGTGCTGCTGGCCCGTCAGGTCAACTCGGTGGCCGCGCTGACCGGCGGCCGGTTCGGGCTCGGCCTCGGCGTCGGGTGGTCGCCCGAGGAGTTCGAGTGGTGCGGGGCGCCCTACGCGCGGCGCGGCAAGCGCGTCGACGAGGCGATCGACGTGCTCCGGCTGATCCTCGACGGCGGCATGGTGGAGTACCACGGGGAGTTCTTCGACTTCGACAAGCTGCGCATGAGCCCCACGCCGCCCTCGCGGGTGCCCTTCTACATCGGCGGGCACACCGACGTCGCGCTGCGGCGGGCGGCCAGGGCGGCGGACGGCTGGTCCTCGGCGATGATGAAGTTCGACGACCTGCGCGACACGATCGCGCGCCTGCGCGAACTGCTCGCCGAGCGGGGGCGCGCCGACGAGCCGTTCGAGTACCAGGCCGTGTGCGTCGACCGGTTCGGCCTCGACGGCTACCGGGAGCAGGCCGCGATCGGCGTGACCGACGTGATCACGATGCCGTGGGTGTTCGAGGGAATCGGGTTCGACGCGGACATCGAGCCGAAGCTCGCCGCGATCCGGAAGTTCGGTACGGAGATCATCGCGAAGTTCGGAGACTGAGACATGGGCATATCGGTCAGCTGGGACAGTGCGGCGGAACAGCCGCCGGCGCGGACGGCCGCGTGGCGGTCGATGAACGCCGTGTGCGCGGGGGACAAGGCGGGCTGGCTCGCGCTGTTCGCCCCGGACGGGGTGGTCGAGGACCCGGTGGGGCCGTCGATGTTCGACGCCGAGGGCAAGGGACATCACGGCCAGGAGGGGATCGCCGCGTTCTGGGATGCCACGATCGCGAACGTCGAGCGCTTCGAGTTCGAGATCCGGGATTCGCACGCCGCGGGCGACGAGGTGGCCAACGTCGGCACCATCACGACCTACCTGCCCGGCGGCTACCGCGTGGACACCGACGGCGTGTTCGTCTACCGCGTCGGGGAGGACGGCCTGATCAGGTCGATGCGCGCGTTCTGGGAGACCGAGCGCGCGATGGCCACCGCCCGCAAGGTTGAGTGACGACGGTGCGTCATATCTGATGTCTGGTGTGTTTGGGTCTTGACCGCGCTTCGGTAGGTCTCTTAACTTTTTAGGGTCAGACCTCCTGCCCTCCGCCGTCGCACGAGGTGCGTGCTCACGAGCCGAGGAGCGGTCATGCCCTTGTTTCGTCGTCCCTTGTTCCGGCGCCGCGCGATGGCGGCCGCGGCCGTCATCGCGCTCACCGCGACCGCGGTCGCCGTCGGTCCGCCCGCCGCCGACGCCCTCGAAAACGGGCTGGCGAGAACGCCGCCCATGGGGTTCAACAACTGGAACTCCACCGGCTGCCGCGCCGAGTTCGGCGAGGCGATGATCAAGGGGATCGCCGACCTCTTCGTGGCGAAGGGCCTCAAGGACGTCGGCTACACCTACGTCAACATCGACGACTGCTGGGCGCTGCCCGCGCGGAACGCCACCGGTGACCTGGTGCCCGACCCCGCGCGGTTCCCACACGGGATCAAGGCGCTCGCCGACTACGTGCACGAGAAGGGCCTTAAGTTCGGCATCTACACCAGCGCGGGCACCAAGACCTGCAACAAGGCGGGTTTCCCCGGCGCGCTCGGGCACGAGCGGCAGGACGCGAACCTCTTCGCCTCCTGGGGCGTCGACTACCTGAAGTACGACAACTGCAACAACCAGGGCGTCGACGCGCGGAAGCGGTACACCGCGATGCGGGACGCGCTGGCCAAAACCGGCCGCAAGATCGCGTATTCCCTGTGCGAGTGGGGAAGGACCGAGCCGAAGGTGTGGACCTGGGGTGCGCCGGTCGGCAACCTGTGGCGGACCACCGGGGACATCTCGGACAAGTGGTCGAGCATGATCGGCAAGGCGCAGGAGAATCGGGTGCTGGCGCGGTACGCGGGGCCGGGGCACTGGAACGACCCGGACATGCTGGAGGTTGGCAACGGCGGCATGACCGCGACCGAGTACCGGACGCATTTCAGCCTGTGGGCGATGATGGCCGCGCCGCTGCTGATCGGCAGTGACCTGCGGAAGGTGTCCGACGAGAACTTCGCGATCCTGAAGAACACCGACGTCATCGCGCTCGACCAGGACCGGCTCGGGAAGCAGGCGACGGTGCTCAGCGCGTCGAACGGCCTCGTCGTCTACAGCAAGGTCCTGGCGAACGGCGACCGCGGTGTCGCCCTGTCCAACGAGACCGGCGCGACCGCGGAGATCAGCACCACCGCGGCAGCCACCGGTATCGACGCCGCCCCCTCCTATCGGCTGAAAGACTTGTGGAGCAAGGAAACCCGGACCACCGCCGGTGCCGTCTCCGCGTCCGTCCCGGCACACGGCACCGTGCTCTACCGCCTCTCCCACGGGTGATCGTCAGCCCCGGGAGTAGAAGTAGCTGCGGGCGGTGAATCCGATGTCCAAGCCGAAGTAGCCCTGTATCCGGGTGCTCTGGCCGGTGCAGTCGCTCTCCGCGTACACGGTCGCCGCGACGTCGGTGTGGTACGACCGCGAGGGCGGCAGCCGGAAGCAGCCCGGGAAGTAGATCGTGGTCTTGTACTCGGTTCCGTGGAACGCCCGCTCGGGGTAGAAGCAGGCGTTGAAGATGATGCTGTCGCAGGCGTCCTCTTCGGCGGCCCCGGCG
The DNA here is from genome assembly GCF_039541975.1 of Amycolatopsis samaneae. NCBI lineage: Bacteria > Bacillati > Actinomycetota > Actinomycetes > Pseudonocardiales > Pseudonocardiaceae > Amycolatopsis > Amycolatopsis samaneae. The sequence continues at coordinate 127,914 of NZ_BAABHG010000017.1, forward strand.
GGCGTCATGGCCGTGACCAGCGCGGCGGCCACGGCGAGCAGTGCCAGGGGCAGGGTTCTTCGCGTCATGTCGGCAGGGTACGAATCGCCCGTCCCGGCGGAAACCGCCGGATGGCACGCGCTGGAAACGCGTGGAGCCGGAGGCACCCGAAGAGTCGCGGAAGCAGCTGCTGTCCCTGGGGCGGGGGCACTCGCGGTGGGCCCGGCGACTGAACAGGAGATCGTGATGAACGACGTGCGGGGCTGGATGCCTGAGATCGATGACATCGCGGGTGAGCGCCTTGCATACTGGGTGCCACCCGATCCGCACCTCACGTTCGATCGCGACCGGCTCGCGCTCGTCGCCCAGCGCTACCCGCACCACGGCACCGACACGGACAGCAAGATCGCCCAGCATAAGAAGTGCGCGAGGTGCGAAGGCCGGCCTCCCTGCCCGGTGGGAACCCACCCGGTCAGCTGAACAGCCCGCGCTCTCCGGGCGGAACCGCTGACAGGCCCGAACGGTCACTAGTACAGTGCCAACGGGACACTCAGGGTGGTCGCCAACGGTGAGGGAGGGCACCATGGATGGCACTACGTGGGAAAAGCCCGGTTCAGCGGCTGGCGACAAGCCATCAACGGGTGACGCGGGGAAGAACTACCTGAACGACCTGCTCAACCCCCAGATGGATGCTGCCGGTGCCCGGCGAATCGCGACTGGCGGCGACGAGCTGAAGAAGATGGCCGAGACCGGCGGGTTCGCGATCAACGAAGCCGGTCTTCAGACGTACCTCAAGGCGTGCGACAAGTTCCTGGAGGGCTACGACTACTGGAAGGGCCAACTCCAGGTCCTCACCCTGCCGGCCAAGATGGGTGGCAGTCAGTACGCCGGTGCTGTCGCGAACTTCAATGTGAAGGTCGCCAACGGCGACAAGCAGGCGCTGCTGCCGAACCTCGACCTCATGGCCGAAGGCATCAAAACGGCAAGGGAAGCTCTGCTGATCGCGCGGAAAAACTACCGCGAGACCGAGGAACGGCACAATGTCACCTTCGCCAAGCTCAACAAGGAACGCGATCACCAGTGAGCCGACGCACCGCCGCCACCTTCACGGCCCTCGCCTTCGCCGCGATCACGCTCACCGCGTGTTCCAGCCACGTCGGAGGGCAGGCATCGCCCAGTCCGACCGCGCCGGGCAGCAGCGCATCGAGCACAGGCGCGACCACCGATCCCTCGAACCCATTCGCCGGGTTGAACCAGTGCACCTTGCTCGACCAACTCCTCACCGGGCAGGGGTTCCCCAAGGCCGAGCCTGCGCGGGCCGACCGCACACACACGTGCCACTCACAGAGGTACACCGGGGGCAGCAACGAAAACTACGATGTGAACCTTGGCCTTCACCCAGGCCAGAAGATCAACGAAAATCTCAACAACCCCGCCCAAGCCCAGAACGGCAAGATCAACGGCACCCGCCCTTCGGTACGTCAGCCCGAACCGCTCAACTCCAAGGGACAGTGCCAAATCAACCTCCAGGTCGCCACCAACTCACGCGCCTACGTCCTCGTCACCTCCGGCCTGGACACCGAACGCGCCTGCACGTTCGCCCAACAGCTCGCCGAAAAGCTCGACTCTCAGCTCCCCCCAAGCTGACTACCCCGCGCATGCGGGGAGCACGCTGTCATGACCAGCAGCTTTAGGGGCGCGCCGTCGCGTTTGGCTGTCACCTAAAGCAGTCCGCCCGACAGGTACCCGTCGGGCGGAGTCGTGCGCGCGTTCCGTAGCTGCGCTCGCGCCGTACCGTCGCGCCATCTGCGGAGTGGTTCAGCCGTTCGACAGCATGAGGTCGCCCTCCCTGCCTCCGTTGGCCAGAAAAAGTGTGCGACTGGAAGTGGTGACCAAGGTAGCGTGCGACGGCCTTGCCCGTGGTCGGGCTGAACGGCAACGCACCATGTCGATGTTCGCGATCTCGGCCAGACGGCCCCCCGATGCCCCACCGGATGCGAAGCGACCCCCGCGATCCCGACACCCCAATCGACCCCACGGAACCCCCTCAGGCCGCCAACAGTCACCAACCGCACCGTGGGGGTCCGGGGGGCTCGGCCCCCCGGGTACGACTACGAGGATTGCCCTGCGAGGCGCGCAGCGCGAGCAGGGTATGCCCAATCCGAGTCGGCCTCATTGAGGCCCTTAAGAACCCGTGTTACCGGGTTCGGAGGCTGCTTGACCTGGCAAAAGCCTGGCCTGAACAGCAAAAACTTGTTGTTGATCATGATACGCCCACTCGAACAGCTCGTCAACTTGAAGTTGACGACATAGATCGGCTGGTGGCCGCCTACGCCAAAGGGGCTACGGTGCACGAGCTGGCAGAGCGCTTCGGCATCCATCGGAGCACGGTTGGTCGGCATCTTCGCGCTCGAGGTGTCGATACCGTACCTCCGGGGCTGTGTCCGGCCGACGTGCCCGCGGCAGTCGAGCTTTACCGGTCGGGTTGGACCTATGCGCAGATCGCGGACAAGTTCGACGTAGGGGAGAGCACGGTCAGGGATCACCTCCACCGAGCTGGCGTTCCGAAGGCTGAGCGGTACGGGCGCACTGGCCGCAACTTGTCAAAGCCGAGCCGCTAGAAACGTTCGGGTCTCCAGCCCTCTGAGTACTTGCGCGCAAGATCAAGAACGCGGTTTGTAAGCTCGTGGTCGCCTGCAACGGTCTGTGCTGACTCGATGGCGTCACGTATCGCTGCCTCACTGCCGTAGACTTGCTCAAGTGCTTCCCAGCTGAGGCGAGGTTCGCGCGTGACCGCCCTGCTGTCCATCGCTTGAATTCGCGCCTCGCCGTAGGATTGCAGCAGGAGCGACAAGTTGAGTGTTGGCTCAGAAAAGAGGGCAGTCATAAAACCCTGCTCGTTCTCGGGTCTCTCCCGCGCCCAAAGTAGTATCCTGAACAGTCCTGGATCCTCGCGGATATCCGTGGCGACAACTTCTTGCAGTTGCCCGCTTAAGATGTCTTCGAGAACCTTGCCCCCTTCTTCTGATGCGAGCTTATGCCCAACATGCTCACGGTGGCCCACCATGTGGATAAGCTCAAGTTTCGAAGATAGCATTTCTACCTGAGGTAGTATCTGCTTCACCGCGTCTTCGACGGCAGCTGGATTATCGAGCCTCTGGAAGAGCCGTAGTACTACGCGCGTCACGACAAGACGGCCGTCGCTGAACGAGAACATGCCCCGGTCTCGCTCGGGCAACGTCGGCATGATGTTAAGAAGCACTGCGCTCGCGGGAACAACAGCCTCAACCGGATAGTCGCCTTCGAAAGTCTCCAGGCTGGTGATGACGTCCTCGCGGTTGGCAAGAGGTATCTCAGCAAATAGCGTTGCCAGTTGATCGGCATCGCTAAAAACGGCGAATGCACGTTCAGCATCGTTGAATGCGAGCAAATCATCACCGACAAGTTGCTCTAGATAGAGCGCCAGCATGTGTGGGTGTGCAAGCCGTCGATCCTTTAGCCACCGTTTCTGCCAGTCGGGGCCGTAGTTCGTGCCGCCTTGAAGGTACTGCTCTCCTGCCGGGAATATGCGGCGTATGAGTGCCTCGGCGACTTTCTCGTGGCCTGGAGAATCCTTAAGCATCGTACTAATGGCCGCCGTATGCGCTTCGCTTGGACGACTTCCAACGTGGATGCTTCTGGTTGTAGTCAGCGCGACCCGGTTGGTCGCCACGGCTCGGAACAAGTCTGGCGCAAATACTCGAACCGCCTCGAGGCCGAAGATATCTACAACTTCGACAGCGCCCTCAAGGCTGCGAAGGGTTCCCCGAATCGACGCCGCAAATCGACGAACGTCGCGCATGTTTCTCACGAGGGGATGGACTATTTCAAAAAGGACATCTGGCCAGCGGTCCTGGTCGAACCGTACTTCGCTGCTTATGTCGCTAAGGGCTCCATCAAGCGCGTTGGTGAGCTGCGAGATGAGGAGTTTGTCTGAGACTGCGGGTATATCTACCGAAGCCTGTACGATCTTCTCAAGATAATTTCGCCCGGTCAGGCCGTCTCCGGTTAGCGCCTGTTCGACTCGTTCGCGGTCGAAGGCAAGGAGGTAGATCACATTTGGAAAGCTGGCGGTCAAGCGCACGAGCTTAAATATATCCCTGATCTCGTTGCTGTCGAGGCGGTCGATGTCATCTATGACGACCACAAACGGATGCTCAAGCTCGGACAGCTTGTCAGCCAAGACGGCGCGCCGTTGTGTCACGCTCTGTTTGCGTCGCTCATGGAATTTCTTGATTGCCTTCGCGCTGCTTCCGAATCTGGCAACCCAAGGTCCAACAAACGGTACGACCCCAAGTGGGCTAAGCAGCTCGCCATACGCGTCCAGTTCGGAGGCGATCTTGCCCAGCTTGCCAGGTTTTTCTCCAAGCTGCGCTGAAAGTTCGGCGAAGAACGAGTCAACGAGCTGCTCCGTGCCGGAAAACATCCACGGGTTAAAGTCTAGTACCGCTAGTGCTGGGTTGTCGCCAAGGTTATGGCGAATCATGTTAATGAGCGACGTTTTTCCTGACCCCCATGGGCCAATTACGGCAAAAACGCTGCCCTCGCTGGTGTCGAGGTGACGCAACTCTACAGCCAAGTGTCGAGCCAGAGACGCGCGCCCAAGGGTGTCTTCAGCAGGATCTTTAATTGGGTTGTCGCCCGTAGTTGCCACTCCCATATTCAGCACACCCCTGCCCGTGTTGCCAACGTAAAAGCTTGTTGCCTGGTTATTGAAGAAACTAGCGCTTATCCATGAGTCCGCCGCGAAACGTCTCGGAGCGCCGCGAGGTAACGCGACGATGCTTCGTTCGTCGGGAGGCGGCGAACTGCCGTTACGAACCGAGACCTGTCGTTATCGTGCGGTAAGCAAGTAGTTACGCGCCCCGCCTGAACTCATCCGCGGCTGGCCGAACGGCTCGGGACCACTCTTCACCGAGTACGCCGCCGGCCTCGCCGCGAGGCTTCAGCTCCTCATCAAGAAGCCCCCGAGGCGAACCTTGGGGGCTTCTTGCGTTGTGTCCACCTACTTTTGTAGTGCCACCGTCTGGATAAAACTGGTCCAAGCCGCTGGTGAAGCGGCCAGTGTGCCGCCGTCACGGTCTTTGGTGTCACGCACGGCGGTTACGTCGCTGACAAAGGCCACCTCAACGCAGGCGCCATTACCGCTGGAACGTGAGCTCGTCCGCCAGACCGCCCCCGACAGATCGACTTCATTCATGAGTTTCCCTAGCCTCCCTTCTCGTGCTCGCCCGCCAGCTCGGCGACCAGAGCCGCCGAATCGTTCGGGCTCTTGGCCACCGCCACCAGGTGGTCGAAGATGGCGCGGTACCGGCTGATGTCCGCCTCCGACTCCAAGAACAAGTCCCCAGCCATCGAGTCGATGTAGATCAGGTCGGTATCCATCGGGTCGGCGAAGTCCATGAGGATGAACTGACCCGGCATCCCGGGATGAGCGCCCGCCTCGAACGGGATGACCTGCAGCGTCACGTTCGGCGCCGCCACCACTTCCGCCAGGTGCTGCAGCTGACGGCCCATCACGGCAGGGCCGCCCACCACCCGGCGCAAGGCGGCCTCATCGACGACGGCCCAGAACTTGAGCGGCGCGGCCTTGGTCAGGAGCGGCTGCCGCTCCAGGCGCGCCCGCACCCGGTCCTCAACCTGCTCCTCGGTAGCGGTCGGCAGCACCCCGCGGATGACGGCCCGGGCGTAGTCCTCGGTCTGGAGCAGACCCGGCAGGAACAACGACTCGTAGTTGCGAACGCCCTGCGCCTCGCTCTCGAAGCTGATGTAGGCGGTGTACTCCTCGGGCAGATCGGAGTGATACGGCCGCAACCAGCCCTGGACACTGGCATCCTTCAAGAGCGCCAGCAGATATTCGCGCTGGGCCGGGTCGACCTCGTACAGGTTGAGCAACGCCATGAGCGTGCGCTTCTGCGGCTTGGCCTTGGCGGTCTCGATCCGGTAGAGCGTGACGCTGTTGATACCGGTCTGGTCGCTGACTTCTTCGCGGCTCATATCAGCGCTGGCGCGAAGTCGACGCAGCTCAGCCGCCATCCGGCGCAACCGGACAGACGGTGTCTGCTTCTTCGGTGCCACGGTCTCGATCCTTCCTCACCCCTTCGGTTGGGGCCACGTCAGTGTGGCCAGGACTGCACGGCTTGCTCAAGCCGGGGTACGAACGCAACCTAGTAAAACGCAATGTTGCGTTCGCCGGATTGCGGGGGCATGATTGCACGCGGGACGGGCGGTGGCGTCCTCGCTACCCACCGCGACCGACCCAAGCGGCCGGGCCGGGTGGCGGTCTCCCCGACGCACGTCACCCGGCCCGGCCGTCCACTCAAAGTCGTGCGACACGGAAGTAGGCGATGCGGCCATGACCACCGACGTACCGGTCAGCCCAGTCCAGCCCTGGCAGAAGAACCGGCTGTCGCCGCTGGCCGAACCGCGGCTGCCAGAACCGGCCCAGCTGTACAGCCTCATCACGCTGACGCTGCGACTCCATGCCGCTGCCCTGACCGGCCTGGCCTGCCGGTGGTGCGGCGAGGACTGGCCCTGTCCTGACGTGCGGCTGGCCTGGCGCTTGCGGGAAGGGTTCTAAGCCTCGTGCCCACGATCTCGCCGACGAACCCGCCACGGGTGCTGCCGACGATTACCCGGCTGCATGTCTTGTGCCTGCTCAGCCAGCACGAATGGCGGCGTCACCAGTACTTGTGTCAGGCCACGGGCAGTACGAAGGACCAGTTCCGGCGCCATCTGGACGTCTTGCTGAGCGGCGGCTACGTCACGGCCAGCCGGGGTCGCGGCCGGGCCTGCCTGCTCCGGCTGACGCCGTTCGGCGCCCAGCAGCGCGACCGGTACCTGGCGATGTTGGGCGCCTTGTTCCACCACGCGGCCCAGCAAACCGCCGTGGCTCGGGTGGCCCGGCCGGACTGGTTCGTGACCGTAGACGACCCGACCGACCCGTTGCCCAAGGCGAAGCCATGAGCCGCCACACCGGAGAGCTGCCAGCGTCGCTCGGTCAGGACGCCTCGACTCCCGTCACCAACCTCGAAGCCAAGATCGCCCTGCTCAATCGCGTCGTCAACGCGGTGACCAACGACCTGTACGACCGCATCGACGCGGGCGAACTGGACGACAATATGCGCCGCGAGTTTCGCGGCCTCGGGCTGTACGTGCTGGAGATTGGCGTGTGTCTGGCGCTCCAAGGGCAGCTGGGTCTCGCCGAACTGGAACAGGTTCTCACCACGCTGGCGGGTGAGCCTGGTGACGAATGAGCCGCCCGCCGTGACCGAAGCGGTGTTGTACATCGACACCAGCGCCTTGTATCCGGTGGTGGGTGACACCTGGCACCGGGCCCGACTGACTCGTGTTCCGGAACCGGACGAGCAGCTGACGATGTTGTGCGGCCTTTCGGCCTCAGCCGCCTTTGCGCACGTCAGCAAGCGTGACGCTTTCCGGGTGCCCCGACAATGTTGGGATTGCGAGCGGATTTTCCGCCGGGAGCACGGCTTTCCACCGCCGCCCAGCCCGCCGACGGCCACACATCGCCGGGAGCCATGAACCCGGTCGGCGGATATCTGGTCGTGCTTGGGGGTCTGCTCCTGCTCTACGGCTTGGCCGCCCTGGTGATCCGGCGGTACGCCCGCGATACGGGCCGTCACGCTGACGCGGATGGGGTGTCGGTCCAGGCCATCCGGGCTCGAGTCCAGCGCGAGCGGTTCCACGAGCAGCTGACCGGCGCTGACACGGAGGTCTTGCCGGTGACGCCCGAGCCGGCCGGGGCCGATGAGCCGCCAACGGAGCCGCTGTCCCTGCCGAAGCGGGCGCGTCGCTACGTGCAACCGACGCCGTATCCGCGGACGCCGGTGAAGCGGCCGAGTCTGGAGCTGAAACGGCGAGTGCTGGAAGGACTCGAGCATCTGGATGAGCCGGACGAGCAGCCCGGCCAGGAGCTGCCGGAGTCGGACTTGCCGCCCGGGGACGGATGAAGCTGGACGGAAAGCGGGTCTTGAAACCCCACGTCGAACCGAGTCTGACGTGGGGTTTCTCCGTGGTCGACGGTCCGGCCACGGTATCCTGGTGATGCGCGGCGAGCTCGGCGCCGCGCGTTTGTAACATTGCTTCCGAGCACAATGTCAAATAAATAGAGCCGCCTAGTTAAACCAGACGGCTCACTTGCCAGGACCGAAATCTCTGACAGAACTAACTGGCGTATCGAGATCGCCGCCAATCGGAGTACATTTCCCTAAAACTTTCCCCGGATAGAAACTCCCAGAACGTGCTGTCTTCACCCGATTCAGGCACGTTAATCTGAATTATCGTATACTCGTCAGGCTCGCCGTCAGGATTCGTAAGAATTCGCCTGTGCTGCGGGTTTGATATGCACAACGACAAATACGTCAACATGACTGACACAGCAACAGAATAGTCGTCTCCGAATGCATCAAAACCATCATCCCAGAGCCAACCCCTGAACGCCCCCTGCAGCGTCGAGAAAGATCCTTGGTTGCCAAACCGACTCATCCATGATTCGAACAATTCAACAAGCACGCCGACATCTCTGGCATGCCCTCCACATCCACTTGCCACGTTTTCTCCATGGCTAAGATATGTGTATCTCACAGATCCGCCCAGCGTCTCTTGATCAAGACTCAAGAAATACTGGGCAAACCCGTGTTCTTGCTTATTTTAAAACCAATTAAACCTACCGTCAATCAGAAGCTGCTAAACGTGGCGGTTACATGATTTCCTGGCGGCAAGTTAATGACGGTCTTACTGATTTGATACCACTCGTACCGGAGGTCTTCCAGAAATCCCATAATCTCCTTTATCAGCCCATGAAAGACGCAATCATTAACCGATGCTGAACCAGTTAGGCACTCGCAGGTTTCCTCAAGCGCTTGGAAGCGACGAAAAACGGAGCGCCCCTTAGCTTCCTCCCTTAGTAGACGAGAGAACTTCTTAAAGCTCTCCCCCAACGGACCATCAAGCTTCCGTCGCCCTTGACTAATCAACGAATGAGTCAGCCATTCAGCGTCCGCTTTTGTCAGTTGCAGTCTATCTCGGAGTCCATCAGGAGTAGCCCAAGAAATCGTACGACATCGAGCCAAAAGGCTATAAGTAGGGACTTCGTGTCCACTTAAATCAAGCTCTGATCCGAGAATATATAGCCTGCCTAGCTCATAAAGAGCACACTCAAGCAGGTCTGGAAGATCAAGGACATCGAGAGTTGTCGCGACGACAGTTTCGCCCTCGTCGTTATCTTTCTTATTCAGGTACTCCGCCATAAATGCGGCAAACGTCTCAGCCGGAATTGAAATCTGAAAGAATCTTCTGAAACGGTTTCGCCAAGCAAAATTCAGCTGATCGATTTCCGTTTCCTCGCCATGACCACTGCCATAGGAACCGGATGAAAGCATCTGCTCCCAGTCCAGCAGTGCGGCAACCATAGGCGGCAATATTTCACGCTCATACACTCGCCGCTTGAAGTTGGCATCTGAAATATCACGCGTACGACCAACTTCAACTGCCAAATTTGCCTGGTAATAAACTCGAGCACTTCGCCAACGTAATTTGGTGTCGTAAGCTTTCGTGCGCGATACGCCAAACAGAAGCTTCCTGACCTCAACATAGTGTGCCGCGTATAGCTCCAGGTCAAAGTTGGCAGATTTGTAAGCAGCTTGTTCTATTGCAATACTAACAGTCTCAAGATTCCACTCCTCTGGTCTGTCAACACTCTCATCTGCCTGATTTGCCATCTTTTGGCATGCTCGATGCACATGAGTCAGACGAGCTAACGCCTTCCGCTCGCGGCAATGAGACGACGAAAGACTCTTACCCTTTTCAACTATCTTACGTAGATCGTTATCCAACTCCTTCTCTAGCTCGGACAGATAGGCGCCATGTCTGTCTTGATCTTGTCCTGACTTCATACTCGCTGTCCCGGGTTTGTCCCAATCTGCATGCCATAGTCGTTCATATCAGGCAAAACGCCTGGTCGGCAAGGTAACTAATCGAGATCAAGGAGCCCAGATGTCCCGGGACACCACCACCAGCACGGGGAGGCCGGCGTGAACGCCACGCTCTACTCCTACCTCCTCACGGCCGTGCTCGCGTCACTGCTGACGCTGCTGCCGACGGTGTGGTACTTCCGCCGCAAGCAGCGAGAAGCCGACCAGCGGCTGGCAAAGCAGCTGCGCGCGGCTTCGTGCGGGCGCTGCAATCGTCCGTAGCTGGGTGTCGGTGGGCGGTGGGCCGGGCAGCCCGGCCCACCGCGGTTCCCCGGAAAAGGAAAGGAGGTACAAGCTCATGCGCAACCGCTTCGGCCCGGTGCTCGGGCGGGTGGCCGGGATTATCGGCGGGCTGTTAGCTCTCGGGCTGGTGCTCCGGCTGCTGGTGGGGATTTTGCAACCGGTGTTGCCGGGTCAGCTCATGACGGCGCTGGTGGCGGGCTTCGATCTGTTCGTCAGCCTGATCGCTCCAGCCCTCATCCCCATCATCGCGGTGGCCGTGGCGGCGGCCATCGGGTGGATCATCCTCGGATTTCGGCGGTAAGGAACAAGTCACGAAAGGTAGGTGTCGCGTAACGTGCTGTTTATCCTGCTTCTGCTCCCGTTTCTGCTCATCGGCCTGATCTGTGCCAGCGCGCAGCTGGCGGTCATCGTCTGGCCGGTCGCCATCATTGTGCTGATCGTCTTAATTGTCATCAAGCTCGCGAAGTAGTCCGCGAGCGCTTGTAGCCACGGTGATGTGGCGTTTTTCTTCTCATCCCGCTTGATACGGAGTCGGTGAGTGGGTGCCGCACGCCCATTCGCCGATTCCTCCAGCCCTTTTTCAAATTCTCCCACTTGAAAGCTGAGGTACCCCATGCCGACGTACTCCCACTCTGACCCGGACGAGCCGACCGGCGATCTGGTGCCGACTTCGGGTTCGGCCCCGACCGACGCCCACCTGGCCACCAATGCGTTGCTGGCGCGGGTGCTCTTGGAGGTTGCCCGGCGGCGCGGGGATGAGCTGCCCGGCTTGACGGAGACGCTTCAAGACCAGGTGCTCATCACCTGCGGCGGGACGGCCAGCCGGGTCTACGGCTGGTTCGACGCGGAAGCCTGGCAGCACGGTGACCGGCCAGTGCACGAACTGTTCGTCAACGCCTGTTTTTCTGACCGGCCACCGGATATCAGCCCGACGGAGAACGTCATGACGACGCTGCTGCACGAGGCCTGCCATGTGTACGCGGCGGCCGAAGGTATTAAGGACACCTCCCGGCAGGAGCGGTATCACAACCGGCGGTTCGCCCAGCTCGCCGTCCAGATCGGGCTGGTGGTCGTACCGGACCAGCGCATCGGGCATCACACGCCGCGGCTGTCCGCCCGGGGCCAGGCCGACTACGCCGATCTGCTGGTCGAACTTGGTCAGGGCCTGGTGATTCAGCGGACCCCGCCGCCGCTCCAGCCTCGAGAGCCGGCCGGGACACCTGGCAACTCCCTCAGCCAACCGTCTCCGGAGACCGCCCCGCCGGCGACGGCGTCGAAGTACGTCTTCGCCGCCTGCAGCTGCCAGGTGGGCCGAGGCCCGGTGACGATCCGGGTGGCGCGGGGTGGTTGGCGACCGGGTGTCATCCGCTGCGGGGTGTGTCAGCGCTCATTTGACGAGTCTCGGTCAACCACGTAACCGGCCTTCCGCCAGGAAGGGCCACGGCGCGGGGTCGCCGAATCACGACTCCAGGCCCACGTGCTCACGACCGATTCCGTTCCACCCCAACCACAAAGGAGGTATCCCATGCCCAGACGCACGAGAAAGCAGCTCGTTGAGGCGAGTGGTAATGAAGACGTGGCCCGCGCGGAGCGCGAGCAGACCTGCCGAGAGCTGGTCCGCGAGCTGCATGGGCAGTGGCGGCAGCTCCAGAAGGGAGCGGCCCATTGACCAGCAAGCAGCCATACCGCACCATCCTGGCAGATCCACCCTGGGGCCGGTCCTCTCAGTGCGGCCAGCGTGGAGCAGACCGCCACTATCCGCTGATGTCACTGGAGGCGATTCGGGCATTGCCGGTCGGACAACTGGCTGCCGAAGACGCACACTTGTGGTTGTGGGTGACCAATCACGACTGGCGCGAACAAGTCACGGTCATGGAAGCCTGGGGGTTTACGTACAAGAGCTGCCTGACGTGGATCAAGCCGTATTTTCGACTTGGCCGATACTTGCGCAACCAGACGGAACACCTCTTGCTTGGCACCCGAGGGGCGGCTCCGATCCAGTTTCGCGGTCAGGGCACCTGGTTCTATGCCCCGTCACAAGAACACAGTCACAAGCCGGAAGAGCAGTACGCCATTATCGAGCGGTGCTCACCGGGACCGTACCTTGAGCTATTCGCCCGGCGACCGCGACCGGGTTGGCAGGTCTGGGGGAATGAGGTGGCGTGTGATGTGGAGCTGTAACCCGCGTGGCGGACTGCCGCCACGTCGTTCACCTCAAGCTCCACCCTCGCTTGTGACCACGCTTTCAAGCCGCGATTTTGGCAGCATAACCATCTTTGTCGCTATATTAACAGATGTTTTGCCATCTTTCGTCAGGCGTTTAGTCAAGCCGCGTAGCGGATGTTCGGCTTATGTCCGTCATTCGGTCCATGGTTTCTGGCCTACACGCTAGTGAATAATACAAAAGCCTGAGCCGCCGCCAGGCGAAGAACATGCAAGATCGACGACGAAATCTTCTTGCGTGCAACTCTCGCCAGCGGCAGAGCTCAGGTGATTACACAACAGCAAGCCTCGAATCCGAGGAATGCCGCGCGTCCTTATTTTTACGCGCCTGGTGCCGCGCGTCAAGCGTTGCCAGCGTGGTTCGTGCGGCCTCCTGCCTGGTGTTCGAGTTCATCCGAGAGGAGGGCCTATGTCCGAGTCAGCATCAGAAAAACGAATGGTGGTTACGGCCCAGGAGCGGGCGCACCCCGCGCTCCAGAAACTGGCGCGGGCGGCAATTGCCCTTGCTCGGTTGGAGCTGCGCCGCCCGCGGCCGGAGGTGACACCGGCTGACCAGGAGGGCCCGCGATGATGGAACTCTCCTGGTACAACGCCGTTCCGCCGCGTGACGCCACGCTCGCTGGCCTAACGGCCATGATGCGGGTGCTGGCCGGGCGGCCCCATCATGGTCTGCGGCAAGTCCAACCACTGGTGGTGTTCGAGGTTTGGGTTCAGCCGGAGCGGGTGCGCTGGCTCGTCGGCATCGAGCCGCGGATTGCCCGGACCCTGCCCGGGGAACTGGTGGCGCAACTGCCGGGCCTGGTGCTGACGCCTACCGCCACGCCAGAGCGCCCGGCGCCGATCACGGCGCGAGAAATTCGCATAACCAGCCTGGTTCACCCGCTGCGACTCGATACGGCCCAGGCCGTGACGGCCGGACTGGTGCGACTGCGTGACGTAGTCCGGTCCGGTGAGGCCGTGGTGGTGCAGTTCGTCGTGGGCCCGAGTCAGCGGGCTACGCAGGTGCCGATCAAGCAAACGACCTCGGAGTGGCTGGGGTTTCAGCCGCTCCGTCAGCCCAGCGGTGAGGAACAACGCGGCTGGGCGACCCGCCTGAAGGAACCCCTGCTCGGGGTCCGCGGCCGGATCGGCGGCGTCGCCCCCAATCCACGGCGGGCAGGCGAACTCTTGCGCCCGGCGGTCTCGGCCTTGGGACTGGCCAGCGGTTCCCACTCGCGGGTGTATGCCTCGCCGCAGTCGAGCCGCACCGCCGACCAACTGACCCGCGTCATGGGTCGCGTCCGGTCGTTCTCAAGCATCGCCAACGCCAGTGAGCTGGCCGCGTTGTCCGGCTGGTGCCTGTCGGGTCTGGACGTAGCGGAGGCCGCGGGCAACTTCGCGCCACCGCCGCCCAGTTTGCTTCGGCCGGTCACGGCCGGACCGCCCCGTGGGGCAGCGCGGCCGTTGGGTGTGAGCCCGCATCCAGCCGCCGAAGGTTCTGCGGTGTGGTTGCCGCGCTCAAGCTACGGCACCCACGTCCACCTCATCGCGCCCACCGGCGCGGGCAAATCAACCTTGCTGGCTCATTGGGTCACGGCCGAGGCCGCTGCCGGCGGTTCGCTGGTCGTCATCGAGCCACGCGGAGATCTCGTCCAAGATGTACTTTCCCGGCTGCCACAGTCGCGTCACGACGACGTGGTGGTGATTGACCCTGGCGCGGATGGCCCGGTGACAAGCTTCAACCCGCTCGCCGGGCCACGGGACGACGCTGAGCGCCGGGCCGACAGCGTCCTAGCGCTGCTGCGCGAACTATTCGGTTCGGCCGTGGGACCGCGCAGCGGGGATGTTTTGCTGCACGCACTTTACCTCGCGTCCCGTTTGGACGACGGCGGGCTGACCGATATTCCAGCCCTGCTGCTGAATCCGAGCTTTCGGCGCTCGGTGGCCGCGAAGGTTAGCGACCCGCTGACGCTGGCACCGTGGCTCGCCTGGTTCGACAACCTCAGCGATCCCGAACGGGCCCAAGTGGTCCAGCCGGTCTTAAACAAGGTTCGCCCCTGGACGGCTCGCCCGGCCATTCGCCGCCTCCTCGGCGCCACCAACCCGAAGTTCGATCTGGCCCAGGTCTTCAACCGGCCGACCATCCTGCTCGTGAACCTGAATGCTGGAACCATCGGGCCAGAAACGACAAAACTTGTCGGCAGCCTGCTGCTAGACCAAATCTGGAACCTCTGCCAGCACCAAACCACCTTGCCCGCATCCAGTCGCCGCCCCGTGTCGGTGTTCGCTGACGAATGGCAAACCTTCACCGCCGGTTTGGATTTCGCGGATGTTCTGGCCCGCAGCCGCGGGGCCAATGTCACTTGGACGTTGGCGCACCAAGACCTGGGGCAGTTGAGCACCAGCCTGCGGGCGGCAGTACTAGCCAATGTCGGCACCCGGGTGGCATTCCGACCGGCCGAAGGCGACGGTGCTGCCCTGGCCCGGGTGTTCGGCGCCCCCATCACACCGGATGATCTGGAACGGCTCGGTGCCTTCCGCGCGGCGGCCCGGGTCCTGGTGAACGGCGCTCCTAGCCGAACGTTTGAAGTCGTCACCCCACCCCTGCCGGATGCCACGGCTGACCCGGACGAGCTGCGCCGAACCAGTGCTGAGCGCTACGGCATCGACCCGGCCGCGCTGGATGCGGAGTTGCTCCATCGCTGGCAGGGCGGTGATCCACCAGCCGCACCGGTCGGCCTGCGGAGGGCTGGCCAATGAGGCGGCCGGACTCCCTCACGAGGGCTACCGCTGGGCCTACCGCTCGCGTCGAGCCCGCAATGTCCCGACGTGCGGGGATTTCGGATAGCCGCCCTGGACTCTCTGCCGCTCAAGGAGTGTTCCAATGAGCGGCCGCGAACGAGCCCGGCGGCTAGCCCCTGACCTGAGCGACCGTGATCTCGCGATCCTCCAGGCGCTACGAGACATGCGCCTCATGACGGGCGCTCAGCTCGGCCGACTGCATGTCTCGGCGGCTACTCCGACAACGCAGGCTCGCAAGACGCGCGCGGTCTTGCAGCGGTTGACCCGGCTGGGGCTCCTCATCCGATTGGAGCGTCGCATTGGCGGCATACGGTCGGGCAGTGACGGGATGATCTATGGCCTGTCCGGGCTTGGGCATGCGGTGCTCGACCTGGGTCAGGAGACCGCTCGGCGGCATCGCCGACGACTTGAGGGCAAGCCACCGTTTCAAGATCACGTGCTAGCGGTCGCTGAAACCTACGTGCAGCTGGTCGAGCGGACTCGCACCGGCCGAGCCGAGCTGTTGGAATTCGCCGCCGAACCGCGGTGCTGGCGACGCTTCAATGGCATGGCGGGCGATCTGGTGATCTTGAAACCCGACGGCTTCGTGCGGGTTGAAGTAGGCGACTACGAGATCAGCGCGTTCCTCGAAGTGGACCGCGACACCGAGAACATGACCCGGATCGCCCGCAAGCTGGACGCCTACCGCGCCTACTTCAACAGCGGCACGGAGCAAGAGCGCTTCGGCGTGTTCCCGAAAACCTGGTGGCTGGTCCCACGTCCGGCCCGTGCCGAGGCGCTCGCTCGCCAGCTTGCCCGACTCCCCAATGAACACCAAGCCCTGTTCACGGTCTGCCTTGCCAGCGACGCGGCCGACCGGCTCATCGAAGTCCCCACCGAAGGAGGTGCCCGATGATCCCTACCCCCAACCTCCCCCTCGGGCACATCCTCATTGGCGACGTCCGCCAGCGCTTGGCCGAACTGCCGGATGCCTGTGTGGACACCATCATCACGTCGCCACCGTATTTCGCGCTCCGGGATTACGGTCACGGCGACCAGATCGGGGCCGAAGCCACGGTCGAAGCCTGGGCGGCCGAGATCGCGGCGGTCTGCGACCAACTGGCCCGGGTGTTGGTACCGACCGGCTCACTGTTTTTGAACCTGGCGGATGGCTACAGCCGCCACAAAACGGAAGGCACGGCCAAGAAGAGCTTGCTGTTGGGGCCGCAACGGGTGGCCCTGCGGCTAACCCGCTCGGGCTGGCTGCTACGCAACCAAATTGTTTGGCACAAACCCAATCCGCTGCCAACGAGCGTTCGTGACCGCTTCGCTACCACCCATGAGTTCGTCTACTTCTTCACCCGCCAACCCAATTACTACTTTGACTTGGACCAGGTACGAATTCCGGCCAAGACGCCTGCCACCGGCCCCACGGGCGCCATCGCGAAGGCTTCGTTGCCAAGGGATGCGGTGCCGAATCTGGGCGGTGGCACCAGTCCCCGGGTGGATCTCAACCACGGCCTGGCCGGGATGAAGTCAGCGGGGCTGGCCAGTCATCCCCGGGGCAAGAATCCGGGCGACTGCTGGGAAATCCCGACTGCCAGCTACCACGGCGGCCACTTCGCCACGTTTCCGGTCCAGCTGATCCGGCGGCCGATCTTGGCCGCCTGCCCGGAACGGGTCTGCACCGCGTGCGACCGGCCGTGGCGGCGCGCTGCCCAGCTCCATGACGGCCGCTGGCTGGCCACGGGCCCCTTGCGACCAGTCTGCCCACACTCGGACTGGCGGCCCGGTCGGGTCCTCGATCCCTTCATGGGGGCCGGGACCGTGGCGATTGCCGCCGAAACCTACGGCCGCGACTGGATCGGGCTGGAACTCAACGCCACCTACGCCGAGCTGGCCGAACAGCGGCTGGCCGCCTGGCGGGCGAAGCAGGGTGGGGCGGCGTCATGACACGGTCCTGGGTTAGAACTCAAACGTGTGGTCTGCGTCGTCGTGCTCAGGGGCCATAGTCACGGCTACGCCGCGCGCCGAGGCGTAGACCAGCGCCGTGTACAGCAATTCAGGTTCCCGGTAGAACGCTTGTAGCGTCAAAATGAGCTGAGTATTCTCCGCCCGAGCTCCGGTCACGGCTTTGATGAAACTCTTAGCGTTGTGACGACGCAAAATGTCTTCCAGATGCGACAGGTCTGAAGTCATGAAAGATTCCTTTACTTACGGTGAATAACATAGCACTTCGACAACTCTGTGACCATGAGAGCAAGTTTTTCAGGGCTCCCGACCCGCGCCTGCCTCATCGGTGACCTGTGGTCGCTCATCTCCAAGCTCCCAGCGCATCCGGCGCGGGACATGGGCGACCACAACAACACTGAGGAGGCAGGTCAACCATGACCGACCCCAATGGCAAGGGCGTCAAGACACTTGGCCTGAAAGTGGGCTCCGAACTCCACGCCCAGTTCACGCTTGTGGCTCAGCTCGACGGCATTTCGTTGAACGACGCGGCCCTCAAGGCCGTGGAGCTGTACGTCGAGACGAAACGGTCGGAGCCGGACTTCGCCCAGCGAGCCTCGGCCGCACTGGAGGCGATTGAAGCGGAAGCCGCGGCCCGACGGGGCGCCATTCAGGGCCTGTTTGGCACCGGCTCGGATGAGGTTGCCGAGGCGGCCAAGTCGGCGGGCGGCCGGAGTCGCAAGACGGCCACGACTGAATAACTCTTCACGGTGACGGGTGGCGGCGCTAGGCCGCTACCCGCCACTCCACCGACAAAACCAAGAAATTGACTCACGGTACCGCCAAGAAATAAGGACAGGATGGCCTGTCTTGGCACTGTCAGAAAAGGCTGAGAAAATGAATACGTAACGTAATTTATGGCTCCGTAGAGCCAAAAGGAGGATTTCGTATGACGGGAGAAGTCTACCCAAAAACAGCCGTGAGGTATTTGCGTACAGCATGCCATGACAATGGCGAGTCACGGGCGATTACCGCCCAGCGTCACGCCTGCCAGCGGCGTGCGGATGAACTCGGGCTTGAGGTGGTTCGCGAATACGTGGATTACGGCTCGGGCCTCAAAGCTGACCGACCCGGCCTGATCAAGCTGCTGGCCGACCTCAAAGCAGCGCCACCGAATTACGTGATCTGCTTCGACCACGCCTGTCTGGCGCAAGACGTGAATTTGCTGGCTCGGATCTGCTGGACGATTCGCACCAGCGGTGCCCGGCTGGAGCTGGCTGGGTTGCCCCACCAGGAGCCTGGCGCCTTGAGTGAAACAGCGCTTGGTCAGGTGGGTGAACGGCAAGTGGCTAGTTTTGCCGCGCTCGAAGTGATGCTGTGCGATCCGGCAGAGGACGACGCAAATCAGGCCGAAGCATAACAACCCATCAACCGAAAGGAGGTAACTCATGCGAAACCACGACGAACACCAGACCGAACTTAGTCAGAGGCCGTTGGCCCTTGACGCGGTACAAAGCGTCCGACAACTCCAGCAGCGAGGTAGTACCGGTAAGCCGAACCGAGCGGGCGAGATCGGGTTCGCGTATCTCAGGGTAAGCACCCGCGAACAAGCCCGGAGCGGCGGCGGTGCGGAGGGCTACTCCATCCCGGCTCAGCGCGAGGCTTGTTATGCGCGGGCCAGGCAAATGAGCGTCATGATCCAAGAGGAGTACGTGGACGCGGGGGAGTCGGCCCGATCTGCCAACAACCGTGATGAGCTGCAACAGATGCTCAAGGCCATTAAAGAAGTTCGACCAGACTACGTATTCGTGCACAAGATCGACCGGCTGGCCCGGAACCGCGAAGATGACATTGCCATTAACTTGTTGCTGCGCAAGCACGGGGTCAGGCTCATCTCCTGCACCGAGAACATCGACGACACGCCCAGCGGCAAGCTGTTGCATAGCCTCATGGCCGGAATCTCACAGTTCTACTCAGATAACCTCGCTCAGGAAGTCCTCAAAGGACTCGTACGCAAGGCCATGGAAGGAGGCACCCCGTTCCGGGCGCCCCTTGGCTACGTCAACTGCCGCGAGAGCCGTGACGGCATCGAGCGGTCTTGGGTAGAGCTGGACTACGAACGAGCCGAGATCATCCGCTGGTGCTTCAACCAGTACGCCACCGGTGAGTGGAGTGGCATTGACCTCACCCTGGCCGCTCAAGCCAAGGGCCTCACCAGTCGGCCGACACGTAACCGTC
This sequence comes from Amycolatopsis samaneae, assembly GCF_039541975.1. Lineage (NCBI taxonomy): Bacteria > Bacillati > Actinomycetota > Actinomycetes > Pseudonocardiales > Pseudonocardiaceae > Amycolatopsis > Amycolatopsis samaneae. Next base: position 147,338 of record NZ_BAABHG010000017.1, read on the forward strand.
CAGCCCAACCTATTGGCCTGACCGGCATGTACCACATCCTGCAAAACCCGTACTACATGGGTGTGGTCAGCTACCAAGGGATTCACTACGAGGGCAAGCATCCCATCCTCGTAGAGCCGGATGTCTGGCTCGACGTCCAGCACATTCTGGCCGCTCACAACCACACTGGCGAGAAAGACCGTGTCCACAACCACTACTTACGCTCCACCATCTACTGCTCCGAGTGTGGTGGCCGCAAGGTCTACTCCCGCAACACCGGCAACGGCGGCACGTATGAGTACTTCATCTGTGTGCGGCGTAAAACCAAGACCAACAACTGCCAGCGTCGAGCTGTGCGGGTCGAGAAGGTCGAGGCAGGCATTGCCGCCTTCTACAGCGGGTTTCGGGTGCCACAGCGCTACGCCGAGCAGCTTCGAGCTGCCGTCCGCGAGGAGTTGGCCAGCCAGCGAGCCGAAGCCAGTCGTAGCCTTGAGCGCGCCCGCCGCGGTAAGCAACGCGTCGAAGACGAGCGGCAGAAGCTTCTCCAGGCCCACTACGCCGATGCTGTACCTAAAGACCTTCTCGCCTCGGAGATGAAGCGGCTGACACGGGAGCTGGCCTCAGCCGACGCGGAGATGGCGGCAGCTAAAGCGACGAATGCGGACGTTGAAGCTGTCCTGGCGGGAGCCCTCGAGGCGGCCAGCCACTGTGAGCAGGCCTACCTGACGGCTCCGGACACCATCCGGCGGCAGATTAACCAGGGGTTCTTCACCAAGCTGTTCATTGGCGAAGACGGCAACGTGGAGTCAGCTGAGCTGACTGAGCCGTTCGCGGCGATCTTGGCGGACACGAGCTTGGTCTACGCGCGGGTGACGCCGTCCGAAGCGGCCATTCCCGCGCCCCGGCTGGCCGGTGACACGACGGACGAATCCGATGTGACCAACCACACCGGCCGCCACACCCACCCGTCTGGCGATCTCCTGACGTTTGGCGAGACGATTACGGCCAGTGTACACACAACCACGTCCGGTGAGCTTGCGCTTCCCGGACGTGGTGTGAAAGACGACCATATGGTCGGGATGACAGGATTTGAACCTGCGACCCTTCGCTCCCAAAGCGAATGCGCTACCAAGCTGCGCCACATCCCGGCCGACCCGCCGGTCTCCCGGGGGGTGTGCACACAGCCTAGCGCCTCACGCTAAGCTGGTTGCGCACCCGGGGGTCACTCCGGGAGCACGCGGGTGTAGCTCAATGGTAGAGCCCTAGTCTTCCAAACTAGCTACGCGGGTTCGATTCCCGTCACCCGCTCCACCGGCCGGCGTCGTGTCCTGGTCGTCGGGGTTGCGATCCCGGCTGGACGCGGCGTCGGCTTCCAGTTTCGCGGCGATCAGGTCCAGCAGTTTCGTGGTGTCCACCGGTTTGGTGACGTAGTCGTCGGCGCCGTAGGCGAGGGTGCGGGCGCGGTCCTCGGCGGTGGCCTTGGCGGTGACGGCGATGACCGGCAGGTCGGCGTGGGCGGCTTCGGCGCGGATGGCGGCGATGGTGGCGTTGCCGTCGAGTTCGGGCATCATCACGTCCATCAGCACGAGTGCGGTGTCCTCGTGCCGTTCCAGTGCGCGGATGCCCGCGACGCCGGTGTCCGCGTAGATGACCTCCAGCCCGGCCTGTTCGAGCACCGCGGCGAGGGCGAAGACGTTGCGCAGGTCGTCGTCGACGATGAGGATTTTCTCGCCCTGGAAGCGTTTCGGGGTCGTCGCGGGGGTGGCGACGACGACGGTGCTGGGCAGCTCGGGCAGCCGGGGGCCTTCGGCGGGTGTGGCGGCGGGGGCCACCAGGTTCGCGGCGCCGACGGGCAGGTACAGCGTGAAGGTGCTGCCCTGGCCGGGGACGCTGCGGACCCCGAGTTCGCCGTCGAGCAGGTCGGTGAGCTGCTGGCTGATGGACAGGCCGAGCCCGCTGCCGCCGTAGCGGCGGCTGGTGGTGCCGTCGGCCTGGCGGAAGGCGTCGAAGATGATCGCCAGCTTCTCCTCGACGATGCCGATGCCGGTGTCCTCCACGGCGAAGGCGATGATGCCCGGCGCGGCGCGCAGGCTCTCCTCGGTCACCTCCTCCGGGCCGGCCATCCGGATGTGCAGCCGGACGCTGCCCTCGTCGGTGAACTTCGTCGCGTTGGACAGCAGGTTCCGCAGGATCTGCTGGAGCCGCTGCTCGTCGGTGTGGAGGCTGCCGGGCACCGGCGGGTCGATGAGCACCGCGAATTCGAGGCCCTTGTCGGCGGTGAGCGGGCGGCACAGGGACTCGACGTAGTCCACCAGCTCCGGCAGCGTGACGTCGGACATCTGCAGGTCGAGTTTGCCCGCTTCGACCTTGGCCATGTCGAGGATGTCGTTGATCAGCTGCTGCAGATCGCTGCCCGCGGCGTAGATGGTCTTCGCGAACTGGATCTGCTTGTCGGTCAGGTTCCCTTCGGGGTTCTCCGACAGCAGCTTCGCGAGGATCAGCGCGCTGTTGAGCGGCGTGCGCAGCTCGTGCGACATGTTCGCCATGAACTCGTTCTTGTACTGCGACGCGGTGGTGAGCTGCCCGGCCCGTTCCTCCAGCTCCTGGCGGGCCTGTTCGATCTCGCTGTTCTTGACCTCGATGTCGCGGTTCTGCTGGGCCAGCAGCGCCGCCTTCTCCGCCAGTTCGGTGTTCGACCGGCGCAGTTCTCCCTGCTGGGCCTGCAACTGCTCGGACCGGGCCCGCAGTTCCTGCGCCAGGCGCTGGGATTCGGTCAGCAGCGCCTCGGTCCGCGAGTTCGACAGGATGGTGTTCACGTTGACGCCGATGGTGTGCCGCAGCTGTTCCAGCAGATCCTGGTGGACGCCGCTGAACGCGTTGACCGACGCCAGTTCGAGCACGCCGAGCACCTCGCCCTGGAACAGCACCGGCAGCACGATGACGTTCACCGGCGCCGACGCCCCGAGCCCGGACGAGACCAGCGCGTACTCCGGCGGGGCCGTGCGCACGAGGATCGTCCGCCGGTCGACGGCGGCCTGTCCGATGAGTGATTCGCCGAGCGCGAACCGCAGCCCGGCCCGCGACTGCGCGAGCCCGTAGGCGGCGATGCACTCGAACACGGTGCCGTCCGGTTCGCCCTCGCGCGCCAGGAAGAACGCGCCCTGCTGGGCACTCACCAGCGGGGCCAGCTCGGACAGGATCAGCGCGGACACCGAGGCCAGGTCGCGGTGGCCCTGCATGCGCCCGGACAGCCGCGCGAGGTTGGTCTTGAGCCAGTCCTGCTCGCGGTTGGTCCGGGTGGTCTCCTCCAGGTTCGCGATCATCTGGTTGATGTTGTCCTTGAGGTCGGCCACCTCCCCGGACGCGTCGACGGTGATGTGCCGGGTCAGGTCGCCCGCGGTCACCGCGGTCGCCACCCCGGCGATCGCGCGCACCTGGGTGGTCAGGTTCCCGGCGAGCTGGTTGACGCTCTCGGTGAGCCGCTGCCACGTGCCCGACACGCCGTCGACCTCGGCCTGGCCGCCGAGTTTTCCTTCGGTGCCAACCTCTTTCGCGACCCGGGTGACCTCGGAGGCGAACGCGGAGAGCTGGTCGACCATCGTGTTCATCGTGGTCTTGAGTTCGAGGATCTCACCGCGCGCGTCGACGTCGATCTTCTTGGTCAGGTCGCCGTTGGCCACCGCGGTGGTCACCATCGAGATGTTGCGCACCTGGCTGGTCAGGTTGTGCGCCATGAAGTTGACCTTCTCGGTCAGGTCCTTCCACGTCCCCGCGACGTAGGGCACGCGTGCCTGGCCGCCGAGGATGCCTTCGGTGCCGACCTCGCGGGCGACGCGGGTGACCTCGTCGGCGAACGCGCGCAGCGTCTCGACCATGCCGTTGATCGTCTCGGCGAGCGCGGCGACCTCGCCCTGCGCGTCGATGGAGATCTTCTTGCCGAGGTCGCCGTTGGCCACCGCGGCCGCCACGGTGGCGATGTTCCGCACCTGGTCGGTCAGGTTGTCGGCCATCACGTTGACGTTGTCGGTGAGGTCCTTCCACGTCCCGGCGACGCCGCGGACGGTGGCCTGGCCGCCGAGTTTTCCTTCGGTGCCGACTTCGCGGGCGACGCGGGTGACCTCGTCGGCGAACGCGGAGAGCTGGTCCACCATGATGTTGACGGTGTTCTTGAGCTCCAGGATCTCGCCGCGGGCGTCGACGGTGATCTTCTGGGTCAGGTCGCCCTTCGCCACCGCGGTGGTCACCTGCGAGATGTTGCGCACCTGGTCGGTCAGGTTGTTGGCCATGAAGTTGACCTTCTCGGTGAGGTCCTTCCACGTCCCCGCGACGCCGGGAACCTGGGCCTGTCCGCCGAGTTTTCCTTCGGTGCCGACCTCGCGCGCGACGCGGGTGACCTCGTCGCCGAACGCCGAGAGCTGGTCCACCATGGTGTTGAGGGTGTTCTTGAGTTCGAGGATCTCGCCCTTGGCGTCGACCGCGATCTTCTGCGACAGGTCACCGCGCGCCACCGCGGTCGCCACCTGCGCGATGTTGCGCACCTGCGCGGTGAGGTTGTTGGCCATGAAGTTCACCGAGCCGGTCAGGTCCCGCCAGGTGCCCGCGACGCCGGGAACCGTGGCCTGACCGCCCAGGATGCCGTCCGTGCCGACCTCGCGGGCGACGCGGGTGACCTCGTCGGCGAACGCGGAGAGCTGGTCGACCATCGTGTTCATGGTCGTCTTGAGTTCGAGGATCTCGCCCCGCGCGTCGACCGCGATCTTCTGGGTCAGGTCGCCCTTCGCCACCGCGGTGGTCACCTGGGCGATGTTGCGGACCTGTGCGGTGAGGTTGTCCGCCATCTGGTTCACCGAGTCGGTCAGGCTGCGCCAGGTCCCGGCCGCGCCCGGCACCTCCGCCTGGCCGCCGAGGCGCCCGTCGCTGCCGACCTCGCGGGCGACACGGGTGACCTCGTCGGCGAACGCGGAAAGCTGGTCCACCATGGTGTTCAAGGTGTTCTTCAGCTGCAGTATCTCGCCGCGCGCGTCGACGTCGATCTTCTTCGAGAGGTCACCGGTCGCGACCGCGGTCGCCACCTGGGAGATGCCACGGACCTGCGCGGTGAGGTTGTCCGCCATCAGGTTGACCGAGTCGGTCAGGTCGCGCCAGGTCCCGGCGACTCCCGGCACCTTGGCCTGGCCGCCGAGCCGTCCCTCGCTGCCGACCTCGCGCGAGACCCGCGTCACCTCGTCGGCGAAGGCGGAGAGCTGATCCACCATCGTGTTGATGGTGTTCTTGAGTTCGAGGATCTCGCCGCGCGCGTCGACGTTGATCTTCTGGGTCAGGTCGCCACGCGCGACCGCGGTCGTGACTTGTGCGATGTTCCGCACTTGCTGGGTCAGGTTGTCGGCCATGAAGTTGACCGAGTCGGTGAGATCACGCCACGTCCCGGACATCCCCGGCACCTCGGCCTGCCCGCCCAGCCTGCCCTCGCCGGCGATCTCGCGGGAGACGCGGATCACTTCGGCGGCGAAGCGGGACAGCTGCGCGAGCAGCCGGTTGACCGTCTTGGCCAGCTCGGCGTACTCGCCCCGCAGCGGACGGCCGTCGAGCTGGAGCGCCATCGGCTGGGACAGATCGCCCTCGGCGACCGCGCCGAGCACCCTGGTCATCTCGAACGCCGGCCTGCTCAGATCCTCTATCAGGCCGTTGACGACGTCGGCCGCGGTGCCCCAGCCACCCGGCCCGACCTCCGCCTCCAGCCGAGCGGTGAGCCTGCCCTCCTGGCCGACCGCGGTCCGCACCCGGAGCAGTTCGGTGACGAGTTGCTGATTGCGTTCGGCGACGACGTTGAACGCGGCGGCGAGCTGCGCCGCGAGCCCGTCGCCGTGGGCGACCAGGCGGCGACGGAAATTACCCTCCCCGAGATCCCGCACCGCCGCGAGGAGGCGCTCGAGCGCCGCCACATCACCGCTGGTCACACCGGCGATCTCCGGGCGCTGGGAATCCGTTGTCATCGATGCCGACCCTCTCCACCACGCACACGCAAGCCACGGTCGTCGAACCAGCGTGCCACGATTCGCCCTACACTTCGACCCAGTCCACCCGCTCACGCTGTGCGATCCGGAAGCAGGAGGTGCGTGCATGGTGTCACGGCCCGCTCCGGCTTCGGCGGCGTTCCCTCCGGGAATCGCCGAAGGCGGGCTGCCCGCCGAGGGCGCCTTCTGGCGTGCCCTGCTCGAGGACGTGCGTGACGCGGTCTTCCTTCAGGACGGCGCGGGCGCGCTGCGCTGGACGAACCCGGCCGCGCGCGAGCTCGCCGGGGACGGCAAGGAGCCCGTGCTCGTGGCGCGGACGGAGACGACGGGACACGTCGACTGCCGGGGACAGCGCTGCCCGGCCCGGATCAAGGCGCTGCCGGACGGCTGGCGCGTGTGGACGGTGGCCGCCGAGGGCACGGGCCCGCGCCGGGTGGAGGATTTCCTCGCCGAGGCGGCCCCCCGGCTCGCGGCGGCGCGGGGACGGCACGGCACGGCGCGGGTGATCGCCGAACTCGCCGCGTCCGCGCTCGGCGAGAGCGTGTTCGTGCTGCTGCCCACGACCCGGGGCCGCTGGGAGTGGTGGAGCTGTGACCGGCTCGCCAACCACGGGCACGGCCGGATCCGGCGGGTGCCGGTGGAACTCGCGCCAGTGCTGGCGGAAACCTTCGGCGCGGTCGGGGATCCGGAGGCCGTCCCGGTGCCCTCGGCCGAGGTGGAGACCCTGCCGCCGATCGTCGCGGACCGGCTCGCCGGGCACGTCGACGTGTCGGTCGTCTCACTCGGTCCGTCCGCGACCGCCGGGGTGACCGGCGCGGTCCTGCTCGGCAGGCGCGCGGATCCGGTGTTCGGCGGCGGTCAGCGCCGGGCGATCGCCGAGTTCGCGCGGGCGGCGGGGACGGCACTGGCCAACGCCCAGCGCTACGCCCGCCAGGAAGAGGCCACCCGCGGGCTGGAGACGACCCTGCGCCCGCAGGAGCCACCCGAGTTCGACCGGGCCCGGTTCGAGGTCTGGTACCAGCCCTCCGGTGGCGTGCTCGGTGTCGGCGGCGACTTCTACGACGTGCTCGCCCAGGACGACGGCAGCGCGTTCCTCGTGCTGGGCGACATCTGCGGCAAGGGCGCCGAGGCGGCGGCGCTGACCGGGCGCGTGCGCCAGTCGCTCGCCGCGCTGCAACTGGTCGAGCACGACGGGCGGACGTTGCTGCGGCTGCTCAACGAGCTCCTCATCACCGGCGCCAGCAACCGCTTCGCCACGCTCGTGCTGGGCTCGATGACCCCGACCGAAGACGGGCTGACGCTCACTCTGGCCTCCGGCGGCCACCCCGCGCCGCTCGTGCTGCGCCGGGACGGCGTCGTCGAGGAGATCAGCGTGCCCGGCACCCTGGTCGGGATCTCGCCGCAGGCGCAGTTCGCCGAGGCGGTCACGGATCTGGCCGGTGGCGACATCTGCCTGCTCTACACCGACGGCATCACCGAGGCCCGCAACCGCGACGACCCGTCGAAGCTGTTCGGGGAACAGCGGCTGCGCGCGGTCCTCGCCGACTGCGCGGGGCAGCCCGCGGCCGAGGTCATGGCGCGGCTGCGGCAGGCGGTGCTGGACTGGCTCGGCAGCTCCGGCCACGACGACATCGCGGTGCTCGCCGTCGAGTGTGTCGCCTGAGCGAAGCAGAGACCTCGTGCGATGCCGTCGGCTTTCTCGGGGGCCGGGTGTGCTGAAGGACGCTTTCAGTGCGTTGGGCGCGCTGAAGGACGCCTTCAGTGCATCGAGCGCACCGATGGCGTCCTTCAGCACCGTCGCGCCTCCGTCCGAAAAGGACACGCTCGGGTAATCCGGTGGCGCGCCGGGCCGCGCCGGGGGACCCTGGAGGGGTAACCGGATACTCGTCGCGAGGGAGGTGACGGGATGACCGCGCACTCCAGGCGCTACGGCCGCTGGTGCCGTGAGCACTTCGGCGAGCCGTCGCGCCCCGATCGGCCGTGCCCCGGCGAGCAGGGCGTGCCCGCGCCCGCCGAGGACGAGGGTGAGGGCGAGGGAGCCGGGCGATCCGGCGAGGGCGAGCGACCCGCCCGGGAGTCCTGATCGGACGTCCCTTGTGGACGGTTACCGGCCCGGCCCGCCGTTCCCGTTGCCATTCCCGTTCCCGGCGCCGTGCCCGTTTCCCCGCCCGTTGCCGTTTCCGCGTCCGTTCCCGTTGTCTCCCTGGGACTTTCCCGGCGGGACGAAGGACGTCGCCGGGGACGCCGGTACGGTCGCCGCCACCTGGCTGGTGACGGTGACCGCCGGTGGCGCGGGCGCGGTCTCGGTGACCGGCACGGTCGCCGGCGCCTGGCTCGGCGTCACGGTGACCGTCGGCGCTGGGCCCTGCGTCGTGGGCATGCCCGACATCGCGGGCGGCGGGGGCGCGCCGGGACGGTCGGCCGGGGTCGTCGGCGAACCGGGCAGGCTCACCAGCGTCGCGAGCGCCAGCGCCGCCGGCGCGGTGACCGCGAGCAGGCGGAGGTACCGGCGCCGCGGCGGGTCGAGGTCGCGGCCCTCCCGCAGCGCGAGCGCGACGTCCTCGGCGGTCGGCCGTTCGTCCGGGTGCGGGGCGGTCATCGCGCGCAGGGTGCCCGTCAGCGGCCTGGACAGACCGTCCGGGATCCGCGGCCGCCGGTGCAGGCGGGCGATCGCGGCCTCGGCCGGGGTGCCGGGGTACTCCCGGGTGCCGGTCAGGCATTCGAGCAGCACGAGGCCGAGCGCGTAGACGTCGGCGGCGGATCCCGGCGCCTCGCCCCGCACCTGTTCCGGGGCGAGGTAGGCGGCGGTGCCGACCATCGCGCCGGGCTCGGTGACGCGGGTGGCGTCGATGAGCCGGGCGACCCCGAAGTCGGCGATCAGCGGGCGGTCGTCGGCGAGCAGGATGTTGGCGGGCTTGAGATCGCGATGGGTGACCCCGTGCGCGTGGACGTGCGCGAGCGCGTCGGCGAGGTCCGCGCCGAGCCGGGGCACCGCCGAGGGCGGCAGCGGCCCGCGCTGGAGCCGTTCCGCGAGGTTGGGCCCGTCGACGAAGCGCATGGCGAGGTACGCGCGCCCGTCGCAGACACCGGCGTCGTAGAGGCTGACCAGCCCGGGGTGCCGCAGCGCGCTGAGCGCCCGCACCTCCTGGCTGCGGCGGTAGCTGCTGACCGCGACGGTGCCGGGGTGGAAGAGCTTGACCGCGACGGTCCGGTCGAGCAGCCGGTCGTGGGCGCGGAACACCTTCGCGGTGGCGCCCTCGCCGAGCTGCCTGCCGAGTTCGTAGCGCTCGGCGAACAGCGCGGGCGTCGGCGTGAACGCGCCGAGGTCGAACTTGGCCACTGTGCTGGCCGCATCCTCGTCCGCAGCGGCCATCGGCGGCCACCTCCCGTCTCGCCGGGTGTGCGGGATCTGCCCCCGTCCCGAGGCGGTGAAACTACCGCTTCTCCCGGCGAAGGTCTCGCCCGCTGTCCCTTTTCGCCGGAATTCACCGACGGCGCACCGCTGCGGCTGGGCCACCACCGGCGCGGCGCGGCCCGACACGCCGCGGAAAAGGGCGACACGCGGAACCGGTGCAACCCCGGCGCGACCGGCACGTCCTGGTCACCATGACGTGCAACCGCGCCGTGTCCGTGGTGTTCGCCCTCCTCGTCCTTTCCGCACTCTTCGCACCGATGCCGCCCGCGAGCGCGGAGCCCGCCGTCCCGGAAGGATTCGCGCCCGCGTCGGCGAGCTGGGCCGACGCCGACGACGGCTACGTCCTCGGCTACGCGCCCTGCGCGGGCTCGCGGTGGTGCCCGGTCCTGCTGGGCACCACCGACGGCGGAACGCGCTGGCAACGCCTCGGCGCGCCGTCGCTTTCCTTGCCGGACAACCACAATCACGTCCAGCTGAGCTACTTCGGCGCGGGACGCGCGTACGTCTCCGACGGGAACCGCCTCGAAGCCACCCGCGACGGCGGCCGGACCTGGTCCGCCGTCACGCTCGCCGACACCGGGAACGCGTTCTACCTCGGCAGGATCGCCGAAACACACGGGCGGACGTTCGCGCTGCTCAGCACCTACGGCGAGACCGGCAGCACCCGGCTGTACTCGGGTGTCGCGGGGACGCCGCTGCTCGCGCCGGTGCCGGGTTTCGTGGCGACCGGCGGTCTCACCTACGGCGATCTCGCGGTCGGCGGGGGCCTGCAGGTCGTCCTCGGCGCGGACTATGGCGTCGAGCGGTACTGGACGGCGGCTGACGGCGAGCACCTGACCCCGGCCCCGGCGCCCTGTCCCGCCGGGAGCACGGCCGCGCTGGGCGGCGTACGCGAGGGGCGTGTCGTCGCGTTGTGCAGCGGGAGTGCCGGATCGCCGCGGCCGGGTTCGATGACGCGCGGTGTCCGGCACGCCCCGGGGCTGGGCGGTGAGTTCACCGGAACGGCCCAGGGCCCCGCGCAGGGCATCCATCAGGGTTTCGGCGCCGCGACGGCGAATTCGGTGACGGTCGCCGCGGTCGGCGGCGGCGCCGATTTCCTGCACGGCACCGACGACGGCGGCGCGACCTGGCACACCACGGTGCTCGGGGACCACGGCGCCGGGCTCGCGGATCTGGATTTTCCCGGCACGGACACCGGAATCGTCGTCGCGGGCGCGCCGGACGACCCGAACGGATCGGCGGTCTTCCGGACGACGGACGGTGGCCGGAGCTGGCACGAGCTCACGATCGGGTGACATGAAGGGAATTCGCGCGGAGCGCGAATTCCGCACCAGGTCGTTCACCCGCCGCGCCCGTTGTCGTAGCCTGGGCGCTGTCCGTTGCGGGACAGGGTGATCGGCCGGAGGCAGGCACGGTCACGGCGCAGGTGGGAGTGTGGGCGATGACGCCTGGCAGGGTCGACGCGGCCGAGCGTGGTGCCTCGCTGGACTTCGGCAGGGCCAGCCTGGCCCGGCTGTCGGACGCGCTGCTCGGCGGGCACGACCACTACGAGGCCGACCGCGAGGCGATGCGCCGCCTGCTGGCGATCGCGCCGGGCGCGCGGGCGATGGCGAAGGAACACCGCGACTGGCTTGTCCGGGTCGTCCGGTTTCTCGCGGCGAAACGCGGGGTCGGCCAGTTCCTCGACCTCGGGTCCGGGATGCCGACCGCGGAGAACACCCACCAGGTGGCGCAGCGGTACAACCCCGAGGCCAGGGTCGTCTATGTCGACAACGACCCCGTCGTCCAGGTACACGGCCGCGCCGTGCTGGAGGAGAACGACCGGACCCACGTCAGCGGCGCGAACCTCACCGTGCCCGCGGAGACGCTGTGGGACCCGGTGGTGGTCGAGCACCTCGACTTCGCGGAGCCGGTCGCGCTCATCCTGTGCTCGATCGTCCACCACATCGACGACTTCGCGCGGGCGAGCCACATCGTGCGCTCCTACGTCGACGCGCTGGCCCCCGGCTCGTACCTGCTGCTGACCCACCACGTCGAGCCGGAGGCGGACGGGCCGCGCCGGGAGCTGGCGCGGTTGCTGGAGAGCACGTTCCAGGGCACCGGCCTGGGCACCGTGCACCGGCCGCGGGAACAGATCGAGTCGTTCTTCACCGGCCTCGACCTGCTCCCGCCCGGGTTGTGCCTGCTACACGAGTGGTGGCCGGACGGCCCGCGGCTGGCCCCGCTGAGCGAGCTCAACTTCCTCACCCTCGGCGGGGTCGCGCGCAAGCCATAAGGACTCAGGCCGCGTTGAAGGTGTCCGGATCCGGTCCCGTCCGCAGCCCACGCTCCAAAGTGGACAGTGAGGCCGCGTCCTCGTCGGTCAGCGTGAAGCCGAAGACGTCGAGGTTCTCGGCGATCCGCGAGGGCGTCACGGACTTCGGGATCACGATCGTGTCGCGCTGAAGGTGCCAGCGCAGCACGATCTGTGCCGGGCTGCGGCCGTACTTCCGGGCCAGCGCCGCCACCGCGGGTTCGCCGAGCAGGTCGCCGCCCTTGGCGAGCGGGCTCCACGCCTCGGTGGCGATGCCGTGCGCGGCGTCGAACTCGCGCACCCGCTGCTGCTGCAGGTAGGGGTGCACCTCGACCTGGTTCACCGCGGGCACCACGCTGCCGGCGTCGAAGAGCCGTTCGAGGTGCTCGGGCTGGAAGTTCGACACGCCGATGGCGCGGACCCTGCCGTCGGCGTAAAGCTTCTCGAACGCCTTCCAGGTGTCGACGTAGCGGTCGAGTTCGGGCGCGGGCCAGTGGATCAGGTACAGGTCGAGCCGGTCGAGGCCGAGCTTCGCCAGGCTCTCGTCGAACGCCTTGAGCGTCGAGTCGTAACCCTGGTCGGCGTTCCACAGCTTGGTGGTGACGAACAACTCGTCGCGAGGAATACCCGATTCGGTGATGGCTTTGCCGACGCCGGCCTCGTTGCCGTAGATGGCCGCGGTGTCGATGCTGCGGTATCCGGCTTCGAGCGCGGCCTTGACCGCCGCGGTGGTTTCCGCGTCCGGTACCTGGAACACGCCGAAGCCGAGCTGCGGCATCTCCACGTCGTTGTTGAGCTTGACGGTGGGCACGCTGGTCAACGGTCTCTTCTTTCGTTTGCTGGGATTTTCTTGCCGGTTAGGGGGTTCAGCGGGCGAGGACCGCGTCCGGTGTCCCGACCGTAACCGAGCGCCTGCGGTCCAGCAGCCCGGAGATGATCGCGACGACGAGGCCGGAGGCGGCGAGCGCCGCGCCGATCCAGTTGCCCGCGGTGTAGCCGAGGCCACCTTCGATGGCCAGGCCGCTCAGCCACGCGCCGATGGCGTTGCCGAGGTTGAACGCCGCGATGTTCGCGGCCGAGGCGAGCGCGGGAGCGCCCTTGGCCTTCGACATCACGCGCGCCTGCAACGGCGGGACGGTCGCGAATCCGGCGGCGCCGAACACCGCGATCGTGATCGCGGCGGGGAGCTGGGCGTGCGCGGTGAACACGAACACCCCCAGCACGACGGCGAGCAGGGCGAGGATGACGTAGAGGCTCGGCATGAGCCTGCGGTCCGCGGCCCTCCCGCCGAGCAGGTTGCCGACGAACAGACCGCCGCCGAACAGCACGAGCAGCCAGGTGACGGCGCCCGGCGAGAAGCCCGCGACGTCGGTCATCATCGGCGTGATGTAGGTGAACGAGGCGAACACCCCGGCGAAGCCGAGGACGGTCATCAGCAGCGCCAGCCAGACCTGCGGATCGCGGAACGCGGCGAGTTCGCGGCGCAGCCCGGCGTCCGCCTCGGGCTCCTGGTGCGGGACGAGCGCGATGACCCCGAGCGCGCCGACGATCCCGAGCGCGCTGACCACCCAGAACGTCGACCGCCAGCCGAAGGCCTGGCCGAGCGCGGTGCCGGCGGGCACACCGAGCACGTTGGCGATGGTGAGCCCGGCGAACATCATCGCGATCGCGCTGGCCTGTTTGGCGGGCGCGACGAGCGAGGCGGCGACGACCGAGCCGACGCCGAAGAACGCGCCGTGCGAAAGCGCGGCGACGATGCGGCCGGTCATCAGCAGCCCGTAGGTCGGCGCGAGCGCCGAAAGCAGGTTGCCCGCGATGAACAGCCCCATCAGGGCGATCAGGACGGTCTTGCGTGGGACCCGCGCGGCGAGCGCGGTCAGGATGGGCGCGCCGACGACGACACCGAGCGCGTACCCCGAGATGAGCAGGCCTGCGGTCGGGATCGTGACGCCGAACTCGCCCGCGACCTCGGGCAGCAGACCCATGATCACGAACTCGGTGGTGCCGATACCGAAGGCGCTGATCGCCAGTGCGAGCAGAGCGGCGGGCATGGACTTCCTTCTTCCAGGAGTAGAGTGGTGGCCAGCGTGAGCAACTACGAGCGTCTGAGATAGTTGCACACGCCGGTTATTGCACGGAGTCGATAGTGCCTCGTGCAAGGATGTCTCCGCAAGCCGGAGGCGAGCCTGAGAGAGGTGAAACGTGTCACTGGCCGACGACGCCAAGGAAGCTCGTGCGCAGGGCTGGCGCACGCTCGCCGCGTTGCACGCGCGGATCGAGGACAAGCTCCAGCGCGCGCTGGAGCGGGAGCACGAGCTCTCGGTGAGTGAGTACACCGTGCTCGATTCACTGGGCCGCCAGGACGGCTACCACCTGCGGATGAACCAGCTGGCGACCGCGGTGGTGCTGAGCCAGTCCGCGACGACCCGGCTCGTCGGCAGGCTGGAGGACCGCGGCCTGCTCCAGCGCTACCTCTGCCCGGACGACCGGCGCGGCATCTACACCGAGGTCACCCCGGCCGGCCGCGCGCTGCTCGCCGCGGCGCGTCCCACCCACGACGCCGCGCTCGCCGAGTCGCTCGGTGAGGCGGGGGAGCTGCCGGAGCTGGCCCCGCTGGTCGCCGCGCTGGGCAGTCTCACCTTCGCCCGCTGAGAGTTTCCTGTCACTCCCTCGGTCCGTGGGGGTCGCCTTGAGGGACTCTAGGTCCCTCAAGGCGACCCCCACGGACCGCTGCGCTTGCTGGGGCGCTCTGGTTGCGGACGGCGTGCTCGTCCCGTTCGCGACGCCTCACAATCCCTTGCCGGTCAACGACTTTCACGCGATTGTCCACAGCGTGGCCGCTCTCGGCCGCCGTTGTGGACAACTCGCCCGCTCCGTCGCCCGGACCCCACTTTTCGTCGTACCCACGCGATAGACTGGCCTGGGGCCGTCCCCCGGAGAGGGTGGGGGATGCCTGTTCGATGGGGCATCCGAGCACCGGAGGTCCATAGTGGACAATGGCCCCGAAGTGGGCGGCGCTTCCGGTGCAGGGACAGGTCCCCGGGCACGAGCAGAGGTCCCGGTGCGGGCCAACTTCCATTGCGGGCCAAGGAAGCCGCCCGCTCCTGCTTCGACGTCTCAGGGGGTCAGCGGACCCCGAGCAGATGTTCCAGCGCCAGCTGGTTCAACCGGGTGAAGTGATACCCGCGTTCTCCGGCGGCTTCCGCGTCGAAGGAATCCGAGTCGAGGTCGTCGAGGCTCTCGTCCGGGTCGAGGGTCGGCACGCCGAGGGCCGGGACCCGGGCGGCCTCCAGGAGTTCGGCGACCTCGCGGTCCTCGCGGAACGCCTGGGACTTCGCCTTGAGAATCAGGTACATCCGCATGTTCGCCGCCGCCGACGCCCAGACGTCGGCGGCGTCCTCGGTCCGCGCCGGTTTGTAGTCGAAGTGGCGCGGGCCCTCGTAACCGCCGTGCTCCAGCAGGTCCACCAGGAAGAACGCGTTCGCCAGGTCGCCGTGACCGAAGATGAGGTCCTGATCGAACTTCGGGCCCCGCTGTCCGTTGAGGTCGATGTGGAACAGTTTTCCGTGCCACAGCGCCTGCGCGACGCCGTGCACGGGATTCAGCCCGGCCATCTGCTCGTGCCCGACCTCCGGGTTCACCCCGAACCGTTCCGGCCGGGCCAGTCGCGAGAGGAACGCCAGCGCGTGCCCGATCGTCGGCAGCAGGATGTCCCCGCGCGGCTCGTTCGGCTTGGGTTCCAAGGCGAACCGGATGTCGTAGCCCCGTGACACGACATAGTCCGCGAGGATGTCCAGCGCTTCCTTGTAGCGCTCCAACGCGGCGCGGACGTCCTTGGCCGCGTCGGACTCCGAGCCTTCCCGGCCGCCCCACAGCACATAGATCTTCGCGCCGAGTTCGGCGGCGAGGTCGAGGTTGCGCCGCACCTTCCGCAGCGCGAACCGGCGCACGCCGCGGTCGTTGCTGGTGAACCCGCCGTCCTTGAACACCGGGTGGGTGAACAGGTTCGTCGTCGCCATCGGCACCTTGAGCCCGGTCTCGGCCAGCGCGGTCCGGAAGCGCGCCACCGCCTTGTCCCGGTCCTGTTCGGTGGCGAGGAGGTCGTCGTCGTGGAAGGTCACGCCGTACGCGCCGAGTTCGGCGAGCCGGTGCACGCTCTCGACCGGATCGAGGGGTGCGCGCGTGGCGCTGCCGAACGGGTCGCTCGCCTGCCAGCCGACGGTCCACAGGCCGAAGGAGAACCTGTCGCCCGGCACCGGGACGAACGCGCTCATACCGGTTCCTCCATTTAGTTCGCGTTGTAGACTAAATATGCTGCGGCGGCCTTCGCCCGTCAAGGGCGGCTAGAGTGCGGACGGGAGGAAAGCCGTCATGACGTTGCCCGTCCGTCACGATTCGATGCGTGCCCGCAACCTCGGCGTGGTGCTCGACGCCGTCCGGCGGGGCGGCCCGCAGACCCGCGCCGCGCTCGCGGAGCGCACCGGGCTGACCAAGTCCACGGTGTCCAAACTGGCCGGCGACCTGATCGAGGCCGGGATGCTGGCCGAGTCCGGCCCCGCGCGCGCCGGCGAGCGCGGGCGTCCCGGCGTCGAGGTCGTACTGAGCGGGGACCGGGTCGCGGCGCTGGGGTGTGAGGTCAACGTCGACTATCTCGCCGTGTGCCTGCTCGATCTCGCGCAGCGCGTCCGGTTCACCAGACGCCGTGGGCAGGACAACCGGGGCAAGCCCGCGAAGCGGGTCCTCGCCCAGTTGCGGACGTTGGCGGTCGAGGCGATGGCCGAGGCGCGTCGCCTCGGTCTCGACGTCGCGGGGGCGGGCCTGGCGGTGTCCGGGCCGGTCGCCGACGGCGTGCTGCTCACCGCGCCGAACCTCGGCTGGCGCGACGTCGGCGCGGTCGACCTGCTGGGGCTCCCGGTGGAGACCACGCTCGGCAACGAGGCGAGCCTCGCCGCGCTCGGCGAGCTGTGGTTCGGTGCCGGGGGACAGGATTTTCTCTACGTGTCAGGGGAAATCGGTATCGGTGCCGGGCTGGTCGTCGGCGGTGAGCTGTTCCACGGGACGCGCGGCCTCGCCGGGGAGCTGGGGCACGTCGTCGTCTCGCCGGACGGGCCGAGGTGCCGGTGCGGGGGCGCGGGCTGCCTGGAGACGGCCGCCGGGCAGGAAGCGATCCTCACCGCGGCGGGTGACGTCGCGACGGTCGCGGAGCTGCTGGCACGGCTGGAGAACGACGACGAGCTGGCGGTGAAGGCGTGTGGCGAGGCGGCCCGCGCGCTCGGTATCGCGCTGACCTCGACGGTCAACCTGCTGGACCTCGACCGCGTGGTGCTCGGCGGGATCTACGCCCCGTTGTTCGGCTGGCTGGCCCCGCCGATCGAACGCGTGCTCGCCGACCGCCTGGTCAAGCTGCGCTCCACACCGCCCACCCTGACCGCGTCGCAGCTCGGCGGCCAGGCCGCCACCCTGGGCGCCGCCGGACTGGTCGTGCACCAGGTCCTCGCCGACCCCACCCGCTTCCTGCCCCGCTGAAGACGCCGGTTGCGGGAGGCAAGCCGCCGTCCCGCGATCGCGCACTGGGAACCAAGAAACGTCCCCACGCTGGTTCCGCCGCCGACCGCACCGTGGGGGTGTGGGGGCTCGGCCCCCACCGGGAAACGGAACACCGGGAGGAAGCCGTCAGGCTTCCGAACACAACTCGAGCGGCAACCGAGGGAGTCGAACCCTGCGCGGCTTGTGAAGGCGGCGCTCATGACCGGCCCTGACCCTTCGGCGGGCGACGGCTGCCGATGCGGTACCTCTGCTTCAAGGTCTGGGGTACCCGGAAAATTCCGTGCCCAGCGGGTAGCCGCTCGTGTTCACCCGATCGGACTGGCAGGCTGAGGGCATGGACGATCTTCTGCTGCGGCGGGTGCGGCCGGGGCTCGGCGGTGAACCGGCGGACGTGCTGATCTCGGACGGCCGGATCGCCGCGATCACCGGCCCCGGCGAGGGAACGGCCAAGCGGGTCGTCGACGGGCACGGCGGGACGCTGCTGCCGGGGCTGGTGGACGCCCACGCGCACGTCGGGCAGTGGGCGGCGTTCCGGCGCCGGATCCCGCTCGGCGCGGCGAAATCCGCGGCGGAGGCGGTGGAACTGCTGCTCGCGCACCTGCTCGCCGGCGAAGGGTTACCCGGGGAACTCGTGGTGGGCGCGGGATTCCGGGACGGGCTCTGGCCGGACGCGCCGCACAAGGACCTGCTGCAGCGGGCGTTGCCGGGTCGTCCGGTCGCGTTGTTCAGCGCGGACCTGCACACGCTGTGGCTCAGTCCCGCGGCGTTGCGGCTGATCGGACGTGACCATCCGACCGGGGTCCTGCTGGAGAACGACTGCATGCGCGCGACCGCCGAACTGCCGTCCGCACCGGTCGAGGTCCATGACACCTGGGTCGCCGAAGCCGTCACCGCGGCCGCCGCGCGGGGTGTCACGGGCATCGTCGACTACGAATACGCGGACACCGTCACGGACTGGACCAGACGGCTCGCGGACGGCCCGCTGAACGCGCGCGTCGGCTGCGTCATCGCGCGGTATCTGCTCGAAACCGCCATCGAACGCGGCCACCGCACCGGTGATGTCCTGCCCGGCTCGGACGGGCTGCTCAGGGTGGGGCCGTTCAAGCTGTTCGTCGACGGCTCGCTCAACACCCGCACGGCCTACTGCCACGACCCCTACCCGGGCGGGGATTCCCTTGGGCAGCTGGAACTTCCGCCCGAGCAGCTGGTGCCGCTGATGCGCCGGGCGGCCGGGCACGGCCTCGCGCCCGCGGTGCACGCGATCGGGGACCGGGCGAACACGATCGCGCTCGACGCCTTCACCGAACTCGGCTGTGCCGGGCGCATCGAGCACGCGCAACTGCTCAGCCCACGTGACGTCACGCGGTTCGCGCGGCTCGGCGTCGTGGCGAGTGTGCAGCCCGCGCACCAGCCCGACGACCGTGACGTCGCCGACCGCCACTGGCCGGGGCGCACCGACCGGGCCTTCCCGTACCGCGCGCTGCTGGAATCGGGCGCGCGCCTGGAAATCGGCTCGGACGCGCCGGTCGCGCCGCTCGACCCGTGGGACGGTGTCGCCGCCGCCGTCGGGCGCACCGACGACGACCGCCCCGCCTGGCACCCGGAGCAGGCCATCCCGCTGGCCGACGCGCTCGCCGCCGCGTCCGGCGGCCGCCGGGGAATCGCGGTGGGCGAGGTCGCGGACCTGATGGTCACCGCGGCCGATCCGTCGCACCTGTCCCCGGCGGACCTGCGGGCGATGCCGATCACCGCGACGCTGCTCGCGGGCCGCCTCACGCACCTCAGCGCTTGACGCGGTTGCGCACGGCCAGCGCCGCGAGGCCGAGGAAGAGCGGTGAGCCGATCCGCACGATCATCCGGAGGACATGGCCGCACCGGGTGAGTGTCTCGGGCTTGACGACGTCCAGTCCCATCGCGGAGCCGACTACGTCCAGCAGACCGTCCCCATAGGACAGTGAGACGCCGGTGATTCCGAAGTGCTGGAAGAAGAAACCGGCCAGCAGGAGAAGAACGGTCAGGCAGGCGAACGCCCGGCTCGCCCGGAGCCCGTATCCGGACGCGGCCCAGTAGAGGGTCAGTATGACGCGTTCGGCCAGGGAGTTGTCGCGGTCGTTGCGGCGCATTTCCATTTCGCCGTAGTAGAAACCGGCCGCGCCCGGCTCGTACTTGTTGTCCTCCTGTGCCTTGCGGAGCTGGCGGTACAGGCTCGCGATCCGCCGGGGCTTCAGGACGTCCTCGCCGGTGGCCCACCCCGTGCCCTTCGCGGTGGTGGCCCGCCAGGCGCCTTCCTCGGTGATGACCTGGCGGCGCGTCCAGCGCCATACGGGCGGCCATGCCCAGCCGGTGCGGAACCCGGCCGGTGGGCGGCCGAAGACGTAGTCGCCTTCCAGGCGCAGCTTGTCCAGATGGAGCGCGCCGCCGAACCGGCAGGAACGAAGGTCGAGGTCGGTGAGCGTCAGATTCGTGACATCGACGCCGCGTAGCGAGATCAGCTCGGGCCGGTCTTCGCCGGGTCCGGCCGGGACGGCGGTGATCGCCGAGGGGGCGGTGAACACGGCGCGGTCCATGACCACGGCCGAACCCCGCAGCCGTATCGTGGCCGCGTCCTCGAATCGGGTGGCCACGCAGGACAACTCGCCGGCCGAGAAATCGAGCACGACCGGCTTGCGGAAGGTGGCTTTGCCGAGGCTGAGGTGCCCGGTCGTGAAGTGGTCGAACGAGTAGTCCTCGGCCTCGAACTCCGCGTGGTCGAACACCGCGGTGTCCGAAGACGAGGAGCCGGTGAACCGAGCCGGGCTGTGGAACACGGCGGATCTGGCGGAAAAGCCGCCCTGGAAGTCGGCATGGCCGAAATCGGTGAGACCGTGGAATTCGGTGAAGTCGAAGGTCACGTTCTGCTTGAAGCGGGTGTGCGGGAAGAAGGCCGCTTCGTGGAAGACCGCGGCCACGAACGACGAGGTCAGTTCGAAGGTCGCGCCCTCGAAGGACACGTTGTGGGAGAACGTGGCGCGATCGAAGGCGGGGCCGTGCGCGAACACCGCGTTGGTGAATCTGGCCCAGTACTCGAATTTCGTGTCCGCGAACGAGACCGGGCCGAAGAAGGTCGCCTCGGTGAAGTCGGCTTCGCCGAACACGGCGTTCGTCGCGTCGCGGATGTCGTCCCACAGTTCGGGCAGGAGGATCGTGCCCATGAGGGAGAGGCGGGACCCCGGCCGCAGCGCCGCCAGTACTTCCCTGCGCTGCCGGGAGCGCAGGTGCGCCAGGCAGCGGCCGGTCCCGCCGGCCTGGACGCCGATACACGGTTCACCTCGTTCGTCCGCCTGATCGCAGGTTTCCCAGTGGCGCGCGGGTGGCCGGGGCAGCTCCATGGACTCTTTGTAGTGCATCCGTCACGACCAACGGCGGGATTGACGGAACCGGACGTATCGGTGAGGATCGATGGATACGCGTCATGACAACGTTGTCAGAGAGGAATCCTCGCGATGAGAGCGCGATATCGGGTCTTCGCCGCCCTGCTCGCCGGTGTGCTCGGGGCCGCCACCGTGGCCGCCCCGTCCGCGTCGGCCGGGAGTGGTCCGAAGTTCGCGGACGACCCGACGAAGCTGGTCGACACGTCGATCGGCAACAACGGGGACGGGACGACGTTCCCGGGCGCCGCGTCGCCGTTCGGGATGGTGCAGCTGTCCCCGGACACCCAGCTCAAGAAGTACGCGTCCTACGACTACGCGCAGGACAGGATCCTCGGGTTCAGTCACACCCACCTCTCCGGCGTCGGCTGCCAGACCATGGGCAACTTCCGGTTCATGCCGACCACGGGTGCGGTGACCTCGTCCGATCCCGCGCAGTACGGCGCGAAGTTCAGCCACGCCAACGAATCACGGGAACCCGGCTATTACGGTGTGAAACTGGACAACGGCATCGACGCCGAGCTGAGCACCACCGAACGCACCGGCCAGCACCGCTACACCTTCCCGGCCGGTGCCGCCGCGGACAACGTGCTCATCGAGGCCACCGAGAGCAATGGCTACAGCTACGCCGGCGACGTGCACGTGGTCGGCGACGACACCGTGGAGGGCTGGCTCCAGGGCGGCAACTTCTGCTGGGAAACCCAGAAGGAACGCTACAAGATCTTCTTCAGCGCCAAGTTCGACCGGAAGTTCGCCTCGTTCGGCACCTGGGTCGACGGGAAGCTGACGCCCAACCAGCGTGACGCGAAGTTCGGCGCGGGCCGCACCGGCGCGTGGCTGAGTTTTGATCCGAAGGCGGGTAAGCAGGTCGGCGCCTCGGTCGGGATCTCGTACACCTCGATCGACGGGGCGCGCGGCAACCGCGTCGCCGAGCAGCCGAAGTCGTTCGACAAGGCCCGCAAGGCCGCGAACAAGACCTGGCGCGAGGAACTGAACCGGATGCGCGTCGCCGGTGGCACCACCGCCGACCAGCGGACGTACTACAGCGCGCTCTACCGCTCGCTGCTGCACCCCTCCGTCGGGTCCGATGTGGACAACCGGTACCGCGGCTTCGACGACCGGATCCACCAGAGCGATTCGCCGTACTACCAGATGTTCTCGCTGTGGGACACCTACCGCTCGCAGAACCAGCTCGTCGCGCTGCTGCACCCGGAGAAGGCCGCGGACATGACGAAGTCCGTGCTCAAGATCTACCAGGACGGCGGCTGGGTGCCGCGCTGGGCGCTCGGCCAGGGCGAAACGAACGTGATGAGCGGCGACCCGGTCACCCCGTGGGTGGTCGACAACTACCGGCGTGGCCTGCTCGACGACAGGACCGCGCGGCAGCTGTTCGACGCGCTGTGGAAGAACGTCAACGAGGTCCCGAAGGACCAGTCCTCCTTCCGCGGCCGTGACGGCAACCCGACCTACGTCAAGAACGGCTGGATCGGCTACCAGGACGTCCCCGGCTACAAGTTCGGTGACACGCGTCAGGCGGGCTCGGCCACCCTGGAGTACGCGCTGGCCGACTGCGCACTGTCCACAATGGCCACCGGGCTCGGCGAGAGGGACAAGGCGAAGACCCTCGCCGCGCGCTGTGACAACTTCACGAAACTGTGGGACACCGGCGTGCAGTCCAAGGGCTACACCGGGTTCCCGCGCACGAAGGCGGCCGACGGCACCGGCGTCGGCGACCCCGACCCGGCCAAGTCGACCGGTTTCCACGAGGGCACGCCGTGGCAGTACCAGTGGCTGGCCCAGCAGGACACCGCGAAGCTGTTCGGCCTGATGGGCGGTGCGGCGCAGGCGGAGAAGCGGCTCGACACGTTCTTCGACATGCCGCTCCTGCTCCAGAACCCGGCGAAGGCCGCGAAGGACTCGTGGGTCCACGGCGCGTACGACTACCACAACAACTTCGCGTTCAACCCCAACAACGAGCCGGACCTGCACGCGCCGTGGATGTACGCGTGGACCGGCGCGCCGTGGAAGACCTCGGCCGTGATGCGCGCGGCGCGGACGCTGTTCACCGACACGCCGTACGGCATGCCCGGCAACGACGACCTCGGCACGATCTCCTCGTGGCTGGTCTTCGCGATGGCTGGCGTGTTCGAGGCGCAGCCCGGATCGGGCACGTACCTGCTGAGCGCGCCGATGTTCGAGAAGGTCGAGATCCGGCCGGACGGCGGCCGGAAGCTGAAGATCGAGGCGCCGGGCGCGAGCGCGGCCAAGCTCCAGTACGTGTCCTCTGTGGACGTTCGGCACCGCGCGTACGGCAAGACCTGGCTGAGCCACGAGGATCTGCTCGACGCCGGGAAGATCCGCTTCACCCTGAGCGACAGGCCCACCTCGTGGGGCACCTCCGCCCAGGCCGCGCCCCCGGCCCTGCTGGACGCGCGCTGACACGGTCCGTGGGGGCCTCCTTGAGGGACCTGGAGTCCCTCAAGGAGGCCCCCACGGACCGCTACTCCTCGATGGCGCCGCCGACGGAGCGCAGGTGCTCGCGGAAGGTGTGGGCGGGCTTCTTCCGGCGCGCGGCGAGGAAGGCGTCGAAGTGGAGCTGCTTGCGCAGGGTGTCGCCGGCGCGGATGCGCTCGGCCTGACGGCGTTCGGTGTCGCGGATCGTCTCCGCCAGCGAGAACAGCTCGTCCGCGCGGTCGGCGGGGAGGAACAGGACGCCGTCCTCGTCACCGAGCACCAGATCGTCGCGGGTCACCGTCCATTCGCCGACGATCGCGGACTCCAACGCGTTAGCCGGGCGGTCCTGCAGGCTCAGCGGCCCGGTCGGGATCGAGCCCATGCTGAACAACGGCAACCCGATCGCCCGGACGTCGGCGGTGTCCCGGTGCAGGCCCCAGATCACCACTCCGCTCAGCCCCGCCGCCTGTGCCTCCAGCACGACCAGGTCGCCGACGCAGCTTTCGTCGGTCCGCCCGCCGTTGTCGACCACCAACACACCGCCGGGCTCGGAATTGATGAACGCCTCCAGGAAGACGTCCACGCTCCCGACGTGCCGGGCGGGCGCGGCGCGGCCGATCAGCCGGGCGCCCGCCACCACGGCCTGGACCGACGAGGGGGCGCAGCGCACCGGGACGTGCGCGCGGACGCACGCGTCCGTGAGGTGCGCGCAGGTCAATGCCGCGAACCGCTGTCTCAGCTTTTCGAGGTCCATTCTCCGACTCTAGCCACGGGGCGGGAAGCCGTACACTCCCTTGTCCCGGCGAGAAAATGACGCCAGAAGTACGCGAAGCGGTTTCGCGTGTGTGGACGCGGATCTCGCGTGATCGGACGGCGAACTCACGTGATCGGGTGGAGAACTCGCGTGATTGGGGAGCGGGACGGAGTGCGGGCGCGGGGCCGGTGGGGCAAGCTGGGCCGTATGGCCGAAGGCACGTCGCGGAGCACCACCGAACGGCTCTTCCGGATCGCGATCGCGCTCAAGGGCCTGGACGGTCTGGTCCAGGTCGTGGGCGCGGTCATCCTCGCGTTCGTCCCCGGTTCCGTCGTCACCGGTTTCGCCCACGCCGTCCTGGCGCGCGATCTGCTCGGTGACCCGTCGGGCACGCTGTCGCACCACTTCCAGCAGGCGGCCGAGGACTTCGCGAACGGCGGCACGAAGACCTTCGCGGTTGCCTACCTGTTCGCCCACGGCCTGATCAAGCTCGTCCTGGTGTGGGCGCTGGCCCGCAAGATCGTGCGGGCCTACCCGGTGGCCGCGCTGGTGCTCGCCGCGTTCGTCGTCTACGAGATCGTCCGGGCGGTGCACACCCATTCGATCGCGCTGCCGTTCTTCGCCGCGCTCGATCTGGTGATCATCGTGCTGGTGCTCAAGGAGTACCGGCAGCTCAAACGGGACCGCTCGATCACCTGATCACCGGCCGGGCTCACGCGGCGAGGGGAAATCGGGCGGTGACCGCGTCACCGGTGTCGAGGCGGCTGGTGACGGAGTCGGCGAGCGGTTCGACGAACAGCGCGGTCGCGTTGTCGGAGCCGCCCAGTGCCATCGCCCGGTCCACGAGGCCCTGCGCGCCGCCCGCCGGATCGGCCAGGACGTGCTGCATCGTCGCCAGCGGGACGGTCTTGTGCACGCCGTCGCTGCTGAGCAGCAGGCCACCGGGCCCGGTGAGCTCGGCGGTGCCGATCTCCTCCGGCCGCGTGGTGCGGACGCTGGTGGTGACCATGTGCTCCATGCGCGGGGTGACCGGCTGGTGCCGGGCACGGAAGTACTGGGCGAGCGTGTGATCGGTGGTGAGCTGGCCGAGCAGGACGCCGTCCCACGCGTAGGCCCGCACGTCGCCCACCCAGGCGATGCGGTAGCCGGTGGCGACGGGCATCGCGACGACGAGTACCGCGTCCCCCTCCGCGCCGAGCGCGCGCACCGCGCGCTGCGCCGCGAGGATCGCGGCGACCGGGCCCGCCGTGCTGTCCGCCCGTGCCGCGGTGGCGGCCGCGATGCGGGCCGCGCGCGCCGCCGCGGGGGAGTCCCCTACGCCGTCCGCGAGCGCGAAGGCGAGCCCCGGCCCGCCCTTCGCGGCGTAGGCGCCCACGGCGTCGGCGTTGTTCGCGCGTGGCCCCCGCGCGCTCGCGGTGTGCCAGTGCTGTCCCCGGCGTACCCCGATCATGGCGTTCCTCCTCGCCGTAAGCGAACCCCCGTCGAGATCAAGGATCCGCTTCTTTCCTGTGCAAAGACTGAGGTGGTGATGAGGCATTCCTGACGATCTCGCCGTTGTCGCCCACGCCACACCGGACGGACGCGCCGTGAAGGACCCCTTACCGGCGCTCAGCGCCGTGAAGGAGTCCTTCACTGCATATCCGGATTCGCGGCCCCTCTCCCCGGCGGCCCCCATGCGCCCCAATGTGGCGTTCGGTGCTCCGCTCTTGCCCCCGCCGCCACCCTCAACGGAGACGCTGCGCGTCCAGCCCCGATTCCACGCACCGAACGCCACATTGGGTGCGTCCAACGCACCCAATGCCACATTGGGGCGCTGGACCGCGGGCGAGGCCGACGCTGTGAAGGGCTCCTTCACGGGCGGGGAGCCGTAGGATCGGGGCCGTGTTGTTCGAACAGCGGCTGCGGGCCGGGATCGAGGCGGGCACGGTGACGCTCATGGTGCGCCGCTGGGCCAGGAACAAGGCGATCGCGGGCCATCGCTACCGCACCGGCACCGGCATGATCGAGGTGGACACGGTCGAGGCCGTCACCGAGGCCGACCTCACCGACGCCGACGCCGCCCAGGCCGGGTACGCCGATCGTGCCGCCCTGATCGCCGAGTTGCGGGGCGATCCCGGGACCCCGCTCTACCGTGTCCGCTTCCACCGCGTCGACGAACCCGACCCGCGCACGCGGCTGGCCGGGAACGCCGACCTGTCCGAAAAGGACGTCATCGGGATCGGGGCCCGGTTGACCCGGTTCGACGCCGCGAACCCGCACGGCCCGTGGACCGCGGCGACGCTCGCCGCGATCGCCGCGCACCCGGGACGCCGCGCGGCCGAGCTGGCCGCGGAACTCGGCTGGGACGACCTCCCGGTGTTCAAACGGAACGTCCGCAAGCTCAAGGAACTCGGCCTGACGCTCAGTCTCGAAGTCGGCTATCGCCTTTCCCCGCGCGGCGCGGCGTATCTCGGGCGGTCCGGTCGTACGCCGTGAATCCGTCGGCGAGAGTGATCACGCCTCGCTCCACGAGACAGCGGAAATCCCTTGCGGCACAAGACGGCTAGCCGCCGGTGCCCGGCCGGGGCACGGCCACCGGCAGCCGCACCGCGAACTCGGTCCGCCCCGGTCCACTGTGGACTTCGATGGTGCCGTGGTGCGCGGCGACGACGGCGGCCGCGATCGCCAGCCCGAGCCCGGTGCTGCCCGCCGCGCGCGACCGCGAGGAATCCCCGCGCGCGAACCGCTCGAACACGGTGGGCAGCACCTCCGGGGCGATGCCGGGACCGTCGTCGGTGACGGTCACCACCGCGCTCCCGTCCGGCGCGAGCACCAGCGCGGTGACCACGGTCGTGCCCGGCGGCGTGTGCGTCCTGGCGTTGGCGAGCAGGTTCGCCAGCACCTGGTGCAGGCGCTGGAGGTCGCCGAGGACGGGCACCGGGTGCGCGGGCAGGCGCAGCCGCCAGTGGTGACCGGGCCCGGCCACGTGCGCGTCGCCGACGGCGTCGGCGACCAGGCGGGTAAGATCGACCTCGCCGGCATCGAGCGGGCGGCCCGCGTCGATCCGGGCCAGCAGCAGGAGATCCTCGACGAGTGAGGTCATCCGGTCGGCCTCGGACCGGATCCGGGTCATCGAGTGGGCCACGTCCGGTGGCACGAGAGCGCTTCCCCGTTCGGCGAGCTCGGCGTACCCGCGGATCGCCGCCAGGGGAGTCCGCAGTTCGTGGCTGGCGTCCGCGACGAACCGGCGTACCCGCGTTTCGCTCGCCTGCCGTGCCTCCAGCGCCTGGGAGATGTTGCCCAGCATCAGGTTCAGCGCCGCGCCGACCTGACCCACCTCGGTTCGCGGATCGGTGTCGGCCGCCGGGACCCGGATCTCCAGCGCCACCTCCCCGCGGTCGAGCCGCAGCTCGGACACCCTGGCCGCCGTCGCGGCGACGCGGTCGAGCGGGCGCAGCGTGCGGCGGACCGCGAACGCGCCGAGGAACCCCGTCCCGACGAGCCCGGCCGCGGCGACCCCGAACAGGATCAGGCCGACGGTCATCAGTGTGTCGTGCGTCGCCTTCAGCGGGACCCCGGTGACCACGATCCCGCCGGGGACGCCGAACGCGGCTACCCGGTAGTCGCCGAGTTCGCCCAGCGAGCGGGTGTAGGCCCTGCCGTCGGCCGGGACGGCCAGCAGCACGTCCTCCTGATCGTCGGTGAGTCCTTGCCGCTGGCCGTGCGGGGAAAGCGTTCCCCCGTCGACGACCTCGCCGCCGGCGATCTGCGCGGTGACCGTGCCCGCCGCCTGTCCCGGCGCGGTGAGCGGGCCGCGCCCGCTCGGGGGACCGCCTCCCGGCAGGCGCGCGGCGAACTCGCGTGCCCGCCCGGCGGCGGCGTAGAGCTGGCTGTCGGTCTGCTTCGTCAGGAACCCGCTCAGCGCGATTTCGCTGACCACTCCGATGACGAGGCAGACCACGGTGAGCAGGAGCAGCATCGACGCGATGAGCTTCGTGCGCAGCGGGAGCCGCGCCAGCCGGTGGGACCGGCGCTTTCCCGTACTCGCCGGCGCTGCCATGGTCCGAGCTTGAGCGGACCCGGTGTGCGTCCGATGTGTACTGCCTGTGAAGTGGCTGTGCGGCCGATCTCGGCCGGGTCACGCCAGGGGACCGCGTGCCGGGGGAGAGCTGTTGACGTGACGTAAAGCGGTGACGTGGACCACCGGAGAACGCGTTCCGGGCCCGCGCGCGGGCACCCGGCCCGCCGGGCTCGCGGGAGGGGCGGCGCCCCTCGGCCGGATCTGGCAGCCCCCGACCGGGTGGCGGCAGGCGGCTGGCCTAGACTCGGTCCTCCCGGTCCGTAGCAGGTGACCGGGGCAATTCACATGGATTGACCACTCACATCGTTTACCGCTCGAGGAGAAGACCTTGAAGAGCACCGTCGAGCAGCTCAGCCCGACGCGAGTCAAGATCAATGTCGAGGTGCCGTTCGACGAGCTCAAGCCGAACTTCGACGCCGCGTACCGCAAGATCGCGCAGCAGGTGCGCATCCCCGGTTTCCGGCCCGGCAAGGCACCCGCTCGCGTCCTGGAAAGCCGGATCGGGCGGGCCCCGGTGCTCGACGAGGTCGTCAACGAGGCCATTCCGGCCAAGTACATCGAGGCCGTCCGCGCCGGGGAGGTCCGCACGCTGGGCCAGCCCGAGTTCGAGGTGACCAAGCTCGAGGACCGCGAGGTCCTGGAGTTCACCGCGGAGGTCGACGTCCGCCCGGAGATCGCGCTTCCCGACCTCGAAGGCCTCACCATCAGCGTCGACGACGTCGAGCTGACCGACGCCGAGGTCGACGAGCAGCTCGACGAGCTGCGGGCCCGCTTCGGCACCCTGACCGGTGTCGAGCGTCCGGCCGAGACCGGCGACTTCGTCTCGATCGACCTGGCGGCCACCGTCGACGGCGAGGCCGTCGAGGAGGCCTCCACCAGCGGCCTGTCCTACGAGATCGGGTCCGGCCAGCTGGTCGACGGCATCGACGACGCGATCATCGGCGCGAACGCGGGCGAGACCAAGACGTTCACCACCCAGCTCGTCGCCGGTGAGCACGCCGGCAAGGACGCCGAGGTCACGGTGACCGTCCAGACCGTCAAGCAGCGCGAGCTGCCCGAGGCCGACGACGAGTTCGCCCAGCTCGCCAGCGAGTTCGACACGCTGGACGAGCTGAAGGCCGACCTGCGCGAGCGGCTGAGCCGCGTCAAGAAGATGCAGCAGGGTGTCCAGGCCCGCGACAAGGTCCTCGACGAGCTGCTCGAGCGCACCGAGGTGCCGATCCCGGAGAAGGTCCTCGAGGCCGAGATCGAGAACCGCAAGCACGACGCGGTGCACCCGTTCGACCACGACGAGGCGCAGTTCGCCAAGGCGCTGGAGGCCGAGGGCCGCACGCTCGACGAGTTCAACGACGAGGTCCGCACCGAGTCCGAGAAGGCCGTCCGCACACAGCTGCTGCTCGACACCATCGCCGACGAGGAGAAGACCTCGGTCAACGACGGTGAGCTCACCGAGCGGATCATCTACCAGGCCCAGCGCTTCGGTATCAGCCCCGACGAGTACGTCCAGCGGGCCCAGCAGTCCGGCCAGCTGAGCGCGATCTTCGCCGACGTCCGCCGCGGCAAGGCCCTCGCCTCGGTCGTCCGCAAGGCCACCGTGACCGACGCCTCCGGCACCGAGGTCGACCTCGCCGAGCTGTTCGGCGAGGAGGCCCAGGAGGCCGACGCCGCCGCTGAGGCAACCGAGGAGACGCAGGCCACCGAAGAGACTGCGAAGACTCCTGCGGAGTGAAGCTCTGAGCGAACTCGGGCGGTGTCAGGCATTCTGCACCGCCCGAATTCGTTAGGGTCGATGGCAAGTTCTTGAGCATCTGGAAACGAGGCGGCCCGCTGGCACACAGGGGGCCGTCGGCGGCGAAAAGGCAGGCACACGTGACGCAGCACAAGCCCGAGGCCCGGACCGGCACCGCGGGGCTCACCCTGACCGACTCGGTGTTCGAGCGGTTGCTCTCCGAGCGCATCGTGGTCCTCGGTTCCGAGGTGAACGACGAGGTCGCCAACCGGATCACCGCGCAGCTGTTGCTGCTCGACGCGGACGACTCCGAGTCCGACATCACCTTCTACATCAACTCGCCGGGTGGCTCGGTGACGGCCGGGTTCGCCATCTACGACACGATGCAGCTCATCCGCCCGGACGTCGCGACCTACGCGATGGGTATGGCGGCCTCCATGGGGCAGTTCCTGCTCTCCTCGGGGACCCCCGGCAAGCGGTACGCGCTCCCGCACGCCCGGATCCTCATGCACCAGCCCTCGGCGGGCGTCGGCGGTACCGCCTCCGACATCGCCATCCAGGCCGAGGTGTTCAACAAGTGGAAGCAGGAGCTGGCCAAGATCACGGCCGAGCAGACCGGGCAGACCGTCGAGCAGATCATCAAGGACGGCGACCGGGACCGCTGGTTCACCGCGCAGGAGGCGAAGGACTACGGCTTCGTCGACCACGTGCTGACCGCGGGCAACCGTCCCACCACGAGCAACTGAGCGCGAAGGCACACAGGAGAGCACACATGAGCAACTTCCGGCTCCCGGGTGACTTCCCGGCGCAGAACCTCCCCCAGTCGCGGTACATCCTCCCGTCCTACGTGGAGCGCACGAGCTACGGCGTCAAGGAGTCCAACCCGTACAACAAGCTGTACGAGGAGCGGACGATCTTCCTGGGCGTGCAGGTGGACGACGCGTCGGCGAACGACGTGATGGCCCAGCTGCTGCACCTCGAGCACGAGGACCCGGACCGCGACATCAGCATGTACATCAACTCGCCGGGCGGGTCGTTCACCTCGCTGATGGCGATCTACGACACCATGCAGTTCGTCCGCCCGGACATCCAGACCGTGTGCCTCGGCCAGGCCGCCTCGGCCGCCGCGGTGCTGCTGGCCGCCGGTACCAAGGGCAAGCGCCTGGCGCTGCCCAACGCCCGCGTGCTGATCCACCAGCCCGCCACCGAGGGCACCTACGGCCAGGTCTCCGACCTGGAGATCCAGGCCAACGAGATCCAGCGGGTGCGGCGCCAGATGGAGGTCATCCTGGCGAAGCACACGGGCAAGGACGTCGAGCAGGTCAAGTCCGACATCGAGCGGGACAAGATCCTCACCGCCGAAGAGGCGCTGGCGTACGGCATCATCGACGAGGTGCTGCCGTACCGTAAGGGGTCGGCCAACTAGATCCGCCGGGCCGGTGCGTGTCGAGAAGACGACACGCACCGGCTTCCTGGTTTAGTGTCGGTCTCTGGCGAACTCCGAATGGGGTCGCGGGTGTTACCGCTCGCGGCGTCGGACGGGTACCGTCAGTGGCAATGCGTGAGGCCCCACCCGGTGCAGGTGACCAGGTGGGCGGCAACACAGTCAGGCGCGGGCTCCCGCGCCGGAGGGGACGAGGTCAACGGCCATGGCACGGATCGGTGACGGCGGAGACCTGCTGAAATGCTCTTTTTGCGGGAAGAGCCAGAAGCAGGTGAAGAAGCTTATCGCCGGGCCCGGCGTCTACATCTGCGATGAGTGCATCGACCTCTGCAACGAGATCATCGAGGAGGAGCTGGCCGAGGCGGGTGACGTCAAACTCGACGAACTGCCGAAGCCCGCGGACATCCACGAGTTCCTGGAGCAGTACATCATCGGCCAGGACGACGCCAAGCGGACCCTCGCGGTGGCGGTGTACAACCACTACAAGCGCATCCAGGCCGACGACAAGGCCGGGCCGAAGGACTCCAAGGAGGAGTCCGTCGAGCTGGCGAAGTCGAACATCCTGATGCTCGGCCCCACCGGCTGCGGCAAGACCTACCTCGCGCAGACGCTGGCCAAGCTGCTGAACGTGCCCTTCGCCATCGCGGACGCCACCGCGCTCACGGAGGCCGGGTACGTCGGCGAGGACGTCGAGAACATCCTCCTCAAGCTGATCCAGGCCGCCGACTACGACGTCAAGCGCGCCGAGACGGGCATCATCTACATCGACGAGGT
This sequence comes from Amycolatopsis samaneae, assembly GCF_039541975.1. Classification (NCBI taxonomy): domain Bacteria; kingdom Bacillati; phylum Actinomycetota; class Actinomycetes; order Pseudonocardiales; family Pseudonocardiaceae; genus Amycolatopsis; species Amycolatopsis samaneae. Next base: position 179,208 of record NZ_BAABHG010000017.1, read on the forward strand.
CGACAAGATCGCCCGCAAGTCGGAGAACCCGTCGATCACCCGGGACGTGTCCGGCGAGGGCGTGCAGCAGGCGCTGCTGAAGATCCTCGAGGGCACCACCGCCTCGGTGCCGCCCCAGGGCGGCCGCAAGCACCCGCACCAGGAGTTCATCCAGATCGACACGACGAACGTGCTGTTCATCGTGGCCGGCGCGTTCGCCGGGCTGGAGAAGATCATCAACGAGCGGGTCGGCAAGCGCGGCCTCGGCTTCGGCGCGGAGATCCGCACCAAGGCCGAGATCGAGGAGAGCGACATCTTCTCCGAGACCATGCCGGAGGACCTGATCAAGTTCGGGCTGATCCCGGAGTTCATCGGCCGGTTGCCGGTGGTCGCCACGGTCAACCACCTGGACAAGGAGTCCCTGGTCTCGATCCTGACCCAGCCGCGTAACGCGCTGGTCAAGCAGTACAAGAAGCTCTTCGAGATGGACAACGTCGAGCTCGAGTTCACCAAGACCGCGCTCGAGGCGATCGCCGACCAGGCGGTGCTGCGTGGCACCGGTGCCCGTGGTCTGCGCGCCATCATGGAAGAGGTCCTGCAGCCGGTCATGTACGACATCCCGAGCCGCGACGACGTGGCGAAGGTCGTGATCACCGAGCAGACCGTGCGCGAGAACGTGAACCCGACCATCGTGGCGCGGCAGCCGTCGCGGCGTGCCCGCAGCGAGCGCGGGGAGAAGTCGGCCTGAGCGGGCCGGATGGGCCCGGTGCCGCGCGCTCCTTTCGGGGGCTCTGAGAGAATTTCAGGATGACCGCCAGTCTGCGCAGTACTGCGCCGTTCGTTGATACGGTTCGGGATGAGGCTGAACTTCGGGGTGACACCGTGCCGATGACCGTTTCCGGTGAGGAGAGCCGGACCGCCGAACCCGCCGTCGAGACCGACGGCGAGGTGGGCGGCATCCGTGAGCTCAGCGAGCGCGTGGTCTTCTCGATGTACCGGCGTTTCCCGTGGCTGCACAAGGCGCTGCTGGGCATGGTGGTCGTGTTCACCGGTACCTGCCTGGTCGCGGTCGTCACCCGGCTCTCGCCGCTGCCGCTGCTCCCGCTCCCGCTGTTCGCCGGCTCGGGCTACACGCTGTGGCGCATCCGGGACGTGCGGGGCAGCAGGGGCCCGCTGCTCACCTGGTCGCTGCTGTTCGTGGTGACCACGGCGGTCGGGTTCTGGCTGATGTCCGTGATCGCGCGCTGGGTGTCCGTCTCCTGACGCGGGGCGTCACGCCGTGCGCGGCACGTGCTTTCCGAGGAAGCCCACCACGCTCGGCACCACGGTCCGGTTGAACGAGTCGCCGTGCTTGCCGCGCGCGGTGTAGGCGACCATCGGCTGTGACTCGGCGATGTAGCGGCGCACGCCGGTGATGAACGAGTCTTCGGTGCCGCACCAGATCCCGGTCGGCACGCTCTTGAGCTGGTCGACGTAGCGCAGCGGATCCATCGAACCCCAGTCGGCGGCGTCGCGGAACGCGTGCCGCTTGTTCATCTCGGTCCACGAGGTGATGAGCGCGGGCGCCAGCGCCGCCACGGCGTCGGGCGGCTGACGGCGTTCGATCCGTCGCCGCGTGTAGAGCAGGGCGCCGAACCCGCCCATGGACATCCCGGTGACCGCGAACGGCAGCCCGTCGTGCCCGGCGAGCCCGCGCGCACGCAGCCACTGCGGGACCTCTTCGAGCAGCATCGCCATCGGATCGTCGCCGCGGCGCACCTCGTGCCAGTAGTTGTCCCCGCCGTCGACGGCGACGAAGCCGTACGGGGGCACCGCCTTGCGGGCGACCTCGCTGCTGAGCTGCTTGAGCAGACCGGTCGGCGCGGCGCTGCGGGCGGTGCCGTGCAGGCCGTGTAGCAGCAGCGACATCGGCAGGCCGGGCTGGTGCGCCCTGGCGGGCAGCATGAGTACCAGATCGACCTCGCGGCCACGCGCGTGCGAGTAGACGCGCTCGACGCGGGGGGTGCCGAGCTGGGAGGCGGGGGTGGACGAGGCGACACCGAGCGCACGCTGGAGCGCGTTGCCGAACGGCAGCTGACCGGTGGCCGCGCTGGCCGCGACGCCGGTTACAGCCAGTCCTGACGCGCCCGCGATGAGCACCGACCGGCGGGTGAGCCGGCCACGGGCACCACGAACCGGGCGAGCCGCCGAACGCTCGCCCTCCCCGGCGGTGCCGTAGCGGGCACCGTCGTCTTCCTTCACCTAGCCCTGTCCCTCCGATTGCCCCGTGACCTGGACATCGTCCCACGGGCCACCGACGTTTCCGCCGTTTTCCCGCCATCCCGTGATGGCTGCCTCACCCGAGGCCCTCGCCGCTTCGGCCTCGTCGCCGAGTCCGATCGCCAGCGTGATGCTGAGCGGTAACAGAATGTGATCGACCCCGTGTTCCGCGGTGCCGAAGTGTCCCGAGGTTTCCAACGTGACGAAGCCGTGCAGCCCGCTCCACAACTGAAACGCGGCAGCGAGCGGATCGGTTGCCTTGAAGCGGCCCGCGTCGATGGCGCGTTCGGCGCCGCGCAGGAGGTAGCCGAAGGCTTCGTTGCCCTCGTGCGGCTCCGACCTGCCCTCTTCGCTGGTCAGGTCACTGAGCGTGGCCCGCTGCCCGCTGGGGGCGGACTGGCCGAAGGTGACCGCGAACAGCTGGGGGTTCGCGACCGCGGCGCGGCGGTAGGCGAGCGCGAGGGTGAACAGGTCCGCCACCGGGTCGTCGGTTTCGGCGACCCGCGCCATGTGCGCCGACAGCCGCAGGAAACCCTCCCTGGCCACCGCGTCGACCAGTGCCCCCATCCCGCCGAAGTGGGTGTAGACGGCCATCGTCGACGCGCCGACCTCGGCGGCGAGCTTGCGGGCCTGGAGCGCTTCGGGACCGCCGTCGGAGATCAGGCGGATGGCCGCTTCGATCAGCCGGGCCTTGACGGTGGTGTTCCCGGAACCGCGGGGCTTCTCGCTCATGCTTGCCAGTATCCCATAACCCTGTTATACCTAGAAGCATAACGGGGTTATGGACACGGGAGGACAAGGTCGTCATGGGCAGTCAGTTCCTCGAAGACAACTTCGCGCCGGTCAGCCAGGAGCACACGATCACCGAACTGGAGGTGACCGGGCGGATTCCCGAACACCTGGACGGCCGCTATCTGCGCAACGGGCCGAACCCGCTCTCGGAGGTGGACCCGGCGACCTACCACTGGTTCATGGGCGACGGCATGGTGCACGGTGTCCGCCTGCGGGACGGGAAGGCCGAGTGGTACCGCAACCGCTGGGTCCGCAACCCGTTCGTCGCCGGGCTGCTCGGCGGCGGCCCGAGCCCGAGAGCGGAGCGGAACGAGGTGAGCTGCGGGCTCGACGCCATCGGCGCCAACACGAACGTGATCAGCCACGCCGGCAAGACCCTCGCGCTGATCGAGGCGGGCGTGTCCGCCTACGAGCTGACCGACGAGCTGGACACCGTCGGCCAGTGCGATTTCGACGGCACCCTGCCGGGTGGGTACACCGCCCATCCCAAACGCGATCCGGCGACCGGCGAGCTCCACGCCGTCTCGTACTTCTTCGGGCGTGGCAACCGCGTCCAGTACTCGGTGATCGACGTGCACGGCCACGCGCGCCACACCGTGGACATCGAGGTGACCGGCTCGCCGATGATGCACGACTTCTCACTGACCGAGAAGTACGTCGTCTTCTACGACCTCCCGGTGACCTTCGACGCCGAGTCGGCGGTCAACCTGACGATGCCCCCGGTGCTGCGTACCCCGGCGAAGCTGGTCGTTTCGGCGTTGCTCGGCCGGGTACGGATCCCGGATCCGATCGCGGCGCGGGCGGCGGGCAGGATCGGGTCCAACGGGGACCTGCCCTACCGCTGGAACCCGCGGTACCCGGCGCGGATCGGGGTCATGCCGCGCGAAGGCGGCAACGCCGACGTCCGCTGGTTCGAGGTCGAGCCGTGCTACGTCTTCCACCCGCTCAACGCCTACGACGACGGCGACAGCGTCGTCCTGGAGGTCGTGCGGCACCCGAAGATGTTCGACCGCGAGGTCCACGGCCCCGGCGAAGGGGCCTCGACGCTGGATCGCTGGACGGTCGATCTGAGCGCGGGCAAGGTCCTCGAAGAGCGGCTCGACGACCGCGGCCAGGAGTTCCCGCGCGTCGACGAACGTCTCGTCGGCCGCCGTCACCGCTACGGCTACTCGATCGCCATCGCCGACGGCGCCACCCCGGGCGACTCGGTGTACAAGCACGATTTCCGGACGGGTTCTTCCGTCGTGCGGTCCTTCGGGCGCGGGCGGCAGCCGGGCGAGTTCGTCTTCGTGCCCGCTTCACCCGGCGCCGCGGAGGACGAGGGCGTGCTGATGGGCTTCGTGTTCGACGCCGCGACCCGGCGCAGCGACCTGACCCTGCTCGACGCGGAAACCCTGGAGACCGTCGGCGCGATCCACCTGCCGGCACGGGTGCCGCACGGTTTCCACGGCAACTGGGCGCCTACCGAGTGAGCTGCCCGTCCGCGTGCAGCCGGTCGAAGATCAGCTGGTCGACCGGCGAGACCCGGGCGCGGTCGGCGTAGGTGAGCCAGAGGAGCTCGGCGATTTCCGCGCTGGGTTCGAGGGTTCCGGTGTAGCCGGCGGTGTAGCAGGTCATCCGGACCGTGATCCCGGTCTGGTGACCGTGCGCCTGCGCCTCGAAGGTGCCCGCGTGGCGCGCGGTGGCGGGGTCGATGACCACCGAGAGCTCCTCGCCGATCTCCCGGACGAGAGTGTCCAGATCGGACTCGCCGGGCTCCCGTTTCCCGCCGGGGAAGTAGTACACGTCCTTGCCCGCCCACCGGGTGCTGAGGATCTTGCCGTCGACGAGGTGGAGCCACGCGATCTTGTCGATGATCGTCACGAAAGTCCTTTACCTGGGTTGAGTTCCGTGCCCCGTCACGCTACGCGCCCCTCGGAACCGCCGGAACTGTCGGTGCCGGTGGCTACGGTGATCTTCGCACCGCACGGGTGCGTGATTCCGGACTGGAGGGACCGACGATGACGGTGGCCACGAGCACTCGCGCGGTGGTGGACGAATTGCTGCGCCGGATCGGCGAAGGCGATCCCGAACGCATCGCGCAGCTATACGCCGAGCACAGTGACTGGAAGCTGGCTTGGCCGGAAGGCGAGCACGGCCGCGCCGCGACGCCGTGGATCCGGCACCGGGCCACCCGCGCCGACGCCGCCGCGCACTACCGCGAGCTCGCCGAGCACCACGTGCCGGAGGCGGTGGGTACCGAGGTCGAGCGCGTCCTCGTCGACGGCGCGGACGCGGTGGTGCTCGGCGAGATCCGGCAGACGGCCCGTGCCACCGGGCGGGCCTACCGCGCGCGGTTCGCCCTGCACCTCACGGTCGAGGAGGGCCTGGTCACCCGGCACCACGTCTACGAGGACAGCCTCGCCGTGGCCCAGGCCTTCGAGCCGGTCGAAAGTGGTCCGATCCGCTAGGCCGCGGACCTGAAGTCTATTAAGGACCTATTGGTCGGGGGTGTCAGACGAGGACGCGGTGATCGCCGGTGTAGAGGTTCATGCTTTCCCCGCGCAGGAAGCCGACCAGGGTGATCCCGTTCTCCTCGGCCAGTTCCACCGCCAGCGAGGAGGGCGCCGAAACCGCGGCCAGCAGGCCCACACCGGCCATCGCCGCCTTCTGCACGAGCTCGAACGAGGCCCGGCCGGACACCAGCAGGCCCAGGTCGCCCGCCGGGATCCGGTCTTCGAGCAGCGCCCAGCCCAGCACCTTGTCCACGGCGTTGTGCCTGCCGACGTCCTCGCGGACGGCCGCCAGCGTGCCCTCGGCGGTGAACAGCGCGGCGGCGTGCAGCCCGCCGGTGCTGGAGAAGACCTTCTGCTTGGCGCGCAAGGCGTCCGGCAGCGTGGCGAGGACGTCGCTCTTGACGGCGAAGGGCGCGGTGGCGGGGGAGAAGCGGCTGCGCAGCTTGACCGCGTCGAGGGCGGCCTTGCCGCAGACACCGCAGGAGGAGGTCGTGTAGAAATTGCGCTCCACGCCGGTCTCCGGCGCCGGGACGCCGGGGGCGAGGCTCAGGTCGAGCACGTTGTAGGTGTTGCGGCCCTGCTCGTCGACCCCGTCGCAGTAGCGCGCGGTCGCGACGTCCGCGCGCTCGCCCAATACGCCCTCCGACAGCAGGAAGCCGTGCGCGAGCTCGACGTCGTTGCCGGGGGTGCGCATGGTCACCGCGAGTGCCCGGCCACCGACACGCAGCTCCAGCGGTTCCTCCGCCGCGAGCGTGTCCGGCCGCTGCCGCAGCCCGGCCGCGGTCAGCCGCCGTACCGGCCTGCGTACCGTCACCCTGCCCATCCGGTCCTTCCCTTTCACCCGGCTTGCCGAACTCGTCGCCCCGCCGAGGGTGCAACACGCCGGTTCGAGTAATACATTCCCTGGACCACCCCAGAGTACGGAGGCATCCGATGGGCCTTGGCTTCCTGGGCCGTTCCCGCATTGTCGCGCCGTCTGGCTGGACCCGCTGGCTGGTCCCGCCCGCCGCGTTGTCGGTGCACCTGTCGATCGGCCAGGCCTACGCGTGGAGCGTGTTCAAACCCCCGCTGGAGAAGACCCTGGGGCTGACCGGGACGGAAAGCGCTCTCCCGTTCCAGCTGGGCATCGTCATGCTCGGGCTGTCCGCCGCCTTCGGGGGCACGCTGGTCGAGCGCAACGGGCCGCGCTGGGCGATGTTCGTGTCGGCCCTCTGTTTCAGCTCGGGCTTCGTGCTCGCCGCGCTCGGGGTGGCCACGAAACAGTACTGGCTGGTGGTGCTCGGGTACGGCGGGATCGGCGGTGTTGGGCTCGGCATCGGCTACATCTCCCCGGTGTCCACGCTGATCAAGTGGTTCCCGGACCGGCCGGGGATGGCCACCGGGATCGCGATCATGGGGTTCGGCGGCGGCGCGCTGATCGCCTCGCCGTGGTCGTCCTCGATGCTCGGCACGAACCCGGCGGCCTGGTCCACCGGCGTCGTGGCGACGGCGTTCCTGGTGCACGGCCTGGTGTACGCGGTCTTCATGGCGTTCGGGGTGCTGCTGATCCGGGTGCCCGCCGACGGCTGGCGCCCGGCGGGCTGGGTGCCGAAGACCGACCACGGCACGTCGATGATCACCACCGCGAACGTCTCCGCGGCCAACGCGATCAGGACCCCGCAGTTCTGGCTCCTGTGGGTGATCCTGTGTTTCAACGTCACCGCCGGCATCGGCATCCTGGAGAAGGCCGCGCCGATGATCACCGACTTCTTCAGGGCGACGCCGACGCCGGTCGGCGCCGCGGCGGCGGCCGGGTTCGTGGCGCTGCTCTCGCTGACGAACATGCTCGGCCGGTTCGTCTGGTCGTCCACTTCGGACCTGGTGGGGCGCAAGAACGTCTATCGGCTGTATCTCGGCCTCGGCGCGCTGCTGTACCTCACGATCGCGCTGACGACGAACGCCTCGAAGCTGGTGTTCGTGCTGTGCGCGATGGTGATCCTGTCCTTCTACGGTGGTGGTTTCGCGACGATCCCGGCGTACCTGAAGGACCTGTTCGGCACCTACCAGGTCGGCGCCATCCACGGCAGGCTGCTCACCGCCTGGTCGGTGGCCGGGGTGCTGGGCCCGTTGATCGTCAACGCGATCGCCGACGGCGAGAAGGCGGCGGGGAAGTCCGGGCCGGCGCTGTACACGCTCTCGTTCTTCATCATGATCGGCCTGCTCGTGGTGGGGTTCGTCGCCAACGAACTGGTCCGGCCGGTCCATCCGAGGTTCCACGAGCCCGCGGCGGCGGACGCCGTCGAGGCGAGGAGTGAGGCCGCATGAGCGAACCGACCACACCGGCCGCCCGGTCGCGGGCCTGGCTCATCGTGCTCGCCTGGGCGTGGGTGCTGCTGCCCTTCGTCTACGGCGTCTACGAACTGATCCGCAAGGTCGTCCAGCTCTTCGGCTGACGAGAAGCCCCGGGACACGAACCCGGGGCTTTTCGCTTGACAAATGGTCAAGAGTTCTTGACCATTCATCCTCGTGCCTGGGGAACCCGAAACCGACGCTGTCCAGCTGGAGACGACCGAGCAGCTGCGGGCGGTGAGCAATCTCGTGCGGCACCGGATCCTGGCCGTGCTGCGGGACGGGCCCGCCACGATCACGCAGCTCGCCGAGCGGCTGGGCCTGGCGAAGGGCAGTTCGAGCTACCACGTCCGGACGCTGGAGCGGGCCGGGCTGATCAAGGTGGTCCGAACCAACAAGGTCCGCGGTGTCGTCGAGCGCTACTACGGCCACGCTGCCCGTCGGATCGTGCTGCCCGAGCCCGTGCCGGGCCGCCCGGACGTCCTGATGGGACACGCGCTCGCGGATCTCGCCGAGGCGCCAGAGGGCTCGCCCCGGCTGGTCCGCATGCAGCACACGCGCGTCAGCGCGGCGAAGTTCGCGGAATTCAGTGAGCGGCTGACCGCGCTCCTCGACGAGATCGGCGAAGCGCGGGACAACGACGAGGACGCCGCGAGCCTCGCCGTCATGTTCTTCCGTCCCCGTGATCCCGGCCGGCCCGACGCCGGATGAGCGCGAAGCTGCCCCGGGCGTTCGGCCGGTTGTGGGCGGCCTCGGCGGTGTCCACCGTGGGCGATGGCGTCATCTTCGCCGCGGCGCCGCTGCTGGCCGTCGGGATCTCCGGGGATCCGGTGATGATCAGCCTGGTGACCTTCGCGGTCATGCTGCCGTGGCCGCTGTGCGGGTTGTTCTGCGGGGCGCTGGTCGACCGCTGGGACCGCAGGCGCACGATGTGGATCGCCGATCTCGCGCGGGCGGTGGTGCTGGGATTCGCCGTCGTGGCAGGGGTTTCCGGGGTACTCGGCATCCCGGCGCTGATGGTGGTCGCGTTCCTGCTCGGGCTCGCGCAGGTCTTCTTCGACACCGCCGCCCAGGCGTACCTGCCGATGCTGCTCGGCCGCGACCAGCCCTCGCTGCGGCGCGCGAACTCCTGGCTACGCGGGGCGCAGACCGTGGGGGAGGGCTTTCTCGGGCCGCCGGTGGGCAGCGCGTTGTTCGCGCTGGGGCGGATGGTGCCCTTCGCCGCCGACGCGGTGTCGTTCGTGCTGAGCGCGGTGCTGATCCGGACGCTCCCGCCCGCCCCGCCTGCCGACGAGGCCCGGAGTCCACTGTGGACAGCGGCGCGCGAGGGTGCGCGGTACCTGGTACGGGACCGGCTCCTGCTCGGACTCGCGCTGCGCCCCGCCGTCGGCAACCTCGCCTTCGCCGCCGTGAGCGCGGTGATGGTGCTGTACGCGCGTGACGCGCTGCACCTGAGTGCCGCCGGATACGGCGTGCTGCTGGCGACGGAGGCGGTCGGCGGGCTGCTCGGCGCGATCCTCGCCGGTCCGCTGGAACGGCTGCTGGGCACCGGGGGAGCGCTCACCGCGACGGCGGCGATCGAGGCCGCTGCGGTGCTCGGGATGGGGCTGGCGCCCACCGCGCTGGTGGCGGGCGCCGCGTACGCGGTGTGCGGCTGCGGGATGGCGGCGACGATGGTGCTCGGCCCGTCGGTGCGGCAGGCGATCGTCCCAGAACGGCTGCTGGGCCGGGTCGTGGCGGCGTCGCGGCTGGTGGCCGTTTCGGCGGGCCCGGTCGGCGCGCTGCTCGGCGGCTGGCTGGCGGGCGCCGCCGGGGTGCGGGCGCCGTATGTGGCGGGCGCGGCGGTGCTCGCGACGATGACGATCGTGACCGCGAGCATGACGAGCAACCGCAAGGTCGAGGCCGCGCTCGCCGCCGCTAGTGCCGCCGGGGCCCCGGTGGGCCTCAGCCCAGGCCGGTGAGGAGGCTGCGGCGGGCGGAGTCGACGTGGTCCTCGGCGACACGGGCGAGTTCGCCGGGGTCGCCGTCCCGCAGCAGCGCCGCCAGTTCGCGGTGTTCGGCGACGACCCGGCTCTGGTAGTGCTCGTGCCCGAGCGTGATCCGCTGGAGCTGGAACAGGAACACCTGTGACCGCACCGCCTGCCAGGCCTCGGTGAGCCTGCGGTTGCCCGCGGCCGCGTAGATCCGGTCGTGGAAGGCGATGTCGAGCGCGAGCAGACGCGGACCGTCGGCGCCCGCGCCGACCTCGTCGGCCATCGCGGTGAGCAGGCCGTCGAGATCGGCGAGGTCCCCGGGCGCGGCCTTCGCGCGTGCGGTGAGCGCGGCCAGCCGGTCCAGCGCCGCGCGGACGGTGTACACCTCTTCGACGTCGGTCGCGGTCACCTCGACCACCGTCGTCGGGCGGTGCCAGCCGGAGCGCACCAGGCCCTCGCGTTCCAGCAGCGCCAGCCCCTCGCGCACCGACCCCCTGCTGATCCCCAGTGACGCGGCCAGGTCGACCTCACGCAGTGGCGAGCCGGGCGGGAAGTGCCCGCCGAAGATCGCCTCGCGGACGCGGTCGGCGGCCTCGTCGGCGAGCCCGCGACGGGCCGCGGGACGGAGCGGTGTGGCGTTCATGTCCTAATGTTGACATTAGGACATCGCTGGGTCAAGCTGGGGGCATTCCGGCCGTGAAGGAGTTGTCATGAACCGACCCGCTTTCCACCTCGCGATTCCCGTCGACGACCTCACCCCTGCCCGCGCGTTCTACGGCGAAGTCCTTGGGCTTGCCGAGGGCCGGTCTTCGGACCATTGGGTGGACTGGGACTTTCACGGGCACCAGGTGGTGACGCATGTGGTGCCCGGCGCGCGGGCCGAGGCCGGGCGCAACCCGGTGGACGGCCACGACGTGCCGGTGCCGCACTTCGGCCTGGTGCTGGACGTCGAGGAGTTCCATGTGCTGGCCGGGCGATTGAAGGACGCGGGCACCGAGTTCGTCATCGAGCCGTACCAGCGGTTCGCCGGGGAGCCGGGCGAGCAGTGGACGATGTTCCTGCACGATCCGGCCGGGAACGCCTTGGAGTTCAAGGCCTTCCGTGACGAGTCGCAGTTGTTCGCCCGATGAGCGGCGTTCTCGTCACCGGCGCGTCCCGGGGTATCGGGCGCGCGGTCGCGCGGGCGTTCGCCGGGCAGGGGCACCGGATCGCGGTCCACTACGCCTCCCGGGCCGGGGACGCGGCGGAAACCCTGGCCGCGCTCCCCGGCGACGGACACGTCCTCGTCGCGGGCGACCTCGCCGACCCCGAGGTGGCGCGGGAGATCGCGGACACCGCCGAGGAGGCGCTCGGCGGCGTCGACGTGCTGGTCAACAACGCCGCCGTCGCCACCTCGGCGGCCACCGCGCACCCGGTGGCCGAAGTGTCCTATGTGGACTGGCAGCGGATCTGGCGTCGCACGGTCGAGGTCAATCTGCTGGGCGCCGCGAACCTCACCTACTGCGTGGCCCGGCACCTGATCGACCGCGGCGTGCCCGGCCGGATCGTCAACGTCGGCTCGCGTGGCGCGTTCCGCGGCGAACCCGATCACCCCGCCTACGGCGCGAGCAAGGCGGCACTGCACGCGTTCGGCCAGTCGCTCGCGGTGTCCCTCGCCCCGCACGGGATCGCGGTCACCTCGGTGGCGCCCGGATTCACGGCGACCGAGCGGGTCGCGGACCGGCTGGGCGGGGAGTCCGGCGACGCGCTGCGCGGGCAGAGCCCGTTCGGCCGAGTCGGGACGCCGGAGGAGATCGCCGCGGCCGTCGTCTATCTCGCCTCGCCGGCCGCGGCATGGGCCTCCGGGGCGATCCTCGACCTGAACGGGGCGTCCCACCTGCGGACCTGAGATGTGATCCGGCCCACTTTTGCAGCGGGAACGGCGGCCCGCGCGTCTTTACCAGCGTGCACAGTGCGGGAAAGGTCGTGGTCGCGGGGCTCGCGATGGTCGTGTTCGCCGCGACCGCCTACGGCTACACGACGCTCAGTTCGCTCGACGGCGTCACCAGAAGCGACGTCATCGGCGAGCAGGACGAGGCCAAGCCGGGAGAACAGCCCGCGGACGGCGCGCTCGACATCCTCTTCGTCGGCCGCGACTCGCGGAACGACATGCAGGGCAAGCCGTTGTCCCCGGACCTGCTGCGCGAACTGCGGGTCGGGCCCAACGGCGACGACCTGACCGACACGCTCATCGTGCTGCGCATCCCGAACGGCACACACGACGTGCACGCGTTCTCGATCCCGCGCGACAGCTACGTCTCGATGCCGGGCGGCAAGGACAAGATCAACTCCGCGTTCGGGGGCGGGAAGGCCGCCGAAGCGCAGCGCCTGCGCGACGCGGGGGAGACCGACCAGGCCAAGATCGACCAGGCCGCGCTGACCGCGGGACGCCGGGCGACCCGGCAGGTGGTCGAGGATCTCACCGGGATCAAGATCGACCACTTCGCCGAGGTCAACCTGCTGAGTTTCTACGAGATCAGCAAGGCGGTCGGCGGCGTCGAGGTCTGCCTGAACCGGAACACCCAGGACAGGAAGTCCGGTGCCAACTTCCGGAAGGGCGTCCAGACCATCGACGGGGCCGACGCGCTCGCGTTCGTCCGCCAGCGGGAGGACCTGCCGCGCAGCGACCTCGACCGGGTGCGGCGTCAGCAGGTCTTCCTCGCCTCGCTGGCCAAGAAGGTGCTTTCCGGCGGCACCTTGGCGAATCCCGCGAAGGTGTCCGATCTCATCGAGGCGGTGAAGCGGTCGGTGGTGCTCGACGACGCGTGGAATCTGCTCGACTTCGTGGCGCAGATGCGCGGGGTGACCGGCGGCGGCATCCAGTTCGGGACCGTCCCGGTGGTCAACCCCGACTACCGCTACGCCGCCCCGCAGCATCCGACCTGGACCGCGGTGCAGGTGGATCCCGCGCAGGTCAAGGCGTTCGCCGCGGGGCTCATCGGAAAGCAGGGCACCGGCACGCCCGCGCCACCGAGCCCGACCGTCGACGTCGCCAACGCCAAGGGCGCGGCGGGGCTCGCCGCGCGCGTCCTGGGTGTCTTGCGGGACAAGGGTTTCACGCCCGGAGAGCCAAGTGTCGCGTCGGCTCGCCGGACCTCGGTCGTGCGCTTTCCCGCCGACCTCGCCGAACGCGGGGCGGAGATCGCGAAACAGCTCGGCGGGCTGGAAACCGAGCAGTCCGCGTCCGTGCCCGCCGGGCACGTCGAGGTGGTGCTCGGGCAGGTCTACTCCGGACCGGGGGCGAACGGCGGCGGTGGGGCACCGGGCGCGGGCGACACCGACGCGCCGATCACCTCCGGCGGAGTGGTCTGCGTGGACTGACTCACTTCTCGGGCGGGACCGCCCCGTTCTTCGCGACCGGCAGACCCAGCTGGGCCCGCCCGCCGACCTTCGCGGTCTCGACCGGCAGCCTGGCCAGCACGGGGTTCAGGTGGGTCAGTTTCAGCGTCAGCACGGTGGGGCCGGGGTTCGGGCCGCCGACGACGTCGAACTTCTCCAGATCCACCCAGCGCAGGGTGTTCAGCACGTCGCCGGGGGCCTCGTCGCCGTTCTTGAGCACCGGGACGCAGAGGCCGCGTGCTTCGGCCACCTTGACCTCGAACTTCGGCAGGCCGGTCAGCACGGGGTTGAGATGGCTCAAGGTCAGCGGGATCCCCAGTGGCTCCTGCGGTTTCAGCGAGTAGCAGGCGAGGTCGAGGTGCCGCACGAGGTTCAGGACCTCCGGCGGTGGGAGCTGACCGTTCTTCGCGACCGGGACACACAGTTGCTCGGGCGTGCCCATGACGGCTTCGGTGTCCCGCGCGCCGAGCTTCTGGACCACCGGGTTGAGATGGCTCAGCCGCAGCGGGAACTCGACGGTCCGGCCCTGGACGCGGTAGCACGAAAGGTCCACCCAGCGCACGAAGTCGACGATCCCCCTTGGCGGGATGACACCGTTCTTCGCGACGGGGACGCAGAGCTGCTCGCGGGTGCCGAGCCGGACCGTGTCGCCACCCAGCTTCGTCAGTACCGGGTTGAGGTGCCTGAACGACACCGACGTCGGCGGCGGGGTGTAGGGATCGGTGGCCTGACAGAACAGGTCGAGCTGGGAGACGAACGGACGTGGTGCGGGGGCGGGTACGGCCGCGGTGGCGGTCGGCCCGAACCCGGGCAGGACGGCGAACAGGAGCGCGGCGGCGGCCGCGGCGAACGCGCGCGGGATCGATCTTCGTGACACGGCAAGGCCTTTCGTCCGGTGAGCGGGGGGAACGCTTTCACCGTCGCCCCGGCCGGGCCGGACCACTACCGCCAAGCGGAGGCATGCCCCGGAGGCTGCCCGATCGGCCGCCCCGGCGCTCAGCTCAGCGTTCCCGAGGCTTCGACGACTTCGGCCGGCGGGGCGTCCGGCCGCAGCCGCGCGCGGAGGTCCACGAGCTCGGCCAGTGAAACCGTGCCGATGATTTCGAGCGCCGCCAACGGGGGCAGCGCGGCGCCGGAATCCACGAGCCGCCGGAGCTGGCCGTCGTCGACGGTGAGTACCCGTAGCGAGGTCAGCTCGCCGACGCGTTCGAGCTCGGGGACGTCGAGCCCGGCCAGCTGCAGCCTGGCCAGCCGGGGGAGCTTCGTCAGGAGGCTCAGGTCGATCGGGTGCTTCACCCCGGTGAGGGAAAGGCTCCACAGCGCGGGGTGCTCCGCCAGCGGGCGAAGGTCCACAGTGGACGATTCGAGCTCGGCCGCTTCGAGGACGGGAAGCGCGGACAGGTCCGCGACGACGGAGTCCGCCCGGTTGACGCGAAGCCGGCGCAGCGAGGACAACGGTTCCAGTGCCGTGAGGTCCACGTCACCGGCGTCGTTGAGGAACAGTTCCTGGACGAGGCCCGGATCGGGGACGCCGGAAACGTCCGTCGTCCCGTTCAGCGCCTCGTAGTGTGCGCGGACGCCGCCCGGGGCGAACGCGGCCTTGGCGATGAGACGGTAGGGAGGGCCTTCGTCGTGGTACTCGCCCGCGCGTAGCGCGTGGAGCACCTCCTCCAGCATCGCGGTGACGGAGGACGCGACGTAGCGGAGCGGGCCCTCGACGTTCCGCCCGTATTCGAGCACCTGGCCGCTGGTCCCGTGTTCGGCCGGGTCGAGGTCCACGGCGAGCATGTCGCCCGCGTGGTCGCTGCCGAAGGTGATCCACCAGTCGTTGCGGGACAGGCGTTTCACCCGCCCGGCGGGCGGGGTCTCGAAGACGACGCCGTCCTCGGAAAGCCCTTCCTGCCAGTTGTGGAAACCGGGATCACCGTCGTGGTACCGCTCGACGAGCATGCGCAGCGGGTCGTGGGCGTACGAGCCGAGGAGACCGGACTCGCCGTCCCAGTCCGTGACGCGGT
The DNA here is from genome assembly GCF_039541975.1 of Amycolatopsis samaneae. Classification (NCBI taxonomy): domain Bacteria; kingdom Bacillati; phylum Actinomycetota; class Actinomycetes; order Pseudonocardiales; family Pseudonocardiaceae; genus Amycolatopsis; species Amycolatopsis samaneae. The sequence goes on from NZ_BAABHG010000017.1 coordinate 194,427, forward strand.
AGAGCGCCCGAAGATCCTCGGGTAGCCGGGCCCCGATGCGCTCCTCGGCCTCGGCGAGCTGGGCTTCGGTGCACCCCGGCGCCCACTCCGGGGCCCGGCCCTTGATTCCGGCGTAGAGCTTCGCGAACTCGTCGGCCAGCGCGGTGACGCGCGCCAGCACCGCGGGGTCGGTGGGGGCACCGGTCGGCCGGGACCGCGCGGGCAGCGGCATGCCCGGCCGCGGCTGCCGGGGGTATCGATGGTCCCGGTCGAACAGGATCCACGTCGGTGGCATCCCGCCGACGCCGGGGGTGGCCAGGTAGGTGTAGGTGCCCGAACCGCTCAGCCGGAGCTCGTGGAACGCCCACGGCAGGTGCGCGACCAGCGCGGACACGTCCGCGTACAGGTACGGCTCGGTGTCGGACGAGGCGTGCGTGCGGTACCCGTCGTGACCGACCCAGATCCGCAGCACGGCGTTCGTCCAGCCTGGCGAGCCGGTGCTCGATCTGAGCAGCAGTGCCATTTCCCGCGCGATGTCCCCAGGTTCCATGTCGGCAGGCTAGCGCCGGGGACCGACAGAAACGGCTCAGGCGGAGGGTTCCAGCCGGATCACGATCGCCTTCGACACCGGGGTGTTCGACTTGTCGGCCACGGAGTCCAGCGGTACCAGCGCGTTCGCCTCGGGGAAGTACGCCGCCGCGCATCCCCGCGCGGTCGGGTAGGCCACCACGCGGAAGCCCGGCGCCCGGCGGTCGCCGTCGCTCCACTCCGACACCAGGTCGACCATCGACCCGTCGGCGACGCCGAGCCCGGCCAGGTCGTCCGGGTTGACCAGGACCACGCGCCGCGCGTTCTCGACGCCGCGATAGCGGTCGGACAGGCCGTAGATGGTGGTGTTGTACTGGTCGTGGCTGCGCATGGTCTGCAACAGCAGCCGTCCGGCGGGCACCCGCGGGAATTCCAGCTCCGACACGGTGAAGGTGCCCTTGCCGGTGGCCGTCCCGGTGAACCGGCGCGAGTCGCGCGGCGGGTGCGGCAGCACGAAACCGTCCGGCTCGCGGACCCGCCTGTTGTAGTCCTCGCAGCCGGGGACGACGCGGGCGATCCGGTCGCGGATCCGGTCGTAGTCGCCGGCGAACTCGTGCCACGGCACCGCGTGGTCCGCGCCGAGCAGCTTCTCCGCGACACCGCAGATGATCGCGACCTCCGAGCGGAGATCCTTGTCGGCGGGGGCCAGGCGCCCGCGCGACATGTGCACCTGCGACATCGAGTCCTCGACCGTGACGAACTGCTCGCCGGCGGCCCGCGTGTCCCGCTCGGTGCGCCCGAGCGTCGGCAGGATCAGCGCGGTTTTCCCGGGCACGACATGCGAGCGGTTGAGTTTCGTCGAGACCTGGACGGTCAGCGCGCAGGACCGCAGTGCCTGCTCGGTCCGCTCGGAATCCGGGGTGGCGGCGGCGAAGTTGCCGCCCATCGCGAAGAACACCTTGCCCCGGCCGTCCCGCATCGCGCGGATCGAATCGACGACGTCCCAGCCGTGCGCGCGCGGGACCCGGATCCCGAACTCGGCGTCCAGCGCGTCCATGAAGGCGTCCGGCATCTTCTCCCAGACGCCCATCGTGCGGTCGCCCTGCACGTTCGAGTGCCCGCGGACCGGGCACAGCCCGGCGCCCGGCCTGCCGATCATCCCGCGCAGCAGCGCCAGGTTCGTGACCTCGGAGATCGTCGGCACGGCGTGCTTGTGCTGGGTCAGGCCCATCGCCCAGCAGTAGATCGTGCGCTCCGAGGTCGCGATCATCCTCGCGATCCGCTCGATCTGCGCACGGTCCAGCCCGGTCGCGGTCTCGACCTCGGCCCAGTCGATCTCGCGCAGGTGCTTGGCGTAGTCCTCGAACCCGGCGGTGGTGTCCGTGACGAAGGCGTGGTCGACGATCGTGCCGGGCGCCTCGTCCTCCCAGGCCAGCAGCAGGTGCCCGATCGCCTGGAACAGCGCGAGGTCACCGCCGAGCCGGATCTGCGCGAACTCGTCGGCCAGCGCGGTGCCCTTGCCGATCATGCCCCGGACGTTCTGCGGGTTCTTGAACCGCATCAGCCCGGCTTCGGGCAGCGGGTTGACGGCGATCACCTTGGCGCCCTTGGTTTTCGCCGTCTCCAGCGCCGAGAGCATCCTCGGGTGGTTCGTGCCGGGGTTCTGCCCGACGACGACGATCAGGTCCGCGTGGTGCACGTCGGCCAGCGTCACCGAGCCCTTGCCGATGCCGATGGCCGCCGACAGCGCCGCGCCGGAGGACTCGTGGCACATGTTCGAGCAGTCCGGCAGGTTGTTCGTCCCGAACGAACGCACCAGCAGCTGGTAGAGGAACGCGGCCTCGTTGCTGGTGCGGCCCGAGGTGTAGAACACCGCCTCGTTCGGGTCGGCCAGCCCGCGCAGCTCGTCCGCGACCAGCGTGAACGCGTCGTCCCAGGAGATCGGTTCGTAGTGCGTCGCACCCTCGCGCAGCACGAACGGCTCGGTGAGCCTGCCCTGCTGGCCGAGCCAGAAGTCGGTCCTGGTGTTCAGGTCCTCGACCGAGTGCGCCGCGAAGAACTCCCGTCCGACGCGCCGTTTCGTGGCTTCCTCGGCGACGGCCTTCGCGCCGTTTTCGCAGAACTCGGCCAGCTTGCGGTGCTCACCGTCGACCTCGCGCGGCTCGGGCCAGGCACAGCCGGGGCAGTCGAAGCCCTCGCGCTGGTTCAGCAGCCGCAGGGTGCGGACGGTCCGTCCGGCACCCATCTGCTCGACACCGCGGGCGAGCGAAACGGCCACGCCGGGGATACCCGCCGCGTAGCCCTTGGGCTTGCCGGTTTCGAGCCGGGTTTCGTCGATGTCTTCGGTCGGGGCTTCGCGCGTCACCCGTTCATCGTGCGCCTTCGCCGCGCGGCGGTAAACCGGGGGGCCTGTTCCCGGTGGTCAGCGGTTCGGGCGGGCCTCGCGCAGGCCCCGGTCGAAGAGGGTCACCGCGAGCAGGAGCGCGCTGACCACGACGAGCGCGATCGCCAGCCGGTGCAGCCCCTCGTCCCCGGCGTGGCGGCCGAAGCACTGGGCGATGAGCGTCGAGGCCACGATCGCGCCGAGGTACTGGGCCGAGCGGAACAGGCCGCTCGCGGTGCCCATCTGCTCGGCGGGCGCCTCGCGGTAGAGCCGGTTCTGGTTGGCCACGCTGGTCAGCCCCTGCGCGAGGCCGAACAACGCGGTCAGCGCCAGCAGCACCCCGAGCCAGGTGTGCTCGCCGACGAACAGCAGCAGCACCGACCCGCCCACCAGCGCGACGGCGGTCGTCACGAGCCGGGCCCTGACCCCGGTGGTGCGGCCGGAGAACGCGGCCGCGGCGACCGCGACCCCCGACATCGGCAGCAGCATCATCCCGGCGGCCTCCTCGCTCAGGTGCCGCGCGGACTCCAGCCACTGCGCGTAGCCGAACATGATCGCGTAGATGGCCAGGAAGCTCAGGCCCTGCCGCAGGTAGGTACGCAGGATCGCGCGGTTCGCGGCGAGCATCCGCAGGTCGAGGAAGGGCCGCGGGATACGGAGTTCGACGAAGACCAGCGCCGCGCCGAGTGCGACCGCGGCGGCCAGGAGGTAGAGGTCGCCGACGCCCGGGTCCATCAGGTAGAACAGCAGGGCCAGCAGGGTCGCGGAGAACAGCACGATCCCGGCGACGTCGATCGGGGCCGGCTGGTCGCCGTCGGCACGCGGGTCGTCCTTCGGGACCCAGAACAGCGCGAGCAGCAGCGAGGCCCCGGCGAGCGGGATGTTGACCGCGAAAATCGCGGGCCAGCCGAACAGCCCGATCAGCACACCGCCCAGCGTCGGGCCGATCACCATGATCGTCTGCGAGGACATCGCCAGCACCGACAGCACCCGCGCCGGGACACCCTGCCCGGACGCCTCGGCACGCCGCCGCAGGATCGCCATCGCGGCGGGGAAACCGGCACAGGTACCGACGCCGAGCAGCGCGCGGACGCCGGTCAGCCAGCTGACCGAGACCGGGAGCATCCCGGCGACGCCCGCGACGATGACCACGGCCGCGCCGCCGATGAGGACGCGGCGGGCGCCGTAGCGGTCCACGAGCAGGCCGACCACCGGCTGCCCGACCGCGGTGGCCAGGTAGAGCGCGGAAATGAGCCAGGCGGTCCGTCCCGGCCCGGCGCCGAAGGCCTGTCCGATCGGGACGAGCGCGACGGCGATGAGGGTCGAGTTGATCGGGTTGAGCACCGCCCCGGCGACGAGCGGGGTGATCAGCTTCGCGCCGAATCGGGCCGGGGCCTGGACGGCGGTGGCGTTCTCGGTGGACGTGGCCTGCTCCTTCACAGCTGCGCGATGCGCTGCAACAGGGGCAGCGCGCGGGTGACGGTCTCCAGCTCCTCGGCGGTCAGCTCGTTCACCAGCGCCTGCGCCAGCCACTCGTCACGGTGCTGGAGGACGCCGACGACGGTCTTGCTGCCCAGCTCGGAAAGCCCGATGACGACCCGTCTGCCGTCGGCGGGGTCGGGGGTCCGGGTGAGGTAGCCGAGCTCGTCGAGGACGGCGAGGGTGGCGCTCATCGACTGCTGGCGGACGTGCTCCGCGGCAGCCAGCTCCGCCTGGGTGGCGGGCCCTTCGCGGTGGAGCCTGCTGGTCACCGCGGACTGCGTCGGGGTCAGCACGTCGGCGTTGTCGACCTGGCGCAGGCGGCGGCGCAGCTGGCCGACGACGCCGCGGAGCCAGCCCGCGGTCTCGGCGACGTGCGCGGGAACGGTAGCCATACTGCACAGCCTAGGCTGTGCAGTTCCGCCTGTGTATCTCCGCGTGACATGTGCCACCGCGATTCGGGGCGGGTGGGGGGTGCGGCGGGGCACCCAGGGACGCCCTGGGTGCGTTGGCCGCGCCGAGGGACGCCCCCGGTGCGGCTGACGCACCCAGGGACGCCCTTGTCGCACGGAGGACGGAGGCCCCAGAGACTCGCGAAGGAATGAACGGAAGATTCAGGACACGCGAAGGCCCCCTACCCGACACGGTACGGGGAGGGGGCGACGAAAAAGGGCGCGGTGCCTGGGCGGGTGGCGGGGGAGCTGAAGGACGCCTTCAGTGCGTTGGGGGTGCTGAAGGACGCCTTCGGTGCGCTGGATGCACTGAAGGCGTCCTTCAGCACATCCGGCCCACCCTCAGCGTGACGTGGGAGCGGCGACCAGGTTCGGCCGGTCCGGGACGGCGAGCGCGCCGTAGACGACGGAGGTCACCCGCTTCGGGTCGTTGACACCGGGGCCGTTCACCTGCCGCAGGATCACCGTCGTCGCCACCAGCACGATCAGGAGCGTGATCGCGAGGATCCCCGGCCACCGGCTGTCCCCGGCCGCGCCGAAGGCCTGCGCGCGGCGCTCCCGCTTACGGCGCTTCTTCAGTTCCTTCTTCGCGCCCAGCCACGCGTCCACCTCGGCGTGCTTGCGCCATTCCGGGTCGATCAGGTCCGGGTGCGTCTCGATGCGCCGGTCTTCCGGTTCGTCCACTGTGACCGCCTTCCCCCTGTCTCGCACGCGCCGTCACCGGCGCCTACCTCATGATCGTCACGGCCGGTGAGCAAGGCGCGTGAAACCCGCCGCGGCGGGTTCGTAGACTGGTTCATTGTGACCGAGAACGCTCCGCAGCAGCAGACCGACCTCCCGGGTGCCTGGAACCCGGCCGCCGAAGAAGCCCCCCTCTACGAGGGCTGGGTAGCCGCCGGGTACTTCACCGCCGACGCCGGGTCGGACAAGCCGCCGTTCTCGATCGTACTTCCGCCGCCGAACGTCACCGGCAGTCTGCACATGGGCCACGCCCTCAACCACACCCTGATGGACGCGATGAGCCGTCGCCGCCGCATGCAGGGCTACGAGGTGCTGTGGCTGCCCGGCATGGACCACGCCGGCATCGCCACCCAGAACGTCGTCGAGCGTCAGCTGGCGGGGGAGGGCCTGTCCCGGCACGATCTCGGCCGCGAGAAGTTCGTCGAGCGCGTGTGGGAGTGGAAGGCCGAGTACGGCGGCAAGATCCTCGACCAGATGCGCCGTCTCGGCGACGGCGTCGACTGGAGCCGCGAGCGGTTCACCATGGACGAGAACCTCTCCAAGGCCGTCCAGACCGTGTTCAAGAACTTCTTCGACGCCGGGCTGATCTACCGCGCCGAGCGGATCATCAACTGGTGCCCCCGCTGCCAGACGGCGCTGTCGGACATCGAGGTCGACCACAGCGACGACGACGGCGAGCTCGTCTCCATCCGCTACGGCGACGGGGACGGCGCGATCGTCGTGGCCACCACCCGCGCCGAGACGATGCTCGGCGACACCGCGGTCGCCGTCCACCCCGACGACGAGCGCTACGCCCACCTGATCGGTACCGAGGTCGAGCTGCCGCTCACCGGCCGCCGCATCCCGATCGTGGCCGACAAGCACGTCGACCCCGAGTTCGGCACCGGCGCGGTCAAGGTCACCCCGGCCCACGACCCCAACGACTTCGAGATCGGCCGCCGCCACGACCTGCCGATGCTCACGGTCATGAACGAGCGCGCCGAGATCACCGTGCCCGGCCCGTTCGAGGGCCTGGACCGCTTCGAGGCACGGCCCGCCGTCGTCGCCGCGCTGCGCGAGCTGGGCCGGATCGTCGCCGAGAAGCGCCCGTACGTGCACGCCGTCGGGCACTGCGAGCGGTGCAACACCGTTGTCGAGCCGCGGCTTTCCCTCCAGTGGTGGGTCAAGGTCGAGGAGCTGGCGAAGAAGGCGGGTGACGCCGTCCGCGACGGCCGCACCGAGATTCACCCGCCGGAGCTGGCGAAGCGTTACTTCGACTGGGTCGACAACATGCACGACTGGACGATCTCGCGCCAGCTGTGGTGGGGGCACCGCATCCCGGTCTGGTACGGCCCGGACGACCAGGTCGTCTGCGTCGGCCCGGACGAGCAGCCCCCGGCCGGTGAGGGCTGGACGCAGGACCCCGACGTGCTCGACACCTGGTTCTCCTCCGGCCTGTGGCCGATGTCGACCATGGGCTGGCCGGAGCGGACCGCCGACCTCGCGAAGTTCTATCCGACCAGCGTGTTGTCCACCGGCTACGACATCCTGTTCTTCTGGGTCGTGCGGATGATGATGTTCGGCGTCCAGGAGATGGACGGCGCCCAGCCGTTCGACCACGTCTACCTGCACGGCCTGATCCGCGACGCGCAGGGCAAGAAGATGTCGAAGTCGCGCGGCAACGGGATCGACCCGCTCGACTGGATGGACGCCTACGGCGCCGACGCCACGCGCTTCACCCTGGCCCGGGGCGCTAACCCGGGCGCGGACATCGCGCTGGCCGAGGAATGGGCCGCCGGATCCCGCAACTTCTGCACGAAGCTGTGGAACGCCAGCAAGTTCGCCATGATGAACGGCGCCACCGCGGCGGGCACACTCCCGGCCGCGGCGGAGCTGACCGAGTCCGACCGCTGGATCCTCGGTAGGCTCGAAGCCCTGGTGTCCGAAGTGGACGGACTGTTCGAGGACTTCCAGTTCGCCAAGGTGGCGGGCGCGCTCTACCAGTTCACCTGGAACGAGCTGTGCGACTGGTACCTGGAGCTGGCCAAGGTCCAGCTCTACCAGGGCGACGAGGCCAGGGTCACCGCCACCCGCGCGGTGCTCGGGCACGTGCTCGACACCGTGCTGCGGTTGCTGCACCCGTTCATCCCGTTCATCACCGAGAAGCTGTGGAAGGCACTGACCGGCGGCGAGTCGCTGGTGATCGCGCCCTGGCCGTCGCCTCTTGACGGCTACGCCGACGCGCGGGCGGACACCCGCGTCGCCGACGTCCAGAAGCTCGTCACCGAGATCCGCCGCTTCCGCGCAGACCAGGGCCTCAAGCCCGGCCAGAAGGTGTCCTCGCGGCTCGCGGGCGACGGGTTCGGCGAGGTCGCCGGGCACGAGGACGCGATCCGGTCGCTGGTCCGGCTCACCGCGCCGGGGGAGGGGTTCGCCGCGAGCGCGTCGCTGGAGGTCGCGATCAGCGGCGGCACGGTCACCGTCGAACTCGATCTCTCCGGCACGGTCGACGTCGCGGCCGAGCGCAAGCGGCTGCAGAAGGACCTCGGCGCCGCGCAGAAGGAGCTCGCGCAGACCGAGGGCAAGCTCGGCAACGAGGCCTTCATCGCCAAGGCACCCGAGCACGTGATCGAGAAGATCAAGGCGCGCAAGGAAACCGCGGTCGCCGACATCGACCGCATCACCGCCCGCCTCGCCGCCCTGCCGACGGCCTGAGCAGAGGTCTCTGAAGGCCACCATGAGGGAACTCAAGTCCCTCATGGTGGCCTTCAGAGACCGTGCTATTTCAGGTGTTTGAGGACGACGTTCGCGATGCCCTCCATGCCGTTCCGGAACGGGTGGTAGTTCAGTGCCGCGAACAGGTTCGTGTACTGGCCGTTGATCCACGCCGCGCCGCCGCGGGCGCACGCGTCGTGCCCGAGCGACGGCGTGTAGGTGTCCACGTAGACCGAGCCGCCGTCGGTCGTCACGGCCCGGGCGAGCGCGGCGTTCAATGCCTCTTCGACGCTGTTGAGCCACGCGTAGTCGCCGTCGGCGAAGGGCAGCACATCCGGGCAGTACCCGCTCGGCGGCGCGATGCGCGGATAGCCCACCACGAGTACCTTCGCGTGCGGGGACCGCTGGTGGACGCCCCGGAGCACGGTGACCACGTCGTCGCCGGTCCGCGCGACGGCGGCCTTCATCGTGTCGACCCCGTCCGGCGAGTACTTCCGCTGGCACGGGTTCCCGTGCGGATCCGACGCGCGCAGCCCGGGGCAGGTGCCGACGAGCGTCGCGAACACGTCGGAGTCGTTGCCGCCGATGCCGAGCGTGACCAGGTCCGTGTTCTCGCGCAGCGCGGAGAACTGCGCCGGGTTCACCCCGCCGAACTGGACCTGCTGCGGTGACACCATGTTCGCGGTCTTCGCGCCGCCGCAGCTGATGTCGGTGAACTTCGCCGGGTCGAGTGCCCTGGCGACGAAGGACGGGTAGTTGTTCGTGGATCTCCCGCAGCCCAGCGGGTCCCAGCGTTGCGCGGGGATCAGCGGACCGGAGGTGTAGGAGTCGCCGAGCGCGACGTACCGGCCGACCTCCGGCAGGGGAGCGGCCGAAACGGCGGCGGCCGACGTGGTGAGCAGCACGGCCGAAACGGCCGCGGTGAGCAGGGTCCGAGTGATGCGCGTCATGATTCACGTCTAGCCAGCCCGCACCCCGCTGCGTGCCGCCAATCGGGTGGTCGGCGCCGGGTTCACCCGCTCGTGGGATCAGATCGGGTGAATTTCGCCCTGCTCGCGGTAGGTGAGCAGGTACCGCCAGAACAGCAGCGTCCGGACCCGGCTGCCGGGCAGCAGCCGGGCCGACTCGCGCCGGATCTCCGCCATCGACGCGCTCTCGTCCCTGACCGGCGCCACCGGGCCGGGGTCGGGGCCGCCGTTGAGCCGGTCACCGGCGGCCACGACGAGCCGCGCGAGCACGTTGACCGGCGAGGCCGCCACCCACATCCCCCAGTCCACCGGCGCGCTCGGGCGGCCCAGCCCCAGCACGGCCAGCACCCCGCCGGGCGCGAGCGCCCGCCGCAGCGTGGTCACCGTCCCGAACGGCACGTGATGCAGCGACGCGAGGCACGAGATGAAGTCGTAGTGCCCCTCCGGCAGCGGCTCGGTGGTGACGTCCGCGTGCCGGTAGGTGATCTTGCCCGGCCCCGGCGAGCCCAGTGCCCCGGCCGTCTCGACCATCTCCGCCGAGGTGTCCAGCGCGTCCACGGTCATCCCCGCCGCGGCCAGCCGCCGCGCGAACCGCCCGGAACCACAGCCGACGTCGAGCGCGGTGCCGGGACCGGGCGGCACCAGGCCGAGCAGCAGCGGGTGGTAGTGGTGATTGTGGTTGAACGGCATACGTCGAGAGTGCCAGGACGGCCGCACGTAGACTCGGCTGGACAGGTGACGCAGGGTCTAGGGAGTTTCAGTGCCGCGTGGCGAATCGGGCGAACCGTTCGAGTCCGAAGAGTCCGCACGACGGGAAGCCCGGCGGCCGGATCTGGCCGATCCGGACAGCTTCGCGGGTGTCGACGAACTGGGTGCCCAGGCGTACGAGGACGCCGAGGACGGGGCCGACGACACCGACCCCGAACTGGACACCCCCGACGACGCGTTCACCGCGGGCGGCGGCTCGCGGGCGGGCATCGGCGGCGTCGGGCAGCTCGGCGACAACCTCGCCCTCGGCCCGGTGCCTGACCTCGCGCCCACCGGCGCCGAACCCCCGCACGAGCTCGACGACGAGGGCGAGCCGCCCGAGCACGACGATCCGAACGGCCCGCGGGCGCGCCGCGAGCTGATGGCCGTCGAGGCCGAGCTCAACCAGCGCTGGCCGGAGACGAAGCTCGAACCCTCGCTCGCCCGCATCTCCGCGCTGATGACGCTGCTCGGCGAGCCGAACAAGGGCTACCCGGTGCTGCACGTGGCCGGGACCAACGGCAAGGGCTCGGTGAGCCGGATGATCGACGCGCTGCTGACCAGGATGGGCCTGCGCGCCGGCCGCTACACCAGTCCGCACCTGCAGCTGGTCACCGAGCGGATCGCGCTCGACGGGCACCCGATCCCCGCCGCGCGTTACGTCGAGCTCTACCAGGACATCGCGCCCTATGTGTCCATGGTGGACGGTGCCGACCCGGACGGCGTCGCGATGAGCAAGTTCGAGATCCTCACCGGGATGGCGTTCGCCGCGTTCGCCGACGCCCCGGTGGAGGCCGCGGTCGTCGAGGCGGGCATGGGCGGTGCCTGGGACGCCACCAACGTCGCCGACGCCGACGTCGCGGTGCTCACCCCGATCGGCCTCGACCACGTCGAGTACCTCGGCCCCGATCCGGTGTCGGCGGCGAAGGAGAAGGCCGGGATCATCAAACCCGGTTCCGTCGCGGTCCTCGCCGAGCAGAACGAAGACGTGCTCAAGGTGCTGCTGGAGCGCGCGGTCGAGGTGGACGCCACGGTGGCGCGCGCGGGCAGCGAGTTCGGCGTGCTGGCGCGCGAGGTCGCGGTCGGCGGCCAGCTGCTGAAGCTGCAGGGCCTCGGCGGTGTCTACGACGAGATCTTCTTGCCGCTGCACGGGGAACACCAGGCCGCGAACGCCGCGCTCGCGCTGGCCGCCGTCGAGGCGTTCTTCGGCGCGGGCAAGGACCGGCAGCTCGTGGTCGAAGCGGTGCGCGAGGCGTTCGCCGAGGTCGAGAACCCCGGACGGCTGGAACGCGTCCGCGCGGCGCCGACCGTGCTGCTCGACGCCGCGCACAACCCGATGGGCGCCCGCGCGCTCGCCACCACGGTGGCCGAGGAGTTCGCGTTCCGCAGGCTCGCCGCGGTGGTCGCGGTGATGGCCGAGAAGGACGCGCGGGGCATCCTCGATGCGCTCGAACCCGTGGTTTCCGAACTCGTGGTCACCCGGAACTCCTCGCCGCGGTCGATGCCGCTGGAGGAGCTGAACGACCTCGCCATCTCGATCTTCGGCGAGGAACGCGTCGTCGCGGAGTCGAACCTGGAGACCGCGATCGAGACCGCGATCGGCCTCGTCGAGCAGAGCGACGACCCGGAGGAACCCCTCGCCGGTGGCGGGGTGCTGGTCACCGGATCGGTCGTCACCGTCGGCGAGGCGCGCACGCTGTTCGGGAAGGAGCCCGCATGAGCGACGAGGCCGCGCAGCCCGTCCCGAAACCCGCCAAGGACCCGATGAAGGGGTTCCGCGGCGTCATGGCGGGCTCGCTGATCATGGAGGCCATCACGGTCGCGCTCGCGATCCCGGTGGTCGCGAAGCTCGGCGGCGGGGTCGGCACCGGTACCGGCTGGGCCGTGATCGCCGTCGCCGTCGTGCTGCTGTTGTGCTGCGGGGTGATCAAGCGCCCGTGGGCCGTCCCGCTGGTGCTGGTGTTGCAGCTGGTGCTGATCGCGATGGCGTTCCTGCTGCCCGCGGTGGCGATCCTCGGCGTGATCTTCCTCGCCTTCTGGCTGTGGGTGCTGTGGCTGCGCCGTGACGTCGCGCGCCGGATGGCCGCGGGAACCCTGCCCAGCCAGCAACAGCAGGCGGGTTCCTGAATCCCGGACCGTCCGAAGTGGATCAGTCCACTGTGGAGCGAGGCGGACGCGTTCACCGCGCGGCCATCCGCCGTTGGCCGGCCCGCCCGGAACGCGGGATAGAAACCGCGCATGACCGAACTGTCCCCACCCTCCCGCCGCGTCCTGTTCAAGGCCGGACTCGCCGGCGCGGGCGCGCTCGCCGCCGGGCTGCTGCTGCCCGGCCAGGTCTCCGCCGCCCCGCTACTGCGGCGTGACCGCCCGATCCTCACCCACGGCGTCCAGTCCGGCGACGTCACCACCGGCTCCGGCGTGGTCTGGTCGCGGGCGGACCGCCCGTCCCGCCTCGTCGTCGAGATCGCGCGGGACGAGTCGTTCCGGCACACCCGCCGCGTCGTCGGGCCGGTGGTGTCCCCGGCCACCGGCGGCACCGGCAAGGTGCGGGTCGCCGGGCTGCCGCCGGGCACCGAGATCCACTACCGCGTCACCGCCGAGGCCCTCGACGGCCGGACCCGCAGCGAGCCGCTGACCGGCCGCTTCGCCACCGCGCCGATCGGACGCCGGAACACCCGGATCCTCTGGAGCGGCGACGTCGTCGGCCAGAGCTGGGGTATCGACACTTCGCGGGGCGGGATGACGATCTTCGCCGCGATGGCCGACCGGCGGCCCGACCTGTTCCTGCACAGCGGCGACACCGTGTACGCCGACGGGCCGCTGAGCGAAACCGTGACCCTGCCCGGGGGCCGGACCTGGCGCAACGTCATGACGCCCGAGAAGTCGAAGGTCGCCGAGACCCTCGACGAATACCGCGGCCAGCACGCGTACAACCGGCTGGACGAGCACTTCCGGCGCTTCTCCGCCGAGGTGCCCGCCTACGTCCAGTGGGACGATCACGAGGTCGTCAACAACTGGTACCCGGGCGAAATCCTCAACGACCGCCCCGAATACACCGAAAAGCGCGTCGACGTGCTGGCCGCGCGCGCGTTCCAGGCGTTCCACGAATGGCACCCGATCGACCGGCGCGAGGCCGTCGACGGGCGGGTCTACCGCAACTTCCGCTACGGCGCCCGCGCCGAGGTCTTCGTGCTCGACATGCGGACCTACCGCGACGCCAACACCTCCGACCAGACCAAACCCGGCCACATCCTCGGCGACCGGCAGGCGCGCTGGTTCGTCGACGCGCTCGGCCGCAGCACCGCGACCTGGAAGATCGTCCAGGCGGACATGCCGATCGGCCTGGTCGTGCCCGACGGTGCCGGTGCGATCGAGGCGGTGGCCAACGGCCTGCCCGGCGCGCCTGGCGGGCGCGAGACGGAACTGCACTGGGTGCTGCGCGAGATCGCGCGCCGCCGGATCCGCAACGTCGTGTGGCTGACCGCGGACGTGCACTACACCGCGGCGCACCACTACTCACCCGACCGCGCGGCGGTCGGCGACTTCCACCCGTTCTGGGAGTTCGTCTCCGGGCCGCTCAACGCGGGCGCCTTCGGGCCGAACAAGCTCGACCCGACCTTCGGCCCGGAGGCGGTGTTCGTGCACGCGCCGCCCGCGGCCAACACCTCGCCAGCCGACGGCTACCAGCACTTCGGCGAGCTGAACATCGACGGCGCTTCGGGCGCGTTGAGCGTCGACCTCCGCGACGCCACCGGCGCGTCGCTGTGGTCGAAAACCCTCCAGCCGGAACGCCGCTGACGTCTGCTTGGTGAAGGTCCGTGGGGGCCTCCTTGAGGGACTCTAGGTCCCTCAAGGAGGCCCCCACGGACCATGCCGGGAAAGCCCGGGTCACTTGTAGGGCGAGGGGGCCTTGCTCGCCAGGTAGTTGAACGTCTTCTGCATGTACGGCCAGAAGGTGCCGTCCACACAGGAGTACTGCGGGGTGAAGCCGTCGCACGAGCCGCCGCTGTCCCCGAGTTCGATGGTGAACGACGCGATCCCGAGCTTGCCGTAGGCCAGGTCGTCCGACCCGCCCGCGGCGTCGTAGAGCAGCTCACCGGCCTGGCCGTACTGGTAGCCGGAGAACTTCGACATGTCCGCGCCCATCGCGCGGAACTGCGCGTCGCTCGGCGTGTGCGTGCTGTGCGTGTACTCCCACGGCAGGATGATGATGCCCGCGTAGCTGTGCAGCATCAGCGCCGTGCCACGCGCGTTCGCGTCCGGCCTGTCGTCGGGGCCGTCCGCGCGGTGGTCGCCGAAGAGGTTGGCCCACAACTGTTCCAGTGCCTTCGTCTCCGGCTCGGAGTCCGCGGCACCGTTCGACGTCGACGTCGTCTGGTCGCACTTGCTGGTGTTGCTTTCCCAGTGGTAGCCGAAGTTGCGGTTGAGGTCGACGCCGGGCTGGCTGCCCGCGCTGTCGCCGCACTGCCGCAGGTCCGCGTCGGTGAAGTCGGCGTTCTTCCGGTGCAGCTTCGGGCTGTTCCCACCGGACTGCACGATGTTCACGCCGTCCGGGTTCACGATCGGCACGACCCAGATCTCGGTCGTGTCGAGCAGCTTCGTGACCTCGGGGTCCTTGCCGTAGCCGTTCACCAGGTAGTTGATGTACTTGTACGACATCTCGCCGGTCGCGATCTCGCGCGCGTGGATCTGCGACTGGAGCAGGAACCGCGGCTTCTTCGAGTCCGGCTTCTGCGCGCAGTCGCCCTCGGCCTTCTTGGTGACGCAGACGGCCTTGAGGTCGTACCCGCCCTGTCCCTGCTGCTTGCGCCACGACTGGCCGTAGTTCACCACGGTCGCCAGATCGGGGTGCGCGCTCGCGGCGGCGTCCATGTTGGCGTAGTGCGCGTTGACGGTGTGATAGCCGCCGTAGTACGTCTCGTCCTGCGGTGCCGCGCCGGGCTTCAGCGTCGGCGCGGACCACGGCGCCTGCCGGAGGTGCCTGCTCACCTCGGCGCGGAGGCCGAGCTTTTCGAGCCGGGAACCGGTGTTCGCGTCGCCCACGACGATCACGTCGTCGCCCACGCGCTTGACGACTTCGAGCCCGGCCGATTCGAGCGCCTCACCCTTCGGGTAGGCGTCGTGGACGCGGTATTCGATGACGTCCTGGCTGTTCGTGTCGCCCGCCTGCGCTCCCGGTCCGGCAGCGAAGCCCAGTGACGCGAGCAGCACGGCCGCGCCGGCGACCGTCGTGGCCGCGCGGAGTTTCCGCATGGTGCCTCCTCGTGGTGTGCTGAACTGATCGCGAAGAGTAGGCCCCCGACTGCCGGTTTGTTACCGACTCACGTAGGGAATTGGTGAAAAACCGTCATGGCGCCTGGACGGCGTTCAGGGCCACGGACCGGGTCGGATAGGCTCGCGCCCGTTGACACGCAAATCACACAGGGAGAATTACCGTCGTGACTGAACGCACGCTCGTCCTGGTCAAGCCCGATGGCGTGGCGCGCGGCCTCGTCGGCGAGGTCATTTCGCGCATCGAGCGCAAGGGGCTCAAGCTGGCCGCTCTGGAGCTGCGCACCGTTCCCCGTTCGCTGGCCGAGGAACACTACGCCGAGCACAAGGAACGCCCGTTCTTCGGTGATCTCCTGGAGTTCATCACGTCCGGCCAGGTCGTCGCGCTCGCCGTCGAGGGCCCGCGCGCGATCGCCGCGTTCCGTCAGCTCGCCGGGGGCACCGACCCGGTCGAGAAGGCCACCCCCGGCACCCTGCGTGGCGACTTCGCGCTGGAGACGCAGTACAACCTGGTCCACGGCTCGGACGGCCAGGAGTCCGCCGAGCGCGAGCTGAAGCTCTGGTTCCCCAGCCTCTGAGGACCACCGGACGCGGGGAGGGGCTCGTCCCTCCCCGCGTTTTTGTCGGTGGGCGTGTTTAGAGTCGCTCACATGACCACGCTCCCGTTGCCGCCGGCGGAATACCTCGCCTCGCTGCGCGTGCTGACCGAGGACTTCGCCCGCGTGCTGCGCACCGCAGACCACACGGCCCCGGTGCCGTGCTGTGAGCCGTGGACACTCACCGACCTCGGCACCCACCTCGGGCACGTGCACCGCTGGGTCGCCAAGGTCGTCGAGGCGGGGGAACCGCAGCCACAGGATTTCGCCACGGCGGCCGCCGGCGACCTCGCCGACTGGTACGCCGAGAGCGCCGAGACGCTGCTGTCCGCCCTCACCGCGGCCCGGCCGGAGGATCCGTGCTGGCATTTCGGCGGCACCCCCAAGGACATGGCGTTCTGGTTCCGCCGTCAGGTCCAGGAAACCGCCGTCCACCTCGTGGACGCGCACCGCGCGGCGGGCACCGCGCACACCCCGGACCCGGCGATCGCGGCCGACGGCGTCGACGAGGTGCTCACCGCGCTGCTGCCCAGGATCACCCGCTGGACGGACCCGCCGTCGCTGTCCGCGCCGCTGCTGCTGCGCGCCACCGACACCGGCGACAGCTGGACGGTGCACCCCGGTACCGACGGCGCGTCGCCCGCGCTCGGGCCGGAAACGGAGCCCGCGGCGACGGTCGAGGCCACCTCGGCGGATCTGCTGTTCCTGTTGTGGAAACGCCGGGCACTCGCCGAAGTGGCGCCGCGGATCACCGGTGCGGAAAGCGTCGCCACCGGATTCCTCACCGCGAAGCTGACTCCCTGAGCGGCGTCCCCGGGCGGAATTCGCGGCCACGCGGGGGAAATCGAAGGCGTTTTCCCGCGGCACGGACCTGGCCGCCCCGGGGAGGTACGGGTACTCAGCATTTCGGATGACGCCGAAACGGCGAACGCCCAGCGCCGAAATGGTGGATATCACGGAGAATGCACCACTAGTAACGTGCGCGTAGTGCTCCGTATCCACTTCACCGGCGAAGACCTCGGACAGGTGCGCATCGCCGGGGAAGCCGATGCGTGCTGGGAAGCCTGGTTGAGCCTGCGGCTGCTGCGGGCGCGCGCCGGCCCGTCGCTGTTCGAGCCGTGGCGCCGCCGGGTGCTGGCCCAGCGGGTCAGCGACCGTTCGCTCGCGGCCGCGCTGCGGGTACTGGCCGCGGTTTCCGACGCGCCGGAGCCCGTTGTTTCGGGCCCGTACGAGCAGGCGCTGTCCGACTACTACGACGCGGCGATCGCGCCGTATCACGAGCATGTGCTGATGCGGCTGGACGCCGACCGCGCGGTGCGGGCGCGGGCCTTCCTCGACGGTGGGGTCGACGCGCTGCTGGCGAGCCTGCGGCCGGGCGCGGTGTGGCGGTCACCGGTGCTCGAACTCGCCGCCCGCGCCGGTGAGGTCCGGCTCGGCGGGCGCGGGGTGCGGCTCATCCCGTCGTACTTCTGCCTCGCGCCGATCCTGGTGCCGGGCAACGGATGCGGCCCCGCGCTGCTCTACCCGGTCGACCGCACGGTGCCGTGCTGTGCGGCCGGGACGGCCCGGCAGGCGTCGTCCTCGCTCGCCGCGTTGCTCGGCCGCACCAGGGCGCTGGTGCTGCGGATGCTGGAATCCGGGGCGAGCACGAGTGAACTGGCCCAGCGGCTGAACATCGCGCCCGCCTCGGCGAGCGAGCACACCCGGGTGCTGCGGGAGGCGGGACTGGTCACCAGTCACCGCGTGAGCCGTGCCGTTCTGCACACGCTCACCCCGCTCGGCCGTTCGCTGCTCGACGGCGGATGCCAACCGCCGTACGCCGTTCAGGGCGTGTTCACCACGAAGACTTTCGCAGGCAGCGCCGGTGGGCTGAGCTGAGCGGGCTTAACCACTCGATTCTGGGGCTACCCGTGATTAGATCGCGTCTGGCGTTTTTCGCCGCCGCCGTTGTGCTGTCCTCCTCGGCACTGGCCGCCTCCGCGGCCGCCGACCCGCTGGCCGCTCCGCTCGGCCCACCGCCCGTGGAGGCGGCTCCCGCCGCGTCCTCCGCGCAGGAGGGCCCGGCCCGGTTCGCCGCCGCGCCCCCGGACGACGGCCTGCTCACCGGCAGTGCCACGACCCCGGTCGCGCCCGGGCTGAACCTCACGCAGTTCGACCGCTACGACCCGCGCGGCTGGATCCGCGGCGACACGCTGGCCGTCGACCTCACGAACAAGACGCTGAAGCCGACCTACCTCAGCCCCGGTACGGTGTCCGCGCGGACGCCGCTGTCCCAGCAGATTTCACGCGCGGGCGCGGTCGCCGGGGTGAACGGCGACTTCTTCGACATCAACGCCACCGGCGCGCCGATCGGCGTCGGGATCGACCGGGGCAGGCTACAGACCGCGCCCGCCGCCGGGCACAACCTGACCGCCTCGATCACTGAGGAGGGCAAGGCGCGGCTCGCCGAGGTCTTCCTGGAAGCGAGCGTGAAGCTGCCCGGCGGGAGCACCGTCCGCGCGACGAACTTCAACAGCCCCGTCCTGGATACCGGCGCGCTCGGCGTCTACACCCCGCTGTGGGGCGCTTCGTCCCGGGCCAGCTCCGTGGCCGGCGCACAGCGCGTCACCGAGGTGGAGATCCGGGACGGGCACGTCGCGCAGGTCCGCACCGCTCCCGCCGACGGCCCGATCCCGGCGGGCAGCACGGTTCTCCTCGCGCGGGAGGCCGGTGCCGACGCGCTCGCCGCGCTGCGTGCCGGCGACCCGGTCGAGGTCTCCTACGCGCCGCGTTCGGACGCCGGGAAGCTCGCGGTCGCGGTGGGCGGCAACAAGGTCCTGGTCAAGGGTGGGCAGGTCCAGCCGGTCGACGACGTCGCCGCGCACCCGCGCACCGCGGTCGGCTTCTCCGCCGACGGCGGCCGGATGTGGCTGGCCACAGTGGACGGACGCCAGGCCGACAGCAGGGGCATGACCGAGCTGGAACTGGCCAGGCACATGGTCTCCCTCGGCGCCTCGGAGGCGATCAACCTCGACGGCGGCGGCTCCTCGACGCTGCTCGCCCGCGCGCAGGGGGAGCGTGACGCGACCGTGCGCAACTCGCCGTCGGACGGTGGCGAACGGTTGGTGCCCAACGGGATCGGCATCGCGACCGCGCCCGGCAGCGGACGGCTCACCGGGTTCTCGCCGGTGCCCGCGCGCAACAGCCACAACGCCACCAGGGTCCTTTCCGGACTGTCGCGCAAGCTCGTCGCCGACGGGCACGACGAGACCGGCGCCGCCGTGGACTCCCGGCCGTGGTGGAGCACCTCGAACCCGTTCCGCGGCACCGTGACGGGCGGCGTGTTCACCGCGCACCCCGACTTCCTCCGCCCGGACGCGCGGGCCGAGGTCGAGGTGTCCGCCCGGCAGGGCCGCGCCAGTGGCGCGACGAAGCTTTCCGTGCTGGGCAAGCCGGTCCGGCTGGGCACCAGCACCGAGCAGGTCGCGCTGTCCGGGGCAGGGGCGCGCGGGACCTTCCAGGTCTACGGCTACGACGCGGACGGCTACGGCACCTGGGCCGAACCGGACGACGTCAAGCTCGACTACGACCACTCGGCGTTCCGTGTCGAACCCGACGGCGACGGGTTCGCCGTCACCGCGCTGAAGGATTCCGGCGCCACCGCGATCACCGCGACGGTGGCGGGGCTGACCACCCACCTCGGCGCGTCGGCGGGTACCGAGAAGCGCGTCGTGTCTCCTTTGGACGGTCCGGACGGCTGGACGGCGTCGGTGTACCCGGCGCCCGTCGGCGCGGCGCTGTCCCCGGCCCCCGGCCACGCCGGCACGGCCGGGCTCGCGCTGGACTACCGGCTCACCGGCACCACCGCGACCAGGGCGGCCTACGTCAACGCCACCGCGCCGCTGCCCGTTCCGGCGGGCACCCAGCGGATCGGCCTGTGGGTCGAGGGCGACGGGAAGGGCGCCTGGCTGCGTGCCGAGCTGCGGGACGCCGCGAACGTCGCGTCGGTGGTGGACCTCGCGCGCAAGGTGGACTGGACGGGCTGGCGGTACGTCACCGCGAACGTGCCCGCCGGGCTGCCCGACGGCCAGCGGCTGACCCGCTTCTACGCCGTCGAGAACCTCCCCGACCGCCAGTACTCGGGCCGTCTCGTCTTCGACGACCTCACCCTCGAGGTCTCGCCCGCGGCCACCGTGCCCGCCGATCCGCGCCCGCGTGACCCCGCGCTCGTCGGCGTGACCGGCAACGGCGGGCTGCGGATCGCCGTCGTCAGCGACGCGCAGTTCACCGCGGACGATCCGGACGGGCCGCTGGTCGCCCAGGCCCGGCGCGCGCTGCGCGAGGCCGTCGCGGCGAAACCCGATCTGGTGCTGATCAACGGCGACTTCGTCGACCGCGGCACGGCGCCCGACTTCGTGCTCGCCCGCAGGGTGCTGAACGAGGAACTGGAGGGCAAGGTGCCCTGGTACTACGTGCCGGGCAACCACGAGGCCGACGGCGGGCACGGGCTCGACGAGTTCAAGGCGGCCTTCGGCGAGACGCACCGCGTCGTGGACGTGCGCGGGATCCGGCTGGTGCTGATGGACTCCTCGCGCGGCACGCTGCGCGCGGGCGGGTTCGACCAGGTCCGGATGCTGCGCGAGGCGCTCGACGGCGCGGCGAAGGACCGCTCGGTGCGCGGCGTCGTGGTCGCGATGCACCATCCGGTCGCCGATCCGAGCCCGGTCGGCAACTCCCAGCTGGGCGACCGCAAGGAAGCGGAGCTGCTGACCACCTGGCTCACCGGGTTCGAGCAGTCCTCCGGCAAGCCCGCCGCGTCGATCGCTTCGCACGCGGGCGTGTTCGCCCTCTCCCGCACCGACGGCGTCCCGTACCTGGTGAACGGCAACTCCGGCAAGGGCCCGGCCGCGGCGCCGGGCGACGGCGGGTTCGTCGGCTGGACGATGGTGCGGGTCGACCCCGGCGACCGGGGACAGCCGGTGCGCTTCCAGACCCGGCCCAACGTCGATGCGCTGACCCTGACCGGCCCGGACACGTTGCGGCCCGGCGCGCGCGGCGACGTCAAGGCCACGGTCACCCAGGGCGCGCGCGCCGTCCCGGCCGCCTACCCGGTGAGCGCGGACTGGACCGGTGCCTGGGGCACGCACATCGCGACCGGGGCCTGGCCACCCGCGCCGTGGGACGTCGCGTCGTTCGACCCGGCCACCGGGGTGCTGACGGCGCTGCGCCCGGGTGTCGCGCGGCTTTCGGTGACGGTCAACGGGGTGACGCGGAACCTCGCGGTGCCGATCCGCTGAGCACGGCACGGCGAGAGGCCCCGGGCAGCGGAACCGCGCAGGCGGACACCCCGGTCCGGGGCCTCTCGCGGTACTGCCGGTTGATGGCCATGAGCTCGTCGAGCGCGTCCCGGGTGCGGATCAGCTCGGTGATGTGGTCGGACAGCCGGTCGCGTTCCTGGGCCATCCGCTCGAACGCGGCGTCGGAGTTCGTCTCGCTGGGCGAGTCGACGCAGGGGAGCAGTTCGGCGATGGTGGTGCTGGACAGGCCCGCGGCGTAGAGCCGCTGGAGCAGCGCGACCCGCCCGACCGCCTCGGGCGCATAGTGCCGCTGCCCGCCGGCGCTGCGCGTGCTGACGAGCAGCCGCTGCTCCTCGTAGTACCGCAGGGACCGGACACTGGCCCCGGTCCGCTCCGCCAGCTCCCCGATGCGCATCGGGTCCTCCTTCGTATGAGCCGCGCCACAGCGCCTTGTCCCTGACATCCATGTCAGATTCTAGCGTGGTTCGTGTGTCCGGGTCCGGACGCGCGGAACTACGAAGGAGTCTTGACGTGGCAACCCTTTTCGACAGCTACCGGCTCGGTGACCTGGCCCTGCCCAACCGGGTGGTGATGGCCCCGATGACCCGCGTCCGGGCCGCCGCCGGTGGTCTGGCGACTCCGTCGATGGCGACCTACTACGCCCAGCGGGCGTCGGCCGGGCTGATCGTGAGCGAGGGCGTGCAGCCGAGCCTGATCGGGCAGTCCAACCCGGGGACGCCGGGGCTGTACACCGACGAGCAGACCGCTTCGTGGCGCCCGGTGACCGAGGCCGTGCACGCCAACGGCGGACGTATCTTCGCCCAGATCATGCACGGCGGGCGCGTTTCGCATCCCGACACCACCGGCTTCCAGCCGGCCGGGCCCTCGGCCGTGCCCGCCACCGGGGACGTGTTCACCCCGACCGGGCCCCAGCCCGCCCCGATGCCGCGCGCGCTGGACCTCGCCGAGATCCCCGAGCACGCCGAGTCCTACGCGCACGCCGCCCGCCACGCCGTCGAGGCCGGGTTCGACGGGGTCGAGCTGCACGGCGCCAACGGTTACCTGATCTCGCAGTTCCTTTCCACGAACGCCAATCTGCGCACCGACCGCTACGGGGGTTCGGTGGCCAACCGGATCCGCTTCGCCGTCGAGGCGGTTTCCGCCACCGTGGACGCGATCGGCGCCGCCCGGACCGCGATCCGGCTCTCGCCGGGCGCGACGTTCTGGGGCGTCGAGGAGACCGAGGTCCCCGAGCTCTACGTCGCGCTGCTTTCCGAATTCGCCCGGCTCGGCCTGGCCTACGTCCATTTCGAGGCCACCACCGACGACGAGGTGCTGCTCGGCCTGCGCCGGGCGTGGCCGGGCACCCTCGTGATGAACCCGGTGTACCCGATGGGGCCGAAGCAGGCCGGCCGGGACGACGCCGACCGCTGGCTCGCGCAGGGAGCCGATCTCATCAGCTTCGGCCGCGCGTTCATTTCCAATCCCGACCTCGTCGAGCGGCTGCGTGGCGCGCTCCCGATCGCCCCGGTCGACGAGGCCACCTACTACCAGGGCGGGGACGCGGGCTACCTCACCTACCCGGCGTATCAGCACACGGCCTGAAGACCGGCCGGGAAGGCCTCCTCCCCGGCGCTCGATGCCGTGAAGGAGTCCTTCACGGCATCGAGCGCGCAGGCAAAGCCCCGGCGGTAAACGGGTCGTGTTTTGTCGGTGGTGGGCTCTATCGTGCGAGGCGTGGGAGAGTCAGCGGAAGATCCGGCACTGGTCCAGGCGAAGGCGCTGGTCAAGCGGTTCGGCGAGTTCGAGGCCGTGCGCGGGATCGATGTCGAGGTCCGCCGCGGCGAGGCCTTCGGATTCCTCGGCCCGAACGGGGCAGGCAAGTCCTCCACCATGCGCATGATCGCGTGCGTGTCCCCGCGCACCGACGGTGAGCTGCGGGTACTCGGGCTCGATCCGGACGTCGCGGGCCCGCGCATCCGCGCGCGTCTCGGCGTGGTGCCGCAGCAGGACAATCTCGACGTCGAGCTCACCGTCCGGCAGAACCTGCACATCTACGGCCGGTACTTCGGCCTGTCCAGGGCGGCGGTCCGGCGCAGGGCCGAGGAGCTGATGGAGTTCGCGCAGCTGTCCGACCGCGCCGACGACGAGGTGGATCCGCTCTCCGGCGGCATGAAGCGCCGCCTGACCATCGCGCGCTCCCTGGTGAACGACCCGGAGCTGCTGCTGCTCGACGAGCCGACCACCGGCCTCGACCCGCAGGCCCGCCACCTGTTATGGGACCGGCTCTTCCGGCTCAAGGCCGAGGGCACCACCCTCATCGTCACCACCCACTACATGGATGAGGCGGAGCAGCTGTGCGACCGGCTCGTCGTCATGGACGGCGGCCGGATCGCCGCCGAGGGCTCGCCCGCGGAGCTGATCACCCGGTACTCCACCCGAGAGGTCGTCGAGCTGCGTTTCCCCGTTGGCGAACAGGAAGAGGCCGCCCGCCGGGCCGAGGGGCTGGCCGAACGCACCGAGGTCCTGCCCGACCGCGTCCTGCTCTACAGCATGGCCGGGGAGGCGACCCTCGAACAGGTCCACGCCCGCGGCCTGCGCCCGCTGTCGAGCCTGGTCCGGCGCAGCTCACTGGAGGACGTGTTCCTCCGGCTCACCGGCCGGACGCTGGTCGATTGAGTGACGGGGGAAGGGGTGAGGTGACGGGAATGGGTGGGGTGCGCTCGCGGGGCGCGTTCGCTGTCGTTCCCGTCACGTGTCTTGTGGGGTAAGGGGAGTTGAGTGTCCAGAGTGGACGAGAGTGGCCGGGGAGGGGTAGGGGTGTCGGTCAGTTCGACGGGGCGGGTCGTCGGAGCCTGGCACGGGGCCTGGTTGCGGGTCGAGGGGTACTGGACCTGGTACCGGCGCTACTGGGCGGCCACGCTCTACTCCACCGGGCTGCAACCGGTTCTGTTCCTCGCGGCCATGGGTCTCGGCTTCGGCTCCCAGGTGCGGGCGGGGCCCGCCACCGGCGGACTGTCCTACCTGGCCTACGTCGCGCCCGCGTTGCTCGTGGCGGGCGCGGCACAGCAGGGGATCGCCGAGTCCAGCTACCCGGTGCTGTCCGGTTTCAAGTGGCAGCGGGACTACCTCGCGGTCACCGCCACCCCGGTGTCGCCGGGACAACTGCTCGGCGGGCACCTCATCTGGATGGCGATCCGGCTCACCCTCGCCGGGGCGGTCTACGCCGCCATCGCCGCGTGCTTCGGCGCCTGGTCGGGCGCGGGCGTACTGGCGGTGATCGTGGTGGGCACGGTCACCGGGCTCGCCTGCACCACGCCGATGACGGCGCTCGCGGCGAAGACGTTCGACGAGGGCACCCGGTTCGGGCTGATCTTCCGCTTCGTGGTCATGCCGATGACGTTGTTCTCCGGCACGTTCTTCCCGATCGCCCAGCTGCCCATCGCCCTGCGCTGGCTGGCCTGGATTTCCCCGCTGTGGCACGGCACCCAGCTCTCCCGCGCGGTCAGCGTCGGCGGGGTCGGCGGCTGGGCCGCGCTCGGGCACCTCGCGTTCCTGGTCGCGCTGTTCGCCGTGGGCTGGGCGTGCGCGCACCGTTTCTTCTACCGACGGCTGGTGGTGTGAGATGACCGTGCTCGCCGAACCGGCGCGCCGCGGCCTGCTGCTGCGTGTCCTGCCGCCCGCGCTCTACAGCGGACGCTCCTCCGCGGTCGTCGAACGCGCGGCGGTGGTGTACCGCCGTTCCTGGGTGATCCTGCTGTCCGGCGTGTTCGAGCCGCTGTTCTACCTGCTCGCCTTCCAGCTGGGCTTCGGCAAACTGGTCACCGAGGTCGCCGGGCCCGACGGGCACCCGATGAGCTACGTCGCGTTCGTCGCCCCGGCGCTGCTGGCGACCTCGGCGATGAACGGCGCGGTGTTCGAGTGCACCTACAACGTGTTCTTCAAACTGCGTTACGCCAAGCTGTACGACGCCATGCTGGCCACCCCGATCGGCCCGCTGGACATCGCCACCGGCGAGATCGCCTGGGCGATGTTGCGCGGCGGCCTCTACTCGCTCGCCTTCCTCGGCGTGACCGCGGTGATGGGCCTGCTCACCTCGTGGTGGGCGCTGGCGATGCTGCCCGCGGCACTGCTGATCGCGTTCGCCTTCTCGGCGATCAGCATGGCGCTGGTGACGTTCCTGCGGTCGACCTCGCAGTTCGACTACATCAACCTCGTGCTGATGCCGATGTTCCTGTTCTCCACCACGTTCTTCCCGCTGTCGGTCTACCCGGAGCCGGTGCAGTGGGTGGTGCGGTGTTTCCCGCTCTACCACGGGATCGAGCTGATGCGCGGCCTCGCCGCCGGGGTGTTTTCCCTGGGAATGCTGGGAAATCTGGCCTACCTGCTGGCACTGGCCGCGCTCGGCGTGTTCGGCGCCACCCGCCGCATCGGCAAGCTCCTGCTCACCTAGCGGCCCCGGCGCCGGTTCGCCACCGAGGGACGCCCTGGGTGCGTTCACCGCACCCAGGGACGCCCTGGTCGCACCCAGCGCACCGAGGGACGCCCTTGTCGCGGTCGGCCCGGACCACCTCGCCGACCACCGGAGGCGTCCCGAACGCTCCGTTCGAGACGCTCACCGTCTCGAACGGAGCGTTCGGGACACGGACACCGCACCAGACCGCCCCGGCATGCCCGCGGCCACCCGAGCTGAAGGACGCCTTCACCGCGGCGAGTGCACTGAAGGATGCTCCTATAGATGTCAAGTGGTGGTTGTGAGGTTGGCTATGTCTGTGGTGAGGGCGTGGTAGATCTCTCGGGTGACGTAGCGTTTGAGGCAGCGGATGATGTGGCGTTTGGGTAGGCC